>NZ_CP162515.1:0-792768 GCF_040937955.1 Pseudoalteromonas sp. SD03
ATGAAAACCTATATATCGCTGGTATTAACTGGCCTAATTTTATCTGGCTGTAGCAGTTTAACCACTGAACAAAAAGCTAAACTAGATAACCTAACTCCCTGCGAAAAAATGGATGGGCTGATTGCCGCCTATGACAATCGCTTTGCAGCGTTAAAAGACACCAAAGTAAAAACACCTTATTTAGATGTGTGGAGCGCAAAGTACAACGTATTTGGCAATAACTGCCAAGTAACCAGCTTTAACAATCAAACCGTGACCTATCGCTGTCAAGAAAACTACAAAGACCAACAACAAGCCGTTGCCATGCATCAACAAGCCGTTGAGCTCACTCGCCAATGTCTAACAAAAAATAGCAACTGGTTAGAAACACAAAAAGAGTCGGAAACCTCTCTGCGCACCACCTTTGTACTTGATGATAAATCGCCGGTTATTTCTGTTTATACCAGCAAAACCTTATCAAAAATTAAAACCTGGTCTACCTCGTTAGAAGTAGGAAAGCCCGTCGCCACTAAATAATTACGAGAGAATGTATGCGCCTAACACCCAGTAAACAATCCACTCATTTAAAAACAGACTGTATCGGTGAATGTTATAGAATGAATGGCTACTGTACTGGGTGCGGGCGCACAAGTGACGAAATATTCGACTGGATTATTTTAACCGATGAGCAAAAGCAAGCTATATTGGCCTCCCCTCGTGAAGATGCCAAAAAAGACTAGCTTAAATTTATAACCATTAAGGCGCATTACGTTGTGATGGGTCACGTTTAAAGTCTTTACTTAATCGCTTAGGGTCTAACGCTTCACGTTGTTTGCTAGCACCTTCTGCCCACCAAATTAATTGATTAAAGGTGCGCGAAAAATAGCTATCCCATGATGTTTGCTCTGCCGCATTATTTGCGTCACCACTTTCAATAAACACATCCTGCGCTTTTGGTACATGGATCATTGCTGATACCGGCAAACAGCCCAGTTCACTTAAAAAGCTGCGCATGCCAACAGCAGCGCGCACGCCGCCCCACTGCCCTGCAGAATAGGTTACAATTGCGCTGGGTTTATAGCCAAATAAAGAACTACCAAAATGGTTTAGCAAATTAGCAAGTGCCGGACTTATCGAATGATTATATTCAGGGCTCACCATAACAAAGCCATCGCTGGCTTTAATTTTTGCTGCTAAATCATCAAGTTGTTTAGGTACCTCAGCCTGCGTATAGGCAAAGTGCGGTTTAAACACAGGGTCTAAATCGTAATCGAGCGGATCAATAAGCTCTATTTCATGCTCAGAGTAATGCTCAAGCAAACAACGCTCACATGCTTTTGCTACCCTTTGCCCTAAACGAGCAGGCTTAGGTGGGCTACTTTTTCTAACCGAACCGAGAAAAATTAAAAATTTCATGTATCGGCACTCCTTTTTGATTACAAAAATAAATACCTCAAAAAAGTTTGAGGTATTTACTGTACAATTTAGGCCTTATCAAGCGCTTGGCTTATATCGGCAATAATGTCGTCAATGTTTTCAATACCCACCGATAAACGAATTAAATCGCGGCTAACGCCCGCATTGGCCAGTTCTTCATCATTTAATTGGCGGTGAGTGGTAGATGCTGGATGACACGCCAGCGATTTAGCATCGCCAATATTAACCAAACGTAAAATCATGTTTAGAGCATCAATAAACCGCGTACCGGCTTCAAGGCCACCGGCAATACCAAAACTTAAAATACCTGACGCTTTACCATTGGTAATTTTTTGGCTTATTTCGTTATACGGGCTTGATTTTAATCCCGCATAATTAACCCACAGCACCTTAGGGTGGCTCTCTAGGTATTCAGCAATTTTTTGCGCGTTTTCGCAGTGGCGATCCATTCTTAGCCCTAACGTTTCAAGGCCAATTAAAATATCAGAGGCGTTTTTAGGCGCAAGCGCCGCACCGGTATTTCTAAGGGGTACAACGCGACAACGTCCAATAAACGCCGCCTCAGCAAACGCATCGGTATACACTACATTATGGTATGACGGATCAGGCTCATTCATCATCGCAAAACGGGTGGCATTGGCTTTCCAGTCAAACTTGCCCGAATCAACAATCATGCCGCCAATAGCGGTTCCATGGCCGTTAATGTATTTAGTTAGTGAGTGCACCACAATGTCGGCACCCCACTCAAATGGGCGACATAAATACGGCGTAGCCACAGTGTTATCTACAATTAAAGGCACCCCTTTGCTGTGGGCAATTTTCGCAAGGCGAGCAATATCGACAATATTCCCAGCTGGGTTACCAATTGATTCGCAAAAAACCGCACGGGTGTTTTCATCAATGGCGTTTTCAAAGCCGTCAAAATCATCGGCTTTTATCATTCGTGCTTCAATACCTTGGCGCGGTAAGCTGTGAGCAAATAAATTATAAGTGCCGCCGTATACTTGGCTAGTGCTCACAATATTAGTGCCCACCTCACATAAACATTGAATTGCATAAGTAATGGCCGCCATACCCGAGGCCACCGCCAGCGCACCAATGCCGCCTTCCATCGCCGCAATACGCTGCTCAAGCACCGCATTGGTCGGGTTCATAATGCGAGTATAAATATTACCCGGCACTTTTAAATCAAATAAATCAGCACCATGCTGCGTATTATCAAAGGTGTACGAAGAGGTGTTATAAATCGGCACCGCTGCCGATTTAGTCGTGGCTTCAGATTCATAACCATGGTGCAACGCTAAAGACTCAAGTTTCATAATTTATTCCTTCAATATAGTTACATCTAACGTAGCATTTAATGGTTACAAAATGCACATGAAATATACTAAAGAATGTTGAAGTAATTTGATTGGATGCTGTATCTAATTCTACCGTTCGCCCATATATTCAAGAAAATGAGCCAATCGCGCATATTACTCCTCTAAGTATTTATTAAACACAATAAAAACTTAGTAATAGTAATATGTTAGGTAATTTGTTAAAACTATATGTAAAAGAAAATGAGCGCAGCGCTGGTATGAATATGCGCGATGAGCGCACTATTAAATTGTTAGGGCTCAAGGAGAGTTCGGTGAAACTTCCAACACATACGAAAAACGCTTTGTTGGCTACCTTGAAAGTTAAAGAGCTTGGCATTTCGATTGAAACACAGCAAAAAATAGGTGTGTTTGCCGTTACTTGGGGAATGTTTGAGTCCCATTTAGAAAGAGCTGTATGGATTTTACAAAATGAACAGGTTGATGGCGTTAGGCCTTCAACAGATAAAAGCTCCGCTCATAAGTGGGTTGAGGTATTAGAAAATGGTAGTGACGATTTAACACCCAAGGCAAATGATGTTTTAAAAACTGCGGCATGTGCAGCAAAAGATTTAATGAGTTATCGGCATTCGTTATTTCATGGGTACTTAGTACCATTAGGGGACACCGCTATGTTTATTAGGAATCCAAGCTGGCATGGAGAAATTAGAAATAGAGAATGCGGAGATGCACATATTGACGATAATATTATTGATTTAGCGATTGATGCATCATGGGTTCTATTTAACTTAATTATGTCTATTACTAAATTAAATGAAGATCTGGCTTCTATTACTGTTATAGAAAACTTTGAAAAAGAAGCTAAACGAATTCGCAGTAATGCAAATGAAGTGAGGCATATAGCAGCTCTAATGAATCACGAAAAGTATTAGCAGTTGAAGCCCTAACAAGGCATTTAAACGGAACAAAAACAGTTGGCTTTTGTTCGTGCCTCACAAATTATAGCCAACTATTTTTGTCCGCTTAATGCGGCGTTATGTTTTAAAGGAGTATCGATGCCAGCAGTTATAATTCCAGCAACTTTCACTGCATTAATTGCAGGTTTAAAGTTTTGGGAAGATAAAAAACTTCTCACTGAGCAACAATTAAAAGACCGAGATGAAGCTATAAATGTTGTTCTTGAAGCTGCCATATTAACTAAAGGTTATTTATACAACCGTAGAGAATTAAACGCAGAGCAAGACCGAGGCAAAGAAGAAGAGCTATCTCACGCATGGCAAAAAGCAGCTAACTGTATCTATCGCTTTGATGAACAACTATTTCAATCGGCACAAATTAAAGCTTTAGGTTGGGCTGACCCTCGTGAATGGGTTAAAGCAGCACAGCAAAATATAACTGTTACTCTAGATACTCTTATTAAGCAATGTGAGTGGCTTAAGAGTAACTAAAACATAACAAGTCATTAAAGCAGGAAAATTTACAGTTGGCTGTTTTCACTGCGTTCAACATTTTAGCCAACTATAAATTTCCTCTTAATGAGGCGTTATATGGTTTTTCAACTACGAGGTAATTCAGTGAAGACTATCGATTTTAAAATGTGGCAGTTATGTGAAAAACCAACTATTAAAAAGCAGATAAAACGTTGGCTTAAATTGCAGGAAGAAGTCCCAACCCTCTGGAAAGATTGTGATTTTGAATCAAAAGGAATTCAGCTGCTTTTTAGAAACTATACCAATGACATTAACGAGCCTTGTTTAACTATCGCTAGCGTATACTTGGCAGATGAGCTTCAGAATCAAGGTGTGCTTAAGTCATTACTAAACTATGTGTCAGAAAAATCCCCTTGGAACATTATTGCGTTTGAAGATATTGGAAATGCACATCTAAGAGACTTTTGTATAAAGTATGGCTTCAAGCCTGTTAGCTCTCGCTATCCATCTTCATTCTTCATTCTTCATCAACAAGAGTCAACTTTGTCGATTTAATGTAGATAAATTCAATTATTGATGCATCTTTTATGGCACCACCAACCATATAACAAACTGTTTAAGAGGGATTCGCAACGCGTGGCATTTTTACTATGCGTTGATTTTAGTGTTTAAGGTGGTTTGCGGCGGCATCTGTATTGCGTTGCTCACCCCTTAACAGGGCGTTAGCTGTGAGTTTTTATAACTAATAATCTGAGGCATAATAATGGAAGTTGATGAATTTACTGATACATATTCTGATGATCTCATATATCTTAAAGAAGCACGTGTAGCTCTACTTACACATCCTCTTCGCAATGAACATCACAATTTATGCAACGCTTCTTTCTGTAGAATTTATTCAATTATGATGATTGGAAGCATAGAAGCAATGCTAGAAAGGTGGTGTGAACGTGATAACTTTAATATTTTGAATGAGTACTTTGCTTCGAGTATATCTAATGAAAATCGTATAAAGAATCTTCGAGAGGTTTTCGTTGAAAAAGGGATCAATGTTCAGGCGAAAGTGTTCGACGACTATCTAGCAATAAAATATATTCGTAATGCTATTGTTCATGCTAGTTGGGAAACTGCTACAGGTAACCTGAAGCAAGACCAACTTGATTGGATAAATGAAAGAGGTTTTCCAACCGATACTCGCAAACTTACTTCTAAAGATTTAGAGCGTTTCGAATGGGTAAACGGAAATATGATGTTCTATATTGCCCTTACTGGATTAGAAGGTGTTCAAGCTAGGCCAGATTTAGTTGATATCGGAATCCCCCCTTCTCAGTTACCTGATGCAAATGGCATTATTAATCCATCAGATTGGCCTAGAATGTATTGGTCTAATATTGAACGAATATCTTCAGAAATAACAAAAATGATCGAGATTGCGGCTAATCGACCTGAGCTTGGCCGGGCTTGTGATTTTACAGAAGAGCAACTCAAGGAAATGCCCCAAGATACATTGAAAAAGAAATTTTATCTTTCAGCATTATCTGCAAAAAAAGAAGGATTTGATGGTCTCATAGACAACAATGGTTTTGCTGCTAATGCTCTCATGTGTTGGGAACAATTTGTTTCGCAGGTTTCAGTGTTTGAGATGTTTAACGAACACACAGTAAAATCAGTTTTAAAGACTTTGAGAATAATGCTTCAAAATAATATTCATCCTAAGAATAATCTTTTACCACCATTACGTAAAGATACGCCGTTCAAAATCAGAGAACAATTGTTTGGTATGTGCTTTGAGAATTTAGGGTCTTTGACGATATTAGAAATTATTGAAGCATATGATCTAGGGGAAAAAGCAAAATTTGCTATTAGGAATATTACGCCACTAAATTTATTTGCTATTCAGCTACCATTACTTGCACCTGAAAGAAACGATGAATGGCGACAAAAGGCTCAATATATTGCTGACCTTTTCGAAATTGGTCAATCATGGTACTCCTCAATAGAGGGACATTCATCACCACAATCAACCGTTGAATTTTACCGTGAAATGAACGTTATTCTAACGAAAGACAGCTAACAAGCGCTTCCAGTCGGAGCATTACTCAAGCAAGGAGAGGATATTTTGACATTAGATGAATACAGAAAAGAATTTGAACAATCTTCAAACAGATCTATTTCAATGCCGGTTGCTGGAACCATTATTTGGGGTTTAGTTGGGCTTTTAAGTACACAATTTAGCGCAAATATTTCTATATATATTCTACTTTTTGCAACAGGCGGTATTTTCCCTATAGCTTTATTAATTGCTAAATTTAGAAAAGAGAACTTAGTTTCCTCATCCAATCCTTTAGCAAAACTAATGGGTTTATGCATAGTGATGGTTAATCTTCTTTGGGCTGTCCATATACCGTTACTTTTAAATGCACCTGAATTTGTTCCTTTGAGTTTAGGCGTTGGCTTAGGACTTCATTGGGTAGTGTATTCTTGGATCGTTAAACACCCTGTTGGCTTAATTCATGCTGTGCTAAGAAGTATTTTAATTGTAGCCGCTTGGTATTTATTCCCTAACAGTAGTATTTTAGCTATCTCTTGCGTTATCGTTTTAACTTATTTAATAAGCATTTATCAAATGTTAACCAGGAATATGACAAACACCTAAACTCCGACAATGTCCTTAAAACCATCTGAACATAGAGAAAGCAATGAGTAGTAAATGAGTACCAAAAATCATTTAACTCTTGAATATCATCAGCACTCTCCCCATTGAGTTACTATAACAAGATGGAGCGATAAATGGATTTACTCAACGCTATTGATATTGAAGTGTTTTATTATTTGGGTGGAATGTTACTCGCCTTAGTAGTTTTTCAGGGAATGTTTAAGTTAGTTACTTGGAGCAAAAAAATGCCAAAGGGGGCATTGGTCTTTTTAGCTTTTTTTCCATTAATATCAATCTACCCTATTCCTCCTCAAGAAATAAAAAAAATTGAAAGAATGAAGCAAAAACAAATTAAAAGCGAAGATGAGAGTGGTGATCCAGCTAATGAAGATGAAGTTATTTAATAACTAACATGCTAACTTAGAATAATAGGAATTTAATCTGTTTTAACTTAACGTAAAGAAAAGGTACCAAGCCTTTGAAAATAAATAATAAAAATTTAGGTGTTTTACTTTGCCTATGCTTAGCCTTAATATTACTTTTGATTGCACTAAATTATAGCAATGGCCGATTATCGCACTCTTCACCTCTCAACTCAGTGGTAAAGGAACCAAATACATTAAAAACAACTCCCCCCCTTAGTTTAAAACAAAAAACACTCGATGATTTATCCGATAAAAACACTATCGCCCCTTTAGAAAAAGGCATACAAGATCAAAATAACCAACTTGCTGTAATGGCTATTCCTCGCTGGAAACAACAAGGGCAACTAAAAACACATTTAGTGCAGTTAAAAAATAAGGCTGGCAAAGGCGATATTGATGCAAAGTATATTGTTGCAGCCAATTTAAGATATTGCTTTACTGCCCCTATTGATGATTTTGCCTTACAAGCAAAGCTAGAAGCCATAGCTGATTATACCGATGCAGGTGAAGCAATTGATGCTACGTTAGAAAGATTTGATTACTGTAGTGGAATTAATCAGGAGCAACGTCGTGAGTTTTATTTATATTTTTATGATGCAGCGCAAAACGGATCTGTTGCAGCGCAACAAACATTTGCTGATATAACAGCAGAGTTTTATATGCAATCACAAGGTTTTAAAACACAAAACAGAGATGAGTACATTAAAAAGCGCGATGCATTCAAGCTACAAAAAATCGCTTTTTTAGAGCAAGCAGCCCAGCATGGCAGTGAAAAAGCGTTAATGAAATTGTCGGCTTTGTATCATTCGCAACAAATCAGCGGTAATAGCTTAGCAAAGTCGTACGCATTAAATCGCCTAATGATGGAAATAACGGAAAACGGTGAACTATATAATCGTTATGCATGGTTTGAGCAACGGCTATACCCTCAGCTTTCACAGGCTGAACTCAGTGAAGCCAACACTATCGTGAATGACTGGCTGGCAAACATTTATCAAAATGGCAGTCTTTACCCTTATTAATGATCAAACCATAGGCAATATAACAATAACGACTACCAACTCATACTGAGCCAGTGTATTTGAACAACGCTGATTCAGTAAATTCTAATATTGACATGACTTGTGTTTATCCAAGGCTGTCGTAACTTTCAAGTAACGACCGCCTTGCATTTATTGATATAAATTAGAATTTAGGGTTTAGGGTTTAATATAATGTCGAATTCACCATCACTTCGCACGTAAATAAAGCTTTCATCATCATCGTTGAAAGAAAGTTGGTGAGCATGTAGGCCATTTGAACCAAAATAACTACCGGGTTTAAGTGCCTTTAAACTACTTTTTGTTTGATAGGCTATCTTTCCTTTGATTAATACAGCGTGAAGTGTATTTGCTTTACTGCTCAGTGCTGCTGATACACCTGGTGGAAATTTGAGAAGTGCACCTCTAAATTCACCTTCTTCAAGGCTACCCCACAAATAGGTTATTTTGACGCCCGTTTTAGTCATCGACTCTTTAGAAGCCAAAGGGGTCAAATCTTGACTTCAGACATTATAACTCCTGACCATCTGCTTCTGGCACTTTGCTGCCAATCGTTAATGCAAAACACTAATAATAATTGAGGTTGCCTTTGTTTACTGGGCTTCATTGTAATAGACCGAAGTAAAAAGTGACTACCCATGTTACGTTTAACATTTCCCCCTTCATCACGCCCTGAAAATAAGGTATTGCTGAGTAATGTATTCCATGGATGAAATACAAGGCGTAACTTCGCCAAGGATGGTGAATATACGCCGCTTACGTTCAAGCAATGGTTTATATGAAGGATAAAGCGTGACGCTCGGGTGCGCTGAGAGTGTCCAGAGAGGGACCAGCGGTAGCCCCTCTTTGGCTGCTGTCGCCAGTGCGACAAAACCTTAAATAAGGTTTATTTAATCATTTACATCTCAGCCTTTAATTAACAAAAAACAATCAATCAATTATGCAACACATCAATATTTGCTAAAGCATGAGTGAAAAGCACAGTGTTGTTTTTTAGAAGCGCAGCGTCTCTTCGCCCTCTTTGTAAATCAATGATTTCAAAATCTAATTCTACAAAGATAACTAAATAAGCAGGAAGCGAGAAAATATAACCATAACGCATTCTAACTTGGCTTTTTGCTATTTTTCATCATTTCTAAATAGCGCCCTTCAATGAATTTTTTTTCTTTTGTAAGGTGTTTAAGTGCGTACTGCGTTTTTTCTAGCTCTTGCTTGAGTGTGTCTAACTCCTCACTACTTTCTGGCCCGTCTGTTTGTAACTGCAATTGCTGTAGTAGTTGGTCTTGCTCTGCAATTTGCCTTTTATATTCGTTTAAAGTGTTAAGTAGTCTTGTTTGATCGGGCGTTGAGGATGTATCTGTGCTTGATGTTTTATCACTATTTTCGCTTGCGGTTTTAAGCGCTTCATAATCTGCTTGTAGCTGGTCTTTTTCTTCTTGAAGCACAGTCACTGCATCATATTGTGCATAGAGCTTTTGACGGGTAACTTTTAATTTTTCAACACTTTTATCGAGATCCCCTTTTAGTTTGCGAATTAACTGATGCGAGCGTTTTAATTTTTTATTGAGATCATCAATTAGCTGTTGTTCTTTTTCGGTAACATGATCTTTGGTTGATGAAGTAACCTCTGTTAATTGTTGTTGTAACAGCATTTGTACACTGATTAACTCAGCGATAGTTTTTCGATTATCGTTAACATAGCTCATGGCATTGTCAACAGACTCTCTGCACATAGCTAACGTCGCATCATCCATTGTGCCGTTACTTTTAACCATACTCAACGCAAAAGCCCTAAACTCTCTGAGTATCAGTAAAAGAATATAAAACCACGCGGCTAAAATAAGTAGCCCAAAATTTATAGCAATATAATGATAAACCTCTGGCGGAAAAACGGCATATGGCATTATTTAGTTATCTTAAATTAAGTGTTTATTTACTAGAGTTTAGCGCTGTGAAAAAAATCTGCCATAATAACAACAACATTAAAAAAAAGTTACCTGTGTGAAAATACTTATCGTGGATGACAGCCATGCAACACTTGAAATTGTACGCCGAGGGTTGGAAAAGTTTGGCTATCGAAAATTATTAATAGAAAAAGCCAACAATGCTAAATCTGCGTTAACGCTGATTGGTAGTTGGCACCCCGATATTGTCCTTACAGACTGGCATATGCCTGATATGTGTGGAGTTACGTTATTACGTGCAATAAAGCAAAGGCAACTTAATATAATAGTGGCAATGCTGACCACCGTTGATGAAAAGTCTCAAATTGAAGAAGCTATTAGCTTTGGTGCATCCTTTGTATTATCAAAGCCTTTCACAGACGCGCAACTACACGATAAATTATTGCCTTTAGTACAGCTTGTTGAAAATAACGAAATCATCCCTGATGAAATTGAATTAAACAGTGATTTAGCGTTACCAAAACTGTCGCAATTAGAACGATTGTTTCATAAACATATAAGTCAGTCCTTAATCGTAAACACAATTCAACCTCAGGTATTTGATGAGTCTAAAGTACCCTGCGTCATGGCTGTTTATGAGGATCCAAAAAGTCAAAAAGTACGTGCCATTGCCATACTTGATATTTATGCTGCCTGCGTAATGGCAAGTGGCTATAGCAGCTTGTCGGCTGAAGATATCAGTAACTCTATATTGTCAGGCGTTGTAACGAATACAGCATTAAGCGCATGTAAAAAAGCGTTAACGGAAACGGCTTTTGCCTTTTTAGACAAACGAACACGCGTTAGTTTACAAATCAAAACGGTCAAAGTGATTACCACGCCTTTTCGTAAACTCACTTTGCTGTATAAAACACCTGCTGAAAAGCGCATTGATTTTAGCTGCCAGCTTGAGGGCATGGCACAAGGTAAAATTATGTTGGTTGGCATTTAGTAAATTAAACGCACGTATTTACCATTATTAAAAAGTTTATATTAAAAAACACCTTGCTCCTAAAAAAGCGCAGCGTCTCTGCACCCTCATTGTAAATCAATCACTTAAAAACCTTATTCTACAAAGAGAAGTGAATGAGCAGCAAATTAGTAACCTAAACCACCAAACAACCTTGTTTTATACCTTCCTCTGAAAGCGCAGCGTCTCTTCGCCCTCTTTGTGCATAAATCACTTAAAGACCTTATTTAACAAAGAGAAGTGAGAGCTACGAGGCGCGAGTAAAATGCTAATGTCCATAAATACGCGATATGAAATCGCTGCTACGAAATACATTTACTGATAAAAACAATTTTTGCACCACAGAGAATTCCGAGGCGCTTTGCGCTACACAGAGGTGGATTGATATCTTTTAAGCATTTCTCTGTGAACTCTGTGTCCTCGGTGGTAAATGCTTATTTAGGCTTAACTCTGACGCGATATAAAGTCGCTGCTACGAAAGACATTTACTGCTAAAAACAGTTTTTTCACCACAGAGAATCCCGAGGCGCTTTGCGCTGCACAGAGATGGATTGATATCTTTTAAGCATTTCTCTGTGAACTCTGTGTCCTCGGTGGTAAATGCTTATTTAGGCTTAACTCTGACGCGATATAAAGTCGCTGCTACGAAAGACATTTACTGCTAAAAACAGTTTTTTCACCACAGAGAATCCCGAGGCGCTTTGCGCTGCACAGAGATGGATTCATATCTTTTAAGTATTTCTCTGTTAACTCTGTGTTCTCGGTGGTAAATACTTATTTAGGCTTAACTCTGACGCGATATAAAATCGCTGCTACTAAAGATACTTACTGCTAAAAACAAATTAACTCCCCCCGCAACCCGAACCTCGCAGCTCGTAGCCCGCAGCCCGAACCTCGTAGCCCGTAGCCCGTACCCTAAGTTAAATTAATCGCCGAAAATGTTTAAACAAAAAAAGGCGCTTCCGATTAAGGTAAGCGCCTTTTTGTTATTTTAACTGCTTCTTATTTTACGATTTTCATTTCGTCTAATAAGTTTTGGGCGTTATCTACTTTATCCATTACCCACAGCATGTAGCGTGAATCTACATGGATTGAGCGATTTAGCTCTGGGTTGTAATCCCAATCACCAATAATGCTTTCGTACACACCGTCAAACAGTAAACCCACCAGCTCAGCTTTACCATTTAGTGTTGGTGAACCTGAGTTACCGCCAGTTGTGTCTACGTTTGATAAAAAGTTAACCGGTACGGTATTCATGCCACCTGTGTAATCACCATAAAGCTTGGCTTTAATTTGCTCTTGCAGCTTTTTAGGCGCATTAAATGGGTCAACATCGGTGTTTTTAGCCAGTAACCCTTCAAGTGAGGTAAACGGCGTGGCCACTAAACCATCTTGCGGAGAATACCCGCCTACCGTGCCGTAAGTTACACGTAATGTGCTATTTGCATCGGCGTAAACCGGTTTGTTTTGCGCTTTATTAAAGGCAATAATCGCACTCATTAACTCTGGGCGAGCGGCTTGTAACTTACCTGCAAGGGCTTTTGACTTATCTTCCTCAGCTTTCATTACCGTGAATATGGCTTTTGCATATTGCATGAATGGGTCTTGGCTTTGGTTTAATTGGCTAAGCGTTTGCTCAAATAATGAATTACGTACAATTTCGTTATCAAGCGTTGATTTAGCGTACATTTCATCAAGTAATGCACTTTGTTTTGCTTTATCAAACCCATTTTCTAAAGCAAAGGCTTTATCAATTTCACTAAAACGCTCTGCTTTAGGTAATGCTGCATATTGCTCTAAAAAGTGCAGTAATATGGCTTTATCTACGTTTGCGTCAAAGCGGCGTGACATACGCTCTAAACCCGATTTAATACGCGGTAAATCACGTTCTTGATAACCCGATTCACGCTCGCTATTTGGCTTTTGTTTTTCATAAGCTAAACGGTATAAACGACGTGCCGTGCTGATCATTTGTGAACGGTGAACATAGCCTACCATACGGTCGCGCTCACTGTGCTCTTGCGATTGTGCAACAAGTGCTGATAACTCATTAAGTACATTACCGTAGCGCTGTTTACGTTCGCTATCGCTGTTTATCCAGCTTGTAAGTTCTTGTTCAAACTGCTTTTTACGCTCAAACATGGTGCCTTTTTTAAAGCTTTCGATCATCGAGCCATAGTTTTTAATGTAGTTGTTATAACCAGCTATGGTGCTTTCGTAAGCAATACGCGCTTTGCTGCCATCTTCTGAGTTTTCTTCAATAAGTGACACGTATTTAGTATTGTGCATGCGCGCTTTAGGGTAGCTGTCGTTAAATACATAATCGACCTCTGCCGCAATACGGTAACGATTGGTTCGTCCTGGATAGCCAGTAACCATGACAAAATCACCCTCTTGCACGCCTTTAGCACTTACACTTAAGTAAGACTCAGGCACGTACGGTACGTTGTCTTCGCTGTATTCTGCTGGTTTGCCGTCTTTACCTACATAGGCGCGGTAAAAACCAAAATCGCCTGTGTGACGCGGCCACATCCAGTTATCGATATCGCCACCGTATTTACCTACGCCCATAGCAGGTGCATACGCTAAACGTACATCTTTAATTTCCAGCGATTTAATAAGGTAAAACTCTAAACCACCATGAAACGAATATACATTACAACGGTAGCTTTCATCGGCTTCACACTCTGCAACGAGGGCTTTTTGATTTTTTTCTAACGCATCGTAGCGTGCTTTTGCACTTAGCTCGTTAGTGCCGCTAATTACTTTATCAGTCACGTTGGTCACTGTTTCTGTAACGTACACACGCGAACCTGGCGCAGCAGGTAAATCTTCAGCCGGTGTTTTTGCTAAAAAGCCGTTTTCAAGTATGTTGTTTTCAGGCGTTGAATTATATTGCACTGAGCCATAAATACAGTGATGGTTAGTAACAACTAAGCCCTTTGGCGAAACAAACGAGGCTGTACATCCGCCTAAGCTAATAACCGCATTCATTGGAAATTCGGTTAATTTTGAAATTGAATCAACACTGATTTCAAGGCCTTTGGCTTTTAAAATTGATTCCAGCTCTGGTAGCTGATGAGGTTGCCACATACCTTCATCGGCATTGGCCGCAGAAGAAAGTGCCAGTGAACAGGTTGCTACCAAAGTGGCAACAAGAGGTTTTAAACGCATTATAGAATCCCTTTTATTATTGAACCTGCAGATTACTCATTAAGTATGAGTAAGGTCAACTACGCTGAGATAAATTGTTACAATATAGCGCTCAATAAACAAAAAAGGAGCTCAGGGTTTGTACCCTAAGCTCCTTTTTAAACAATATGATAAACGATGTTAGTCGTCTTTTTTCACATCATTTGGATGCGCTACACCCATCCATGCTTTAAATAATGCTTTTTGCTCATCAGTGGCATTTTTATTCGCAACCACTTTTTTAGGTTTATCGAAATCTTCAGACAACACAAGCTCAGTCGACATTAATGCATCACGACGAATAAAATCAACAGTGACTTTATCGCCTGCTTTAAAGGTCTCTAGGCTGGCTGTTAAGTCTTTACCTACATGCTTTTTATTAATAGCGACGAGTTTATCGTCGGTGGTTAAGCCGCCTTGCCATGCTGCACCATCGCGGCGTACATGGGTAAGCGTAAGTAACTCGCCAGTATTTTTAGTAAATGCATCTAAGCTTGGTGTGGCCTTGGCTTTTTCTGGTAATTCAAAGCTTAAACCTACTTTTGCTAGCAGTGCATCAAAATCAAGGTTGGCTGGTGAGCTAACATTTGCCTGCCACCACGCGCTGTAATCACGCCCTGATAGTTGTTTTAAAATAGCCAGTACGTCTTGCTCAGTAAACCCTGCCGGTAATTTATGCTGTTTATAAAGCGCTTTATGTACATCTCTGTAGCTAATTTTACCTTGGCTATTTTCAAGTAGGTCGATATCTAACGCCATCGACAATAATGAACCTTCAAGATAAATATTAGTGCTGTAGTTACGTGCGTGATCGCCGCCTTGGTTTATCCATTTATCAAAACTGGTTTCGCTGGCACTTTGCACTTCACGCCCCGGTGTTGTGAGGTGGCGGTTAATGGTTTTGCTTAATACTTTAAAAAACTCATCGTTAGTTTGAATACCCGAACGCACTAATAAATGATCTTCAAAATAGCTGGTAGAGCCCTCTGCTATCCATAGCAATTTTGAATAATTAATATTAGTGTAGTCATATGGCGCAAGCCCTTTAGGACGGTACGCTTTTACATTCCAGGTATGAATAAACTCATGAGCTGCAGTACTTATAAAACCTAAATAGTCTTCACGTTTAGCAAAGCGGTCGCGTGGGCGCTGAATAATCGTTGAGTTTAAGTGCTCAGTTGCCCCGCTTGCGCCTGATGTAGCATGTACCATAAATACATAACGTTCATACGGGTAGCTGTCCCAAATCACATTGCCGGTAGCCACTAGCTTTTTCAAATCGGTTAGCATCAGTTCAATATCGTAATTGCCCTCACCCCATACCACCAGTTCGTACTCACGACCATCAACTTCAAAAGTACGTAGCTCGTTAATACCGGTTTCGATTGGCGAATCAACTAATACATCGTAGTCACTGGCTTTAAAGCTGTGCTTATTTTTATAATTTTCCATGCCTGACACAGAGCGCCATGCTTTGGGGACGTTTAATTCAACCGTTACTGGCTCTTGGCGAAATGATTCGCTAAACATAAAAAAGCCTGATGCATCAATAAAGGCATGGCTGTCGTCAATATGGCGGGCGCGCTTACCTAGCTCATTGGCATACACTTGGTAATCTATATTTACTTCAGTGGGTTCATTTAAATGAACGCGCCATGTGCTGTGGTCAATCTTTTCCCACTTTAATGCATTACCTTCATCATCACTGGCTTTAAAGTAGCGAACGCCATTGGCAAGATTTAAAATTTCATAACGACCAGTGCGCCATGCTGGAAGTTTCACATCTAAGAAAGACTGCGCCGTTTTAGGAAATTCTACGTTCACATCACCTAAATGATGCTCTGGCTGAGAAATGTTTAAAGCGTAATTAACGTCGGCAAATACCGGTGCTGAACAGGCAGCTAAAATTGATAAGGCAAGTAGCTTTTTCATAAAGGCTCTTTTTTATATAACGTATTGTTGTACCAAGGTTAACAAGACCCATTTTAAAAGTGAATTAAAAGCGATAAATACACTTATATTTAAGATCGTTCGTATTTTGTTGCTAAAAACATTAAGTTTTTGATCTCATACCTACTATTAATATGTTTTTGTTGTAAACTAAACCAATAAAGGTATTAAAATAATGGTGTGTAGGTGTCTAGGAGCTCCAATACGGTGGAACAAAAACTAAAACAAGCAATCGACAGTAGAAAAGTAATAGAAAGCGCTCGTAAACATCAAGTTGACACCCTTTCTAACTTTGCGGCTAAGTTATCTTTAAGCTGTAAAGGACTTGATATTGAGCTTGATAACCGCCTAGCAAAGTTCCGTAGCGCATTAAACAAAGGAATGGATTTTGAAGACTTCTCTCCTTTGGTAGATGATATTTTGGCCTTGCTAAAAAATCAGGAAGCGATTCAACTAGCGCATCAACGCGACCTGTTAACCAGCGTACAAAATGCAGGAAAACAGTTACAACAAACGAAAGGCCTGCCTGACGAAACCCGCAGAACGCTGCGTCATTTATTAGATAACCAACTTGACGATATCCAATCGGTGCATGGGTTTATCCCAATATTAAACCAATTGATCACCTTTTATCATCAAGCTTTAATTGCTAAAAGCAATAATACCTTTGAACCACCCAATCTAAGTGTACTCACTGAAAAGCTGTTTAAATTAGTTAGTGAGCTTGTACTAGAAGAAGAAGCCAACGAATCACTGTATTTAATAAGAAAACGCATTGCTAAAAATAAAGCCGTTGATCAGTTACTTGATGCCGCAATAGATGTGATTACTTTAATTGTTAAAAGTATTCACGTTGAACGTGAATCAGCGCAAAGCTTTTTAGCTTCATTAAACCAAACACTTGAAGAGCTGCATCGCTCATTGGTATCAACCAGTGAACACTCTGAATCAATGAATGTTGAATTTGACTCAATAAATCAACGCATTGGTGAAAAGCTAGAAAGTTTAAATACACAAACAAAAAATGCGACCTCAATCACAGCGTTAAAGCAGCTAGTTGAAAACGAGTTACGCTCACTCAGTGCAGATATTTTAGAAAAAGAGCAACTCGAACAAAAAGATCGCAGAATTTTAGTTGCCAGCTTTACGCAAATAAATGAAAGAATTAATAGCTTAGAAAACAAAGTCAGTAACTATAAAAAACGTTTAAATGAGCAACGATTTAAAAGCTTACTCGACAGCCTGACAAAACTGCCTAATCGCGCGGCATTTGATGAGCGTTACAACCACGAAATTAATTTATTTAACGAACAACCGTCAGACATAACGCTAGTTGTTATAGACGTCGACCATTTTAAATCAATCAACGATCGATTTGGCCATACCGCGGGTGATATTACTTTACAAGTTATTGCTAAAGCGCTGCAAAAGTCGATTAGGCAATCAGACTTTATTGCACGCTATGGCGGCGAAGAGTTTGTGCTATTAATGCCACGCACTTCACTTGAAAACGCGACAGCGCACCTCAATAAATTAAGACAGTCTATTAAAAAGATACCGTTTAAATTTAAAGACAAACAAATTGAAATTACTGTTTCGCTAGGCGCAACCCAATTTAAAGAGGGTGATACCCCTCTAAAAGCATTTGATAGAGCCGATCAAGCTTTATACGATGCTAAAAATTCAGGCCGGGATCGTCTGTGCATTAGTAAATAGTGTTATGCATTTCTACCTTTGAGTACAAGGCATAATTACGCAGTAAATTTACCCAAGAAGTATCAAGGAGAATGCCGATGCTAATACAGTTAAACCCAACAGGGGTATTAGATTTATTATCGCAGCTAGAAGTAGACCTACTAGAACAGTCATCAACAAGCGAACGCTACAGGTTATTCAGAAATTGTGTTTTAGCTGTGCTTAATGTAGGCAGCCATACCGATGTAAGTAACGATATATACGAAAAACATAAAGACTTTGATATTCGTTTAGTAAGCCGTGAACGCGGTATTAAAATTGAATTAGAGAACCCGCCGCAAACGGCCTTCGTTGACGGCCACATAGTCACCGGCATACATGAGCACATATTTTCGGTTATTCGCGATATCTTATTTATTTGCCAAAAGTATGAAAAAAATCTCCAAGAAACTAAAGCCATTACCCACATGGTTTTTGACATGCTTAGAAATGCCGACGCTCTTAAAGTAAATAGTGAACCTAACATGATTGTATGTTGGGGCGGCCACTCTATTAACGAAATAGAATATAAATACACTAAACAAGTAGGTTACGAATTAGGCTTACGCGGGTTAAATATTTGTACTGGCTGTGGGCCTGGTGCAATGAAAGGCCCGATGAAAGGCGCCACTATTGGTCATGCCAAACAACGTATAACTAACAACCGTTATTTAGGTTTAACTGAGCCCAGCATTATTGCAGCTGAGCCACCTAACCCGATTGTGAATGAACTGGTTATTTTACCCGATATTGAAAAGCGACTTGAGGCCTTTGTTCGCACCGCTCATGCCATTATTATTTTTCCTGGTGGTGCAGGCACAGCAGAAGAACTATTGTATTTATTAGGTATTTTGTTGCACCCTGAAAACGAAAAGCAATGTTTACCTGTTATTCTTACCGGTCCAAAACAAAGTGAAGCTTACTTTGAGGAGCTGTGTCAATTCATTCAAATGACTTTAGGCGATGCAGCCCTAGATAAATTTGAAGTAATTATTGATGACCCTCAATTAGTAAGCCAAAAGTTAAAGTCGGCAATGAATGGTGTACGCGAATACCGTAAAAGCCAAGGAGATGCGTATTACTTTAACTGGACCTTGAAAATAGACAGTGATTTTCAGCAACCTTTTTACCCCTCTCATGAGGCTATGGCGTCGCTTGATTTACACCTTGATCAACCCAAACAACAGTTAGCGGCTAATTTACGCCGTGCGTTTTCGGGAATAGTGGCGGGAAATGTAAAAGAAGAAGGTTTAAATGCGATTAAAAAAGACGGCCCATATGTCCTCAGTGGCGAGCCTGATTTAATGAAAGCAATGGACACACTTTTACAAGCGTTTGTAGAACAAGGTAGAATGAAGCTCCCTGGCAGTAAGTATATTCCTTGTTATACAATAAAAGCGTGAGTTTATAATTGAATCCCCATTTACTTCTTATTGATGCGCTTAATTTAATTAGGCGCATCTATGCTGTTGATGCTAACCAAACGCATCACAGCGACGAACATATGTTAAAAGCATGCTGCGCTCGAGTAGCACATGCCTGCAAAAAACTCATAACAACCACTAATGCAACCCATGCAATTGCTGTATTTGATGGCGATAAAAGTTGGCGCTATCACTTTTACAAAGATTACAAACATTCGCGCGCCCCGATGCCACAAACGTTAAAAGAAGCCTTGCCACATTTTAAAGCGGCCATTGAAGAAACCGGCATTGTGGTATTTGAGCCGACTAACGATGAAGCCGATGATATTATTGCAACATTAGCCCATAAAGCCGCCAACAATCAGATAAATAACACTATTGTCTCTACCGATAAAGGGTTTTTACCGCATTTAAATGAGCAAATTGAAGTTTATGATTACTTTAAAAAACAACAGCTCACACAGCAGCATATCCAAGAACGTTTTGGCGTGGCACAACACAAACTCATAGACTTTTGGGCCCTGGCAGGAGACAAAACCAATGACATTCCAGGTGTTAAAGGCATTGGTGTTAAATCGGCACAACAATTGGTGAATCAGTACAACACTCTCGAAGAGGCATTAAGCGATGAATCATTAAGTGCGCGCTTACAAAAAAAGCTTGCTGATGATATGGATATGTTTGTTATTTCTAAACAACTGGTGAGTTTGCGTACTGATATCCACTTAGGCTTTAGTTTAAAGCAGTTAAGGCTTAATTAGTCGCAAGTTAATGGCACTGAACGATCGCAATACGTATACTAGTAATAGTTATATTGGTCTGGGTAGGCAATGTTTAAAAAGTTTTTTAGGTATTTGATATTGGGATTAGGTTTATATGCACTGATAGCCACGTCGGTTATTATGTTTTATAAAGACGATCCACAAGCAATGATTTGGCAAGACCGCGAAGCATTCAATAAACGCTATATTGAAAAACTGCGCTTAGAAGATGCTTTTACGCTAAATGCTGTGCTTGAATATTTAGGCAGCCCAGATTTAACCTACGCGAAGCGCGATGGTGAACAGGTGTGGCAAGTTATATTTTATCGTACACAACATAAAACCTCGGATGGCATTACCACCATGGATGAATGTACCGGGTTATTATTTAAAAACGGCCAACTAATAATGTGGGGCCCAAGTGCTTATGAAAAATACCTTGAGCAAAATGATGGAACAATTTAATGGAAGCACCACTGTCGGGTAACCTAAAAAAGCTACTCGAAAGCACACAGTTGCTTTTAGGTTCACATAATAATAAAAACCAGTGGCATACTTTTTACCCGATTGTTTGTAAACTTGCAGAACAATACGCAGCGTTATATAAACAAAACCCAGCGGCGTTACAAGCTCAGCTCAATTTGTATAAAACACACTATAGCTTTGCAACCAATTTAGTGGTTAATCAATGTGTTTTAACCTGTGCATTAAGTGCTAGCCAAAATTACGATAAACACTTAACAGAGCTTTATATCAGTGCCTCATTGGTGGAACACCTTTGTGTTGCTAATCAGTTGAATAAACTAGCCCAACAGCAAACATTTACTAATACCGACACTAAAATGTGGCAGTTACGCCATAAACTCGCTGCCAAAGTGATATTGACATCACAACAACCAGCACATCAAATTGCCCATATTTTAGCTAAACTAGCCAAATACAAACACGCATTATTAAACACGCCTAAAGTCATGCTTTATGACGGAGCCAGTGTATTGGTTGCTTTGGCAAATATTTTGGCGCTTAACGTAACCTGCAACGCAAAACAGCAGCATATTAGTTTTTATAAAGCCATAGCTGATTTGTACATAAGAACCCCCAACTCATTCGCACAGAAGCTACTAAAAGACTTAGTAGCACACGTTGGACAATATGTACCAGGTAGCCAAGTGGTTTATGCTGACCAAACAATGATTTATTTGGCTACAGATTCGGCAGGCCGTCATATTATCGTTAATAATGCCAATACAAAAATGGCCTGGTATCGAATAAAAGCATCATTAGAGGATGGCTTAAAGGCATGGCCGTGTAATGACGATCGCTTGTTTTTAAAAGTTTGGGACAGTGAATACCTGCATATTGTTCATAAGAGTGACGACACACAGTCCTCTTTGTACGAATTAGTTAAACAAATAAAAAACCAACAAGAGTACAATTACAAAGCATTAAATACATTACTTACCCCTTATCCTAATGTTATAAAATCAGTGTGCCATGCAGTAAAACAGTATAATAAAGAGCTGCAACCGGCAAAAGATTTAAGGCATAGCTTGTCTATGGTAGGTTACGATAAGGCCCCTGCGATTATTCAAGGCATGGTTTTTGAGCAGTTGGTAAATAGTATTGCCCATCCTTTACATACATTTTTGTGTACCCGCATGGGTTGTTTAGTCAACATTGTAGAGCTGTTAGTAAAACACGATAAAAATTTGCAAAGTGAACGCATTAGTTTGAGCCTATATGCCTATTTATATTATCTATTAATTAATTACAGCCCAGAAGTTTCTAGAAAAATCACCTTAGACCAAACACCGAATAAATCCTTAGATACGCCAATATGCACATTTTTTGGCATAAACAATGTTGATACCCCTCATTTAACTAATGAGCTTAATGAATTACTTAGTAGCGACCCCTGGGCAATAGCGTTATTAAAAGCTGAAACATTGCCTAAAAAGCAGCTCGATGATAGCGCTAAGTTGTGGGCAGCTTTGAAAGTTGTAGCCCAGCGCGCACTTAAACCTGACCAACCATTAACAGCATGGCAACAGCAGATATTAAATCAACAACTCACCCGCCATGGCTGGAAAAGTGAGGTCATTTTTTATCAATCCCTGCAGCAATTAGGTCTGCATAATAGTATTTAGCTGGCTTATTATCACTATAAATTAAAGTTATACCCTGTATTTGCAGTATAAACTGGCAAAATGTTCAATAAATTGGTATAAATGCCGGCTTAAATTTAGCACCCCTGTCATATAAGTAGTCTAAACTCTGTGAGTATTTTTTATTTATGTGTGTATCCAAATCTTTAAAGGAAAAGTTCATGGCCAAACAAACCATAACAGTGATCAAAGGCGACGGCATCGGCCCAAGCATTATCGACTCAGCACTTGAAATACTAAAAGCCGCAGGATGCGATTTTGATTATGAATTTGTTGACGCTGGCCTCGCTGCGCTTGAAAAAACGGGCGAATTGCTTCCACAAGAAACAATTGACACGATTGCTAAAAATAAAATCACTTTAAAAGGTCCATTAACGACCCCTGTAGGCGAAGGCTTTACATCAATCAATGTAACACTTCGTAAGCAGTTTGGTTTATACGCTAATGTTCGTCCTGTGAAGTCGTTCGCAGGTACTAAAGCACGTTACGATGACATTGATATTATTACTGTTCGTGAAAATACCCAAGGTATGTATTCAGGTGCAGGTCAAGTAGTGAGTGCTGATGGCAACGAAGCTGAGGCAATGTCTGTGATCACCCGTGAAGGCGCTGAAAAAATCGTTACTTTTGCATACGAGCTAGCTGTACGCGAAGGCCGTAAAAAAGTAACCGCTGTTCATAAAGCAAATATTTTAAAATCAACATCGGGTTTGTTCTTAAAAGTTGCTCGTGAAGTGGCTGAACGTTACCCTGAGATTGAATCAACTGAAATGATTGTTGATGCAACCTGTATGAAACTAGTAATGACACCGGAAGAGTTTGACGTAATTGTAACGACTAACCTATTCGGCGATATTTTATCTGATTTATGTGCTGGTTTAGTTGGTGGTTTAGGCATGGCGCCTGGTGCTAACATTGGTGAAGATGCGGCTATCTTTGAAGCTGTTCACGGTAGCGCACCTGATATTGCAGGTAAAAACCTAGCAAACCCTACGTCAGTTATTTTAGCGTCTATTCAAATGCTAGAGCATTTAAATATGGGCGATACGGCAGAGCGCATTCGTAGCGCAGTGGCTGATGTAATTAAATCAGGCGACCGTACTACTCGCGATTTAGGCGGCAGCCATGGTACAACTGACTTCACTCAGTCGGTAATCGACCGTCTGTAACAGTATAATTGAATTATAAAGCCAACATCTGTTGGCTTTTTTTATGCCTGCTCAAAACCGCTTGTATCACTTTAATGTAATTAATGTGTATTTAAGCTCCCTACTCCTTAAAATTAAAAATGCATAATTTCTGCTTTTAATGTGAGAATACTTTACATCAATTAGAATTTAAGATTAAAAAAGATATAAAAATGAATTTTTAATCCAAAAACGTTAGTTTTGGGTTGACATGAGCGCGCAAAAGCCTTAAAAATAACCACATACAAAAATTGTAATTTAAACAGCATTTTATTTTAAAGAGCAAAACATCATGAACACACAATTTCGTCTTTTAGTCTTACTCGTACTGGTCTTAGTGATAAGCCCAGCGGGGATGTATTAAAAGGTGAAATATGCTTTTTAAAACCCTCGCACTACGCGGGGGTTTTTTTTTGCATAAATCAGTCAACAGAGGAATGAGGATGAGTAAACAAGAATATAATGGCTCTGAATTGGTTGTTAAGTCATTAAAAGAGTTAAACGTTAAGTATATATTCGGTTACCCCGGTGGCTCAGTATTAGACTTATATGATGCGCTATTTCAGCAAGATGATATTGAACATATTTTAGTCCGTCACGAACAGGCCGCCACACACATGGCCGATGGTTACGCAAGAGCAACCGGTGAAGTCGGTGTTGTACTTGCCACTTCTGGACCAGGGGCAACAAACTGTGTAACAGGCATAGCAACTGCGTATATGGATTCTATTCCGATGGTGGTGTTATCAGGTCAAGTGCCAACCAACTTAATTGGCGATGACGCGTTTCAAGAAACGGATATTGTTGGCTGCTCTCGTCCGATTGTAAAGCATAGCTTTAATTGTAGAAGCGCTAGTGAAATTCCCAATATTCTTGCTAAAGCCTTTTATATTGCCAGCTCAGGTCGCCCAGGCCCAGTTGTCGTTGAACTTCCTAAAGACATGCTTAACCCTGAGCTAACCTTTGCTTACAACTTTCCAGCGGCAACAGAACTCAGAACCTACAACCCTAATACCAAGGGTCACTCTAAACAAATTCGTAAGGCCGTTACTGCTATTTTAGAAGCGAAAAAGCTGGTTATTTATTCTGGTGGCGGAATTGTGCTTTCAAATACATCAGAACAACTAACCCATTTAGTCGAATCGCTTAATGCCCCTATTACCAATACCCTAATGGGACTAGGTGGTATATCAGGCATTCACCCTAACTTTATTGGTATGTTGGGTATGCACGGTACATTAGAAGCAAATAAAGCCATGGCCAATGCTGATGTTATTTTAGCCCTTGGCGCACGATTCGATGATCGAGTTACCAATAACGTACAAAAGTTTTGCCCTAATGCCACTATCGTGCATGTAGATGTCGATCCGACTTCAATTTCCAAAACCATAAAAGCACATATTCCGGTTGTTGGCTGTTTAGCCACGGTACTTGAACAGTTACAAACTGCTATAGATAAAAGCCCAATAAAAATAGACCGCAGTGCACAAGAAGATTGGTGGCGACAGGTGATCAGTTGGCGCGAACAAAAATGCTTAAACTACAATACCGATGGCGATAAAATTAAACCTCAAGCAGTTATAGAGGCTATTTATAAAGCGACTAATGGTGATGCTTATGTCAGTTCAGATGTGGGCCAACACCAAATGTTTGCAGCGCAGTATTATCCATTTAAGCACCCTCGTCAGTGGATCAACTCAGGTGGCTTAGGCACCATGGGCTTTGGCTTACCAGCAGCTATGGGGGTTAAGCTCGCCTTTCCGGATAAAGAGTCTTTATGTGTGACTGGCGACGGCTCTATTCAAATGAACATTCAAGAGCTTTCTACCTGTTTACAATACAACTTAGCGGTAAAAGTGATCTCGTTAAATAACCGTTCACTAGGTATGGTTAGACAATGGCAAGATATGATTTATGGCGGCAGACACTCCTCTTCCTATATGGAATCACTTCCTGACTTTGTAAAACTTGTAGAAAGTTACGGCCATGTAGGAATACGAGTCAATACACTGGATGAATTACAGCCGGCAATAGACAAAGCCATGTCGATAACCGATAGATTAGTGTTTTTAGATATTTTAGTAGACGAAAAAGAACATGTTTACCCGATGCAAATTAAGCACGGTGGCATAGATGAGATGTGGTTAAGAAAAGGAGTAAAGGCATAATGCGTCGTATATTATCTATATTATTAGAAAATGAACCCGGTGCGTTATCACGTATAGTGGGGCTTTTTTCTCAACGAGCTTACAATATTGATAGTTTAACTGTTGGAACCACTGATGATGAGTCACTCTCGCGTATTACTGTCACCACTAAAGGCGATGATAGAATTGTTGAGCAAATCACCAAACAGGTAAATAAACTGGTCGATGTACTTAAGGTGATTGATTTAACCGAAATGAGCCACATAGAGCGCGAACTGTTACTAGTAAAAGTATTTGCTCAAGATGAAGCTACGCGAGCTGCTGTAACGCGGGTTGTAGATGTATTTCAGGGCGCTATTTTAGGTATGGGGCGTCAAAGTTACAGCCTACAGTTGGTAAGCAGCACCGATAAAATAGAGTCGTTTTTAGATACCTTACGTCATGAAACAGACATTATAGAAGTGGTTCGCTCTGGCGCGGTCGGCATTGGTCGCGGAGATAAGGCGCTTAAAGCTAAATAAGCGTTAAATTTACGGCAAAAAAAAAAGGGCTTAATAGCCCTTTTATTATTTTTATAAACCTAAACCTTATAGGTTTACTTGGTCTTTAAGACCTTTACCTGGTTTAAAGCTTGGAATAGTCGCTGCTGAAATTTGGATTTCTGCACCTGTTTGTGGGTTACGACCTGTGCGAGCAGCACGTTCTTTAACTGAAAAAGTACCAAAACCAACTAATGCAACAGAGTTGCCTTCTTTTAGTGAAGAAGTTACAGCGCCTGTGAATGCATCAAGTGCACGTGTAGCGGCTGCTTTAGAGATTTCTGCGTCAGTAGAGATTTTTTCAACTAGTTGAGCTTTGTTCATTATTAGATTCCTATTCGTTATTATTTTGCCTTCGCAAATCCTATCTTTATGCATTTTCGAAGAGTTAGCAACAGCAAATTACGTTTTTTATCTAAAATACTAAAAAATTAGTAAAATTATAATAATTCACTGTAAAATACAGCGAGTTGGGTTAACAAAAACTTAATTTAAGCACAAATATAGTGCAGCTATGCACTGTGATGAGTCGCTATATTTTTTCTATTACTAAGGTCACTTCCCCGACCTCAACGCCAAACTTAACAATAGATGTGCGGTTTATCAAGCGCGTGTTGGTGACTAAATACATCCAATCATCAAAGTTAACTTCAAAAGTGCTGCCATCGTAAGGAATTTCTACATTGTAGTTCCAATGAAAAACACTGCCTTCACTTTTGCCTGTGGCCGTGCCTAAAACATCAGAAGCAGTACCGGTTAACGTGTTGTCGTCGTTTAAGGTTATTTTCCAAATACGTTTTTGGGTTTCGCCGTCATCATAAACGAAGTCTTCCTCAATAACGCCTTGGTTGCCATCCCACGTAGCGCTCAAGTCTACAACAAGCTTTCGGGTTAATTCGCCTTTAAAGTCTTGTACAACACCGTAGGCTTTTAAATCGCCGCTAAAAAAAGTCTTAAAATCGAAATTAGGTTCTGAGCCTTTGTAATGCTCTACACTCGGCGCTGAACAACTTGCAATAAAGAAGCTTACTACCAGTAGCAAAGTTACTTTGATACGTTTTAGATTAATCATATTAAATCCCTAAAAGTTGATTTCTAATCGATGGTTCTGAGGTGTTCTCACTTAGCCAAATAGCTAAGAAGTCATCTGCAAAAGTGGTGTCTTCTATGCGGCCTATTTCATTGTCATTGTGAAAGAAAATACTGTGTCCTTGCTGATCGGTCAGTAAGGTTAACGATTCACCCTTTTTAATGTCTGGCCATATGGCTAATAATTTATCTGCATAGCGAGCTGATAATTGTGATTTACCTAAATGTTGCCATTGCTCTTTAGTGGCTTTTACAATGTCTTTAGCATCAAAGTCGCGCAGGTAAGTTAAAGTAAATTTAACCGGCGTTTGCTTGGGACTATAAGATCCAGAGGGAGTAAAAAGCGTTGCATCATAAACATCCCAAAAAAGGTATTCCATACGTGCCTCGCCCACTTTGTTAAACTGGGTATCAGCATAAGCAGCATGGTTAAACAGGGCATAAATTAGTACTAAATTTAAAAGCGTTTTCATAATCAGCTCCAAGCAGTAAATACAATTGTTTTATTGCTTAATAAACGCGCCAATTTTACCGTTAATAAATAAAATAACGCTAAACGTTGCAGCCCATAAAGCACCGTATAAAGGCCAAAATTGCCATAGCGGCAAGCCGAGTTCTAACACGTCGAATCGCGCCCCCGCCCAGTAACTTCCTGGTGCAAACGCTAAACATACAATAAACGCTTGCCAAGGTTTGAGGGTTGTTAAAAACGACATTGAGGTGTTAATACATAGCAATAAAGCAGCCCATAAAAACACTAACCAAAGCGGAAATGGCGCTACTTTAAATTCAATCAGACCGAACTTAACCGCGATAAATTCACTTAGTAAGGCTAGTGGTAAGCACTTTAGAAGCAAAAAAGCATCCTGTTTTTTTTGCGCTGACAAATAAAACATTAATGCAATGACTACTGTTGAATAGACAATTGAATGCTGTTCAAGCAGTAGGCATAAAAACCACACTACTTGAAACAGTACAAAATTAATAAGCGAGTGCAATCTCATCATTACTACTCGTAAAACGGGGTTTGCGTGCCATTAAATGCACGGTACTTGTTGCGCGAGTTCTAAATGCGCCCTCGCAATAAGCAAAGTAAAATAGCCATAAACGATAAAATCGCTCATCAAATTTATTACTATCGAGGTTTGGCCAACTTGCAATGAAACGATCTCGCCAATCAGCAAGGGTTCTTGCGTAGTGAGCACCAATATCGCTAACTGTGTGGATATTCATATCGGTATGATTTTTTATTTGCTCACTCATTTCGTTGAGCGAAGGCAAACACCCACCAGGGAAAATATATTGCTGAATAAAGTCAGAATTTTTTAAATAATGCTGGTAACGCTGGTCGCTAATTGTAATTGCTTGAATAAGCATAGCACCGTCGTCTTTTAATAGCTGACCGCACTGAGTGAAAAAACTAGGCAAGTACTCATGACCAACCGCTTCTATCATCTCAATTGATACTAGCTTATCGTATTTACCGGTTAGTAAACGGTAATCTTGTTTGAGTAAAGTTATTTTGTTTTCAAGCCCAAGCTCTTTAATTTTATTTGCAACATAATCGTGCTGTTCATCAGAGATGGTAGTGGTTGTTACATGGCAGTCGTAGTGAGTAGCCGCATAAATCGCAAATGCTCCCCAACCTGTACCAATTTCAATGACGGTGTCGCCTTGTTGTAACTCGACTTGTTCACAAATACGCTGTAGTTTGTATTGCTGTGCTTGCTCAAGGGTGGCGTCTTTACTTGGGTATACGGCACTTGAATAAAGCATTTCTTTGCTTAAAAAAGACTCGTATAAGTCATTGCCTAAGTCGTAGTGTGCAACAATATTCTTTTTAGAGCCCGAGTGAGAGTTTTTATTTTTAATGTGGTTTATACGATGAGCAATGTTACTAAAAAAAGCGAATTTCTTTTCAAATGCGTCTAGTTGGTCTTGGTTAATTGCAAAAATTTCTATCAACCGAGTTAAGTTATCACACTGCCACTGCCCTAATATGTAAGATTCTCCCGCGCCAATACTTCCCGAGAGCGCAAATGCTTTATACATAGCAGTATCATTAACGGTTACCGTTACTTTAAGCTCTGATGACGTATCGCCAAATACAGACTGCTGATTATTGTCTACAAGCACTATTTGGCCTGTTTCAATAGACGAGAACGCTTTGAATACTAACTTCTTGTATAAGTTAGTAAACCAACTTGTGCGTTCTTGAACGCGTAAGCTCGATACCTTTTCCATACACTTACCTATATTATTGTTATTACTTGTTAAACAACATAAATTAATAAAAAATTATGATCTACCTGAATGACCTAAAAATGGGACTTTTTTTACAAACAGTTTAAATGCCTGATAGTAAATACCTTTGAAAATAGACCATGTCATTGCTGGAAAACGCTTAAGCAATTTACTCATTTGTGCTGTGCAGAGTGTTTGACGCTGTAACCTTAGTGATGCGTCAAAAAGTAATTCGTCATCGCGCTTATTTTCTATACGTATCAGTATATTGTCTTGCTTTTGTCGAACAGTCCAATGGTAGTTCATATCTAAGTTCATGAAAGGTGATACGGAAAAAACTTTCTTAAAGTTCACTTTTTTTTGTAGTGGAACCAAGTAGTAATGTCGTTCATTCCATGGGGTATTACTCACCTCAGCGACCATGTAGCTAAATTGATTATCATCATGGCCAAAAAAATAAAAATTAACGGGGCTAAAGTAAATACCCAAGCAGCGTAACTGCCCTAACATATAAACATGACTGAACTTTTCTGTAACCCCTAGCGCAGCTAACTGAGCGTGAGCACGCTCTACAATGGGGTTATTGTCAGTATTCGGCAATCCTTTCAAATAATCAGACTGTTTAAATTTTAAAGCCTTAAATCCTGTGGTACCAAGTTGTTTATGTACCCCGTTAAGTGCTTCGATGTTATTTAAGTCAACCCACATCATATAAAGCGGGTAATTAAACGCGTGGTGTTTAACAGCAAAACGGCGATGTTTAACATCGCCTAAATACACTGCATTAGTCAAACTCTACTCCAAGTTGCTTGGCCACATCAACGGCGCTGCGCACACCATCCTCATGAAAACCGTTGTACCAATACGCTCCGCAAAAGTACGTGTTATTTTGTCCATCAACGGTATGTTTTTGCTGTTGGGCGGCAATAGACTCTTGGTTAAATACAGGATGATGATAGGTAAATTCACGTAAAATTTTACTCTGATTAATACCTTCTAAGTGGTTCAAGGTAACGCAGAACTGTGTATCTGATTTGATCCCTTGAAGTATATTCATTTGATACGTAACCACCGCCGCTTTATCGGTATTATTATTAAGCAAATAATTCCAACTTGCCCATGCGGCTTTTCTATCCGGTAATAATGATTCATCAGTGTGAAGTACTACTGAATTTTCTGTGTACGGGATAGCACCCAAAACAGTGGTTTCTTGCTCACAAGGATCGCCAAGCAAAGCTAAAGCTTGATCAGAGTGACAGGCAAAAATGACTTTATCAAACTGTGCTTGCTGATCATCTGCAAAGGTAATTGTTACGCCTTCTGCGTTTCTAGTGACAGACTTAATGTGACTGTTAAGTTTTATATTGTCGGCAAAACCGGCAATTAAAGGCTTAATGTATTCTCGCGAGCCACCGGGAATAACGTACCATTGAGGTCTATTGGCAATGTCTAGCAAACCATGGTTGAAGAAAAACTTTACAAAAAACTCAACCCCTACATTTTCCATTTCTTTAATGCTAGTAGACCAAATGGCAGCACCCATAGGTAAAATGTAGTGGTATTTAAAGAAATCATTAAAACGATGTTGTTGTAATAATTGACCTAGTGATTGCTCTGTGTAGTGACCTTTTGCGTGCAAAGCCTTACATAACTTATTAAAACGCACGATGTCATACAATAAACGCCAAAATTTAGGTCTAACTATATTTCTGCGCTGAGCAAATAAACTACTAAATGTATGCCCATTGTATTCAAAGCCGGTTGCTTCGTTATGCACACTAAAACTCATTTGTGTCGGTTTACGTTTTACACCAATGCGTTCAAGCAACTTTTCAAAATAAGGGTACGTTCTATCATTAAATACAATAAACCCCGTATCTACCGCGTAATTAATACCGCTGTGCTCTACATCTACAGTTGCGGTGTGACCACCAATATAATCATTTTTTTCAAATAATGTGACATCGTAATGCTTGTGCAGTAAATGCCCGCAGGTTAAACCTGATACGCCAGTCCCAATTATTGCTATTTTTTTCAACGGGTTAATCCTTTTGCAATTTTAAGCCAAAGCGAAAGTGGCAATATTCGCAATGCTTTAAGTATAAGTGTAAAACGATAGGGGAAATGAACTTCTTTGCGGCGTTTAGCGACGCCTTTTATTATATAGTCAGCCGCTTTTTCGGCTGTAACAGCCATCGGCATAGGGAAATCATTTTTATCAGTTAAAGGGGTTTTTACAAAACCAGGGTGTACTAATGTCACATCAACATCGGTTAAATCTATCGCTAGGCTCTTAGCTAAATAACTAACGCCTGCCTTTGATGCGCCGTAGGCTTCTGAACGCGGTAATGGTAAATAAGTAACACTTGAACTAACCATCACTAATTGCCCGCCCGAGACTATTTTTGGCAAAAGTGCCTCTAAGCAGTAACCCATTGATAATAAATTAACATTAATAACGCGCTCAAATAAGGCGCTATCAAAATTACGTGCATCGTCAACATACTCGCAGTTGCCAGCATTGAGAATTACGCGGTCAAATTGAGTGTACCCTAACATTGCCGCTTTTATATCTTGTAAATTAGTGGCGTCAAATTGGCAGGTTTCTATGTTGTTGTGTTTACCTAGTTCAGCAAGTTTTTGCGTATTACGCCCGCAAGCGATCACTGTATCACCCTGCTCGGCATACTTAATAGCAAGTTGCTCACCAATACCCGACGTTGCACCTGTAATAAGGGTAATCATAGTTAACCAGCCCTTTTATCAATAAAATTAATGATATTACCTAGTAATGGGATATGCTTGTATAACAGCTCACCAGCATTAAAGTAATCTCGATGTTTTACAATCTTGTCGCCTTCAAATACCAACTTGCTGTGCCCTTGCACTGTGATGGTTTTACCGGCATTCAGTTTTGGGTGAGAGTAGTACATTGTCCAATACACAAATGCGTTATTATCGTTGGTAAATGAATCGGTTATGTCAAATCGACAATCCTTAACATTACTGTATAAACCACAAAAATAACGCCTTAAATCTTCTAGACCATTAATTTCGTGCAGCGGATCTATAAATTGTATATTTTTTGCATAAATTTCGGTTAATAACTCAAGGTTATTTTTATCAAGCTTTTGATATATTTCTACAAATTTATCGACTGATAATTGGTTATCCATATCACACCTTAAATGCATCTAAAGCCCTAGCTCGTGCTGCTTTATGATCAACAATTGCCGGCCAGTAACAGTGTTCACTTTGCCCCGTTGCCGCTAAATAGGTATGAGGAAAATGAATGTGTTTATCTGGGACTTTTTCTAATTCAGGCAGATATTTACGAATAAATTGACCACTTGGATCAAAGCGTTCACTTTGAGTAATAGGGTTAAACACTCTAAAATAAGGCTGTGCATCACAGCCTGTACTTGCCGCCCATTGCCAGCCGCCATTATTCGAGGCTAAATCACCATCAATAAGGTGCTGCATAAAAAACTGCTCGCCCTTACGCCAGTCGATTAAAAGATGTTTAGTTAAGAAACTTGCCACTACCATTCGCAAACGGTTGTGCATCCAACCAGTTTGCAATAGCTGTTGCATGGCAGCATCAACAAGTGGATAGCCAGTGCGGCCTTCACACCAAAGCTTAAACTCAGCCTCATTATCACGCCAAACAACACTATCGTACTTTTCGTTGAAATTAGCACCGCGCGATAATTTAGGAAATTCGGCAATGAGGTGTTTATAAAATTCACGCCAAATCAGCTCGTTCACCCACGTAAAGGTTTTACTTTTTGAGGTAGTCAAAATATCTGGATACTGCTGTTGTATGTTGACCATTAACTGCTTACTGCTAACAACCCCTAATGCTAAATATGGGCTTAAACCCGATGTTCCTTTTACACTAGGTATATCGCGTACATCATCATAACTTGCTAATTTATCATGGATAAAATTATCGACCACATTCGCTAAAGTGTCGTCATCAACCGGCCATTTTTTTGAACTGTCATCACTGCTGAGTAATTCACACGATTCAATATCAATAGGGTTTGAAGATAATGGCCACGGCGCCAAGCTAAAGTGAGTATCTTGATACTGTTTTAACCACGCCCGCTTAAAGGGCGTAAACACTTTATACATTTCATTGTTTTGTGTGCGTACACTGCCAACAGGTGCAATGATGTCACCTTCGTATAAAGTAAATGTTATTTGCTGTTGATCGCATTGCGCTTGAATCGCTTTATCTCTATTAAACTCATTAAGCTCATATTCTTTATTGGCTATTATGTGTTTAATCTCATACTGCTGACAAAAATCGAGAAGCTTAGTTTGGCAGTCTGTGAAATAAGGAGCCTCTATCACGTGTAAATTAATGCCATACTCAGCTAATTTTTCACGGATATAACTGACTCTGCGTTTTAGCAAATCAATTTGAATTGGTGCAGTGTTATGCTGTGCCCATTGTTTTTCGCACACAAAAAAAATGGTGTGTTTAGCACCATTATTTAACGCTTCAATAAGCGCTTCGTTTGAAAAAAGGCGCAAATCGCGCCTAAACCAAAATAGTGTATTCATTACAAACCGTAACGTAACTTTAATTCATTAGGATAAGGGTTAAAGTATATTTGCTTGCTTAAATATTCATTAGGATGAACCTTTAAATGATGCTTAAGCAAGGTTAGTGGTACATAAAGCGGTACCAACCCTTGGCGATATTCGTCTATTGCATCTCGCATTTCTTCTTTTTCGATTTTCGATAAATCTCTTTTGAAGTAACCTTGCAAGTGCATTAAAGTATTTGAATTGTTTTTTCTTGACGCAGGACGTTTCAACGCGGTCATTAAACCGAGAATATACTCATCGGCTAATGCGTTTATATCATCACCTAAATAAGTACCAAGCAAGTGGCCTAAGTCACGGTAAGCTTGATAGTTATGAGCCATCAACAAGTATTTGTATTGCGCGTGAAACTGAGTTAACCGATGAACTGTAATGGGTTCTTTCACTAACTGCTGCCAATTATGTAATGTATAAACACGCATAACAAAATTTTCGCGTAAATGAACGTCGTTCAAACGACCGTTTTCTTCACAGGGCAGTAATGGATTGTGTTTCATGATTTGTTCTGCAAAAAAACCAATCCCTTCAGAGGTGTTACCGGTTCCTGCTTCATTGTAAATTTTAACGCGCTCCATGCCGCAACTCGGGCTTTTAGCACAAAAAACAAACCCACTTAAATGACCAGCTTGCTCGGTGGCTATTTTTTTGCCGTATTCTGTTAGCTGAGGGCCAACATCACCTGTACCATCTGGACGACACACTTTAATAGTATCAGCAGTTCTTACTTGACGAATTGTCGGGCGCGGTATAGGTAAGCCAACCGCAACCTCAGGACAATACATTTTATATTCAACATGTTTTGCCAGCTCTTCCATACAAAAGTTAGATTTTTTGTGGCCGCTGTCAAATCTTACCTTTTCGCCTGCTAAGCAGGCGCTAATACCTATTTTTATTGTATCTGTTTGCATAGATTCTCTTAATAAATCAAGCTGCCAATTGGATTAAGCAACTTGCTAAGTCCTTTATTGAAATGTAGCGCACTACTGACTACAGTAAAGCACAAACATCCCTCTTTTGTTAAAGGAGTATGTTGATGACGGCCATCTTGCCAAATAAAATCACCTGGTACATAACTGCCTTCTTCATCTGTAAATTCGCCATCAAGAAGTAGCGTAACTTCAAAACCTGTATGTGTATGCTCAGGAATTTCACCGCCTGCGTCTATGTGCAATAAACTCGAGCGCAAATGCCCATCGTCAAGCGCTATACGTGAACGAGCAAGCTTACCTACTTGTGTAAATTTGCTATGAGAAATACGTGTTAATGCTCTTGGTAAGCTGTAATTATAGTCATTCACTTCAATAGTGACAGGTTCAACGGCATAAACTTCATCAATCGAATCGTCTGACGTGATTAATTCAAGCAACCCTGAGTCCGCTATATCGTCGCTTTGCTCATCGTTATTAACATTCATGTTGTCACTAAACACTGCTTTTGCATTACTTGCCTCGAGTTTTTCAACCTCAGCTTGGCATATTGGGCACATATCTACATGAATAGATACGGCTAAGCTTAGTGATGCGGGAAGTGTTGCTGCACAGTATTGTGTCAGTAGTGTTTCACTCGGGTGATGTTTAATCATGCTGATCTCCCATTTCATTACGTAATTTCTGCAAGGCTAAACGTAATCGTGATTTTACCGTGCCTACTGGAATGTTTAATTGTTGAGCAAGCTGCTCTTGCGACATATCTTGAAAGTAAACACCGCGTACCACTTCTCTTTGTGCTTGTGGCAGTTTATCTAGGTAGCGCTTAATTTGTTTATCTTCAAGGTGGTCACTGTATTCGTGATGTGTATCTTCTGATTCATTCAATAACGGCCAGATGTCTTCACTGATATTTTCTTCTTTGTTGCTTTTCATTTTTCGAAGCATATCAAAGGACGCATTACGCATTACCGTGTAAACCCACGTAGTGGCTGCGCCTTTGTCGCTGTTGTACAAATGCGCTTTTCGCCACACTGAAGTGAGCGTTTCTTGCACCAACTCCATTGCTTGGGCCTCTACACCAAACTGCTTAATGCCAAAGCGTTTGATCTTTGGTGCAAAATATTCAAACAAGTACGCGAAAGATTTTTTATCGCGAGATTGGGCTACATTAACTAATGCTTCCCTGAGTTCCGTACTTGGCGTTTCTGGCATGGCAGTATACTTACCTGTGTTAGGTTCACAACGTAATGTTTGTTGTTGACTTACCATAGTAAAATGTCCCGTTATAGCTTTTGTAAGTACCATTACGAGCTAAGAATGTAAGCGGATCAAAATTATTTTAGGCAAATTCGTTATTAATCACAGTATGGAGGAAATTCAGCAAGTTATCAAAATTAGTTTCAAATGCAAGTTGTTGTTTTTTCTCAATAGAAATAGGGAGAAGCTCAAGCCATCTGGCAACAATCCAAGTAAGTTGATTAAACTGGGTATGTTTATAAAGAGACTGTAGCTGTGGGTTATTAGAGAATACTTCTTCTAGTGCCACTTGAAGTAGTTGATGTTCACCAATGTCATGATTACTGCTATTGTACCAATAAGGTGTATTGCACGCAGAGACCTCGCCATGGCGTAACTCCTGTTCGTCTTGATACACGTTATCTAGTTGCACACTTTTTGATGCAAAAACATCAATCAACAGCATACCGCTTTCGTCTTGATCAAAATCAATAATATCCATTAAACACCCTTGGGCGCTTATATTAAATGGTGTGTCGTGTTCGAAGGTGCAAAGTACAAAACCGCTGTTTGTTTTTAATGCGTTTTTAACCATCGTCAAATAACGAGGCTCAAATATACGTAATCGCGTATAGCCTTCAGGTAATATAAAAATCGGTAATGGGAAAATCGCACGTTTCATAAAGTCTACTTCTTTCAAACACTCTGCCTTTATTTACGTGCGCTCTATTGAAGTCGATCAGCTTTAGTTACATCGATTGTTTTACCGTGTAAGTGCATTCGCTAATTAAACCTCGTTCCCACATTTTTTATCATGTAAGCGATGTAATATACACTCAGTACACTTGCCACTGGCGCCAACATCAGGGCTAACAATTCGAACTCGCTGTTCATCACTTATTCCCTATTTTTATTGCTTTTGTTGTGTTTTTACTACAAGTTGCTTTTCATCAATGCCACTATTATCAACAACTGGGTTGGTTTGTAGTAAACCATCTAAAATAGCTTGGGCATCAAAAGAAACGGCTTCTTTTACTGACTGTTCAAGTTCATGGGTTGCTTGTGATACATAAGTTGTCACCGTTTTAGTCAACATATCTGTAATATCTAAATCGACCTCTGTTGCATGTACTTGAGATGAACCTAATAAAAGTAAACTAGCCAGTGTCATGTTAATTGAAGTTTTCATAATGTTATTCCTTGTTTGTTTATTGGTTAATACACCTAGATACAATCAAGGGCTGTGCCATAAAGAAAAAAATTAATAAACCTTTGTTTTATAAAGATATAAAATAAAAATCTTAAGATTTATAAAATATGTGTTAGTTAATTTAACTAACAATTTAAAAAATATAACCAAATAGTAGTGTATTTTTTAACATACCGTAATCCATAAACTGGCAGCACCATGTCAATCAATTCTCAATTGATAATTTCAGCGCACACTTGTACACTAAACACCAAATTATAAGTGGTAAGATCTGTTATGTCTGTTGAAGCGCCCTATTCTAAAAAAGAAGAGCTATTAAATGTTGTTAGCCATGCTTTAGGTATTTTATTTGCTACGTTTGTAATTTGGGATTTATTTAATCAAGCTAACTCTGTAAAAGGTTACGCCAGCACAGTCGTTTATGGCAGCAGCTTATTTATTTTATTTTTGTCCTCTACACTTTATCACGCCAGTGTTCGCCCTAAATTAAGAGCGTTTTATAAAAAATGTGACCACTGTGCTATTTACATGCTTATTGCTGGCACATATACCCCTTTTTTATTACTCTCTTTGTCTGGGGTTTGGTCTTGGGCCACCTTGGTATTTATTTGGACAGTAGCTTTAGCCGGTGTTGCTTATAAACTGCTTGTTAAAAATGGCAATAAAAAAGTGTCACTCGCTACTTATTTATTAATGGGCTGGTTTGCACTGGCAATTATATACCCACTTTACTCAAACTTACCTATCAACGCACTATACTGGCTACTTACTGGCGGTTTATTTTATAGCGTGGGTACATTGTTTTACAGCGCTAAAAACACTCAATATAGCCACGCTATTTGGCATCTTTTTGTCATTGGCGGTTGTGTAAGTCATTATATTGCCATTACTCACTATGTGTATTAACTAAATACACATAGTGCCTTCCTAGCTAATCTCACAATGTAGCCTATTATTTTACTCAAGCTTTAGTAAATCACGGTGGTTATTTTAAAGTATAATTAAATCTCCCTAATGCTTTAGATGACTGTTTGCTATACTGTTTCAGGAACTTAAAACGCCATTGTTCTAAATGGACGCGGCTTAAACAACGCTAGGTGTTATTTACATTGTCACCATCTAATACTCGACCACAGATATTGAGCTTGTTTATAAAAGCAAGACTGGTGTTGATCACATTGTTAATCTCAACGCTTGCATCTGTGTATTCAATTTATCTACTCGATCAATACATTTACCAGCAAAAGCAAAACTCTATTAGAAAGGTGGCGGGTAGCTACGTTAACCATATTAGAAATAACCTTAACCAAGCACTTTCTGCAGCCTACCCAATTGCGGCATTAATTCGTACTCAAAATGGCGAGACTAAAGGCTTTGAAGAACTCGCTTCTGAAATGTTAAGTCTTTATCCTGGTCTTGACGCCTTACAACTTCATAAAAACGGTATTCTTACACACGTTGTTCCACTTAAGGGCAATGAAAGTGCTATCGGTAATAATGTGTTAGAGAACCCACTGCGAACGCAAGAGGCATTTTTAGCCAAAAAAACAGGTAAATTAACCCTTGCTGGCCCTTTTGAATTATTTCAAGGTGGTATGGGTGCAGCGGCTAGGCTGCCTGTGTATCTAGATACCCCACAGGGAAACCAGTTTTGGGGATTTGCCACTGCGCTTATTCGTTTTCCTGATATTCTTCAAAGCGTTAATTTAGCTCAACTGCCACAGGCAGGCATTGGTTATGAGCTTTCAAAAGTCATGCCCGATACAAATGATGTGCAAATCATTGCTACCTCAGACAACCAAATAACAAAAAATACGGTCGACTTTAACATACAAGTGCCAAACGGCGTTTGGGTATTTAAAGCCTACCCTATCAGGGGCTGGCAAGACAATAGTATGCTGTTACTTGGTATTGCTATTGCGGTTGCGTTTACTTTTTTAACTACACTTTCATCTTATCTGATAACCCGATTAAGAGCGAGCCACCTAAAATTAGAAAAAAAAGTAGAGCAACGTACTCATGCATTACAAAATAACATTAAAGCATTAACTGATACCGAAAGACGACTTCTTTTAAGCCAAAAAGTGGGGGGAATTGCGACTTGGGAATGGGACATAAAAACCAATATAATCCGCTTTTCTGAACATGGTATAAGACTAATTACTGGCAATGTTAAACAATTAGAAATGACTAAAAATGAATACCTAGCCAGTATTCACCCAGATGATCGCGCCAATATAGTAAGCGATATAAATCAATGTATTGACGCGGCGAAAGAATATAATGTTGATCACCGTATTATTACTAAACGGGGTAACGTTCGTTGGTTTAATACTAAAGGGACTCTTGTTAGAGACAGCTCTGGCAGCGCAATTACCATGTTGGGTGTCTCGGTTGATATTACTGAACGTAAATTAATTGAAGAAAAACTGCATTTATCCTCTCGGGTTTTTAGAGATACCCATGAAGGGATTATTATTACAAATGCTGATAAAGTTATTGTTGATGTCAATCCTGCCTTTTGTCATATAACCGGTTATAGCCACGATGAAGTTATAGGCCGCAATCCATCATTTTTAAATTCGGGCAAACAAACAGAGTCATTTTATAAAAACATATGGAAACAGCTCAGCCTATATGGTCATTGGCAAGGTGAAGTGTGGAACTGTAAAAAAGACGGTGAACTTTATGCTGAGCTACTTAATATTTCAGTTTTAAAAGACGACAACAACGTTACTTTTTACTTAGGAATATTTACCGATATCACCCAAGCTAAACGCCAACAAGAGCAACTTAGTCGTATTGCACATTATGATTTATTAACTAACTTGCCAAACCGCGTATTGCTTGCCGATAGACTCAGTCAAACCATGTTGCAATGCCGTCGCCTTAACAATTCTCTGGCTGTGGTGTTTCTTGATTTAGATGGATTTAAGCATGTTAATGACTCTCATGGCCATGATATTGGCGATAAATTATTAATTGCACTTTCTATTCGTTTAAAAGATGCACTTCGTGAAGGTGATAGCTTAGCCCGTATTGGTGGCGATGAATTCGTTGCTGTATTGACTAATTTAGGATCAGTTGCCGATTGCGTGCCCGTACTTGAGAGGCTTCTGGCCGCAGCAGCTAAACCTGTCACTGTTAACGATATTGTTTTGAATGTCTCTGCCAGTATTGGCGTAACAATATACCCAGAAGATAATTTAGATGCTGAACAACTGATGCGCCATGCCGATCAAGCCATGTATATTGCCAAACAAATGGGCAAAAATCGTTATCATTTATTTGATACGAGTCAAGGAGATACAGTTAAATTACAGCAAACCGGTATTTCACTTATCCGTGAAGCCTTAGCCAATAATTGGTTTGTACTTTATTATCAACCAAAAGTAGATATGCGAACGGGCAGTATGATTGGTGTTGAGGCATTAATACGCTTGCAACATCCGGAGCGCGGCCTGCTTAGCCCTATTGAATTTTTACCGGTAATTGAAAACAATGCGCTAATGATAGACGTTGGAGAATGGGTTATTAACGCTGCATTATCTCAAATTAACCAATGGCAAATTTTAACACCTAGTTTAAACATAAAAGTGAGCGTTAATGTTGCCGCAGTTCAATTACAGCAGCCTGAATTTACAGCGCGGCTAACTGAATTACTATTGGCTCATCCACAGGTCGATGCTAGAAACCTAGAGCTAGAAGTACTTGAAACCATTGCACTTAAAGATGTGGCCCACGTATCTAAAACCATGCAAGATTGTAAAGCTTTGGGCGTTGAGTTTTCACTAGATGACTTTGGTACGGGTTACTCCTCACTCACATACTTAAGGCGTTTACCTGCAAGCTTAATAAAGATAGATCAAAGCTTTGTTAGAGATATGCTTGAAGACTCGAACGATTTAGCAATTGTAAAAGGCGTTATTGCACTGGCTAATTCGTTTAAACGAAGCGTTATAGCTGAAGGCGTAGAAACCCCTGAGCATGCAGCAACACTAATGCTACTTGGCTGTTATCTAGCACAAGGCTATGGTATTGCTAAGCCAATGAAAGCCGAAGATATTCCTATTTGGCTAGACGAATGGACCGCAGATGAAATTTGGGCTTTAACTGACTTACAAAAAATGGATAATTAGTTTATTGCCAGCGGTGTTTTGCCATATTAATTCGTTGATTGTTAAAAGTAACACCCTCAGAAAGTAGCTTTTCTCGTTGTGTTTGATACTGCGCACTGCCCTGTGCAAACGCTATTTTACCTTGGCTGTTAACCACTCTATGCCAAGGGATCGTCGAATCTTTTGGCATCTCTTTTAATAATCGGCCAACTAGCCTTGCATTATTAGGATACCCTGCAAGCGCCGCTACTTGGCCATAACTGGCAACACACCCTGAGGGTATACTCGCAATAATAGTATAAATAACCGTTTCTTTATTAACGTCCATTATTGTTTAAGTACTCCTGACTGAGTAATTCAAATTGCTGCCAAATTTTACGGGCAACAGGACCATGGTGCATAGCATGTTGACGAAAAGCACGAATTTGCGCGCTAAACTGATGCTCTCTGTCTGTTACTATTATTTGCTGTAATGAGCCCGCGGCAATTTCTTTTTTACAGTGGCCTAAGCTCATCATTGCCCATCCTGCACCTGACAATAAAAACGACTTTAGGGTAGATATGTCATCTATTTTCATCACCGCAGCCCCTTTAGAATAAGACAGCCTGTCGCTGTCTATGCTCAAGCCACTTTCAAACATCGCTAAACACGGGTAAAGTTGTAACTCATCGTAGGTAAGCTGCTTAGGTAAAATCCCTTTTGCGCCAACAATACCTATATCGAGCTTGCCTATCGGTAAGCTTTCTAAATCGCCGGTGGCATGAAATAAATCAAACCATGGGCCAATCCCAAGCTCGGCTTGGCCGGTATTCACTTGCTCTAAAGATACAAACCGTTTACCACTGGTTAAACGAAATTCTGTACTAGAAAAATGCTTAAAAGTATTACTTATGATCTCGTTATAACTTTGCACATGACAAATTTGCTCATAGCAAACTCTATATTGTGCTTCATTCCCCAGCGCCAGCTCGGTTGCAAGCTGTGTAAGCTGCTCATTCGCGTTTAAAAGCTGTTTAGCTTCACGATGAAAAATACGTCCTTTTTCGGTAAGTTGTAATCGGTATTTAGAACGGTCGAGTAGATCAAAACCTAATTTCGCCTCTAAGTTTTTAATCGCCAGTGTCAATGCAGGCTGAGTTTTATGTAGCTTTAATGCAGCGCCACTTAAGCTCGCACTTTGCACAATAGCATCTAAAATTTGTAATTGATTAAGTTTCATAGTCAGCCCAGCACATTATAAGTAAAACTTATTGAGTTTCTAAAATTTAATGAATTTTATTTTATATGTTTGCAGCGTATGCTGCACTGACTTATTTAGCCTTTTTTATCATGGAGATATCATGCCACTGTTTCGCTTATGTTTACTATCTGCGACATTACTAAGTTTAATAGGCTGCTCGGAGCCCGAGAAAATAGTTAAAGAAGAGCCGATTCGCCCTGTTAAATTATTTAGTATTGGTCATGATTCGCAAACAAACATACGCAGTTTTCCTGCGGAAGTCGTTGCAAACCAGGGCTCGTACCTGGCTTTTAGGGTCAATGGTGAGTTGGTTGAATTTCCTGTATTAGCCGGTGAGCAGGTAAAAAAAGGGCAACTATTGGCGAAATTAGACCCTGAAGATTTTCAATTACAATATAATGAGCGCAAAGCGCGCTATGAACTGGCTAAGTCGCAGCTAAAACGTATTAAACAACTATTTGATAAAAATATCACCAGTCAATCCGAGCTTGATCAAGCGGTTGCCAATGAACAAGTCGCTGAGTCAGCGTTTAAAATTGCAGAAACAAATTTAGAGTACAGTGAACTTCGTGCTCCTTTTGCTGGCATAGTAGCCAAAGTGTTTGTAAAAAACTTTGAAAGTATTCAAGCAAAACAAAATGTTTTGCGCTTAGAAACCCGCGATTTTATGGATGTAGCAATACAGGTTCCTGAAAAAATCGTGGCACGTATTCAAAAAGATACCCAATATCAACCTATGGTTGAATTTGATGGCTATCACGACAAGCAATACAAACTCACGCTTAAAGAATGGGATACCCAAGCCGATCCTGCAACACTTACCTATAAAGTGGTGTTTTCATTACCGGTGCCAGAAGATTTTAACTTACTTGCGGGTATGTCGGGACAAGTGATGATAGATTTGAGCAAAGTTACACGCTCACAAACCCCCTACACTATTTTACCTATTGAGTCGGTCTTTTCAGATCCTAATAAAAGCCTAAGCGATAATGCCTATGTGTGGGTTTTTAATCAGCAAACTGGCACTGTGCATAAACAAGCAGTACAAGTGGGCCAATTGCATCACGACACTATTGAAGTTCTTAGCGGCGTGAAAGAAGGGCAACAAATTGTCTCTGCTGGTGTTCACTCTTTACAAGAGGGCATGTCTGTTCGCCCTTGGAATAAAGAGCGAGGCTTATAATTATGGGCTTTGCGCAACTATCTATTGAGAAAAAGGTCATTAGCTGGATGTTTACGCTGCTGCTGTTAATTGGCGGTAGTGTGTCTTATTTTGATTTAGGCCAGCTGGAAGACCCTGAATTCACTTTAAAAAAAGCCATGGTGATCACTTTATACCCGGGCGCCTCTCCACAGCAAGTAGAAGAAGAAGTCACATTTCCGATTGAAAATGCCATTCAACAGCTCCCTTATGTTGATTATGTCACCTCTATTTCATCCAATGGTAAATCACAAATTACCGTAGAAATGAAAAGCACCTATCGTAAACAAGAGCTTAGACAAATATGGGATGAAATGCGTCGTAAAATTAACGACCTTAGCCCGTCGCTGCCAAGTGGTGTTTACCCTAGTAATGTGATTGATGATTTTGCCGATGTTTACGGCGTTATGTTTGCCGTCACGGGCGATGGCTACTCGTATGATGAATTAAAAGACTATGTCGATTATTTAAAACGAGAACTTGTTTTAGTCAAAGGAGTGAGTAAAGTTACAATTGCGGGCCAACAGCAGCCACAAGTAATGGTTGAGGTATCGACGCAAAAGCTTGCCCAACTCGGTATTGCGCCTAGTCATATTTATGATTTACTGCAATCACAAAACACCGTATCTAACGCTGGACGTATTCGCGTGGGTGATGAGTCTATTCGCTTGCACCCTACTGGTGAATTTAAAGATGTAAAAGAACTTGAAACCTTACTAATTTCAAAATCAGGTGCCAGCGAACTCATTTATCTAGGCGATGTTGCAAAGGTTTACCGTGAATATGCTGAAGTACCGACCAATGTGATTCATTACAATCAACAACAGGCTCTACTTATTGGTGTGTCGTTTATGTCTGGGGTCAATGTTGTTGATGTGGGTAAACACATAGATGAGCACTTAGCATCTCTTGAGTATCAACGCCCGCATGGTATTGATATTAGCTCAGTGTATAACCAACCTAAAGAAGTAGAGCAGTCGGTAGATGGCTTTATTGTTAGTTTAATAGAGGCCATTGCAATAGTTATTGTAGTACTACTTATTTTTATGGGCTTTAAAAGTGGGGTTTTAATCGGCGGTATATTATTACTGACCGTATTAGGCACCTTTATATTTATGAAACTGTTTGCGATTGACTTACAACGTATATCATTAGGTGCGCTAATTATTGCACTAGGTATGCTGGTCGATAACGCCATTGTTGTGACCGAAGGTATTCTCATCAACCTCAAGCGCGGACAAACAAAGCTTAAAGCGGCAGTTAATATTGTCGATCAAACTAAGTGGCCACTACTTGGCGCAACAGTTATTGCCATAACCGCTTTCGCACCGATTGGTTTAAGCTCAGATGCCAGTGGTGAATTTGCTGGTAGCTTATTTTGGGTGCTGTTTATTTCTTTGCTCTTGAGCTGGATCACCGCAATTACGCTCACGCCGTTTTTTGCCCACTTGATGTTTAAAGAAACCGAATTTAAACACGAACATAATCAAGAGCATGAAGACCCTTACCAAGGCATCATATTCAATGGTTATAAAGCGATATTAAATTTAGCTATGCGCTTTAGAAAAACAACCTTAGTCCTTATGGTTGCTCTTTTATGCAGCGCTGTAGTGGGGTTTGGTGCTGTGAAGCAATCATTTTTTCCAGCCTCGAATACCCCGATGTTTTATGTCGATTACTGGCAAGATCAAGGCGCTGATATTCGCGCAACCCTTGAGGGCATTAAGCAGCTAGAAGCTTATTTACAAAAGAATGAACTGGTCACAGAAATCACCAGTACGGTTGGCCAAGGTGCGCCGCGTTTTATGCTGACTTACGCGCCTGAAAAATCCTACCCTGCTTATGGACAGTTAATTATTCGTGTCACCAATCGTGAAGCCGTCGCAAAAGTCATGCAAAAAGTGCGCGATTACGCAAAGCAACATCCACTGTCAGCAAAGTTAAAAGTAAAACCAATGGAGATTGGCCCCTCGACTGATGCCAAAATAGAAGCGCGGTTCTCAGGCCCCGATCCGGTTGTTTTAAGACAGCTTTCATCACAGGCTAAAGAGATTATCGCTAAAGACGACGGTGCCTTTAACATTCGAGATGATTGGCGTGCACGCACTAAAATGATTCGTCCGCAATTTAATGAACAAAAAGCGCGCCGTTTGGGGATCACCAAATTTGATCTTGACCAAGTTCTGTTAACGAGCCTGTCGGGTAAGCAAGTGGGTGTGTATCGTGATGGTACGCAATTATTGCCTATTATTGCCCGTTCACCGGCAAGCGAGCGTTTAAATGTAGACAGTGTTCACGATTTACAAATTTATAGCCCTGTTTTACGCGTGTTTGTGCCGGTTACCCAAGTGGTTGATGAATTTATTGTTGAGTGGGAAGACAGCTTAATTATGCGTCGCGATCGTAAACGCACCATTACTGTGATGGCAGATCATGATGTTTTGGGTGATGAAACGCCTGCAAAATTATTTGCTCGGGTTCGCGCTGAGGTTGAAGCAATTGATTTACCCCGTGGCTATGAAATGCAATGGGGCGGCGAGTTCGAATCATCAAGCAAAGCGAAAAAGGCTATTTTTGGCTCGTTACCACTGGGCTATTTAGCAATGTTTGCAGTAACAGTATTACTGTTTAACTCAGTGAAAAAACCTTTGGTTATTTGGGCAACTGTACCGCTGGCTATTATTGGTGTTAGTGCAGGCTTATTAGTGATGAATGCGCCGTTTAGCTTTATGGCGCTACTGGGCTTATTAAGCTTAAGCGGCATGCTAATTAAAAACGGCATTGTACTGGTTGATCAAATAAACTTAGAACTGAGTGAAGGTAAATCGCCATATCAAGCAGTGTTTGACTCAGGCGTAAGCCGTGTGCGCCCTGTAGCCATGGCCGCTATCACGACAATACTTGGCATGATCCCATTACTATTCGATGTATTTTTTCAGTCGATGGCGGTCACCATTATGTTTGGCTTAGGGTTTGCCACCATACTGACGCTAATTGTAGTGCCGGTTTTATACACTGTGGTATTTAGGATTGATTACCCTAAACAGTAGGCTAACAAAAAACGCAGCTAAGGCTGCGTTTTTATTTGCTTTTTTACACAAGCTTAATTACTTTTTTAAGCTTAACGTGCCACTGCTGCGGGTTTTGTTTCCTGTGGCAGTATTTGCTTTGTGAGTATTTGATTTACCCACATAAGTAGTAGAGCGTTTTTGATAAGGCGTATTTCGACTACTTTTTTTAGCTTGCTTTTGTTGCTCGTCATTATTTTCACGACGTAGTTTCCCGCCCTGAAAGTCACGCTTATGAGCAGATTTAGCGCCACTATTTTTAGCTTGTTCAGTGTAATTGCGCTGTTCAGTATCATCATAAAGTGAGTGTTCTTGCGTTTTACCTGAATCAGCAATTGAGTCGTTAATGACCGCCATTTCAGCGTCGCTTAAATGTCGCCACTGCCCTACTTTTAAGCCTTTGAGAGTTACGTTCATAATACGCACACGTTTTAGTGTAACCACTTCGTAACCTAAGTATTCACACATACGGCGAATTTGACGGTTTAAACCTTGGGTTAAAATAATGCTAAATTGCTGCGCACCAGTCTGAGTAACTTTACACTTTTTAGTCACGGTATCTAAAATAGGAATACCGTTCGCCATTTTATTTACAAACTGACGATTAAGTGGTTTGTCTACAGTAACCACATATTCTTTTTCGTGGTTATTGCCAGCTCGTAAGATTTTATTAACGATATCGCCTTCATTGGTTAAAAAAATCAGCCCTTCTGAGGGTCTGTCTAAACGACCAATCGGAAATATACGTTCAGGATAATTAACGGCTTTAACTATATTACTTTGAATTTTACGCTCTGTGGTACAGGTAATGCCCACAGGTTTATTATAAGCAATATACACACGTTTAGGTGGTGCTTTTAATGGTTTACCATCAACCAAAACTACATCTGATTGGGCAACTTTAACACCCATTTCTGGTAATTCACCATTAACGGTAACACGACCTTGCTCAATATATTTATCGGCTTCGCGGCGAGAGCAAAACCCGGTTTCACTAATAAATTTATTTAAACGCTTCAAGTCTGTCATCAGGCAAATCTTCTTAAATATAAAGGCGCATAGTTTAAACTACTCAAGCTATTTTTTCGCGGTTAATTTTCGCTAATTTACGCCATAGGTATTCAAGCGGGCCTTGCTTAAAATACCGGCAATAAATAGCTGTAAATATAAGCTGTACAATCACTAAGCTAATAGCGACGAGCCAATAATCGAGTCGGTTAAATTTGAGCGTCCACTGCGGAAAAAACACTTTAAACAATAATAACTGCATAATGGTTTGGCTTATGTATAAAGTAAACGCTAAGCGTCCAACTTGTTGGATAAGCCCCCCTATGTGGGCGCTGTTGTCACAAAGTTTAACGATTAAATGAATATAAAGCAGTGCAACACATAAGGCAGCAAGTTCATTAACAGGCTCTTGTAAGGCATAACCAATACCTTGATTGTATGGCACTAACATTAACCTTAAGCTAATAAATAACGCACTTAATAGAATAAGCTTAATAAGCAGCGCCTTACTAAGCCCTTTACTAAACACACCGTATTTGTAAGCCAAAATACCAATTAGCATAAACCCAGCACTAGCCCACAATAATAAAATAGGCACAGCCAACAACATATAGGCGCTCATTGCTATATTTTGGCTAAAGTGAGCACCGATGCTTTGGTAGTAACTAGTGTATATTTCGTAGTACTCGGGGGAATCTCTGTATAATGGCGCCTCATTAAGTCCTAACATAAATATGGCAATAGTCATTAAAGAAATAAAAGTAAAAAGCGCAGCTTTGTTTTTAAGCTCTTCATTCGTGTAATCTAAATAGCGCAATATAAATAAACCTGACACCCCATATAAAAACAAAATGTCGCCCGCCCACAATAAAAAACCATGTATTAAGCCAAACACAATTAGCCAATGTAATCGTTTTTTTAGTGGCTCAGTGCATTGGTATCGCTGATACTGAATATAAAGACCCGCACCAAACAGTAAAGTGAATAAAGTGCGAAACCGCCCTTCAACAAATATAAGGCTTAGTATGTTTAGAAACTGATCACTAGGTGGTGGTGTTGTGAGTGGCGTATAATTAAGCTCGAAAATAGCGAAGGAAAAACAGTTAATAAATACCAGACCAAGTACGGCTATGCCCCTTATAAAGTCCATATTATAATTGCGCAAAGCATGAATTCCCTAAATATTATCTTTATAGCTATCGGCCCATTGTACCGCTTGTTTGTATAATTTTGGTAAAAAAGCACTGTCTAAATTAATCAGTAATACTGCATTCTCAAGCGCCCACCAGCTTCCTGTTTCGTAGGCTTTTACTGTTTCAAGGATATAATATAAGTTATTTTTTTCACCAGTTAACGCTGCTTTTATATCTTCCGGGAATGGAAGTTTATCAACCAGCAAGTCCATTGGCTTGTCTAAAATAGCATCGAGCAGTGAAAAAAGCCCCGTTAAAAATGCTTCACCTTGAACCTGCTTAGCAACTTTAGCGGCTATTAATTCACAAAACCGTGCGCGAATAACGCACATCTGCATGAGCTCTATAGGCTTAGAGCGTGCTGTATGGGCAGTGACAATTAAACTAACAAACTTTTTTAAACGTGCTTGGCCGAGGTAAACTAACGCTTGTTTTAACGACGAAATTTGGCTTTGTAGCGGAAACACACCGCTATTTAATAAACGCAGTAACTTGTAGGCCAATGCCGCATCAAGCTCAAATAAACCGGTAATCACTTTAACATCAGGATCTGGCTTCATTACTTCTGAGTAAATGGCGATCACTAGGCCGTAATTATAGTGAATATCTTTTTGTTCTATCATCACTGGGCGCGCAAAATAATAACCTTGAAAATAATCAAAGCCCATTTTACGGGCCAATTTATATTCTTCATCGGTTTCTATTTTTTCGGCTAGTAGTTTAATATTTTTGTACTTTTTAAGCTTATTAACCACCAGCGGAATTTCAGCAAGTGGAGTAAGGCGAATATCAAATTTAATTAAGTTGACCAGCTTTAAAAAGCGCTCCCACTGCGGCGTATAAACAAAATCATCAAGGGCTAATTTGTAGTTACTGTGAAATAGTTTGCGACATAGCTCGTAGGTATCGTCGGTGGGCTCTATGGTTTCAAGTAATTCAATGACAACATCTTTACAAGGTAAAAAATCACACAAATCAAGTTTTAACGACTCAGGGCCAATATTGATCAATGCTTTTTTACCCGAGGTAATGTGACGAGTACCTAGGTTAAGCTGGTTTTCCATGATAAGCCTCGCCGTTGCTTGACCATCAGATACACCAGGAAAGCAATTTTCAGGACTATCGCGAAATAGCAGTTCATAAGCAACTACATTTTGATTCCGATTTAGTATTGCTTGCCTTGCCACAAATACAGACACATTACCTACTTTATATTATTTCCACCAGACTAAGTAATTAAAGCGTAAATAAGAACGGATGTCACTGAACTTTATAAAATTTTTTAATATAAGTATGTTATATAATCAGTTACCACACTATCCCAACTAAATCGTGCATCAGCAGCTCGCCTTTTTATTGCTTGCCATTGCTTAGGGTTTGTTTGATATAGGCTAAGTGCCTCAGTTAAACTCTGCAAGAGTGCATCAGCTTGTGTACTTAGTGTATCGCCGTTAAAACAAAATCCACTGACATTATGCTCTACGGTATCTTTTAAACCTCCGACACTGTGCACTAAGCAAGGTTGGCCGGCTCGCATTGCGAGCATCTGGCTAATCCCACAGGGCTCAAAAGAACTCGGCATTAAAAATAAATCACCTAATTGATACATTAAATCGCCAACATCTTGCCCATAGCCTTTTAAAAACAAAAAGTTGTTATTACGTGCCATGGCGCAGGTAAAAAGGTGTTCAAGTTTACTATCGCCTGAGCCCAGCACAAGTAAACGCCCCTTAAATTGATTAATGATCTGACACACTGAATCAATAGTCAGGTCTTTGCTTTGTTGCTGGCAAAGTAACAATACTTTTTGCTCAGTGAGCCGCCCTACACTTGTTACAAGTGGCCCTTGCTTATCACACGCCATAAATTGTAAAACACGCTGATGGGCGATGTAGTGGCTGCTGTGTAATTGCGCGCTTTTTGCCATCCAACTAAACAAAGTCGATTCTATTTGCTCTAATAGCTGACTATAGGTTGCTTCATGTTCGTCTTGAATTGCGTAATCACAGCCGTTGAGTATACCAATTAATTTGCCTTGCTCAGCCGCTTGTTGTAAATCTCGTTCAAGTCCTTCGCCACCAAAGAATCCGTGGGCGTCATTACTTGCTATTTGCACTTCTTGGCTATAACTCGGTGAAACCACATGTACTTTGTCGGCTAAATTAATGGCACTGCGCATAGGGTTAAAGCAATGCGGATAACGAGGGTCACATAATCGTTGCCCGTCGTAACTTAACGAGGGAAACCATGCTTCTAAGCTTGAATCATCCCCTTTAAAAGGACGAATTCCCTGCAAAGCTAAATTGTGCACCGTATATACCAAGCGCAGCTTAGCAAGCTTGCCATAACGAGGATTAAATTTAAGTAACACGGCCACACAGGCACTGTGCCAATCATGCAAATGTAAAGTGTTGGGTTGTGTTAATGCGCCCTGTATCAGGGCTTCACAAATAGCGGCATTAAACAGTGCAAACTTGGTCGCATCGGTAGCAAATGGTCTATTATCGTTGTCGTTACAATACACACTCAATGATTGACTAAAAAGAGGATGACTTATAACTATTTGCCTCACCCCTTTTTGATTCTGTGTAATTTCAAACAAAGATAAAACGTGGGTCTCTGACTTAAATGCCACACTCACTTCACCAATAAAACAGCGCTCACCTAGTTCAAAACCATAATCAGGAATAACCACATCTACCGTCAGCCCCTGCGCCACTAACGCCTTTGGTACATCACGAATAACATCAGCAACACCACCAACTTTGGCATTAGGTAACGCATCATTCTCTGCAGCAACCATTAATACATGCATTAATTTACTCTTATAGTTTGCTGCAAGGCTTTCGCCTTGCTCTTTTAATTATTATTTATTAACGATGTGACTTATTGTCTAACTTCATCAGCATATCGCGGGTGACCAATACAATCCCTTTTTTTGATACCCGAAATCCATTGGCTTCATCGGTTTTACGATCAAAACCAATCTCTAATCCAGGTGGGATCTCACAGCTTCTATCTATAATCGCTCGCTTAATTTTACACCCTCGATTTACAATAGCACCGGGTAAAATGACCGACTCCTCAATGGTACAATATGAACGAATATGTACATTAGAAAATAATAATGATTTTCTCACTAAAGAGCCGGAAACAATACACCCACCCGACACCGTTGAGTCAACCGCCATCCCTCGGCGATCATCATCATCAAAAATAAATTTGGCAGGAGGAAGTTGCTCTTGGTAAGTCCAAATTGGCCAAGTAGGATCGTACAAATCCAGTTGAGGCTCCGGCATAACCAGTTCCATATTTGCTTCCCAAAACGAATCTAGAGTTCCCACATCGCGCCAATAGGGTTGTCCTACTTGTGCGGGATCTCTAAACGGGTAGGCAAACACATTATGTTCTTCAATAATGGCAGGAATTATATCATGGCCAAAATCACGCCCTGAGCCCTCTGTTTGCGCATCTTTTTGTAGCTGCTCAAATAAAAACTCAGTATTAAATACATAATTTCCCATTGATGCTAAACAGGTGCCTGGTTTACCAGGCACTGAGCTGGGCTCGGCAGGTTTTTCGTCAAAGCGACGTACACGACTTTCTTCATCAACCGTCATCACACCAAAGGTACCCGCAGCTTCTTCAACCGGTACTTCTAAACAGCATACCGTCATGTCAGCGCCATTTTCTACATGCTTTGCCAACAGCCCGCCATAATCCATACGATACACATGGTCGCCAGATAAAATCATCACATATTTAGGTAACTCATGGCGAATAATATCCATATTTTGAAATACCGCATCGGCAGTACCGCAATACCATTCATCACCATGGCGCTGTGACGCAGGTAATATTTCAACTGACTCACCTAATTCCTTTTTAAAATGCCCCCACGCTCGATTTACATGGCGAATCAGTGAGTGTGATTTATATTGCGTTGCAATTCCGACACGTCTTACACCTGAGTTAATGCAATTTGATAGTGGAAAATCAATAATACGATGTTTACCACCAAAATAAACGGCGGGTTTAGCACGCCAGTCGGTTAGCTCATGCAAGCGAGAACCGCGACCTCCGGCAAGAATTAAAGCGTAGGTTTCTCTGGTTAAATTACTTATATAACGATTTGCATAACTGGGCATATTACTCTCTCCGTTTAGTGTCAGCTGTTAGTGTCAGTGTTTGTTTTTACTGTTTGGTGTGTGGTATCTAGTGGAGTTAAATGCCATATATCATCACAATATTGACTAATTGTTCTGTCACTAGAAAATGAGCCACTGGCGGCAGTATTTAAAATACTCATTTGAGTCCAGTAGGTTTGATCTGCATAGGCTTTATCAACATCACGTTGCGCAGCTATATAGCTGGCAAAGTCATGGGCGGTTAACCAAGGATCGTTGTTACTTTTAATGCCATTAATCACATCGTCAAATAAGCCAGGTTCAAATAGATTGAAATGGCCACTTTCGAGTAAGTGCATCACACTATTCAAATCAGGGTTATTCGCAATTATTTCACTGGGGTTATAATGTGCTTTTATGTCGTCAATGTGCTCAGCTTGTGCGCCAAATAAGAAGAAGTTCTCAGCCCCAACAGCGTCACGTATTTCGATATTAGCGCCATCTAGGGTGCCTATTGTTAGCGCGCCATTCATCATAAACTTCATGTTGCCGGTACCTGAAGCCTCTTTGCCAGCGGTTGATACTTGCTCCGATAAGTCCGTTGCAGGGCAAATGGTTTCCATGGCGGTGACATTATAATTAGGTAAAAACGCGACTCTTAGAAAAGCAGATACCTGTGGGTCTTTATTGATCACCTCAGCAACATTATTAATGAGTTTAATGATTTTTTTAGCCATCATGTAACCCGGTGCTGCTTTACCACCTAATAAAACGCAACGAGGCACCATGCCTTGTGTGTCGCCACGGCGTATGCGGTCATATAAATGAATAACGTGTAAAATGTTAAGTAACTGGCGCTTATATTCGTGAATACGTTTTACCTGCACATCAAATAGCATATTGATATCAAACTCTACGCCACATCTTTGTTTTACTAAATCAACTAAGCGTTGTTTGTTTTGCTGTTTTGCTTGCTGCCACTTTATATGAAACTGCGGGTCATCGTAGTAACGACGTAATTGGCCAATTTGTGCAAAATCACCTATCCAGTCTTTGCCTATTTTTTCGCTAATGATCTGGCTTAAACTCGGATTGCAGTATGCAAGCCAGCGCCGTGGAGTAACACCATTGGTTTTGTTGTTAAATTTATCAGGCCATAGCGCGTAAAAATCTTTAAACAAACCCGCGGTTAATAACTGAGTGTGTAGCGCTGCCACACCATTGACAGAGTAACTGCCGACAATGGCTAAAAAGGCCATACGTATTTGCGGCTCGCCCCCTTCTTCAATTAATGATAAATCCCGTTGTTTTTGCACATCACCTGGCCAATGCATGGCCACCTCGGCTAAAAAGCGGGCATTAATTTCATAAATAATCTCTAAAATACGCGGTAATAATTTAGCAAATAACGATACCGACCACTTCTCTAATGCCTCTGGTAGTAAGGTATGATTTGTGTAAGCCATCGTTTTGGTGGTGATATTCCATGCCTGATCCCAATCCAGTTCATGGTCATCAACTAAAATTCGCATCAACTCGGCAACCGCAATACTTGGGTGGGTATCGTTAAGCTGAAACACATGATGCTGAGCAAATTCAGTAAAATCATTACCGTATTGTTCAATCCATTGTGTAAGTACATCTTGAATACTTGCCGATGATAAAAAGTATTGTTGACGTAATCTCAGCTCTTTACCATTTTCACTGCTGTCGTTAGGGTACAACACCATGGTTATTTGCTCAGCGAGATTTTTTTGTGCTACCGCTTCAGAATAACTTCCGGCATTAAATTCTGTTAAGTTAAATTCGTCCGTTGCTTCAGACTTCCAAAGTCTAAGGGTATTAACAATATTATTTTTATAGCCCGGAATAGGTACATCATAAGGCACTGCTAATACATCTTGAGAACTGATCCATTGGCGATGCTCACGGCCAAATTTATCGGTGTAGCTTTGTACATAACCAGAAAACTTAACCCGTTTAGCTTGCTCCGGTGCGCTCAATTCCCAAGGATGACCTTCTCGTAACCAGTTATCTGGTTGCTCAACCTGATTACCCTCTTTTATTGACTGATTAAACATGCCATATTCATAACGAATACCGTAACCGACTACTGGCAGTGCTAAACTGGCACAGCTATCTAAAAAACAGGCCGCTAGTCGCCCTAAGCCGCCATTGCCTAAACCGGCATCATGCTCAGCTTGTTCCACACTTTCAAGCTCAGTACAGTAAGCTTGCAGTGCCTTTGTAACTTGTGATTCTAAATCTAAATTTAATACTGCATTACCCAGCGCTCTGCCCATTAAAAACTCTAACGATAAATAGGCTGTTTTACGGCGTTTTTGTTGTTTTATTTGTTGATTGGTTTCCCTACAGCGTGCCACTAACCGGTCTCTGATCGTCAGTGCTAATGCATGATACAAATACAACTGTGACTCGCCCACCACATCACGCCCTAAGGTGTAATAAAAGTGCCGTGTTAAATCATCACTTAAAGTACTTTCGTCAATCACTGGGCCTGCTTGCCAGCCTTTTACTTCACACACTTGCTCGTCTTGCTTAGTCATAATCATCGCCTTCTAAATTGGCACTAAAAACCCAACTACTTTGTGCTGAAATATTCACGGTTGCATCTTCTTGAATAACAGATGATGCGTTATTTACACTTGATAACACTAACGTCCATGGCGCGATAATGGGCGATTGTGGTAATTGGCAGACCACAGGCTGTTTACTAGCATTAAGAATAATTAATAACGCATGCTTATTTTGCTTATCAAGTAAGCTATACATTAAAAATTGCCGTGTATCTTCATGCCAATGTGTTTCATCCATTTTTTTACCTTGCTCGGTAAACCACTTAACGGTGAAGCGCTCATCAATATCATCCAAAAACACACTGTGTTTAAATGCACTGTGACCACGCCTGATTTTTAGCGCATCATCAATAAACTGAATCAATGAATGATTCAGTTGTGAGTCTTTCCAGGCAAGCCAGCTGGTGCGATTATTTTGACAATAAGCGTTATTATTACCGCCTTGCGAGTGCGCCATCTCACTGCCAGCGGCTATCATTGGCACGCCTTTGGAGAGTAATAAGGTGAGTAGAAAGTTTTTTTGTTGTTGTAAGCGCAAACTCATTACTTCTGGGTCGCTGGTAAATCCCTCAACCCCGCAGTTAAACGAATAATTAGCGCTATGGCCATCTTGGTTGTTTTCACCATTGGCCTGGTTATGTTTTTGCTCATAACTGACTAAGTCGGCTAACGTAAACCCATCATGGCTGGTAATAAAGTTAATGCTATTTAGCGGGCCTCGGTTACTGTGTTCAAAAATATCAAACGAGCCATGTAAACGCTTTGCCACATCACTAATAATGCCTTTTTCACTTTGCCAAAAGCGTTTAATCACATCACGATATTGATCGTTCCACTCTCGCCAAGGTGAAGGAAATGCACCAAGCTGATAACCACCAGGGCCTATATCCCACGGCTCACTGATCAGTTTAACTTTATTTAACACAGGATCTTGGGCAATTGCTTGTAAAAAGGTGTGAGACGCACTAAAGCCCGTATTTGAACGCGCTAAAATGGTGGCTAAATCAAATCGAAAGCCATCAACGCCCATAACTTCAACCCAGTAACGTAAGCTGTCGAGTACCAATTGTAAGGTTTTAGGGTGATCGATATTTAACGTATTGCCACACCCTGTATCATTAATATAAACATTGGGTTGCCCCTCAATGGTGCGATAATATGTCAGGTTGTCGAGCCCTCGCAGAGATAAAATAGGGCCATCATTTCCTCCCTCTGCGGTGTGGTTGTATACCACATCCAAAATAACTTCAATATTGGCGCGATGTAACTCACTCACCATTTGTTTAAATTCGTTTATATCGTCATTAACCAAATAGTCTTTATGAGGAGTAAAAAAATTAAGACTATTATAGCCCCAGTAATTTTGCAGTCCTTTAGCGGTTAAAAACTGTTCGCTTATAAAAGCATGCACAGGCAAAAGCTCAATAGCCGTTACCCCTAAACTTTTTAAATGCTCAATAAAACTGGGATGACTCAAACCTAAAAATGTCCCTTGTAGCGCTTTAGGGATATCAGGATGGCGACAGGTAGCACCTTTAACATGGCACTCATAAATAACGGTATTGGCCCAACTATGCTTTGGCTTATTATTTGAATAAGCAACCGGCGCAGTCACTTTTGATTTAGGCATATCTATCGCATTATTAACCACGCTTTTAGTGCCAATGGGCATTTGCCCGTAATGACGTTCGCTCCAAGTAAATTCGTTAAACAAGTCTTTTGCATACGGATCAATCAGTAATTTATGCTCATTAAACAACATGCCTTTTTCTGGGCAGTATTCGCCATCAACCCTAAAGCCATACAATGCGCCTGTGCTTAATGGGGCTATGTGAATGCTCCATACGCCGCCTTCATTAATATTCATGGCTATTTTTAATATTTCTGTATGACCACTTTTATCAAATAAGCACACAAAAGCTTGGCTTGCATTAGGGGCATACAAGGCAAAGTTAACGCCTTGGTTTTGTACACTCGAACCCAGTGGCAAAGGCGCACCCTGAGTAACCTCAAAGCAATTACTCATCATTCACCTTTTCTAAGTAAAGTGTGGTTAAGCCACCAATATTAACTGTAATACTGTGATCAAACCCATGACTTGGCTGAACGACTGAATGGATAAGCTGGTTTTTATCCTCTGTGACACGATAACCTGAGCCAAAAAAGCAGACCTCATCGGTATTTAATACCACTTTATATGTGCCCTTCGCTGGCACACCTAAGGTGTAGTGTTGATAAGCCGTTGGTGTAAAGTTAGCGACAATAACCATAAAGTGGTCAGCATTTTTAGCATAACGAATAAAACTAAACATACTCTGCTGGCTGTTATTATTATCTATCCATGAAAAGCCCGTTGCACAGCTATCGAGCTCATATAAAGATGGATGCGCTTGATACACTTGATTAAGGCGTTTAACCGTATGCTGAATCCCTTGATGGCTTTGATGCTCAAGCAAGTGCCAGTCTAGTGAATGGTCATGATCCCACTCTTTACGCTGTGCTATTTCGGCGCCCATAAACAGTAATTTTTTACCTGGGTGTGCCCACATAAACGCATAATAAGCACGTAAGTTTGCAAACTGCTGCCAATCGTCACCGGGCATTTTGTTTAGTAGTGATCCCTTGCCATGCACCACTTCATCATGACTGAGCGGTAAAATGTAATTTTCACTAAATGCATACACCATAGAAAATGTCATTTTATGATGGTGATATTTTCTAAATAACGGATCTTGTTGCATATAATCTAAGCTGTCATTCATCCAGCCCATATTCCATTTATAACCAAAACCTAAGCCATTGTGTTCAACACTTTGCGTGACCCCAGGCCAAGCCGTTGACTCCTCAGCCACCATCATAATGCCGGGGTTATTTTTATAACTGCGTAAGTTCACTTGTTTTAGGCACTCTATTGCCCCTAAGTTTTCTCGACCGCCATAACAATTAGCTACCCACTGTCCTTCTTTACGACTGTAATCAAGGTAAAGCATTGACGCCACCGCATCTACACGCAGTCCGTCTATGCCAAATTGGCTAAGCCAATACATCGCATTAGAAATTAAAAAGCTTTTTACTTCAGGGCGGTCATAATTATAAATATAGGTGTTCCAATCAGGATGAAACCCTTGGCGCATATCAGCGTGTTCGTATAAATGGGTGCCATCAAAACAATGTAAGCCATGAGGGTCGCTCGGAAAGTGCCCAGGGACCCAATCAAGTAATATGCCTATGTTAGCTTTATGACATTGTTCAACTAAGTATTTAAAGCTGTTGTAATCACCAAAGCGGCTCGTAGGTGCAAACAGCCCTACTGGCTGATAACCCCAAGAACCATCAAACGGGTATTCACTGATCGGCATAAGTTGTAAATGCGTAAACCCCATTTCAATCACGTAGCTTACAAGCTTATCTGCAAGCTCGGTGTAACTTAAATAACGGTTATGCTCAGCGCGTTGCCAAGAGCCTAAGTGCACTTCATAAATACTGATAGCCGCATCAATATGATTACGCTTTTGGCGATTTATAATCGCTTGTTCACTTAGCAAAATAGGCGCTGGTTTGTACTGTAATATACTGGCAGTGCCCGGTGCTTGCTGCATTTTAAACGCAAAAGGATCGGCTTTATCTAAAACTTCGCCACTGAGCGTAGTAATAGCATATTTGTAGCACATGTCTGCACTTAAACCCGGGATAAATAATTCCCATACCCCACTTGCCGGATGAAATCGCATAAAATGGCGATTCGCTTGCCAAAAATTAAACTCACCAATAACCGATACACTGGCGGCATTAGGCGCCCACACACAAAAACGAACACCATCTACCCCTTGTTGTGTAGTAAATTGCGCACCTAGGTGAGTATAAGCATGCTCAAGGCTACCTTCGTTAAACAAGTACATAGCCTGTTCATCCAATGTACTGCTGAAGCTGTATTCATCGTAAAATGTAACATCGCTATTTTCATAACTAACCTGGCATTGGTAAACACTGCTAGGCATGCTTGATAACTCAGCGATAAATAAATCACTGTGTTTATAGCGTAACGCGCTAATAACTTGACCATCAATTAACAGTTCGACGCGTGATGCCGCTGGCAAATACACGCGTATTTCAGTGCCACTTTGGGTGTTGTGCGCGCCTAAAAAACTAAACGGGTCTTTAAATCGCCCTGCAGTTAATGCGTTTACCTGTGCGTCATAATCAACTAATTGCGTTGATACCCTATTTTTAGTACTGCCCATTTACGCATTCCTTATTGAATGTATTGCAGCCAAAAGAGCAGCATTATCTTTAAAAATATCGTCGCACGTATGTGTGAGTACCCGTCGCCAATTAGGATACTCTTTATCGGTGCCAGGAATATTGACTGGGTAGTGTTGCTTGTCTAAATCATCAAGCTGTAATGCAAATAAACGAGACGGCGATTTAGCTAAACATACAGCCAAAGCGCTATAAACGTCAAAAGCATCCGTGTTAAGTGACAAGGAAGTGTTTTGTGGATTTAAAAAGCGTAATAACCGGTGTTGCTCTTGCTCTCTCTGCTGAACTAACTGCTGATACTCATCAGTATCAATCAGCCCATACTGCTGTTTAATTTTTAAATCGCTATGCTGCCACCAGCCCACAAATGGCGGTACATCATGATTGGCTATCATCAGCAAGCATTGATCGCTAAGGTCATCGCTATTTACAAACTCATCATTTTGTTGTTTTTCAAAATAAAATAAGCTGTTTGAGAAAATGCCACTATCAACCAGTGCCTCTTTTACCTCAGGTGGTACAACCCCTAAATCTTCGCCTATTACGATGGCCTGATTAAGATGAGATTCAATTTTTAAAATTGCTAATAAATGCTCAAATGGGTAGTACACATAACAGCCATCTTGGGTATTATTGTTTATGAAACACCACCACAAACGCCTAATCGCCATTACATGGTCGATTCGTAAGCCGCCTACTGCATCCATATTGGCGCGTATGAGTGAACGATAAAACTGATAGTTATTGTCAGCAAGGCGCTGCGGGTTTATTGCTGGCAGCCCCCAATTTTGGCCGTTAGGTGCCCAAGGATCTGGTGGTGCACCAAGGGTTGCATCTTGACTAAATAATCCCTGCTGATATTTAAATTCAGTGCCATCATTAGCACAGCCCACCGCTAAATCATTGATTAAACCAATCGCCATCCCTTGCTCAATACAATGCTGTTGGCATTGCGTAAGTTGGCTGTGTGCTTGCCATTGGAGGTAATATTCAAATGTGGGCTCTGTGGTTTCTAACATAGCAAGTACATCACTGTACTGTTTACAAAACGCACTAAATTCGTTTTGCCGTGCTTGACTGCCCTGTTGTTGAAAATGCTTAAAAAGCAGCTTAAAAGCAGCATATTTACACTCAGTAACCGTTTTATAATCAATAAAGGCTACATCTTGGTCGCTGTATTTACTTGAGGTATAAGCAGATAACAACTCAGTTAAATCCGGATTGTTAAAGCTGTCTGGCGATAAATTAATTGCGATATATAGCGGATTGAGTAAGGCACGATTGTTTGGGTTGTAGGGGCTGGCGCACTCAGGGTTATCTGCAAACAATAAGTGCAATGGGTTAAGTAAAATATAGTCCATATTTTGCTTTGCACATAAGGTTGCCAACTCAAGTAAATCACTAAAATCACCAATCCCGAGTCCGGCTTTATTTTTTAATGTATATAACTGAATTGATAAGCCAAAGCGTTTTTTATCCGCTATTTGGTAGGCTTGTTCAGGGGTCGACCAAATTTGTGTTTTCGCTGATTGCTCACCCATCGTTAATAACGCATCATAATAGCCGGTTGGTAAATGCGTCAGTGGTAGCGCTATTTCTATATAACGACACCCATTTACAAAGTACTCACCTAATGCTGCATACTGAGCAATGTGTTCAAATTGCAGCTTTATATTTAATGCTGCCACAGTTAATGTAATTTTGTGATGCGTATCAGCTTCATTAACACGCACCTTTAGCACATTACTAGCCTGATCTATTATGCTAACAGCAGGTGCGAGTGTTAACCATGTAGCCGCATCCAATTGATAATTTAACTGGGTTATTTGCGCCGTATCACGTGTGTCAACGCCACAGCAGTGCAAAGCAGATTTACGTGTGTCTTCGCTAAATATAACGTGTTCACCCGTATACTTAGTGTATTCGTAACCAATACCATGCAAATAAAACAATTGCGATAGTGCGTCCATTCAGCGACCTTAATTAATGCGTTGTGTATTTACTATACTATTTTCTGTACCAAAATTATTAGCAATATACCCATCAGCCTGATGATCGTTATCCCACTGTTTACCATTTATTAAATAGCGAAAATGAAACTCTTTATCAACGGGAAGACGTTGCTTGCATTTAAATACGCCAAGCTTTTTGTTGTGCTTCATTGGCACCGGCTGCCAATCATTAAATTCTCCAAGTAAACAGACATCATCTGCATCTGGGTGAGAAAATTCAAAGGTTACTTCTGCTTCATTTTTTGTTTTAAAAAAGCGTTTATTCAACATAATAGGCTCCAACTAAACCATAAGGGTTATTCATCTTTGCCACAGGCCAAACAGCTTAAAAAGGCGATGTGGAATCCATTCATTCACATAAAAACAGCTTTAAAGTTAATCAAAACTTTATTTACGCATTATTACAGTGCGTTATTTATTTTACCGCACTGGTTTGGTGCAATTTTAACCATTAAAACTGATTTTTACGTAAGCACTGCAACTGAGCAACTTTTAAACCAACTACACCATAACAGCTAATTAATTTGCTTTTGTCCTTATACACATACTTATTAATTTTTATTACTACATTAAAACTATAAAAACCTTTAGCTTAACAACATCATCAGCGATAATAACTATCTACTCAGCCAACCCGATGAACACTTAAATACAATGTTGAAAAAAAGCATCCTTATTACTTCTGTTATCGTCTTTAGCATCATTACGGCTGTTGTAGGCAGTTCAATTTATACACTATATAGTAAAAAGGTGGTCTCTGTAGACCCAAAACTAAAAGAAATTTCAGGCATTGAGTTTGATAAACATAAACGGCTTTGGGCTATTAACGATAGTGGCGACGAGCCTAAGCTTTATAGGCTCAATGACGATGGTTCAATTGCAAAAGAAGTACTCGTCACGAATGCAAAAAATATAGATTGGGAAGATATGACGCAAAATAAGTTTGGTCATTTCTTTTTAGGCGACTTTGGTAATAATAAAAATGAACGTAAATGGCTAACAATTTATAAAATAGAAAACCCTATAGATATAAAAACCAATACAACAGAAGCTGAAATTATAAAGTTTACCTACCCAGAATTAGATGGCAGCCCAATACAACCTGATCAACGTAATTATGACTTAGAAGCGTTTGTCGCTTTTGGTCGACATTTATACTTGTTTACTAAAAATCGCACAGAGCCATTCGATGGAATTACTAACGTTTACAAAGTAGGCGACCATGCAGCGAATTTTGATGCCCAGCTGATAGATTCATTTAAAACGTGCACCACCATGGAAAAGCTTTGCTGGATCACATCCGCAGCACTTAGCCCAGATAGAAAAAAGCTCGCGCTATTAGATTCAACCAGTATTTGGCTGTTTGAAAACTTTAAAGGCGATAAGTTTTTCTCTGGCGATGTATTTAAAATTGACTTAGGTATTGTAACCCAAAAAGAGGCAATCACCTTTTATGATGACAATACCATCGCCTTTACCGATGAAGAATTCAAAGGCATTGGCGGCAATGTTTATTTTATAAAGCTCGACCAAGTAACCAAAGTGAAAGTGCAGCGAAGCCATCCTCAGCCGCAGTAGTTTAAAATAAATCTATTTCTGAGGAATTAACTTGTACACTTATTAAGTTCTCGGCAAGTAAATCTTCATAGATACAAAATTTATCTCGGCCATTATTTTTTGCATAATAAAGCGCTTTATCTGCGCTTTCTAGCACTGCAATTGGAAAATCATAAGGACTAATACGCGCTAAACCAGCACTGATCGTCATATTTTCAACAAAAGGAAACGATGTATTTCTAATGAGCTGTATAAATTCAGCCATTTTATTACTGATTGAGTCAGCATCTGTGGGCTCAAAAACAATCACGAATTCTTCCCCACCAAAACGAAAAATTAAATCTGTTGAGCGAAAAAAGTGACGCATTTTTTGCGCTAATACCAGTAACACTTCATCTCCACAGATATGACCGTATTGATCATTTATATTTTTAAAATGATCAATATCTAAAATAGCCAGCCAAGATGTTGATGCCTGCTTTTGTTGCCTTTTATCCTTATCTCGGGATGAGCCGTGCATTTTTAATACTTGTTTTTCAATTAGCTGTTTTATTTTTTTCTCAAATGTCTGTCTATTTAACAGCCCCGTTAATTTGTCTCTTTCGTTTTCATGGAGTATCACTAAATAGTTTTCAAATATGCGGCAAAAAGCATTTAGCATCACTTGAGCCGAACTATCTAAACTTTTTGAAACCACAGAAATGGCAGCAACTGTTTTTTCTTGGCGGGTAATGGGGAGCCAACGGCGTTCAATTCCATCGGCAGACTGAACAGTAATAATACAGGCAGAACGTAAACACGATAGAAGTTCATCCTCAGGCTGTGCAACAATTTGTCGTTGTACCCACTCGAATTGCTTTTCACCCGTCACTTTTAAGCAAAGACTTTGCTCAATAGTCAGTTGGCCTTGAACTTCTATATCTTTATAAACTGAGACTTCTTTACAGCCTATAAATTCTTGGATGGTCGATATCAAACTATATTCAAGAGAATCTACATCTCTATTTTTTGTTATTTTGATGACTGAATTCAGTAAATTTTCTTGCATTGTACTCCCTAAAGCAAACTGGGCGTTTGAGCATTAATAAAATTTAGCATAGACCACGCAGTGGAATATGCTAAATAAAAATTAAAGCATCAATGCTCATCCAGTTTAGGAGCCGCATTTTTAATAAATTAAGAACTGTAAGCGCTATTTTAGCTATTGGTCATGCAATTAATAAACTTCTCAGAGAGCTGTGTTATTGCCACTTTATCAGTGTACATAGGCTCGTTATTTTTTATTATAAACTCAGCACATTGTGCTTGAGATTGTTTGAATTTTTGCTTACATGAGTTTACCGATTCGCCAATTACTTCTTGGTAGATGCTTTCATCACACAAGCTATCGGCAAATTGACTCGCCCCGGTAATAATTTCATTAATGCTGACAGGAGAGGATTCTAATTTGAAGAATATATCGCTGTAAGTTTCAACCGTTATGCTCTGTGCAGGGTCAAATAAAGTCGCTTTTGCACTTAAATATGAGCCACCTATTAATAATGCCACAGCAGCCATTGTTGTGTATTTCATAACATTTCCTTATAAAGTCTTTGCGCAGTGGTGCCAAAAACGTCCTATTTCACTCACACCTTATTAGCCAATGCTAATAAGATTAATAACTGTATTGATGAGATTTTTTAAGTACTGGAGGATTGCAACAAATGCAGGGCAATAAGCCTATTGATTTGGTTAAAAACATTCCTTGTTCCTAATATCAAGTAGACTACAATCAAGTTAGCTTAAATGCAAATAATTAATGCTCACTTAATGTACTAAATAAATCGAATTAACGCTTAAATTTAGTCTCTAAAATAACCGATGAACGGGTACGCTCTACCCCATCTAAGTTACCAATATCATCAAGTAAGTGGCTTAACTGCTCAAGGTTCTGTGCTTCTACAATAGCAATTAAATCAAACTCTCCACTAATTGCATACAACTGAGAAATCGCATCAATTTGCTTTAATTCAATATTAGTTTTTGTTGTTAGCTTCTGTTTTACTTTTATTGAAACATGCGCAGAGACCAAGCTATTTAAAAAGTCATCTCCAAAGTCAACGCTATAACCCTTAATGATCCCACTTTGCTCTAATTTTAGCATTCGGCTTTGCACCGTTGAACGAGATAAACTCAAATGCCTTGCAAGATCAGAAATGCTAGCACGGGCGTTCGTTTTTAATACTGAGAGTAGTTTTTCATCTTGGGGAGTTATCATAATGCTAATTAAATTCGTTAATTTGACTATTATTCTAATCATTTTTCACAAAATAGCACTGCAAATTTCATTCATAACCTTTGATAATGACATTTTTAATAAGTAAAACACATTGTATTGCTGAATCATCCTGACCTTATCGTTATTTTTTCAGCAACGTATTTTTTTATGTGAATAATTTAGGTGTAAAAATGCAAGTAACCAGAGATTTATTTAACGACGTAATGGTCCCTAATTACAACCCTTCAGCTGTTGTTCCTGTTCGCGGTGAAGGCTCACGTGTGTGGGATCAGAACAATAACGAATTTATCGATTTTGCCGGTGGTATTGCAGTTAATTGTTTAGGGCATTGCCATCCTGCATTAGTCGGTGCACTTAAAGAGCAAGGCGAAAAAATTTGGCACTTATCAAATGTAATGACCAATGAGCCAGCTCTTCGTCTAGCTAAAAAAATGGTTGATGCCACGTTTGCTGAAAAAGTTTACTTTGCAAACTCAGGGGCTGAAGCAAACGAAGCAGCATTAAAATTAGCACGTCGCTTTGCACTGGATAAATTTGGTGCTGAAAAAACTAAAATTATTGCTTTCAATAAAGGTTTTCATGGTCGTACATTTTTCACTGTAACAGTGGGTGGCCAAGCTGCTTATTCTGACGGTTTTGGTCCAAAACCTGCTGATATTGTTCATTGTGACTACAATGATATTGCCGCTTTTGAAGCCTTAATTGGTGATGATACCTGTGCGGTAATGATGGAGCCATTACAAGGTGAAGGCGGCATTGTGCCACCAACTAATGAATTTGCACAAAAAGTACGTGAACTGTGTACTAAACACAACGCACTACTTATTTTTGATGAAGTGCAAACCGGCGTTGGCCGTACAGGTCACTTATACGCATACGAAGGCTTAGATGTTATTCCTGATATCTTAACGACGGCTAAAGCCTTAGGTGGCGGTTTTCCAATTGGCGCTATGATCACCACCACGGAAATTGCAGCACACCTAAAAGTAGGCACGCATGGTTCTACATATGGTGGTAACCCGTTGGCTTGTGCTGTTGCAGAAGCGGCATTTGATACCGTTAATACGCCTGCTGTATTAGATGGCGTAAAAGAGCGTGAACAAATGTTCCGTGATGGCTTAAATGCAATTAATGAAAAATACCATGTATTTAGCGAAGTCCGTGGTAAAGGCTTACTAATCGGTGCGGTATTAAATGAGAAATTTGAAGGCCGTGCTCGTGACTTTTTAGTAGCAAGTGCAAATAACGGCTTAATGAACCTAGTAGCCGGTATGAACGTTATTCGTTTTACACCTTCATTAGTGATCCCATTTGAGGACATTAAAGAAGGCTTAGCTCGCTTTGAAAAAGCAGTTAGCGATGTAGTAAACGGTTAATAACTAAGTAAAACATAACTAAGTCCTGAGGCAAACACACGTTTACCTCAGGATTTTATATGTTGTTGGAGCAAGTAGTTAATGCAAGTATTACGTCCTATTACTGTCAATGATTTTGCAGCACTTAAAGAGATTGCTATTGAGTCTGGCCATGGCTTTACCTCTTTACCTGTCGATGATGGGCAACTACAAGAAAAAATTGATCGTGCGCAAAACAGTTTTACTAAAAACGTAGATAAGCCCATCGACGAAAGCTATCTATTTGTTTTAGAAGACAGTGAAACCGGCAAGGTAATTGGCACTACCGCCATAGAAGCGGCCGTCGGGTTATCTGTACCTTTGTATCATTATCATCTAGGTAAAACCGTTCACCATTCACCCACTTTAAACGTTTACAATACCGTAGATATTTTGAGTATGTGTAATGACTACACTGGCTGCTCAGAAATATGTACTTTATTTTTACGTGAAGACAGTAGAAAAGGCCTGACGGGACGTTTTTTATCACGTTCACGTTTTTTATTTATGGCGCAACACAGCGAGCGCTTTGCCGACACAGTAATTGCTGAAATGCGTGGTGTTAGCGATGAAGACGGTCACTCGCCATTTTGGCAATGGTTGCAGGAACACTTTTTTAGCATTGAATTCCCACAAGCCGACCATTTAGTGGGGTTAGGCGATAAAGTGTTTATTAGCGAACTCATGCCTAAATACCCTATCTATGTGAATTTGCTGAGCAAAAAAGCACAAGCGGTTATTGGCCATGTGCATGATAAAACCAAACCAGCACTAAAACTGCTAGAAAAAGAAGGTTTTGAACACCGCGGATACGTTGATTTATTTGACGCAGGCCCAACTGTAGAAGCAAAACTTGGTAATATTCGCAGTATTCGTGATTCACAGGTGTGCCCTATTACTATTGGCGAGCTTGAACATATCAATGAGCAAAGCTCAGACACCCTTGCTATTTGTAATCAAGGGGTTAGTGATTTCAGAGCCACATTCACCAAACATGCTCATTACAATCAGGCAAAGCACACCTTAATCATCAGCCAAGAAGTAGCTGATGCACTTCATTTAAAACAAGGAGATGCAGCGCGATTTTTCCGCCTGTAACATTATTTATGAACACACAACTAATTAATAATCAATGGCTTGTAGGCAAAGGCCCTGCGTTTGATTCTATTAACCCAAGTAATGGTGAAATTGTATGGCAAGGTAAGGGCGCCAACGCAGAGCAAGTTGACAGTGCCATAAAAGCGGCAAGAGCCGCGCAAGTTCAATGGGCAGACATGCCAATTGAGCAACGTATTACTATTTTAGAAAACTTCGTAGCCCAACTAAAAGAACACAGCGAAGAGTTTGCCGCTATTATTGCTCGTGAAACAGGTAAACCGCTATGGGAAACACGCACAGAAGTGGGCGCGATGACAGGCAAAGTGGCCATTGCGATCCGTGCTTATAATGAACGTACTGGTACAACCGAAAACCCAATGCCTGGTGCAAAAGCCTTTATTCGCCACAAACCTCACGGTGTGGTCGCTATTTTTGGTCCGTATAATTTCCCTGGGCATTTACCAAACGGCCATATTGTACCAGCCATACTAGCCGGTAATACCGTGGTATTTAAACCATCAGAATTAACTCCTCATGTAGCGCAGTTTACCTTAGAACTATGGTTAAAAGCAGGCTTACCTGCTGGGGTTATAAACCTTGTTCAAGGTGAGTTAGAAACAGGTAAAGCGCTGGCCTCACATCAAGATATAGATGGCCTATTTTTTACTGGTAGCTCAAACACAGGTCATTTATTACATAAACAATTTGCTGGCCACCCAGGTAAAATTTTAGCGCTTGAAATGGGCGGTAATAACCCGCTAGTGGTTAAAGATGTTGCTGATGTTAGCGCCGCTGTGCACGATATTATTCAATCGGGTTTTATCACCTCTGGCCAACGCTGTACTTGTGCACGCCGTTTATTTATTGAAAAGTCGCCCAATGGCGATGCTATTTTAGAAAAGCTGATCAGCGCCACCAAAAATATCTTAGTAGACGATAGCTTTGCGGACGATCAACCTTTTATGGGTGCTATGATCAGTGAAAAAGCCGCATTAGGCATGGTGGCAGCGCAAGCTGAGCTAGTTAAAAAAGGTGCTGAGATTCTTGTTGAGCTTAAACAGTTAAAATCAGGCACTGGGTTTGTAAGCCCAGGCATTATTGATGTCACTAACATTAGCGAAATTGCCGATGAAGAACACTTTGGCCCGCTTATAAAAGTATATCGTTACACTGATTTCAATAGCGCTATAACAGAAGCAAACAACACCAGCTTTGGTTTATCTGCTGGTTTACTTGCTGATAGCGAAGATGATTACAGTCACTTTTTAAAACGTATTCGTGCCGGCATTGTTAACTGGAACCGCCCTATTACAGGCGCATCAAGCGCAGCGCCATTTGGTGGTATAGGTGCCAGTGGCAACCACAGAGCCAGTGCATACTACGCTGCAGATTATTGCGCATACCCAGTGGCCTCTGTAGAGTCAGAAAAAGTTAATTTACCGCAAACCCTCGCGCCGGGCTTAATAATTGAATAACAATTTAAACAGATTTAAGGATTTACCATGCATACTGATGTAAACACATTATTTGATAACCTGTGGCAAAACTACCTAAGCGTAACGCCATCGGCTGACAAAATTCATGACCTATTAGGCTCAACGCAAAAAGACGACATAATCAACGATCATATTGCGCTGCGTACTTTTAATATTGAAAAAGTAGGCCTTGAAAAACTAGCTGCACACTTTTTAGCCATTGGCTACAAAGAATGTGGTGAGTACCATTTTGAAGCAAAAAAACTCTACGCTAAGCACTACGAGCACAGCGATCCAACGCAACCTAAAGTGTTTATTTCTGAGTTATTAGTTGAAAAATGCTCGCCTGAGCTTCAAGCAATTGTTACTGATATGGTTGCACAAATTGACGAAAGTGCGGTGACTGCCGATAACTTTTTATATTCAGGTACACATTGGCAAGTAAGCACTGATACTTACAAAAAGCTATTAGCAGAGAGCGAATATGCGGCGTGGATGTCTGCGTGGGGTTACCGTGCAAATCACTTTACTGTGAACATTAATACCTTAGCTAAGTTTGATAACATCCATGATGTAAACCAAGCTCTTAAAGATGCTGGCTTTGCGCTTAATACCTCAGGAGGCGAAGTAAAAGGCTCACCAGAGGTGCTATTAGAGCAATCATCAACATTAGCTGATGAGTACGCCGTAACCTTTAGCGATGGCGATATGCGCATTCCTAGCTGTTTTTACGAGTTTGCTATTCGTTATCCAAAACCTGATGGTGAAATTTACACCGGTTTTGTCGCTGCCTCTGCAGACAAAATATTTGAAAGCACCAACGCACGATAACCAAAGTGTGTTGAATTTAAAAAGCCCACTTTTGGGCTTTTTTTGTGCCTAATGAACGGCTTAAAACAATTTTATTTATCGATGAAACAATAAAAAATGAGAATAATCAATTGCTCCCCTATAGGCATGCAGGCTTATGTGTGTAAACTTAAACACAGTTGCTCATTTCAACTACGCTTTTTGCTAAAGAAGGAGCCGCTTTCCTCTTTAATATTATAAAAACAACGGCTTATAGTCATTTTCTAATTGTTCAAAAGACAAATCGCCAATAAATCGACCAAAGCTGAGCCACGTAGCAAGGCCTCTTAAATCTTTAAAATGAGGCGGCACAAATTGCGGATTATCAATGACACCTAAGTCATGCAATTGCGATATTAATCTAAAGTCATCAATTGATATTTTACCCACCAGCAATAATGGCAACTGATCAATTCGACCAAGCTGTATCGCCACCCTAATTAAGTTGTAAACTAAAACAAAGCCTTTTATGTAAGCAATATCTTTGGTAAAGGGTAAGCCGGTTGCGGTACTGCCTCTAAAAACGCGCTGTGCAAGAGTATAGCTGTCGTCTTTTGATAAACCTTGAGCAACGTAATCTCGGTAAATATCGATAAACTCAGCACCATCAATTACTTTCGTCACCGCTTGAATACGGTTTACTAATTTTGATAAACGACGTGGTGTTGATTTAAGAGTAATAATTTCCGTCAGTACTGCAAGCCCCTCTTGGGTCACCGTAGAGCTTGGTGTGCCTTTACTCAAGCAAGTTAAATAAGGTTGCGCTAAGCCATTTTGAGTGGTGCCTACATGGATCCAGCCCTCGTGCACTTCTAAAATATCTAATTCGCGCTGAGAAAACTTAACATCTTGATTGAGCTTAATATTATTAGCACCTGCTGCCGCATCGCTGACAATACCATCACTTAGCATCACTTCTACGTTTATTCCCGGCATGCTGGCATTGACCTGTTCAGATAAAATCCGCACCGCGTCGCTGGCATCAATATTTTTAGGATCTTCAGGCAAAATATCCGCTGCAAGTAAATTTTTTAAAGGCTGTTCAAGCATATTAGCCAGTTCTGATAGAGATGGCTCACCAGCATGAAACAAATCTTTAGGATGACCAAATAGCTCCACTGATAAGTCATGAAACTCTGGCGTACCGCGGTATTCAAGCATGCTCAGAACCGTTTTATATTCGGTACACATTTTACCCATATATTGTGCAATTGGGTTTAATTGCCCCAACTGGTTAATAATATTGCGGTGCAGTGTTGAAAATGCTTGGCGCAACTCGCTAGGAACAAATCCTAAATCGCGCTGTTGATAATAAGCACGATCAATAAGTGGATTTTTTTGACATTTTTGTCTAAAAAATTCCTCTTTAATTTGTTTATCCCAATTTATTGCATCGAGTATTCTAATGGGTGTTTGCAATGCAATGAGTTGGTCGGATAATTCACGAGTTTTCAAAAGTAACGCTTTGTCTATCATGGTAAAAGCTCAACAAAAAGTGAACTTTGAGCATAATTTATAAATGAAAAATAACAAAGCAATATCATACTTTTTAGACTATTGTTTTTATGATGATCGACCCTCACTTCTATAGCGTATGAGTGATTAAATAAAAGGGACAAACAATGAAAAATGAAATCGACAATAAACAAATTCTAGCGGTTTACGAACGCATTCAACAACGCGGAGAAGTCACAGAAGAAGGTAAATTTTATCAAGGGATCACTGCATATTCTGATATAGATGGCTACACCGTCTATTTACAAGGCAGTGGTGTTTTACTTCGCTTTGGGTTTCATAATACTTATCACCTTGATTATGAACACGACAAACACAAAGACGACTTTTTGAAAAAACTTTACAACATAGCTAATGAAGAGTGATGCGATCAACAAATAGAAGAAACAGACCAACCAGTTCGCGCAATTTGCAGTTTATTAATCAAGTTATTGCGCAATTAAAAGCAGAGCCTAAAAAGCTGCAACTCATCAAAAACAACCTTGCTTATTACCGTGCGCAAACGCATTTAAAGCGTGGGTTTTTACTTGCAATAGAACGTTTTGATTGGGTATTTGAAGCGACCGATAATATTGATGAAATTTGCGATCAAATTATGGCTGACGATTATATTGGCAACCGTTTAAGACGTTATCCTTTGCTCTTTAAAGGCGTTGTTGAAACCTAAACAGCGTCTTTATTTATCTCTTCACTTAGTTAACATTTCTGTAAATTAATCTCATATTTCACTTCCTAAATCTTTTTTCTTGGATCTTCCCACAAACTCGCCTTACCGCTTTTTAAAGTAACCTGCCCACAAAAAATACAATTAGTACTCTAATAGTTATCACACTAATAAATAAATCACTAAAAGTTTCAACAATTGTGTAAACAAATAATTACACCGCAAAAAGCAATCAAAAAAACACACGTAACAAATTGTTATTAAATGATATTTTATAAAAATTCAGCTTGTTAATATAACTTCATTTTAGACTTATTTTATTAATTATTTATCCACATTTCAGACACTCACCATTTTCACGAACCTTGAATTGTTAGAGCTATTACCTTAAGCTTATCTTTATTGAACGATCAATTAATAAAAATTATGCCTAAAGTTGGAATGGAACCTGTAAGGCGTCAGCAGCTAATTGACGCAACAATAGAGTCAGTTGCTCAAAAAGGGTTACAAGCAACCACAATTAATAGTATTAGCAAAAATGCGGGGATGTCTTCTGGCATAATTAGCCATTACTTTGGTGGGAAACAGGGGCTAATTGAAGCAACTGTGCGTTACTTACTGTCTAACTTGAAATATGACTTGATCAGCAAAGTAGATGAAAAGACCACGCCAACTCAAAGGTTAATGTTTATTGTTGAATCAAACTTTGCGCTAGTACAACAACGAAAAGACACCACTCGGACGTGGTTAAGTTTTTGGGCGCAATCAATGCACGACAAGGAACTTCATCGTTTACAAAATGTAAACAGCAAACGCTTGCAAAGCAATTTAACCGTTTCATTTAAGCAATTAATGCCTTTAGCGCAAGCAAACCTCGCGGCAGAGTTAACCGCAGCAATGATCGATGGTTTATGGCTACGAGCCGTATTAAGCCAATCAGACGAAAATCAGTTTAAACACAGTGAATCACTGGCTAAAAACTACGTGCATTCACTTATCAAGCAATATGGAGCCTAACGTGACTACACCTATCTATCAAAACTTTATCAACGGTCAATTCCTTGCAAACAAAAGCGGCGAAACATTTGATGTAGTAAATCCTGCAACCGGCCAAGTAATTTATGCCGTTGAAGTTGCCGATGAATACGTTCAAAACGCAGCAATTGAAAGTGCAAAACAAGGCTTTAAAGTTTGGTCAGCCATGACCCCTATTGAGCGCAGCCGTATTTTATTAAACGCCGTTGCTATTTTACGCAAGCGTAATGATGAGCTTGCACTAGTTGAAGTGCTCGATACCGGTAAACCAATGCAAGAAGCTAACTGCGTAGATGTTGAAACAGGCGCAGATGTAATTGAATATTTTGCAGGCCTTGCCCCTGCGCAAGTTGGTCAACAACAAATGGTTGGCGATGATTTTTACTACACACGCAAAGAGCCTTTAGGTATTTGTGCTGGTATTGGTGCATGGAACTACCCATTACAAATTGCATGTTGGAAGTCTGGCCCTGCCCTTGCTGCGGGTAATGCATTTATTTTTAAACCTTCAGAAGAAACCCCGCTTGGCGCAATTAAATTAGCCGAGGTATTTATTGAAGCAGGTGTACCCGCTGGCGTATTCAATGTAGTTCAAGGCGCGGGTGAAGTAGGCCAATGGCTTACTGCACATCAAGATATTGAAAAAGTATCGTTTACTGGTGAAGTAGGTACCGGTAAGAAAGTCGTCGCCAGTGCAGCAGGTACATTAAAAGATGTGACTATGGAACTAGGTGGTAAATCGCCGTTACTTGTCTTTGACGATGCCAATATAGAGCAAGCAGTAAGCGCGGTAATGTTAGGGAACTTTTATACCCAAGGTGAAATTTGTACTAATTGCACTCGTATCTATGTTCACAAAAATGTGTACCAGCAGTTTATTGATGAGCTTAAAACTCGCACCGAAAACAATATTATTGCCGGTGATCCACAAGATTTAAACACTAACTTTGGCGCGCTTATTTCTAAAAAGCATCAAGATTTAGTGCTGAGCTACATCAACAAAGGCCTTGAAGAAGGGGCAACGCTATTAACCGGTGGCTCAACGCTTTCACCAGCATCTGCGCCAAATGGTTATTTTGTAGCGCCAACCGTATTTGTTGATTGCAACGATGAAATGACGATTGTTAAAGAAGAAATTTTTGGCCCAGTAATGAGCGTTTTAGTATTTGATGACGAAGATGATGTAATTGCACGTGCTAACGGCACTCACTTAGGTTTAGCTGCTGGCGTATTCACAAGCGATATTAAACGTGCTCATCGCGTTATTCATCAGCTACAAGCGGGGATTTGTTGGATCAATGCTTACGGTAACTCGCCGGCAGAAATGCCTGTAGGTGGCTATAAGCAATCAGGTATCGGCCGCGAAAACGGCATACAAACGCTTGATCATTACACGCAAACTAAGTCTGTTTATGTTGGTATGGCTGACATAGAAAGCCCATTTTAAGGAATCATTATGAACCACTCTTTTGATTATATTATTGTAGGCGCGGGCTCAGCAGGTTGTGTGTTAGCAAATCGCTTGTCTGAAGATTCAAGTAACAAGGTATTGTTACTTGAAACCGGCGGCAGCGATAAAAGCATCTTTATTAAAATGCCCACTGCTCTGTCGATACCAATGAATACCGATAAGTATGCGTGGCAATTTCATACGCAGCCAGAAAAGTACTTAGATAACCGTGAAATGCACTGCCCACGCGGTAAAGTGCTTGGCGGCTCATCATCTATTAATGGCATGGTGTATGTACGTGGTCATGCGAAAGATTTTGATGAATGGCAGCAACATGGCGCTAATGGCTGGGATTATCAAGCCTGTTTACCGTATTTTAAAAAAGCAGAAAGTTTTTACCTAGGTGAAAACAGCCATCGTGGTGGAAAAGGCCCCCTTGGCGTTAATAACGGTAATAACATGGAAAACCCTTTGTATAGCGCCTTTATTGATGCTGGTGCTCAAGCGGGTTATGCCACTACAGCTGATTATAATAGTGCTCAACAAGAAGGCTTTGGCCCTATGCACATGACCGTTAAAAACGGTGTGCGCAGCTCAGCCTCTCGTGAATATTTAGATCCGATTAAACATCGCAGTAACCTAACAATTGTAACCGGTGCACTTGCGCAGCGCGTTATTTTAGACGGTAAAAAAGCAACCGGCGTTGAATACAAGCTCAATGGTACAGTTAAAACAGCCAAAGCAAGTAAAGAGGTTATTTTAAGTGCGGGCTCTATCGGTTCTCCTCACCTGTTACAACTGTCCGGTATTGGTGATACACAAATACTTGAAAAAGCAGGTGTTGAAGTAAAACATCACCTACCAGGTGTTGGTCAAAACTTGCAAGACCATTTAGAGTTTTACTTTCAATATAAGTGTAAACAACCCATTACCTTAAACGGTAAATTAGGCTTGTTTTCTAAAGGTTTAATTGGTGCAAAATGGCTGCTTACCCGTAAAGGTTTAGGCTCAACTAATCACTTTGAATCGTGTGCCTTTATTCGCTCAAAACCGGGGGTAGAGTGGCCTGATATTCAGTATCACTTTTTACCGGCAGCGATGCGTTATGATGGACGCAGTGCTTTTGCAGGGCATGGTTTTCAAGTGCATGTAGGTCATAACAAACCTAAAAGTCGTGGCAGTGTCACTATTGCCTCAGCAGATCCGACGCAGCCGCCAAAGATTGTGTTTAATTATCTTGAGCATCAAGACGACATTGAAGGCTTTAGGGCGTGCGTACGTTTAACGCGTGAAATTATTGAACAAGCTGCCTTTGACGACTTCCGTGGTGAAGAAATTCAACCAGGGCAACAAGTTCAAACGGATGAGCAAATTGATGCCTTTGTGCGCCAAGCAGTGGAAAGTGCTTACCACCCTTCTTGCTCTTGTAAAATGGGTGAAGACGAAATGGCTGTAGTTAACTCAAATACCCAAGTGCATGGCATGCAAAGCTTGCGTGTAGTTGACTCGTCGATTTTTCCAACCATACCTAATGGTAATTTAAATGCGCCTACCATCATGGTGGCCGAAAAAGCCGCTGATATTATTTTAGGTAATAAGCCTTTAGCTCATACAGGAGTTGATGTTGTGAATGCCACTGATTGGCAAACTTCACAACGAAATAAAACCCTTTAATTTAGCCTGCCATAAAGGCCACTCTTTTAGCAAAATGCTTTAAGGAGTGCCTTTATGCGCCTTGCAGTGGCTCACAAGCATAAATAGGTTATGCCTGTGTTAATGCAAGCACAATAAAAAACGGAGTATATATGTGTTATTTTTATTCATTCTGGGAGGGCGATAATGACTATTTGGCTTAATGCAGGCATTATTTTCACCTTACTTGCCATTGTTACTATTTTAATAAAATGGGGCAATGTACGCGTAGTAGGCGTCACACCAGTGAGAACATTCACTTTTATAGCAATCCTGTTTACCTCAGGCCTAGACGTTGGCCTTATTATGTTTCCTTTAACCGAATTTGCCGGTTATGCAGACATAAAAGCAAGCCCAGAATATGCATTTGCCAATCCTCTCTCAATTGAGTTTGGTTATTGGGGATTTTTAATTTGGGGATTTTATTTTCTTACGTGCTTTTATTTCTGTGTAATAGAACCCAAAGTGAAGTTTTTTGAAATTCCATGGGTTAAGTTTTTAAACAATGTGGTCATTATTGGTACTTGTGCGTTTACCGCTTACTTATTACTGAGTAACTTGCCGTGGTATTTACCTGAACTCGGTGATGGCTCAAATGTTATTCCTGCGTTTTACTTAATCGTGCTTGCCGCTATTTGCTTTGCGGTGTATTCAAGTACCGATATTAAATATGTGCGCTTTTTAAGTATTGCAACTACTTGGTTGTTTATCGCCCTAATTGGCTTTATGTGGGCTGATGCCTTCTTATTTGGCGACAGTGAACTCTCTGCATTTACTAAAAACATCGGATTAATTGGTAATTACTTTGCCAACATCAATGAGTTTGTATTACCACTGAATGATTACCATGAGTTTTACTTATTTTGGTGGTTTGCGTGGAGCATTATGATTGGTCAATTTACATCGCGTTTTGTGGGCGGTTTAAAAACCTATCAAGTCCTTGGTGCTATGCTGATTTTCCCATCGATTCCAATCGCTATCTGGTTTAGTGTGTTATATCACTACCATGAAGCCGGTATTCCAACCGAGGGAATCAAAAACTTTGCTATGGTGTTTGTAGGTATCGTATTTGTTATTAACTCGCTCGATTCACTGATTCGTTTATACACAGATAATTTAAACCTAACCGTAAAACGCTTTGGTAAATTTAAATATATTGCCATGAACGTTGTCGCTTTGTCGCTACTAACATTGCTATTTAAGCTTGAGTTTTTGCAAATTCAATGGGTTGGTGCTTTAGTTATAGGGTTATTCTTTATTTGCCTTGGTTTTATTGCCTACAGCAAACTTAAAACGGTCAGCAATATCGAAGGATCGCCTAAAGCGAATAAAATTGATTACACAAAAATAGAAACTATCAGCTAGGAAAACACATGAACAATAAATTAAAACAACTTTTTATCGCTTTACCTTTCACCGTTTTATCAACAACGGCAGCGGCTAACTGGTCAACAACGATTACGGCTGCATCTGATTACACCTTTAATGGTGTATCACAAACAGATAACGATCCGGCACTGCAAGCAAGCCTTGACTACGCGTATGATAACGGTGTTTATGCCGGTGTATGGGCATCAAACGTTGATTTTGGTGATGACACCGACTTTGAACTAGATGCTTACGTAGGCCGATACATTCAGTTAAACGAACAAGTAAACCTGGATTACGGTATTGCTTATTACACTTACCAAGGTAATAACAGCGATGGTAACTACGCAGAAGCGTATACTAAATTTGGTTACGCCAGTGACTACGGCCAAACAGAGCTTAACTTTTGGTACAGCTGGGATTACTTTGGCTACGATACTGGCCATGTGATTTCTATGATTGCGCACACTTACGAGCTTGCGCCAAATCATGCGATTCGTGCCAGCTTTGATATTTCAAACTCACTCGATGGCAATAAGTTCCAATGGGATGAAGCTAAGGGCGACAAATCGTATTATCACTACCGCTTAGCATACCAAACGAGCTATGAAGGGTTTGGCATTGAAGTGGCTGCTGAGAATACCAGCCTAGATTACGATTACGCAGATGAGCGAATTGTACTTGCTATCTCACGTACATTTGATTTGTAATAGTTAACAGGGTCTGTTGTACTTTTAAGATTGAATTTGCAGCAGCCTGTTTGGTATTTAGGCAAAACAGAGCCTATGTAGTGTTATTCCCCATAAATAGGCGATAACGTAGCATTAATGCCAAACAGGCGATGCCCAAAGGGTTCTTCCTAGGGGCGATTTACTCTTTGTTGCTCGGTTTTTACTTAGCCCACTAGGTTACAAACCTCGCGCCGCGATTAAACACCCCCTAGTTTGAACAAATTTCAATCCACAAAGGTCAACAGACCCTAGTAAATATAAAAAAACACGCTACTGGTTAGCGTGTTTTTTTATTGCCTAGCAAAATCTTACTTTTATATTATTTATAGCGTTATAATTGCCACGCATAACTGACTTTAGTAAAGAAAGTACGTTGGTCTCGCTCAATCCTTTTTAACGAGTCATCCTGATAACCTTTATCTGAATACCCTAAGTAAAATAAGGTTTGTGCGTTAATTTTGTATGAGTACACCAGCTGACTACCGTAATCTTTGTTGATTTCGCTAACCTGATAAAAATAAGCATCTTCATTTCTGTCTATATCTTCAAACTGTAAAATCAGTTTAAGCATAGCGCGCATACTAAACTTATAATAAAGCCTAAAATCAATAAGGTTTGCGGTAAAAACACGTCGCCCTTGGTAATCATCTAAATGGCTATAATTATGCCTAACATCGACCTGCCAATGGTTATTAATATCCCAAACAGCCTGCGATTGTGTGGTTAAAACATCGCCTAGCTGCTCATTAGTGTAATCTATACGGCTTGCATATTCGGCATATAACGATAATCTCAGATCTTTTGACGGTCTAAAAGCCGTATAAAAATAACCAATATTTTGGTTATAAAACTTGCCGTTATAATTTTCATAGCGATTTAACAAACCCAGCTCAAATACAGACTGCTTTTGACCTTGAAAGGTCATGTAACCTTCGTATTCTTCTTCAAGTAACTCGCCATTCTGCGCCCAGGTTTTATCCCAATCGGCGGTGTATGACCAGGTTGTTAGCATGTCATGTTCATCACCATACCAAGTTTGTCCGCCACCAAAGCCTACTTTTTCATAGTCTACCTTTTCTTGATAACCTAAATCGGTCCGATAATCCTCACCAATATTGTCATAGGTCGCGTAGAGCTTATAATCGCGCTTATCGCGTGTCAGCTTTAATGCATAAGCCCGATCAGACTGAGACTCTGCTAAATTGTAGTTATCAACTAAAAACTGCGAGTTGTTGGTATCAGCATGGGCTATTTGGTAATTAAGCGTATCTGACTGATTAAACCAATAGCTGCCATCAACCGATAGCACCGTATTATGGTAGTCGCTACTTTCGCGATGCGTTGAAGTAACACCAATAGTGCCTTGTTGGCCAATATCATATTGATAACGTGCCACCGCCGCTTTGGTTTTATCATTTAAGTTAGCAAAGCCCGAGCCTTGGTTACTTGGCAATAAAATATTACTGTTTTCGTCATCTGCAAACATCAGCGCATAACTGTGACTGTCGGTTTTACCGGTGAGCTTGGCGCCAATATTTGGCTCAGCTATGGTACGTGTATAAAGGAGTTCAAATAAATTACTTTTAAAATAAGACGCGCCATCTAAGAAAAACGGACGCTTTTCAGCGTAATAAATAGAGTAAGTGGTGTTTACATCCAGTTCTAACGAATCGGTTTCTACCTGAGAAAAGTCTGGATTTATGGTGGCATTAATTACTGCATCTTTGGTAACCCCCCAACGAAGATCAAGCCCAACCTCAGTGTCTACATCGCCATTATCCCACGCACCCGGTACTTGTGTTTTTTGATCGTTTCTCAGTGCGGTTAATGTTGGCGTTAGCTGTAGGTTTTTACTTGGTGCTAAATTATTAAATCCGCTTATTTTGTCAAACTGACATAAACTACATTTAATATCACGGTCAAAGCCTGTGCTTGATAATTGATACAACACATCACGCTGATAGTTTCGCATTACAGCAAAACCCCAGGTAGATTGATCTTTATTTTGCGCAAATCGCAGCGCTTTAAACGGAATACGCATTTCAACTACGTAACCTTGCTCGTTTATGGTACCGGCACTGTCCCAAATGGCATCCCACGATAAGTCTGACACCCATTCATCGGTATCCGTCATGCGAAGGTCACCTTGAGCGCCCAGTGGGTTTACATAAAACTCATAGCCTGTACGTTCATCGTTAAAGGTATCAATCACCAAACCGACAGTATCATCTTGCCAGAGGGTATCTCTATCACGAAGCGCCGCGCGAATTTTACTCGGATCGGGGTCGTAAGCTACAAACGCCACATATAAATTATGACCATCGTCATAAAGGTATGCATCTGTTTTTACTGGCGGTGTGCCTTTTTCATTCGGCTCATCTTGGTAGTTTACCGCAACATGTGTTGCTTGTTGCCAATGTGGCTCGTTAAGCACGCCATCTACATCAATATTTTTATTAATGTGCGCGAGTTGATAATTAAGCTTATCGGCAAGTGCATTAGGGCTGAGAGTTAAACCGAGGCTGAAGCTGATAAAAAACAGCAATGTTGTTATTTTTATAGGTATAAAGTACTGCATAAACATCCATTTAGGTTTATTTACTTGTTAAAAGTAAACTTTGCTCAGGAGTGTAAATTATACAGGTACATTTGTTAATAGTTGCGCGCTATTATTTGCAATAAAATTAACAAAAAACTAATACACAACGAAGTGGAATGATTATGTGTCGAGAAGTTTTAATTTATTAGCCACACCATTCCAGCTATCGGCATCTTCCGGGGCGGGTTTAACTTGGGTGATGCGTGGCCATATTTCTGCTAGCTCCGCATTTAATTGAGTAAACTCTTTTTGCGATTCAGGTAATTCATCTTCTTGAAAAATAGCATCAGCGGCACACTCAGGTACGCATAAACCACAGTCAATACAGTCAATAGGGCTAATAGCCAAAAAATTAGGACCTTCAAAAAATGCATCTGCAGGGCATACTGATACGCAATCAGTGTACTTACATTTTATACAGTTTTCGGTGACTACAAACGCCATAATGGTTTAATACCTAATGTTTCACAATAACAGCTGCGGATCATACCCAACCCTTACCAAAACACAATAAATAAGTGCCAAAAGTGGGCAATTTAACGTAACATATGGCGCTTATAAATCAGCGCTTTGTGCACACCCCTTATTGTGAGCGGAATTTAATCCCCGCTATGACACCTAAAGAGATATTAATGATACGTTTAACCGAAATAAAGCTGCCGCTTGACCATGACGAAAATGCCATTGGCCAAGCCATCATCAATAAATTAAATATAAGCCCAGAGCAGCTACACAGCTACAATGTGTTTAAACGCGGTTACGATGCACGTAAAAAAAGCGCCATTTTACTGATTTACACGCTTGATGTTGAAGTGGATAACGAAGCACAACTGTTAACCTCGTTTGAAAAAGACCAACACGTTAAAGTCTCCCCTGACACCAACTACAAATTTGTAGCGCACGCCAATAGCAGTATTAAAGAACGCCCTGTGGTAATTGGCTTTGGCCCTTGTGGCTTATTTGCCGGTTTAGTGTTGGCACAAATGGGCTTTAACCCAATTATTTTAGAGCGCGGTAAAGAAGTGCGTGAGCGCACCAAAGACACCTTTGGCTTTTGGCGTAAAAAGGCCCTTAATACAGAATCAAACGTACAGTTTGGTGAAGGTGGCGCAGGCACGTTCTCAGACGGTAAGCTCTACAGCCAAGTAAAAGACCCTAAACATTATGGTCGTAAAGTCATTACTGAGTTTGTAGAGGCCGGCGCTCCTGAAGAAATTTTATACGTGAGTAAGCCGCATATTGGTACCTTTAAACTGGTAACCATGATTGAAAAAATGCGTGCACGTATTATTGAACTTGGTGGAGAAATTCGTTTTAGCACGCGCGTTGACGATATCCATTTAGACAACGGCCAAGTGACTGGGCTTACGCTTTCTAATGGTGAACAGCTCGAAACTCGCCATGTGATATTAGCGGTTGGCCACAGTGCCCGCGATACGTTTAAAATGATCCACGATAAAGGCATTTATGTTGAAGCTAAACCCTTTTCAGTGGGCTTTAGAATAGAACATAAGCAATCAATGATTGATGAATGCCGCTTTGGCGATAATGCGGGTAACCCTATTTTAGGCTCTGCAGATTACAAATTAGTACACCATTGTAATAACGGCCGTACTGTATATAGCTTTTGTATGTGCCCTGGCGGCACAGTAGTTGCCGCAACATCTGAAGAAGGCCGAGTCGTCACCAATGGCATGAGCCAATATTCACGTAGTGAACGTAATGCTAACAGTGCTATTGTAGTGGGTATTTCGCCAGAAAAAGACTTCCCTGGACACCCTTTGGCTGGTATCGATTTACAGCGTAAACTAGAAGAGCAAGCCTATGAACTTGGTGGTAAAAACTACGATGCCCCTGCACAGCTTATTGGCGACTTTTTAAAAGGTAAATCATCGGCTAATTTAGGCGATGTACAGCCTTCGTATACGCCGGGCATAAAACTGACTGATTTGAGCAACGTATTACCTCCTTTTGCGATTGAAGCCTTGCGTGAAGCAATTCCTGCTTTTAACAAGCAAATTCGTGGTTTTTCAACTAATGATGGCTTACTCACTGGGGTAGAAACGCGTACTTCATCACCAATAAGTATCAAGCGCGATAAAACCTTCCAAAGTATTAATACTAAAGGGCTTTACCCTGCAGGTGAAGGCGCGGGTTATGCGGGTGGTATTTTATCAGCGGGTATTGATGGTATTAAAGCCGCAGAGGCGGTTGCGTTATCGATGCTAGAAAACGCCTAACTCGATTTAATCGACCTTTATCGAAAAACCTCACAATGTGAGGTTTTTTTGTGCTAAAAATAACCTGTGTTTCCATAAAATAGATAATAACAATGATTATAAAACGGCTACTTTTAACATTATGTGTTTGTACAATAACTAACTTACACGCAGCGGATAACAATACAGAGCTTAAAACCATTAGTGACATTCACAATGCCTATAAAAATAACACCACCACGGCTGAACAGCTTACCCGCACTTATATCGACAGAATAAACGCGCTCAATCCTAAATATAATGCGGTAATTAGTATTGAGCCCACTGCAATTGAACAAGCCAAACAACTCGATGCTCTGTTTAAAGCCGGAAAATGGGCAGGCCCTTTACATGGTATTGCGGTATTACTAAAAGATAACATTGAAACAACAGGTACATTACCCACTACAGCGGGCTCATTAGCACTTAAAAATAACATTACCAATAAAGATGCCTTTGTGGTTAAACAATTACGCCAAGCAGGCGCTATTATTTTAGGCAAAGCGAACTTAAGTGAATGGGCTAATTTTCGCTCATCGTATTCGTCATCTGGTTGGAGTGCAATAGGTGGGCAAACCCATAACGCCCATGATGTAACGCGTAATCCGTGTGGTTCAAGCTCGGGCTCTGCTGTCGCGGTTGCTTTAAATTTTGCACCTATTGCGCTGGGCACTGAAACCGACGGCTCAATTACCTGCCCTGCATCTGTTAATGGGGTGTACGCCATAAAACCCAGTATGGGACAAGTTTCGCGCGCAGGCGTGGTGCCACTTTCTAGTAGCCAAGATTCGGTAGGCCCAATGGCACATTCTTTAAAAGATGCACTCGCAGTATTGTCCGTCATTCAAGGGGAAGACCCTAATGATGTATCAACACTCAACGTAAATAGAAAGCTTGATAGTATAGCGCCTAAGCCGTCACTGAGAATAGGCGCTTTACCTGCCAGTAAGTTTACTGTGGAAACACAAAAACTTTACGCTAAACAGCTACAAGCATTAAAAGACGCAGGTCATACCGTTGTCAATGTTGAAGTAAAAGATGATTTAAGCACACTTTACGTTGATGAATACGCCATCTTGCTTTACGACTTTAAAGCCGAAATTAATCATTATTTAAGCCAAACACCAACGCAAGTAACGGTAAAAAGCTTAGACGATTTAATCGCATTCAATACCGCAAATAAACAGCAAGAAATGCTCTACTTTGAGCAAGATATTTTACAGCAAGCCAACGCGGTTGATTTGAGTGAGAAACAACAATATCAAAAAACCAAGGCGCGTTATCGCGCACTAGCAAACCGCGCTATTAGCAATTTATACCGCAATAATAAGCTAGATATTGTGATTGCACCCACCGTTTCGCCCGCCTGGAAAACCGATTTAATTAACGGTGATAACTTTAAAGGCAGTAGTAGTTCATTGCCTGCTATTGCAGGAACAACCCATATCACTTTGCCAGTAGGTAAAGTAAGCCACTTACCGGTTGGGTTGTCGGTTATTGCTAATCAAAATGCTGAAGCGGCTGCTTATGCGTACGCTGCTATTATCGATAATGTATTAGGCATAAAAAAACCTGAGTAAACTCAGGTTTTTTTAATGGCTTAGCTATCTTACTTTTTAAGTGATAGCTTTTCGCCTTTTAAGCTTTTACGTACATTAGAAATACGCGAACGGTTCTTCGCTCTCGCTTCACCGGTAGCTTGGCCTGATGGCTTATTAGCACGGGTGCGGCGTAAATGCGCTGGCTTTTTACCAATTTTATCAATCAGTACTTCACGATTACTTACTTCGTAACCTTCTAAGTAAACACGTTTAATTTTTTGACCAATTAAGGTTTCAATTTCAAACAACATGTTTTCTTCTTCGCGGCTAACAAACGAAATTGCTTGTCCTTGGTTACCAGCACGGCCTGTACGGCCAATGCGGTGTACGTAATCTTCAGCAAGCCAAGGTAAATCAATATTAATAACGCGCGGTAAACCGTCAATATCAATACCACGTGCTGCAACTTCTGTTGCAACTAGAACGCGTACTTTGCCTTCTTTGAATTCACGTAACGCACGACGACGGTTACCCTGCGATTTATCACCATGACACACTGCCGCTGGGATACCGTCTAGGTTAAGCTCAGTGACTAGCTCATCTGCGGTTTCTTTCATGTTTACAAACACCAGCACTTGCTGCCAGTTTTTCTTACCAATTAGCTCAGAAAGTAACTCTTGCTTACGGCGCTCTTCTACCGGGTAAACCACGTGTTGTACTGTGCTTGCGGTGCTGTTAGTTTGATCAACACGCACAATTTCAGGTTGCTTTAGCACTTTAGAGGCAAATTGTTTAATTGCTGCTGGGAAAGTTGCTGAAAACAATAAGATTTGACGCTCATCAGCACAGCTTTTTATCACGCTTTGCATGTCATTAATAAAGCCCATATCGAGCATACGGTCAGCTTCATCAAGTACTAAGTGTTTTACTTGGGCAAGGCTTAAGTTACCTAAACGAATATGATCAAGTAAACGCCCTGGTGTTGCTACTACAATATCCACACCTTCTTTGAGTGCAATTTCTTGTCCTGCGGTATTAACACCACCAAATAAACTCACTACTTTTAGCGAAGTGTACTTAGCAAAGTCTTTAAAGTTATTCGCTATTTGCTCTGCAAGCTCACGCGTAGGTGCAAGGACTAAGGCGCTTGGCGCATTCGTAGTACTGCTATCTGACTCAAATAACTTTTGGATAATAGGGAGTGCAAAGGCAGCGGTTTTACCTGTGCCGGTTTGAGCACTCGCTAAAACGTCTTTACCTTTACGAACAGCCGGAATAGCTGCGCGCTGAATGGGCGTAAGGGTGTGGTAATTAAGTTCGTCTAACGCCTGAATAAGTTCAGGGGCAAAACTAAAAGATTTAAAATTCATTGCTGTATAACCTGCGGCCACATTATCAAGGGTCGCAAATTATACAGTAAAATCGCTTAAACAGTTAGTTTTAAACACCAGAAACCACTAATTTATAAAATGCGGGGTAATTAGCTATTATTAGACGCTGTTTGAGTTAGCTAAATGATTTTAACTCGCAATATTAATCCTCGCTTATTCACTTCTTTATTGCGATTTTATAAACTTTACACCGTTCTTTTACATTGTGTTACATAACCATTTGCATTTAAATAAAAAAAGCAGGTACACTTTCCCGCCCATTTTGTGGGGTGAATATAAATTAAAGGAAATTAATAATGATAAAAAGATGTTTAACTGCTGCGGTATTAGTAAGCGCGTTTGTTTCAATGCCGTCACAAGCAAAAAGTGGCATCAACCCATGGCAACAATGTGGTATTGGCGCGATGGTTTTCCCAGATAATGGCGTTGCTGCAGCAATTTCTAATATTATTTGGGATTTAGGCACAACTGCAGTGTCTTCTAACATCTCTTCAGTAGAAAGTTGTGAAGGCGCTAACGTAAAAACAGCGCAGTTTATTCAACAAACTTTTCCTGTATTAGAACAAGAAATAGCACAGGGTGAAGGCGAGTATATCGCTGCAATGCTTAACGTACGTGGTTGTGATGTAACTGCACATCAACAAATTATCACTTCGGTACGTAACGATTACGCAAACGCGCCAATAGACAATGCACAAGCATTTTATGAATTAGTTGAAGGTAAAATTACAACTAACTTTTCATCTCAATGCGCTGCAATCTAATAATTAAAGGGCTTAACAGCCCTTTTTTTTTTGGTTAAACAATGAAACCTCTATTTTATTTAATTAGTGCTTTTTTATTCATCTCTTTCTCAAGCTCTGCCACGCAATCTATCTCTGTTTTAGCCAAACACCCAATATGGTTGAAATTAGGGCATTACAAAAACCAACCAGCTACCATCAGTTATATTACTAACGCATCATTTTTTATTGCAGATAACGGACGTACTGATCCGGCTGCCGAATTAAAAGCAACAATCCATGCTTTTAATAACCTGCCCTCAATGCCATGTCGCTACCCTGCTCGTTACCAATGGCTCAAAGAGCAAGGTTTAACCTTTTCAATGCCAGCTGCAGAGTGCCCCAAATTAAAGCAATGGCGAGAGCAACAAGCAATTCACTCTGTTAGTTTAGTATTTGCATCTGGTTATATGAGTAATCCCGCATCATTATATGGTCATTTATTACTTAAACTTAATCGCTCGACCGAATCAAAAAACAAATTATTAGATTACAGTATTAACTATGGCGCACACGTTCCAGATAATGAAAACGGCTTGGTGTATATTCTCAAGGGCTTGTTTGGTGGTTATAAAGCCGGTTTTTCAGATCAATTGTTTTATCGCCACCAGCACAACTATGGTGAAATAGAATTAAGAGATTTATGGGAATATACCCTCAATCTAAACGAGCGCGATGTGGTTTTTATTGCTAATCACTTATGGGAAATTTTAGGCACTGAATTTGATTATTACTTTGCCGATGAAAACTGTGCATTTCATCTTGCGCAAATTATTGAACTTGTTATTGGCGATCAACTAACCAGCGAAGGCGCTCCTTGGGTAATACCAGCCACTATTTTTTCAAGATTAAACACGGCCACTTACCAAGGCCAATCGGCGGTTAAAAAGATCACATTTACCCCCTCGCGCGACACTGTATTTGCCAAGCACGTTCAATCTTTAAGTGAAAAAGAGCTCAGCTTTGCTAAACAAATCTTTGCTGAATCAGCAGTACTTAAAAGCAAATCTTTTTTAGCTTTGCCAGTACAGTCTCAAAAAGCCATTATTGGGGCTTTATTTGAACTCGTACAAGTAAAACAAATTCAAAAGCAAACCCCTGTAAAAATAAGTGAGTTAAAAAATGCACTGATTAAAGCGCGCTTAAAGCTGCCAATGGGCGAAAACAAAGTAAAATTTCAATTTACCCAACAGCCACCACATCAAGGGCAAAAGCCCTCTAATAGCTCAGTTTCTGCGGTGCACACGGCTGAGCAAACACAGTACACTTTGGGGTTTAGGTTGAGTTATTTTGATACCCTTGCCTCTGATATTGCCCGCATTCCATTTTCTAATTTAGAAATGTTAGAAACCGAGCTGATGTTTACTGATGGCGAAACTTACATAAACAAAGTTCATTTATTAGATTTGGAGTCATTCAATCCAAACCAATTATCTTGGGCTAATGAATCTAAGTGGTCGTGGAAAATTAATGTTGGATTCGACAGACAACCAGCACTGTGCAGAACCTGTAAACGTAGCTTTGTTATGGGGGGAGCCGGACAAGCTTGGCAATTTAGGAACAACACCTTAGCCTATAGCTTAATTAATGGTTATTTAGGTGATTTAGCTAAAAACAGCCACTTTTATGATTCGTCGGTAGAAGTGGGGATTATTACTGGTACTGACTCAGGTATTAAACTTAAAGCATCCTACGAAAAGTCATTCTTAAATGCCAAAAACCCTGCGCAAACCAAACTAGAAATGGCAGTGCCTTTAAGCCAAGATATTGATATTAGATTAGCGGTCACTCACGCTAATTCAGCTATGTGGCAGCTTAAACTCAACTACTATTGGCAGTGATATAAAAAAGCAGCCTCTGTGTTTACAGTAGGCTGCTTTGAAAATTTAGTATTTAATAAATAGTCTAACAGTTTAAGATAAAATCAAAACCTTACTAATATCCACACACTGCGCTCGACTACCGACAAAATCTTGCTCATTAAGCTGATTAATTAGGGTTTCACCTTGTTGCTGTTGCTCATCGCTAAGCGGCACATAAGGCATTCTAAACACTGGGTTAACCGCGCCTGTCATCATCATCGCGGTGTTAATGGCAATTGGGTTTGGCTCGCAAAACAGCCAGTTAATTAATGGTTGTAATGAATTATTAAGCGCATCATTTTTGCTATCCATTAATTGACGGAACAAACCCGGGATCAGGTTAGACGTAACTGAAATAACGCCATGTGCTTTATGAGTATGGCGTGCATCGTGTGCTTCGTCATCATTACCAGACCAACACGCAATACCTTGTCGTTCATAGTGCGCTATACGCTCATTGCCACCACATTCTTTAACACCAATAAAATGCTCATGCTGGGCCAGTGGTTCAATAATATCAGGGGTGAGGTCTTGACCTGTGCGCCCTGCTACGTTGTAAATAAACGCCGGACCAATATCAAGCACACGTTTAAAGTGCTCTTTAACACCGGCAATTGATGTGCGCCCGTAGTAAGGGTTAATTTGTAATGAGGCATGCATGCCGCTGGCAAAACCATATTTTGTTGCTTTAATTGCTTCGCGCGTATTATTACTGCCGGTGTTACCTACAATCAGTAATTGCTCACCAAATTTATTGGCACTGTGCGCAATTAGCATTAAGTGCTCTTCCCAGTTCATTAACTGGCCTTCACCGGTGGTGCCACCAACAACTATGCCGTCAACACCCGCTGCAATTTGTATTTCAACGAGTTCATCATACTTTGCAAGATCGATCTCACCATTGGCTAAGTAAGGTGTTTTAATTGCAGTAATAAGGCTTGCTTGTTTAATTTGTTCTAGGGTGCGCATAAAAAAATCATTGTTATTAATACTTGCCCTATTTGTACCATATTTACCGCGCTATTTGCAGTGATAGCCAGTATTTAATTATAAAATGGCTTGTGTTATTGAGTTTGATGATACAAAATAAATAACTGTACAAATAAACAGTATTTTGTTTTTTACTATTAAGCGAGCCACTATGCGTTTATCTGACTATTTAAGCACTCACTTTTATCACACTGATGAGTTATGCCAAGCACTCAACATAGACACTGAAACTCTTGAAAATTGGCAAGCACAGAGCATTTTCCCTAAACCCAGTTATTGCATTAAAAATCAAATGAGCTGCAGCTCTTATTCAGGGTTATATGAATGTGAAGAATACGACGATTATTATCCCCGTGGCTGCGTAAATTGGGGGCAAGGATTAGTTAAGCAAAAAATTGAGTCATCTAACCAAGCTTTTAATTTGTTTGCTCAGCATTATACCCAGTGCTTGGCTAAGCTTGCACAGCAAGGCTTTATATTTAACGAAGAATTGTTTGGCTGTGAAATAGAAGAGCATTTACAGCAAGTGTGGCAACAGTTTTTATGCAGCAAATATGGCGTGCTCACCCAAAATGGCCTAATTGATGAAATTGTGGCTGTGGATATTGGCAGATTATTAGTAGACGATATAACCGAACTGCGCAGCAAAGCCAGTTTAGATAAAGATGAGCGCACCCGTATTCACCCTGCCATGAAGCTTTTAAATAAAGCCCTCAGCCATGGCGCCGATCACGAAAAGCAACTCACATTACGTAGCCGCTATATTGATGCTCTTATTTTAAAATACGATTTATCGATTAAGTAAAGGGTCGTATTTGGCTGAGGAGTTTAGCTATGTATGGATTGTTGGTTTTATTAAACAATGCCAACACTGTGCTTTGCGGCTTATTTTTAGTGCAACGAGACAAACAGTCCGACAACTACGCCTTGTTAATTGCAGATTTACGATTTAGATATGATTTCATTAACCGCATGAGATACATCATCTTTTATTACTGACTCTTCAATAATTGGTATTACCCATGAGACACCAAGCATTTCTAAAGAAAAGCGCCAATCTTTCCATAACTTTCCTTCAATGGTATCAAGACTATCAAGTCCAAATCTTGAAGATGCCCCCCACTGAGCAATTGAAGGCAGCTTAGGATCAACACTTTGCGCACCTAAAATAAACGGACGCTCCATATCTTCTAGCATAATTGCAAAATAATACTCTACTTTTTCAGTCTTATTTAGAAATCTCGAGATAATTACCATTTTTTACCAAACTGAGCTGTCATATAAAAGGATTGAAAGTTTTTTCTAAAATTATAGAAATGTTAATATGGCACTCATCTTGAAAAAAGTTGATAATTTGACTTTATTTTCAATAAATTAAATAACTATAGAAGCTGTAATTATATAAATATACATTGATTCCAACACTAAACTATTTGTAAGGCTGAAGCTTCAACAACTGACATTAGCGCGAAATTGATTGTTCTGTTAGACAATGCGTTTACAAAAATGAGCAGCCTCGGGACATTTCAGGAGAAACGGAGCAAGGCCACTTGAATTTTCAGGCACCCATAACAGCCTAAATTCTCTTTGTGTTGCATAAAGATCAGGCGGTTTTACGAAACCAATACGACCTGGAGGCGACTCCATGCCGGTATAGCTTCGATCTTTGTAAATGACCTTACCTGCAGCAGCTTCTTTTATCTTTTTTGATTTTTCCAAGGATTCAGAAATTAAAACAAAAAAGTCCTTCGGGTTTGTAACTTCTACGCAGTATCGACCAAACGTTTCGCTTAATTTTTCAGGAGAAAATTCTGTAGTTGTGCACAATACATAAGCATCTGGAAGTATGGTTTTCATTGTATTGTTACTTAAGGTTATGTTACTACAACCGGGGCCAATATAAACCCCACTTCTTCGGGCTACCTCAACAAAGCCCGGATCATTACTACCTCCTACAGCATAACCAGAATTGTAGGTTTCATAGGCCTCTTCAGGATCTCCTTGCTCAGGATCTTCGTATGCCCTGCAAGCCTCTAACGTGCTTAACCAAACTTCGCCACGCGCAAGGGCATCAGCTTGCCACTCTTCTTGAAAAAAACGATAGATAGATTGATTGTGCTCACCAAACAACAAAAGTGTATTGGCTGTTCGTTCAATTAATCCATGCTGTTCTAATCCCCTACGCTCTTTTTTTAACCTACTTTTTCTTCCCACGACAATTATCCTTTCGCCTAATCATTTTTTTAAGACTTTTGTCGGTTTATAAACCGTCAAATGTCCATACATTCCTTTTGTATTTATATTAACCATCAAAAAACATTTGTAAACGACTAGTTATCTCCTAACCTGTTTATGACTATGCAAAATTACACTAAAAAGGGTGTGTTCAGTAATATCAGACAAACCACTGCTACCAATGCAAACAGTATTTCTTATTAAAGATGGCTATTATGAAATCGCCTTTATAAACGGCTTTGAGTTTAAGAGAGCAGCTGAAAAGGGTGATATTTGAAGGGGGTATTTGGAGATGATATTTCAAAAAAAGAGCTGTAAGTTACAGCTCCTGTTTTGCTATTAGCCTAGTGACAGTTAACCAATGGTTTTATACACATCAATATTGGTAGAGGTAATAAGTTCGCCTACTGCATCACCAAAGGCTTTAAAGTGGGGTGCGTTTTTATGGGCTTCAAAATGCTCATTAGACGCCCATTGCTCACTCACTAAATAGCTAGTTTGCTCAGCATCGTTTTTAACTGATAGTTCGTAACGCAGGCAGCCTACTTCTTGGCGAGAGGACTGTTGTAAGTTTTCGAGCTCGGTTAAGAGGCGCTCTGCATCGCTATTTTCACTCGATAGTGTAGCAATTACCGTTAACATGGGTGTTCCTTGTTTCAAAAATAAAGGTGCAGCTCAACTGCACCTGTTTTGGTTCTGGCTTTTTGGTTATTGATCCCACTGTGGTGCAAAGTCAGGCGTTGCTTGGCGGTCGTTGCAATCAAGGCCATCAATTCGCGCTATATCTTCATCATCAAGTTTTACCTTGTCGTTAAAGTTATCTTCTAAGTTTTTACGCTTGGTCGATGATGGAATTGTGGTCATGCCGTTGGCATTTTCCCATGCAATAACCACTTGCGCTGGCGTTGCATCGTGTTTATTAGCAATATCTATAATGGTTTGATCGTTTAACACTTTACCAACCACAAACGGCATATAGGCTGTTACATGTATGTCATGTTGAGCACAAAAGGCGCGCAGTTTGGTATTGGTTAAATAGGGATGCACTTCTACTTGGTTAGTAAATATTTCACGCGAGTCTAACGTTTGCATCGCTTCTTTTAAGTTCGCAATAGTGAAGTTTGATACACCTATATGTTTGGTTAACCCTAACTTTTTAGCTTTTAGTAGCTCAGTCAGGTATTCGCTCATAGGCTCATTGTTTGATGGTGCAGGCCAGTGAACTAGCAATAAATCAACCGAGTCAACTTGTAACTTTTCTAATGATTTTTCTACACTTGCGATAAAGTCGTTTTTATTGAGTTTATTGTTCCATACTTTGGTAGTAATAAATAACTCATCTCTGGGAATATTACTGTCTTTAATGGCTTGGCCAACTTGCTCTTCGTTGCCATAAATTTGCGCGGTATCAATATGACGAAATCCTACTTCTAACGCCATTTTTACAGATTCATAAGCAGTTTTACCTTCTAAACGAAAAGTACCCATACCTAAGTCTGGCATTTCAATTACACGTTGTGTCATAGCTTTATCCTTATTAAATAATTGGTTTAAAATTCAAACGTCGTGTTTACTAAATACACCGATTACTTTTTGATTTAAAATTTCGACCTCATGAAAATACTGAGGTCATTCATTTTTATTTCAAGACTAACCTACATAAGTTTCGCTTTATTTAGCCTGAACATTTTGTTTATCTAGCCTGCCACTGTACCGGGTGACTATTAAAGCCAGCAATGAAACAACGGCGCCAATCCATGCGGTATCTTTTAGTTCCATGTGCTCTACTACAAGGCCCCCCGTAATAGAACCCAATGCTATGCCAATGTTAAATGCTGCTATATTTAATCCAGATGCAACATCGACTGCGTTAGGAGTATGTTGCTGAGCTTGCTTAACAACATAAAGCTGCAAACCAGGTACATTACCAAATGCAAATGCCCCCCAAACTAATATGGTTAATACGGCAGCAACCTTTGACTCCATGGTAAAAGTAAATATCAGTAGAATTACAGTAAGTGCACTAAAAATAATGCTCAGCGCACTGATCGGGCCTCGCTTGTCAGCTAATTTTCCACCCCATATATTACCAACAGCCACTGAGACACCATATACCAGCATAATTATGCCAATTGTTGAAGATGCAAATCCTGTCTGCTGCTCTAAAATGGGGGCCAAGTAAGTAAACGCAGTAAACGTGCCGCCATAGCCTAAAATTGTCATTAAATACACAAGCAGTAATCTAGGTTTAGTAACAACTTGAAGTTGCTCTTTAAAGGTTGCCGGTACTGATTGCTTTAAATTTTTAGGTACTAATACAGCACTTCCAATTAAAGCGATAATACCAAGTGATGACACCACTAAAAATGTAGCGCGCCAACCAAAGTGCTGCCCTATCCAAGTACCTAATGGCACACCCGTTACTAGCGCTACCGTAAGGCCGGTAAACATAATTGCAATGGCGCTAGCCTCTTTATCTTTACTTACTAAGCTTGTCGCTATCATTGAGCCAATAGAGAAAAATACACCGTGAGCAAGTCCAGTTAAAATGCGTGCTATTATTAACGTTTCGTAGCTAGGGGCTTGCCAAGCTAATAAGTTACCCATAACAAATAAGCCCATAAGACTTATAAGTACCACTTTTCGGTTCCAGCGACCCGTTAATGCAGTGAGAACCGGTGCGCCAATAGCTACACCAACCGCATATAAGCTCACTAGTAAGCCTGCTGATGGTAAGCTCACGCCTAAATCGTTTGCAATAGTTGGCACTAAACCCACTATAACAAACTCTGTTGTTCCAATTGCAAATGCGCTTAAGGTAAGCGCCCATAAAGCCAATGGCATAGTTACATCCTCATTTTTAAAATAGATGTACAGTGTGAGTAAAAATGCCTTTGCAATAAATGGCAAAATACTTTTGTTTATTTTGCAAATATAAATGAGTGAATTTATGCCTGTTCAAGCTAAAACTGAAGATCTAGAAATGTTTATTACCATTGTTGATTGTGGCAGTTTTTCCGGTGCGGCTAGTTTACTTGATTTAAATGTAGCTAAAGTTTCAAGAGCACTATCTCGTCTTGAAAGCAGGCTAAACTGCACATTACTAAACAGAACAACTCGGCGCTTAGAACTGACCGAGGAAGGGCATATATACATAGAATATGCGCGAAAGGCTTTAAACACGCTGCTCTTAGGGGAAGAAACAATAAAGCTACTAAAGCAAGCACCTAGCGGGCACTTGCGTATAGATGCAGCAAGCCCTTTTGTTTTGCATCAACTAGCGCCACTAGTTAATGAGTTTAAAAAGCAATACCCGCAAATCACGCTCGATATTACCTCACACGACAATATTATTGATTTACTTGAGCGCAAAACAGATTTAGCTATTCGCATTGGAGACTTAAAAGATTCAAACCTGCATGCGAGAAAATTAGGCCAAAGTAAATTAAAATTGGTCGCAAGCACTGATTATTTAAAAAATGCGCCACCGTTACAGCAAGTTTCAGATCTTAAAAACCATAACCTAATTGGTTTCAGTGAACCCAATACTCTTAATCAATGGCCCTTGAAGCATGAGCAATCGCTGCACTTTGATTTAAGGGCTAGCAGCGGCGAAACCATTAGGCATTTATGTATTGCTGCTCAAGGCATAGCACTTCTCTCACAATTTATGATTGCAGAAGATTTAGCCAAAAAACGATTAATAGAAGTTTTACCTCACAGCGTAAGTAGCCCAAATAATCGAGAATCTATTTATGGCGTTTATTACAAAAATGAGGCGGTTTCTTCCCGTATCGTTGCATTTTTAGATTTTATACAACCGCGACTAAGTTTATAAATCACTTTTAAATTGAGTTTAAAGAGCAACTTAATGAAATAATTTACATTATTGACGGTTTTAAGATTAAGCTGAGTATAAACATTGCAGTTGCATTATTTAGATGAGGTAGTATGGATTCTTTAACACAAGTTGCGTTAGGTAGCGCTGTAGGGTACGCAGTATTAGGTAACAAAGTGGGCCGCAAAGCGGTGTTATGGGGCGCTATTTTGGGCACTTTACCCGATTTAGATGTGTTTTTACCCTATGGCAGCAGTGTTGAAGCATTTACTTATCACCGTGGCTTTAGCCATTCATTTTTTGTGCACTTGTTAATTAGCCCTTTGATTGTTTGGCTAATTTTAAAAATACACACTGGCATGCAAGCGTATAAAACACGTTGGTTTTGGTTAGTGTTTTTGTGTTTATCAACCCATGCACTATTGGATGCACTTACTGTGTACGGTACGCAATTAATGTGGCCACTTACAGAGCATCCGTTTGCAATTTCAAATATGTTTATTATTGATCCCCTCTACACGTTACCGTTATTAGTAGGGGTTATAGGCACTTTAATACCAAAAATAACCGCCCCAACCGCCTACAAAATTAACGCAATTACGCTCACAGTAAGTACTCTCTATTTATGTTGTTCGCTTATTCTTAAAGTTGTTATTGACGATAAAGTCAACACTGCGCTACAAAACAGAGACATTACTGTCAATGAATACATTAGCACTCCAGCACCGTTTACTACTTTACTTTGGCGGGTGGTTGTGATGTCGGATGGGAAATATTATGAAGGCTATGCATCGGTGTTTGATACACCCAACGAGGTTACCTTAAATGCATACCAAACAACCCCTTCTTTACTAAACGAGATTAAAAATGAATGGGGTGTTAAACGCTTGCAGTGGTTTACAAAAGGGTTTTATTCCGTTCGCGAGCAGCAAGACAAAGTTATTCTCTCTGATTTACGCATGGGCATGAAGTGTGCTTATGTGTTTAATTTTGTTGTCGGTCAGAAAGATGGCTCAGCAATCAGTGTCGGTAATTTTGAAAAAATAAGTCAAAGACCCAACTTAAACAACCTACCTAAAATATGGGATAGAATTTGGCACCCCGATACCGTATTGGCATCGCCATTAGCAAAAAATAATTGTGTAGAGCAATAATACCAACTATAACTGCCATCTTTTGAGTAAACTCAACTCAATACCTTGTTGAGTTTACCTCTATTTAGTTAGGGGTTATCGTATAATTGGGTTCTGTTTTTTCCGCGCTCTTTGGCTTCATATACCGCATTATCGGCTTGGGCAAATAAATCAGTAAACGTCGTTTTCGCAGTACTCAAACTTGCCCCAATACTGGCGGTTACTGGGCGATTACCTACTTTAATTTCAGCAATTAATAAATGCAGCCTTTGACAAAATGACAAAGTATCTGCTTTATTTGTATCTGGCACCATAATTAAAAACTCTTCACCGCCGTAACGAGAAATAAGGTCGGTTTGTCGACCAAAATGTTTAAGACGTTGCCCCAACTCTTTTAAAACTCGATCCCCTTCTAAATGCCCAAAGGTATCATTAACGACTTTAAAATTATCAATATCGATAATTAACAATGCAACCGACTGCTTTGATCGCATAGCCTGTTCGAGTAACAGCACGCTGCGGCAATTCATCTCTCTTCTATTTAATAAATTGGTTAACTCATCGGTAGACGCTAAAGATTGTAAGCGTTCAGTTTGCGCTTCTAACTTTTCCCGTGTTTTAATCAGCTCGTCGTAAAGCTTATCTCGCTGAGTCGCGTTAAAAAAGCTCCAGTATATATAGCCCTTTTCATCAAGCTGAGCATTAACGGTAACGGCCATACGCTCGCCTTGGGCGCTGAGCATAATTAACTGCATTTCTTGACACGCTTTTTCATGCAGTAAGGTAGGAAGCACATAACTTTGTAAAAATATTTTTGATGATTTAGTTATAATTTTATCAACCGACTTGCCAATAAGCTCATTACAATTCCACTGTAATTCCTTTTGAAAATAAGTATTTGCATAAACAATAATGTTATCTGCATTTGTCACTAATGCACCATTTAAAAAGTGATCTGCGGAATAATCAGCAAGCTTTTCATCTACTTTATCAAGTGACATGTGGCTAACTCACAAAATCAAAAATTAAACGGCTGACTGTTTCTGGGTGCGTCATATGAATACAGTGGCCATGCGCACTAATAACCTTAAGTGTTGCATTTGAAATTTCATTCGCTACAAACTCCCCAACAGAAGGCGCGGCTAAAGCATCATTTTCACTTTGTAAAATTAAAGTAGGCTGTTTTATATGTTCAAGTATAAAACGGTAGTCGGATAAAAACGTGGCTTCTGCAAAGGTTTTTGCAATAAGGGGATCTGTTGAGCAAAAACTTCCCGATAGTTCCGCTATAAATTCATCTGGATGAGAGTTGCCCATTACTAGAGGCGCTAAATAATTTGCCCAACCAATGTAATTTTTATCCATTAGGTTTAGTAATTCGTGAAGGTCTTGTTTTTCAAATCCACCAAAATAATCAGGGGGTAAATTTAAAAAGCACGGTGAGGGGCACACCATAACCAGCTTAGAAAATAGCTCTGGTTGCTCAATGGCAGCAAGTGCGCCAATGGTGCCACTAACCGAGTGGCCTATAAATGTAATATCGGTAAGTTCAAGTGCGGCACATATTTCTAGTACGTCTTTGGCATACCCATCAAGGGTTGAGTAGCGCTGTTTATTATATTTAGACACATCAGAGTTACCTGAGCCTACATAATCAAACAGCACTAAAGTAAAATGTTGTTCAAGGGCAGGAATAATAAATCGCCACATGTTTTGGTCGCAACCAAATCCGTGAGCCAACACCAAGGTTTTATCACCCTTGCCAATTATTTTGACGTTGTTTCTGCTGAGTATTTCATTTAAATGTTGCATGCTGAATTATCCCTTTCTTATTTCAACTTATTAATGGTAGTTCAACTACGAGCCGAAACTACTATTTTAACACTAAATGTAGTTTAACTTATTATAAAGCTTTAAACATCAATTAGTTAGTTGAAAAATAATCAAGGGGCAAAGTACATACTATTTTATTGAATAAGTGTAATTAATTATTTCGCTTATATATAAAAACAATGCCTTTATAACATTAAATTACAATCGTATAGCCAGTGTTAGTATAATGACTAATTAATATGCCTAATACAAACAGTTAGTTTTGGTGCTCATACTGTCCGCGATATACTTCAAATACTTTTAGCACGGTGTGTTGTTCTTTTGAAAGAGAGTCAAACCAGTCATCAAATAACTCATCATCTTCTTGTTCGCTTAATGCTAAATAATGAGCAAGCAATTCAATGATATCGTTATGAGAACATGCGAGTGAGTCAACTTGTTTTGCCAATACACTATGATCGCGCTCCCTAAGAGTGTCCATAACTCCTTGGTCGATTTGGTCCTGTTTCGTTTGAGCGTCACTCATAAACTACCTCTATTCTACGTGTTTAAATTTTTATTATTTTTTTTGCTGAAACTAGTTATAGCAGCCTAAATACTAATAGCCAGTACTTTTGATCTAAGTGCTTATTTTTTGACTAGTTTGTGCAAATACCCAGCAATTACGGTGCATTAAAGACAATTTAACCAAAGTTCAAGCTATTTAAAATGATTTGCAAAGGGAAATTAAATGCGCCAAATTAAATGATATACTATCACATAACATTAAAGGCGTTTAATGAAACCAAATATTCACCCTGATTACCATGTGGTTGCTTTTCATGATACTGCAGCCGATTCATATTTCATTATAGGTTCAACCATCAAAACCGACCGCACTATCGAAATAGACGGTAATACATATCCCTATGTGCCTATTGATGTTTCATCTGACTCACACCCATTTTATACAGGCAAACAAAAAACGCTCGCATCTGATGGCCGCGTTGCGCAATTTAATCGTCGTTTTAAAAACTTATCTTCGGCTAAAAAGGAAAGCAAATGAAAGTATTAAGTTCATTAAAAAGCGCAAAGCAACGACCTGGTTGTCAAATTGTAAAGCGTAAAGGGCGCGTGTTCGTGATATGTAAAGATAATCCTAGATTTAAGGCCGTACAGGGTATGAAGAAAAAATAGTGGGATAAAATAATAATGCCGAGTTTATTACTCGGCATTATTGTTAAAGGGTATTTACTTTACTTCAACAGAAAACTCAGGCACTGCCTGAATAACCTTTTTCACGGTACATGTATTTACAGCAGCAATAAGTGCTTTTTTATATTTATCGGGGAAACCTTCAGGCAACCCAATTTCAATAGAAAAACGTTTTTTACCGTTTTCATCTACATTCTCGTTATTTTGTGTCAGCGTCATGCCGTCGGTTGAGATCTCTCTTTGCTGACAAAATTTACGCGCATAAAAACCAGCGCACAAAACCATGCTAACCAAAAAATAGTCAAATGGTTCTGGGTGCTCTGCCCCACCACCGGCATTGATGCTTTGATCGCTTATTACTTCATGCTCACCAAACTTAGCACTCAACTTTTGACCGTCTAACATTGAAACTGAAATTTCCATTGCTAATCCTTATTTTCCAAACAGTAATTCAAAAAAGCCTGGAGGCTCATGTAATTTATGATATTTTTTGCGTAAATTATCGATGGCTTTAAGTGGTTTTTTTGCAGCTTCGAGTCCCTGCTCATTCGCTACTTTTTTTGCCAACTGGGCTTGAACCAGTACTTTATCGAGCCCTTGCACCGACTTCTCAGCTTCTTTATAAAATTTGGCTTTCTTACCTTGCTCTATCAATCCAATAAATTGATCGATAGCACCATTAAATTCTTGCAGCTGGGTTGCTTCAACACTTTGTTTATAAGCCAGCCCAATATTTTTCATGGTCTTTTCTAAATCACTTACGTCATTAGCGGCAACTGTTTGACTAAAGAGTAATACTATTAACAATAAAACTGCTTTCATTCATAAATCCTAAAAAAATTAATTGCTGCATACATGCTAAACTTACTGGGGTATTATATAGCATAACGCTTAGATGTCACCACGGAGCTAGTTAGCAAGGTAAAAATCGAGCTTTATAAAATCTATAGAGAAACATATGCCTTTGTTTAAATTATACCGCCTGATAACTTATACCTGCCTGCTATTCAGTAGTTACAGTATTAATGCCTTAGAGATCATATTCATCAATCCTGGCTTTTCAAATTCAACTGAAGCTAATAGCAATAAAACCGGTGATTTTTGGTTTCATGTTTCTAAAATTATGCAAAATGCTGCCACAGATTTAGATGTGACATTAACTATAAAATACGCCAATCGAAATCATATTTTAATGAAAGAGCTGATCCAGCAGGCCATTAACGATAAGCCTGATTACCTGTTATTGGTAAACGAAAAAAATGTCACCAGCCAATACCTATCTAAAATAGACAGTAACAAGGTTCCCATTTATTTTTTATTAAATCGTCCTTCCCCTGCGTCTCTCGAGCAATTGCAAAAAAATGGCGTCAATGTGGTCGGCAGTATTACCCCAAATAATCGTGTTGCAGGTAAATCATTGATGCAGCAGCTTTATAAAAAGTTTACCAATAAAACAAAAACGCCAGCTCATACATTAGCTTTACTAGGGGACTACACAACCCCTGCTTCCACTTTACGTACCCAAGGGTTAATGGATTTTTTAGTGCAAACATCCAAAGTAACCTTAACCGCTAAAGAGGTTGCAAATTGGTCTGAGCAAGAAGGCTATATAAAAACCATGGCCTATATGCAACTTGCGCCTGAAATTAACATTATTTGGTGCGCTAATGATGCCATTGCGTTTGGTGCTAAAAGAGCATTAACGCAACTAAACAAACAATCGCAGGTTATTGTGGGTGGGATTAACTGGGATTCTGCGCCTAATAACGCATACACGCTTGATATATCGATAGGGGGTCATGTTTTATTAGGGGCTCATGCAATTATAAACTTATTTGATAACCATACTGATTTAAAGCATTGGCCACTTTTTCACAGCACTAATGATATTTTTCAGCCACTCAACGATACAAATAAGCCTTTATATAATGCAATTAATGCGAATAACCTAGCCGAAATAGACTTTTCGCAGTTTAGTAAAACCCGCCCAGACAAAGTTGAATTTACTATAGAAAACTTACTACTCGCGCTTGAGTAATGTAACTGTAAAGCCCCTTTACAGTTACATTGATTACTTTAAACGTCGTTAATTATGCCCTATTAGATAACCAGAGTGTTTGATACGGTGCTAATTGCATAGTTTTAAGCTCTTCATCCAGCACTGTTTTAGAGAGCAGCTCATGCCATTGCTGTGTATTTATTAAGTTCAAATCGGCCAAGGTTAAGCTTTGTGGCTGACTGCTGATATTATAAATACAAAAAATACTTTGCTGGCGGTCAATGCTTTGTCGCCAAAAACCAAATAACCCCTCTCCTAAATGCAAAGTGAACTGTGTTGCATTAGGATGAAATGCCGCTTGCCTTTTACGCACTGCTAATAACTGTTTTACTCCGTTGAATACTTGATGATGATGACTATATTTTTCTGCAATTGCCGCTAATAATTTTGACTCTTGCCATCGATGACGGTTAATGGCGCGATTGTGCTGCGAATTATCAAAGCGTTCATAGTCATTAGTGGTGCCAAGTAAACTATGTATATACAGCCCTGGGATCCCCTCCATTGCAAACATAATGGCGTGAGCACATAAAAAGCGCTCAAGGCCAAATTTATCCGCGCCATTATGCGTCCCTTGTAAGGCATCAAACAAGGCAATATTTAGCTCATACGGGGTATGTGTGCCATCGTGACTAGTACGCATTGAAACGCGCCCACCAAACTGCATGGTGGTACTGACTAATGAAGCAACCTCACTGGGTTGCAGCAAGCCTTCAATTGGCCTTAAACCAATGCCATCGTGAGAAGCAATAAAATTAAAATACGCAGTGCCGTTTTGTGCAGGCGGCATACTCATCATCCAATGCTTAAGCGCCGTACTATCGCCACTAAGTAAGGTATGCAACAACAACGGCGGCAAGGCAAAGTTGTAAATTGCATGGGCTTCGTTGGCATTACCAAAGTAAGACAAGTTCTCCTGATTGGGAATATTAGTCTCCGTGATGATCACCACGCTTGGCTCGGCATGCTCAATCAGCGTTCGTAATAAACGCACTACTTCGTGGGTTTGTGGTAAGTTTATACAACTGGTATTGAGTTGTTTCCATAAAAAGGCCACAGCATCAAGGCGAAATAAGCGAATACCGTTGTCTAAATAATGACGAATAATGCCGACAAACTCTTTTAACACCTCGGGGTTTTCAAAATCAAAATCCACTTGATCATGACTAAATGTGCACCATACATGTTTTTCACCACTGGTTGTTGTTACCGTATTTAATAGTGGCGACGTACGAGGACGAACAACTTGGCTTAAATCGTCAGTTAAACTGGCTGTTTTAAAGTAATCTTTTCCGGGGTGTGTGTCGGTTAAAAAGTTTTCAAACCAAATACTTCGACTAGAGCAATGATTAATGACTAAATCAGCCATCAGTTTTACATCATTTGCAATCGCGTTAATGTCTTGCCAGTCGCCCAGCGCTTCATTAACGTGTGCATAGTTCATCACCGCAAACCCTTCATCTGAGCTATACGGATAAAAGGGTAAAATGTGCAGTGCATTAAGCTGATGATCGCACTGCTCTTTTATAAAGCGATGCAAGGTTTTTAAAGGCGCCTCTAAAGGGGTGCCTACGGCTAAATCACTGTCTTCATGGTTTATTATCGAATCGCCATAGGCAATTAGCACAACATCTTGTTCATCCCAGCGGTTAGTGTGTGGCGTGGGATCGCGAAGTGGGTTATCACCTAAAATTAAGGTGATCAATTCTTCAGTCAATTCGCTTATTGCTATCGGTAATTCAACATCTTGATAAATAGCATGTAAATGTTGTTCAACTCGTTGAAAAAACTGTTCTTTAACTATACTCACAGGCGCCTCGTTTAATGATGTTAACTGTATTGCTCGTTATCTAGCTCAACGGCTTCTTTTAAACGCTCAAGTACGTCTGGCATTGCCGAGGCCACACGATTCCAACTCGGCACAAAGGGGGCTTCCATTGGGTTTTCTAAAAAGTGCTGACCAGCATTCATGATATTTTGCGCAAACATTTCAACGGCTTTTTCTTCTTGGTGAATATCAAGGGTTAAACCGTTCATTAGTGCATCATTATGATAGGTTTCAATAAAATCTAAACCAATACGGTAATATGTGGCTTTTAATGAGCGAATAGTTTCGCTGGTAAAGGTAACCCCTTGCGTTGCTAACTTTCTAAATAGTGCTTTGGTGATATCAATCGACATTTTAGAAAGGCCAGCGGTTTGGTCGTCGAGCGATAACGCCTGATGTTTATGATCGTAGTTATCCGCAATATCGACTTGGCATAATCGATTATGAGAATAATTACGATACATTTCACTTAATACGCCAATTTCTAACCCCCAGTCACTAGGAATACGAATATCGTTTAATACGTCTCGTCTAAACGAAAATTCACCGGCTAATGGGTAGCGAAACGAGTCCATGTACTCAAGGTAATCACGGCTGCCTAAAATGGTTTTAAACGAGCGCAATAACGGAGTAACCAATAACCGAGAGACACGGCCATTAATTTTTCCATTGGCGGTGCGCGGGTAAAAGCCTTTACAAAACTCATAGTTAAATCGAGGGTGTGCAACAGGGTATATTAACCGCGCTAATAAGCCTCGGTCATAAGTTAAAATATCACAGTCATGCAAGGCGATTGATTCAACCTCAGCGGTGGCTAATTTATACCCCATGCAATACCACACATTACGCCCTTTACCGAGCTCGCGTGGCGCCACACCTAAGGCTTGAAGCTCTTTGTCGAGCGCTTGTAAGCGTGGCCCGTCGTTCCAAAGTACTTTGTGGTTTTGATCAAGCGCTTTAAAAAAGTTCAGTGCATAACGATATTGGCTTTCGTCGGCTCTGTCTAAGCCTATGGTAATTTGTGATAAATAAGGTACTTTTTGCAGCTCTTTAACAATATTTTGTAGCGCGGGGCCTTCTAACTCACTAAATAATGAGGGCAAAATAAGCCCCATGGGTCGCTGCTTACTAAAACTCAGCAACTCTTTTTCTAAATCGTCTACGGGTCTGTTGGCAATATTATGTAACGTTGTAATGATGCCATTTTGATAAAAATCAGCCATGTAAACTATACTCCTCAAAATTGGGTAAAATGCTGTTAATACAAGGTAATGCAGTGATTTCTTCTACCCAGCCTAACGGCGCTGGCAACTGAGAATAGCGCGCTTTGTTATGGGTTAATTTAACCGGCTTTTTACTCTCTGGATTGGCAATAATAATGGCAATATCTGCCTCTTCTAGCATTTGCTTATCGTTATCACTATCCCCAAGCGCAATAATGCTTAGCGGCTTAGTAAACTGCGCAGTAAACTGTTTCACCAGCCATTGCTGCGCCATGCTTTTATCGGTATTTTTACCAATGTGGATAAAGCGCCCGCCTACTTTAACGTCGTAGCCGTACACTGTTATTGCGTTTATAAATTCGTTAAGTTTGTGCTCTTCGCCATGCCAGCAGAGCGGATCTGAATATTGACGATTCTGTGCTTGCGCCGCCTGTATCTCGTTTAACCCTGTGATGTGCATTACCTGCTCACACGATAACTCACTGAATAAACTATATTGGTCGCTGTAGTCTTTTTTTAAATGTGTTAAATCAGCCCATAAATTGCTAATGGGCGCCGCAAATGAATAACACCAATAGCCTTGGTATTCGCTGCAGCCAATGGGTCTGAGGGTAAAGTAATTTTCAGGAATATAGACAGCCGAGCCATTTTCAACAATAAAAGGCTGTTTAATATTGAGCGCTTGTTGCAGTGCCACCACTTCACTAAACGTTTTACTGGTGTTAAATACCACCGGCACACCGCTGTATTGCAGCTCTTGTAATAAAGTGTCGACCGCTTCGGTGTTGTAGTCTCTATGATTTAGTAACGTACCATCTAAATCGGTAAAAATAATGGGCTGACCAATATTGTCGCTAGTTAACTGCATTGCGACTACATCACGGTGACTATCAAGCTCTATTAATGCATTCGCTTTGGCACTGAGGGTATTTAAATTTTCTCGGGTAATACGCTCAAAGTGAGAAATAAACCAAAGCAGCTGCTCGTCGGTCATGGTGCCTGCGCCTTGGCCTTGTTTTACGATTAGCTTGTGCTCTTGCTCTTGTCGCCATGCAAATACATCATCAAAACTCGGGGCTTTGAGCATAATTGTGTAATCGATTTTATCAAAAACGGCTTTATATTCATTGGCTAAACAGCTGTTAATACAGCGACGCCATAGTCCTTGCTGATCGTATGATTTTTCTAGCTCATTAATGGGCTCAATTAAGGTAAAAGGCTGCTGTGGCTCACTGGCTACACACCACCCTTCTAAAATAACAATATCGACTGGCTGGCTATTGGTTAACCATTTATTTTTTGCTACGGGTTCATCTTGTTGCTTGTCAAAACGTGGCAGCGGTACATTAACCTCTTTATTTAACAAGCGACTAATGGTTTTATCCATAAGGGCAACATCATGTGTGCCTGGAACTCCACGGGTGGCAAATAAACAATGCACATCTTGTGCTAGCTGCTGACGTTTTTGGGTTGATAAATAAAAGTCATCAATAGAGAGTGCGACACAATTTAGGTGGGTGTTTTGCTCAAACCAAGTCACTAAATAGTCACCAAGCGTGGTTTTTCCTGAGCCTTGGCAGCCGTTGATGGCAACAAATAAAGGCGCATTTTTTTTGCTGGTTAAAATATCCTGAGCAATCACAGAAAAATACTGCTCACTAATATATTGATATTTCAACGGCAATTGATGTTTTACTAAAAAAGCATTTATATCCACACTATTGGCCTCCAATATAACAATCCCTGATTCAACTATAGGGTATGAATAAGGAAATGCAGTTACTAGACCAATATTATTTATTGTTACTTTTTAGTAGGTTAAAAAAAAAGCGCATTTAAAATGCGCTTTTTTGGTGCAATATTTTTAACCACAGTGCAAATTTAATTCTCGTTGCTCTGTGCTTTTGGGAATACTAAATTTAATACTATGCCTAAAACAGCGCATAAGCTCACACCTTCAAGGCTGAACTGGCTGCTACCAATGTGCATACCACCAATACCGCAAATTAAAATAAGCGCCACAATACTTAAATTGCGTGGGTCGCTTAAGTCATCGCCCGATTTAACTAAGGTATTTAAGCCAATAACGGCAATAGAGCCAAATAATAAAATCATTATGCCGCCCATTACAGGGACCGGAATGGTTTGCAAACCCGCGCCCATTTTAGCCACAAACGCTAAACAAATTGCAATAATGGCAGTCCACATCATCACTTTAGGGTTAAAGTTTTTAGTTAGCATTACCGCACCGGTTACCTCTGAGTAAGTGGTGTTAGGTGGGCCGCCAAATAATGACGCAGCAGACGTGGCTAACCCATCACCAAATAAAGTGCGATGTAGCCCTGGCTTTTTCAAATAGTCTTTTTTTGTAACTTGGCTAATTGCCATCATGTCGCCAATGTGTTCAATAGCAGGCGCAATTGCCACCGGCACCATAAACAAAATGGCTTGCCATTTAAACTCTGGCAGTACAAAGTTAGGCACTGCCAACCACTGTGCATTACTGACTGTTTCAAACTGTACTACACCCATAAATAACGATAGCGTGTAACCGGCAACAACACCGGCTAAAATAGGGATCAGTTTAAATACTCCTTTGCCCCACACGGCAAACACTAAAGTTACTAGTAATGAGAACATAGAGATAATAATGGCACTGTCGTAGGCAATAATTTGTGTACCACCATCGCCACTTTTACCCATGGCCATATTAACCGCAGCTGGCGCGAGTGCGAGGCCAATCACCATAATGACTGGGCCGACCACAATTGGCGGCAAAATTTTATGTAAGGTTTTTGTGCCTTTAAACTTCACCAATAAACTCAACAGCATATAAGTAAAGCCCGCTGCCATTAAGCCGCCCATAGTGGCGGGTATTCCCCACATTTGCACTGAGGCAATAATAGGTGCAATAAACGCAAATGACGAGGCTAAAAAGATAGGCACTTGGCCTTTAGTGACAAATTGAAACAACAAAGTACCTAAACCTGCGGTAAACAAGGCAACACTCGGATCGAGACCCGTTAAAATAGGCACTAATACCAGCGCACCAAACGCTACAAATAGCATTTGGGCACCCGTTAAAATGGTTTTTATTGAAAACGTAGAATTATTTTGCACTGCTAAACCCTAGTAAACCGTACCGAAAATTTTATCACCTGCATCCCCTAATCCTGGGATAATATAGCCTTTTTCATTGAGGTGGCTATCAACTGAGGCAGTAAAAATCTCTACATCTGGGTGAGCGGCTAATGTTTTTTCAACGCCTTCAGGTGCAGCAACCAGTACGATTACTTTAATTTCTTTACAGCCTGCTTTTTTAAGCATATCGATAGTGGCGATCATGGAGCCACCAGTAGCCAGCATAGGGTCAATCACTAAGCTCAAACGCTCATCAATATTACCTACTAGCTTTTCAAAATAAGGTACTGGCTCAAGTGTTTCTTCGTTACGCTCTAAACCCACTACACTCACTTTAGCCGCTGGGAGTAATTGCATTACGCCGTCCATCATCCCAAGGCCTGCGCGTAAAATTGGCACAACGGTAATTTTTTTACCTTTAATATGCTCAACTTTAAGTTTATTACCGTCCCAACCTGTAATTTCGTTATCTTCTAATTCTAGGTTTTTAGTGGCTTCGTAAGTTAATAATGTGCCAACTTCTGAACACAACTCTCGAAAACTTTTCGTGCTAATTCCATGCGCGCGCATTAAACCTAACTTATGTTGAACAAGGGGGTGAGAAATAACGTGAATAGCCATAGTAATAAACCTAGTGATAAAAAATTTGACGTATTTTATATTAAAACAGGCCGTTTGACTGTTAATTTTAGCCCTGATTTCATAGTTCGTGCCAAAATATTTAATTTAGCCATAACTGTTCAACTTTTTGTGTTTATGAGTTGTTACTGGCTAACCAATTATTTACCTGGGCTTGCATGTAGCCGTTAATTTTTTTGTGCTCGGGGCTCCACCCAAGTAAAAACCGATAAAAGTCTGCCCACGCCACCGGCCATAAATGAGCCCATTGTGCAATAACGTCATCCGCATTCACTGCTGGTTGGTAGTGACTGAGTGCGTTTTTAAACTGGCTAAAATAATAACCGAGGTAAGTTTGTGCGTGTTTGTGAAGCTCAGAATCGTCCAAACAACTGGTCATAAAATACATAACATCTACCACCCCAACACCCGCACCCACATATTGAAAGTCATAACCGAGTATATGCCCTTGGCTATTAGCGGCAAAATTAGCAAGCTTGGCATCACCATGAATTAACGTTTGGTAGTCACATTGTTTTAACGCGTTATTTAATTGAGTAGCTGCCTGTTTAATATCGGACTTTTCAGGCAAGTTATTAAATTCATCAGGGCGTGTATCTAAATGCCAATAACTTCCTTGCGGCCATAAGCCATCAAACTTTGTATTTAAATGAAAGGCATTTAAATGAAAGGCATGAAAATGTGCCAACCACTTTAATATGGCTTTTATATTCTCGGTGGTTGCTTGGGTGTATCCCAGCTTTGAAAAATCTTTAAACACCAAGGCAAATTCATCGCCTTTGTTGATTGCTTTAATGCATTCAATAGCTGCCGCTTGCTTGGGCAGTTTATGGCTAAATTGCTTATAAAACGTATATTCAACGTGGTAAGAGTCACGCTTTCTATTAAGCGCAAACGCACTTTGTTTAATTTTAGAATGATTAATGTGATCGGGTACTTTAATCGCTTTAATTACACAGGCTTGCTCATCAAGCTGACACTTCACAATATGGCCGCAGCCGCTCCAAAGTGAGGTTAGGGTTTCGCCAATAGCTATACGTTGAAAATGCGGGGTAAGTAACGAAAGATAAAAAGACATAGCCAAATTAGGTTGCTAAATTTTAGTTAGTTTAACATTAGACGGTGTTTTTAATAACAGGTCTTAAAACAAAGCTCTTAATAAATAAATCCATATGGTTTTACACAACCCTGTATGTAAAAAACGAATGCTAGTTTTTGAATGGGTGGCAAAATTAACTATGCCACTACAAACTTATCGTCGAATTGAGCGCTTTACCCGCTGAAATACTTTGTTGTATCCATTTTAGTTATGGCTTTGTTTAACAATAGAAAGGATAAGACTATCAATGTCATTATTCACTGCGCCAATACTACTATTACTTAAAATCACATAACCAAAGTTAAGGTCAGTGATAGAGCGTGATAGCGAGACCCAACCACGATTAAATCCAGCAAAGCCAAGACTGCTATTCTTTGCGTCAACAACATAGCTCATACTCCAGCGCCCATTAGTGTTTGGCGCGGGCTTTATCATCAGATCAATTAATTTTTCTGGTAGCAACCCTAAACCATTATAATCACCATCGTTGTTGCGCAACACAGCCATATTAAAGCGTGCTAAGTCTATTGGCGTTGTCTGTAAACCAGCAGCTGCTTTCTCATTAAAATAAACCATGCCCGTGACTTTGCCGGAATTATCGTAAGGTGTTGCCGACTTTTTGATAACTTTTTTAGTAATGTTAAAAGTAGAATCCTTCATATTTAGAGGCTTAAACACGTATTGCTGCATATAGTCTTCAAATGCCATGCCTGACACATCTTCAATTAAAAGTTGCACCACTGAATACCCACCACCAGAATAAGACCATTTTGTATCGGGCACATGAATAAGTTCAACAGATCCGGCGCCATTGTTATTGCCATTTAGTGAGTCAACTATAGATGTTAACTTTTCTGGAGACTCCCAGCCTGTATATGGGCCAAGTGACAAGCCTGAAGTGTGAGATAAGATATTTCTCAATGTTACTTTTTTTGCGTTAAACTCAGACTTAGGGATCTGCCAACGTTTGAGGTATTGGTTTATTGGCGCATCTAAATCGACTTTGCCTTGAGCTACAAGTTGCATTACTCCCCAAACAGTAACCAGCTTAGAAATAGACCCTACGTTAAACATTGTGCTTTGGGTAATCTCAGTTTTGGCTGCTACGTCGGCAAAACCATAGGATCGAAACTCTAGAACTCTATTTCCATTGACAAATGCAAGTGCAACACCAGGAGCTTTGTGTTTATCTAAAATCTTTGGTATGTCATCTTCCAAGCGCTCTGTGATCTCAGACACATCAGTAAACTCTTCAGCGGTAGCAAGACTAGCTAAAAACAATGTAAATATTATCAGTATTGATTTAATCATAACTTTCCTTAGTTCGTAAAACGCCAATATAAACAGACTTGAAATAGTTGGCTAAAATATTAAACAGTGTGAAAACAGCCAACGGTTTTTTTTCGTTTGAATATTCTTACTAAATACCGTTTGTTACCGATAAGTATTTGCTTTTACCGAAACTGACATAATAAATAGTTAAAAAAAGCAATTTGAATATATTACTACCAAAAGAATTTTTAATAATAATTCCTTTGTCAGTAATTGAGGCTACAGGAAAAGTTTGGCTTGAACACCAATCTATTTTCGCTTGAATAGTTTTAGTTGAATCAGGGATGTTTACTGTTTGCGTAACCCCTCTTTTTATAGTGGCAACTTCTACGTCATCCGCAAACAACTTATAGTCTCTCGCCATATCTACAAATTGTTTTGGTCTAAAAACTTGAATATTCATCTAAACTCCATTTAGGTATTTAACGCCCCAAAAAAGGCAATACAATAGCTGGCAAAATTAGAGACGCAGGAACAAAAGCCAACTGTTTTATTCTGCTTAATGTGTTTGTTGACTAAATAAAGCTATTAGCAAGTAACCCTACGCCAAGCCCTAAACCAAATATAGAGAAGTTGCGCAATATATATACTTTTTTTGAGATATCATAAATAGTTTTACCTTTTGTTAATGACTCAACTATATAGTCTTGAGCAATTAAAGAGTTAAGAATTGAAAAACAAAAACAACCTAAAGGAATATAAACCTTTGAGCCAAAGGTAAGTACTTTTAATTGAATAAGTATAACAACAGCACCTATTATTGCTGATGATAGCCATGCATACTGTTTTAACAACTCAAAATGTAGCTCTGTTGTAATAGTTTCATTTTGGATTTTATTTTTTTCTACACTTCGAGATTTCTTTATACTATCTTCATTATTTTCGACTTGAACTGATTCTTCCATAATTAAAATAAAACTCCATATTTTGATGAAAACCTAAAGCCCGGATAATGGGCTGATAATTGTTGGCTAAAATGTGTAACGAAGCGAAACTGAGTCAACTGTTAGCAGTTCCGCGCTCAAAGCGCCTGTTATGTGCACTTGTTGACCGTTGCTAAACCTAAATCTATATTTGCAACAATATAGCCATACTCTTTCTTAGTTAACTTTTTAGCCTGATATTGTTGCTTAGCTAATTCGTGAGTCCAAGCCTTTTCACATGGGGCTAATGGAATGGTTGTATCAACCATTAAAAGGTGTTCTTCCTGAATCACGCCCCCTTTTTTGACAATGCTTTTAGCGCAAAGGCTTAAAGCATATTCAACAGCAAATTTATCAACTCTTGGCATACCTACAAATTCTACATCACAACCAAGTTTCTCATTACCTTTAGTATCAACATAATAAAGCTGACCTGACGTGGTGCAACCAGATATAAATAAGATGATAACGAGTAATAAAATATGTCTGATATTCACTTTGCCTCCTTGTGCATATAAGCCCGCATATAGGGCACAAAAACGTAACGGCGATTTGGTTAAATTATGCAGAGCACCAAACTCAATCGCCGTATAGTTTTGATATCCAACGAGCCTGCGAGTGCATTGATGGTTTTGTTATTTGCCAGACCTTGAATATATTGATAGCAAAGGAAACTTACTTTCACCAAAGTTGATAGTTAGCGATAGTGTCTCATCTGCTTTGAATGATTGTAAAAACTCCAATGGCGCAATTCGCTGCCCATCTGCAACGATAGCCATTAGGTGTTTACTAGTTAGACTTCGTCGACCTGATGCCATATTAGTCAAGGTTACTACCGCCCAACGCTCACCAGAATCATTACTCATTAATACAAAATTATTTACACTAAAATCACTCTGCTCTGGCTGAATGTTTGATTCATTTGGGAAGGCCAAATCAAAACTATTAGGTACAACTCTATCAATGGAAAGTACCTCTTCACCCGAATGGGCACAAAATGTAAAAACCAGCAATATCCAAGACATCCTTTTCAACACAAATCTTCTCCTAATTTCATATAACATCTTGCAACAGGGCTAATGGAAGCGCTTTGGCCGTTTGTTTGGCCAACGAGCATTTGTTCCTGCCTGATTGCTTGTTAGCTATTCTTTGCACTTGAATTGATGATATCAACTATCTTTTTAGACATAGCTTCTAACTGTCTAGAAGTTGTAGCACCGAATATTCCTTCACTAAACTCTGAACGAGTGTCTAGTTGCGATTCACTAACTATTTGGTTTGTGGATAGGTCTACGAGCTTAACGTTTAGCATCAATTCGGCATCACCTACCATTACACCTGCCATAAATCGACCAAACCCTGAAACATAACGAAAATGCTCTATTGTTATTTCCACGGAGATATCAGCCTGATTAGATGAGTTGCTTGGTATCAAATTACCTTTGTAATCTGTAGTTATTAATGTATTAAGTTCAGTGATACTTTTAGTTAAATCTCTACTTTTAGAGATTGAATTAGATGAGGATATAGCTACTGATATACTATTTGGTATGGCTCCTTGCTGCATGTTCGATGTTTTTACTGATTGCTTAATGTTTGCAGCACAACCCGCAATTAAGCTTACTAAGATGATTAAAATAAAGTTTTTCATTGAATGCTAAATTTCCTTGAATAGCTAACGCTTTGCTAAGAGGCTAAAATGGTTGGTTGGCTTTTTTGCGGTACTTTGCAAAAAACGAGCAAACTGTTTTAGTCCTTTTAAGCACCTTGTTATGCGCTACTGCCTATTAATTCAGATACTGTAACATAGCGATAACCTTTATCTTTTAACTGCTGAACAATTAAAGGTACCGCAGCCATTGAATTACCTCTAGATTTAAACATTACATGTAAAAGAATAATTGACCCTGGCTTAGTATTTTGGACAACGTAATCGGATATATCACTTGCACTAGCATTTTTATCTAAATAAGTTTCAGGCTCCACATCCCACGTAACGGTAGTTATATTATTATTATTTAGATAATAAGGTAGCGAAAACAATTTTTTACCATAAGGTGGTCTAAAATGTATTTCACCTTTATAACCTGCCTCTGTAATTAACTCATTAGTTTTTTCTAGCTCATCTGCAACAAAGTTATAACTTTTCAAAACCATACGTTGATGAGTATATGAATGGTTTCCAACTTCATGACCTTTATCAATGATATTTTTTGTTTCTTGAATGTTTTCTTCTATAGCTTTGCCGACTAGGTAAAATGTAGCTTTAATTTCTGATTCATCTAGGATTTGGAGAATTTCTTTTGTTTTAAGTCTGGTCGGACCATCATCAAAAGTTAATGCGACTACTTTTTCAGTTGTTTCTACTCGATCTATAAGGTTACCAAAAAATTGAAATTTTTCATTCTTACTCAGCTGCCATAAAGCAATAAATATGATCAGCACTAATGCTGATAGTTTGATTATTTTACTCATGCAGACTCCATTTGCGCATAACAATTTTATAGTGTGCTCATCGCGCATATCTCTGCCAGCGCCCCACTAATATATTTATTAATTTCTTTTTAACAAATAAGTTAACTCATTGCCAGCTTAAAACTTTTAGTAAGGCTGTTCTTTTAATACAGTGCAGAAAAGAGGAAAGCGTCCTCATTTCTTGGCTTTGAAAGAAAGCACCAAAATGCCACGTGTTGCGAATCTGCTTAAATTGTTTGTTATGTTCGAAGTTTAACTGCTGTGCCAAACACTAATATTTCTGATGCACCATCAGTAACTGAGCTAGTTGTAAATCGTATTCCTACTATTGCATCGGCATTTAACTTTTTTGCATCTTCTATTAATCGTTCTACCGCTACATTTCGAGCTTCCATCAACATCTCGGTATAGCCTTTGAGTTCGCCACCCACAATCCCTTTTAAACCAGCCATGATATCTCGACCAACATGTTTAGACTGAACCATGTTGCCATTGACGATTCCCAATACAGCTTCGATTTCCTTGCCAGGAACAGTTTCCGTTGTCGTATAAATCATAATTTTTCCCTAAAACATAACAGCTCATTAAACACCACTTTGGGAGTTATAACCCTCAAAACAGCGTATATTATATACGCTCAATAATTCCACTAAACAACTCTAATGTAAACAAGTAATTACGTAACTTATTTACCACCCATTGTTAAAATACACTAAAACAACGTTTAATAATGTTCTGTACCATTAAATTAGTCGCATTAGTTATGGGCTTAAATTACACCCATAAAAAAGCCCCGCTTGATATTACTCAAGCAGGACTCCACACTAATTTTGTATCAATAAAAGCGCCTAAACTGCAGGCGCTTTGCATTATTGAATTTTATTGGTTAACCACGCTTTTAAGCGGATTAACTGGCTGTGCGTTGTCGTCTAGAATGTTCATATCGAAGTCGAACTCATCAACACGAATCGCTTTTTCACGCTTTTTGTTGTAATCACTTAACTGAACAAATTCAGCGTCGTTAATTACTTTTGCAGCAAGTGCATTTTCAAGCGTGATTGAAAAACGCGTACCCGGCTTAAAGGTTTTAGCACGTAGCGCTTTTTTCACTTTTGCTAATAACTCAAGTGATGCCATTTTAGCTTTGTAAGCTTGCTCGTTGATGTGATGACCATCACCTTCAATTGGCTTAACTAAATGGGTAATTTGCGCTTTAAATGCTGTATCAAGCTGAGCTTGTTTCGCTAATTCACGAATTAAATCATCGCTGATTTTTGGCATTTTAGTTGAGTAATTCATAGTAATGAAACGAATGAACTTACGAGTACCACTTGCAGGGAAGTTATCTAGGAACTTGTGCAATGCTTCTTCAGCACTTTGTAATGCAAAACGAGTCGCATAATGGAAGTAAGGAGCCGCTTGCTCGCGCTCACTACTTGCTACTTTTTGCTCGTAATACTTAATAGATGCCATAGCTGCATATAAGAAGCTCATTACATCGCCTAAGCGTGCTGAAAGCATTTCAGCTTGCTTTAATTTACCGCCTAGTACTAGTAACGAGAAGTCAGCATACACAGCTAATTTAGCTGATAGTTTATGTACTGCTTTTTCGTAGTCACGTACTTCTGGTAGTGCTGAGTTTGCACCAGCAGTAAACGGTAATACACCTAAACGGAATGCACGTAAGCTATTTGCTGTGCTGTAGCCAATTGTTTTACGTAAAATACCGTTAAATTCTGCATCTGCGTTTTTGTCATCGCTGTGGATAGACTCAACCATAGATTGTAAGTATGGGTGACAACGCATAACACCTTGGCCAAAGATCATCAGGTTACGAGTAAGAATGTTCGCACCCTCTACCGTAATGGCAATTGGCTGCGCTACATAACCACTCGCTAATGTATTTTGTGGACCGTTTTGAATCGCTTTACCTGCTTGAATATCCATTGCTGAATCAAGTACATCACGACCAAGCTCTGTCATATGGTATTTAGCGATTGCAGTCACTACCGATGGTTTTAAGCCCATGCCTAAACCTTCAGTTGTAAGTACTCGCATTGCTTCTTGTAGGTATGTTTTACCTGCAATGTCAGCTAGCTTTTCTTGAATACCTTCAAATTGACCAATTGATAAACCAAACTGTTCACGCACTGCTGCGTATTCAGATGCTGATTTAAATGCAACTTGTGCTGTACTTACACCCAATGCTGGTAATGAAATACCACGCCCTGCGCCTAAACAGCTAACTAGCATTTGCCAACCGCGACCGATGTTTTTCTGACCACCGATAATAAAGTCCATTGGTACAAATACTTTGTTACCACGTGTAGTACCGTTGTAAAAACGGATACCCATAGGATCATGACGGTTACCAAGCTCTACGCCTGGGTGCTCTTTTGGAATAAGTGCACAAGTAATACCTAGGTTTTCTTTGCCACCCAATAAACCATCAGGGTCAACTACTTTAAACGCTAAACCAAGTACAGTAGCAATTGGTGCGAGTGTAATGTAGCGCTTGTCCCATGTAATTTCTAGGCCAAGTACTTCTTCGCCGTTGTACATGCCTTTAGTTACAGTACCTACATCAGGAATACCGCCGGCATCAGAACCTGCTTCTGGGCTGGTTAATGCAAAACATGGAATGTCTGTACCATTTGCTAAACGTGGTAAGTAATGTGCTTGTTGCTCCTCTGTACCAAAGTGAAGTAATAACTCACCTGGGCCTAACGAGTTTGGTACCATTACAGTTACTGCAACAGCTGAACTTTTCGTTGCAATAGTACCTACAATTGTTGAGTTAGCGTATGGGCTGAACTCTAAACCGCCAAACGATTTAGGGATGATCAGCGAGAAGAAACGCTCTTTTTTCAAAAACTCTAAAATGTCGTTTGGTAAATGAATACCATTTTGAATGACTGAATCATCAATCATGCCAAGTAGTTCTTGTACTGGGCCGTCTAGAAACGCTTGCTCGTCTGCGGTTAATTTTGCCGCAGGTACATCGCGTAGCGCGCTGAAATCTGGTTTACCTCGATAGATAGACCCTTCTAGCCATACATCGCCAGCGTCTAGCGCTTCTTGCTCAGTAACTGAAATGCTTGGTAATACTTTTTTTAATTTTGTACGTAAACTCATAACGAACTCATCCGACCAGATAAATAATACCTACATTACGTCATAAAAATCGCTTTAGATCAATTACTCTATTCAATTAATTAACAGTTTTTGCAATTTATTTTCTTTACCTGAACGTAAACTGTTGAAATAGAAAGCCTTACACTTGTACGCTGAAAATTAATTTTTTTGTTAAAAAATTAATAATTCAGACCACTAAGGCAATAAAAGCCTGTTTTAGGAGAGGCTAAAAACAAAAAAACGCAGCTTAAAATTAAGCTGCGTTTTTTAAAAGCGAGAGATTAAATCGAGTCTAACTTATTTTAACTACCTGTTTGCCAGTAAAACCACCTGCTAACTGGTTATTTAGTGCAGCCGAAACAGCGTTTGCATTAAAATCAACAGCTAAAACTTTTGGAGGAGTTATCTCGCCATTTGCTACCGTTTCAAGCAACAAATTACCCATGAAACTCATCCGCTGCTGCGCACATAAGCTGTTAGCTAGCCACGCACCTCCTAAGGAGACAATACTAATATTAGGCGCACGCCGATACATTAGCTGCTGTTCGAAGTTAGGGAGTGGATTTAAACAAGCAATACGACCACAAAAACGCATTAGTTCGATATTTTGAATGGTCGATTCCCCACCCATAATATCAATAACAGCGTCAAACCCTTGTGGACCTAACTCTCGACGAATTTTGTCACATAAGGCTTTATCGTTGTAATCAAAGACCACATCGGCGCCGAGTTGCTTAACTAACTTATGATTGCGCTTAGAGGCGGTGGTAAATACATCTGCACCGCGCTGCTTGGCAAACTGAATAGCAAATTGCCCTACAGCGCCAGCACCACCTTCAACAAAAAGTGTATCGCCCTCAGTTACTGATAGTTTATCTAAGCTGATCAATGCCGCCATTCCGGCGCAGGGTAAAGTTGCAGCTTTGTCACTGGCTAATTGCTGAGGAATGATAGACACCGCATAATTAGGCACTTTTGCGTATTCGCTCAGTACCCCTTGCTCACCTACGCTGGCGTGCCACATAACACGCTCCCCTACCCCCGGAAAAATACCTTTACCCGCTTTAACCACTGTCCCCACTGCATCCAAGCCTAAAACATGCGGGTATTGCCACGTACAAAAGCCAGACTTGGCAAATTGTGCATCCACTGGGTTTAAACCAACGTACTCTACTTTTACTAATAGCTCATTCCCTGTGCACTGAGGCACAGGTAACTGAGTATCCGATAAGTTAATATCCTCATTAGGCTCGTTTAACACAATAGAGCGCATGAATGTAGGAATAGTATTTGGGTTTGTATCTGCAGTATTAGGCATCAAAAACTCTACTTGTAAGTATTACTTAACGCGTAACTCCATCGCCCATTAAATGACTGGTAGGCATTTACTTTAGCAAGTAGCGATGAAATAGTTGAATCAACGGCATTTTCTTGCGCTATTAAAACATCCTGACGCGCATCTAACAACTCTAAGTAAGGAATTTGCCCTTCTTCGTACATTGCTTGTGCTTGTAAAAATGCATTATTAGCAAATTGATAACGCTCATCAGCAAAGCGCGATTGCTGTGCTTGATTGACCAATAATTGCAGAGAAAGTTCACTCTCGTTAATCGCTTTTAATACCACTTGTTGGTAGTCAGTATACGCCGCTTGGCTTAAAAACTGCTGCGCATCGCGTTGTGCTAAAAGCGCAGGGTAACTTAATAATGACCACTGCAATTGCGGCGCTACTTGCCATTGCTGCTGGGTATCACTAAAACCGTTGCTCCCTAAACTTAACACGCCTGCAAAGCCGCTTAAGCTAATATCCGGCAATAAAGCTTTGCTGGCTGCTACACTCAGGCTATTTGCTTGGCTAAAATCAAATAAAGCACGACTTATATCAGGTCTTAATGCTATTGCATCATTAGGCTTTGCCAATGACACCGCAAAAGCCTTAGTTAATATAGTACGTTCATCATTAATACTCAGTGATTGCGTAGTTTGCGCGCTTAATACGGCCAAAGTAGATAAGTCACGGTACTTGGCATATTCAATTGCCGGCACCAAGGCTTGCTGCTGTCTAAGTTGCGCCATAGTGCGGTTTAAGTCGAGCTCATTAGCCACACCTTCATCAACTTGGGCCTGTAGCACCTGAATGCTTTGTTCAAGCGCTTCTATTTGCATCTCAATAATTTGCTGCTTTTGCAGATTACCTTGATAACTCACAAAGCCTTTAACCACAGCCGACACCACTTCAATTTGCAATAACCTAACTTGCTCAGCTTGGCTCATTGCTTGTGAATTCGCGGCATCGACTAACGCAGTAATTCGACCAAATAAGTCGAGCTGCCAATCAAGTGCTACATTCGCACTTGATTGTCGGCTATTGGTATTGCCTAGCCCGCTTCGCTTTGCACCAATCTCAATACCTCCTTGCGGTAAGTATTGCGCTTGTTGCTCGCCAATACGCGCCAAAGCGCTTTTTAATACCAGCTGACTAGTTTGTAAGTCGTAATTATTAGCCAATGCGTTGCTCACCAGTTGGTTTAGCTGCGCTGAGCCCAGCTTGTGCCACCAGTTTTGCTCATCTTCACCCATAAATTGCTCTGCAGATATTGCCTTGGCAACAAACTCATTAACCTGTTGTTGCTGAGCGGCTGTGTCAATTTTACTCGCACAACCTGATAACACAGCAACCGCTAATACAGAACTCAGCCATGGCGATAATTTAAGGGCGCTTAGGTTAAATTTAGTCATGTGAAGACTCCTCAACGCGCGACTTTTTTACCACCAGCATATAAAACACCGGTGTAAATAATAGTCCAAACACAGTTACACCAATCATACCCGAGAACACCGCATTACCCATGGCATGACGCATTTCTGCTCCAGCACCGGTTGCCAATACAAGCGGTATAACACCTGCGGTAAAGGCAATTGATGTCATTAAAATTGGGCGTAAACGTAATCGACACGCCGCTAACATCGCCTCAAGGTGCGATAACCCAGTGTCATGCTTATCTTTAGCAAATTCCACCATAAGGATGGCATTTTTAGAAGCCAATGCGACCAGTACAATCAACGCTATTTGGGTAAATATGTTGTTGTCTGAACCTACAAACCACACCCCTAATAACGCTGAGAAAATAGTCATAGGTACAATTAAAATAATGGCCAGTGGTAAACGTAAGCTTTCATACTGTGCGGCCAGTACCATAAACACCAGCAATACAACCAGAGGGAATACATACACCATGGTATTACCGGCTAATACTTGCTGGTACGTTACCTCAGTCCACTCATATTCAATGCCAGTAGGCAATGTTTTTGCTAGTACAGCTTCAATCGCCAATTGCGCTTGATCAGAACTATAACCAGGCGCTGGGCTGCCATTAAGCTCTGCACTTGGGTAGCCGTTGTAATGCATTACACGATCAGGACCAATAGTAGGCGTTACCGTTAATACTGAGCCTAGTGGCACCATATTACCGGCACGATTACGCACTTTTAGGTTTAGTATTTGCTCTGGGTCTACCCTAAAATCAGCATCAGCTTGGGCATTAACCTGATAAGTACGACCAAACAAATTAAAGTCGTTTACATACACTGAGCCTAAATAAATTTGCAACGAGTTAAACACTTCATCTAATGGAATGCCTTGAATAAGCGCTTGCTCACGGTCAATATCAATATCCATTTGTGGTACTTGAATTCTAAAGCTTGAATACAGCCCCATTAACGCTGGATCTTTTTGCGCCGCAGCAATCACTGATTGCAAACTGTTAAATAAGGCTTCAAAGCCTTTGTTAGCTCTATCTTCTATTTGCAATTTAAAGCCACCTGTAGTGCCAAGGCCTTGAATTGGCGGTGGTGGAAACACAGCGACAAAGGCTTCATCAATGACCGCAAAACGTTGGTTTAGTTGCGCTGCAATAGCCGAAGCCGACATACTCGGATCAGTACGCTCTGCAAAAGGCGCCAGTGGCGTAAATACGATGCCGCTATTTGGGCTATTAGTAAAACCATTCACTGAAAGACCAGGAAACGCTACCGTGTTCGCAACCCCAGGGACCTCTAATGCAATTTGCTGCATTTGTTTTACCACCGCTTCTGTACGGTCTAAACTGGCAGCGTCAGGTAACTGCGCAATAGCGACTAAGTATTGCTTATCTTGTTGTGGAATAAAGCCACCCGGTACTGCATCAAACAATTTAATCGTACCGCCAACTAAAGCAATATACGCAACCATAACCACAACACTCATACGAATAAGCTTTTGTACCAGCTTTTCATACCCTTTAGCACCACGGTCAAACACGCGGTTAAAAGGTTGAAATAACCAACGGCCAAATAATTTATTAAGCACGCGGGTAAACGCATCAGGCTCGGCATCATGTGATTTTAACAATAAAGCGGCCAGTGCTGGCGACAGCGTTAATGAGTTAAACGCCGAAATTACCGTTGAAATAGTAATGGTTAATGCAAATTGTTTATAAAACTGCCCTGAAAGCCCAGTAATAAAAGCCGTCGGAATAAATACCGCACATAATACTAATGCAATCGCAATAATAGGGCCGGTTACTTCCGTCATTGCCACGCGGGTGGCTTCAAGCGGTGATAAGCCATCTTCTATGTTTCGCTCAACATTTTCTACAACCACAATTGCGTCATCAACCACGATACCGATTGCCAGTACTAAACCAAATAGCGATAAGGTATTAATAGACACCCCAAGCCACTGCATTACTGCAAAGGTACCAATGAGTGAAATAGGCACCGCAATTAACGGAATAATAGACGCGCGCCAGGTTTGTAAGAACACAATAACCACAATCACCACCAGCACGATTGCTTCGAGTAAAGTGGCGATCACCGCATCAATTGAACCACGAACAAATACCGTTGGATCATAAACAATGTCGTATTCAACACCTGCAGGAAAGTCTTTTGATAAACGTGCCATGGTTTCACGCACCTGATCAGAGAGCTCAATGGCATTTGACCCTGGACGTTGAAATATTGGCATCGCTAAAGCGGGTTGATTATCAAGCTCAGCACGCAATGCATAAGAATCTTGGCCTAAATCAACACGTGCCACGTCTGACAAACGGGTAAGCTGCCCTTGCTCCCCAACTTTAATAATGACTTGTTTAAACTCTTCAATGCTATTAAGGCGTCCTTTGACGTTTAATAGAATTTGGAACTGACTGTCATTTGAAATCGGTTGCGCACCTAAACTACCTGCTGCAACTTGCTGATTTTGCGAGCGTAGTGCATTGACCACGTCACTTGCAGTAAGCTCACGTGATGCTAGCGCATCGGGGTTAAGCCAAACTCGCATTGAATATTTACCGCCACCAAATAAACGAATATCACCCACACCAGGTAAACGCGCTATTTCATCTTTAATATTTAAATCGGCATAATTTGATAAATACGCGGTGTCATGGCTGTTTTGGGGTGAATATAAATGCACCACCATGGTTAAATCGGGTGATGATTTTTCAGCAACTACCCCTAAACGTTGCACTTCTTGTGGCAAACGCGGCAGCGCACTATTTACTCGGTTTTGCACTTGCACTTGGGCACGGTCTAAATCAGTGCCTAACGCAAATGTCACCGTGAGCGTCATACGTCCGTCACTGGTTGCTTGTGAAAACATATACAGCATGTTTTCGGTGCCATTTATTTCTTGCTCAAGCGGTGTTGCCACTGTTTGTGCAATAACCGTCGGGTTCGCACCTGGGTAACTTGCAGTCACAACCACTGTTGGTGGTACGACTTCTGGGTATTCACTGACAGGCAGCTGAAATAATGAAATGCTACCTGCAATTAAAATAATCAACGACAGCATGGCCGCAAAAATCGGTCGCTGTATAAAAAAGTGTGAAAATTTCATCTAATAACCTTATTGCTTAGCAACTAAATCGGCAGGGTTAGCACTTAGCGTAAATGCCACGCCTTGGGTATTAATTGCCACTTTATTTGGTGATATCGGCATACCGGGTCCTACACGAGCAGGGCCATTTACAGCAATAACATCGCCTTGCTCAAGTCCTGATGTGATGGCTCGCAACGATCCATAGCGCTCACCTACCGTTACAAGCTTATACTGCAGCACATTGTTTTCGCCTACCGTTAACACAAAGCGATTTTTTAAATCTGTGCCTATGGCTCTGTCTGGAATAATGACAGTTTCACGCACTGCATTAGCAGCTAACTTAATGCGTGCAAATGAGCCCGAACGCAGCTCGTTACTGCGATCATCAAATACCGCACGAACGCGTAAAGTGCCTGTAGATGCGTTAATTTGATTATCTATAAAGTTAATATGGCCGCTATAGTTAAAATCGTCTTGCCCTACTTTTTGCATTACAACAGGCTGTTTGCTTGCAGCTGTTACTTCGTCAAATGCGCTATTCCAAGTACGTTCATCGACATCAAAGTAAGCGTACATTTTGTCATTAGAAACAATTGAAGTAAGCACGCTTTGCCCTGCAAGTACGTTGTTACCTTTGGTAATATTTGCGCGAGAAATCACGCCATCAATAGGAGAAACCACTGACGTAAACTCTAAATCGAGCTTTGCAGCTTTAAGCTGCGCTTGCAGTGCAGCAAGTTGTGCTTCACGCTGACGTAAAGTCGATGTACGCGCTTGTGCTTGCTCAGTCGAAATGGCTTTTCGCTCAGTTAAGCGTACAGCACGCGATGCTTCGCTTTTTGCTTGTTCAAGTGCTGCTTGAGCACTTTTTACCTGAGCGCTTAAACTGTCAACAGTTGCAGCGAATGAGCGATCGTCTAAACGAAATAATACATCGCCTTGTTTAACGCTATCCCCTTCTTTAAATTCAATTTGCTCAATAATGCCGGATACACGCGGCATTAATGCCACTTTTTGCGGTGACTCTAAGCGTGTTGTATAGGTATGCCAACTTTGAACTGGCTTAACCAAGACTTCGGCTACATCAATAGCTTGTTGTTGCTGTGCGGGGGCTGATTGCGCTGTACTTTCATCGGCACAACCGGCCAGTGTGATTAATGCAACAGATAGTGCTGTAGCAATTAAGTGTTTGTTCATAACGACGCTCCTTTTAATTTAGCATTGCATAATACGGAACATACTTGATGACAAAAACAATAGATTTTTAAATTCATTAGTGCCAAAATGGCATCAATACTCACTAAGTGATGAAATAATGGATACAACCAGTCGACTATTAATGCTGCTTGAAGTGGTAGAGCAAGGCTCATTTGCAAAAGCAGCCGAAATACGAAATATTGACCGCTCAGTGATTTCTAAGCAAATTAGTCGGTTAGAGGATGAACTTGGGGTAAGACTATTAAACAGAACAACCCGCTCATTCTCTCTTACAGCAGCGGGCGCTGAAATGATAAAAAAAGCGGGTGAGCTGCGAAGCCTGCTTGGCGAAACGGTGCGCATGGCAGAAAACTACCACCAAGAGCCTCGCGGCGTATTAAAAGTGACCGCATCGACTTTAATAGGTCGACGCTACTTACAGCCAGTGATCAACGATTTCCAAAAACGCTTTCCACAAGTGGAAGTAGAACTGCGTTTAGATGACCGACTGGTTGATATTGTATCTGAAGGATTTGATTTAGCGTTTAGAGTGGGTGAACCCAAAGACTCATCATTAATTGCTCGTAAAATTGCCCGTAATCGTCTGTTACTATTAGCCGCGCCAGCGTTTATAGAAACATACGGTATGCCAACAACAATCACTGATTTGGCACAATTGCCAGCGGCCAGTTATGCCAGCAACTCACTGCGGGTAGAAGGCATAAATTACTATAACCACACTGGCGAGCACTGCGAGCAAAAAATAAAAAGTGTGTTTAGAGCAAACGATGCAGAAGTATTACTGATGAAAACCCTCTCTGGCACCACCTACTTTTTAGCGCCGGCATTTATTTTAGATAAAGAAGTGATTGATGGGCAACTGGTGCCCTTACTTACCGATGTAAAATTAATGGAACACAGTGCAATGTATGCTGTATACCCACACCGAGATTTACCGGTAAGAACACGATTGTTTTTTGATGCCGTGCGTGAATACATTGGCAAAGAAAGACCGATTTGGGAGAACAGTATTCCTAATTTTGATCAAATGTATTAAGCCGCATCTGCACAGAGGTTAATATCAGAAAAAACCGCATTGCGCCCCGCATCTTTTGCCTTATAAAGCTGCTTATCTGCTTGCGCTATTAATTCAGCCAAATTTTGTTGTTGGTACTTAACTACGCCAACACTGGCTGTTAAATTTATGGTTATACCATTGGCTTCAATATATTTATTTGCAACGGCTTGTCTAAGATTTTCAGCCATTGCCAACGCGGATTGTGCACTATCAAAATTGCTCATTAAAGAAAATTCTTCACCCCCCACCCTAAACACATACCCTTTTGCGAAAGTAATCCTAAATAGAGTTGCCAACTCAACCAGCACTTTATCTCCTACATCATGGCCGTATTCATCATTTATTTGTTTAAAGTGGTCAAGATCAATTAAAAACAAGTACAGCTGTGATTTGTCTTTTATCTCCACTTCAAAATAATGGCTCATAGATAAACGGTTTCCTGCCCCCGTGAGAGGATCAAGTAAGGCCAAGTTTTTAAGTCGCTTCGAAAATTCGGCCCTATTTCCTTCAAAAACATGAGAAATGACCCATATAATAATATAAATAAACAGTAAGTTGAGCGCTAGGTTAAAAGAGGAAAAATAAGGGCTTGGTAATTTATAAAGCAACACTGATGATTGCATAACCAAAAGTGTGGCCGATAACACAATACCGTATTTTCGACCAAGAAGTAGATAATACAAAATGGGTAAAGAAAACGCCCACAAAAACAGACCATTTTTAAGTGGTGCCAAAAAGGTTCCACATAATATAACGAGCGTTACAGTCATACAAACCGTTATGGCATACCAGTTTCGTTGCTTGTTTTTAACCAATTGTATAAAAATATAAAAACAAAGTGCGGAAAAACACACCTCTAAGCCGCCTACAATATAAAAATGATTTTTTGATAGGTTAAACACAGCAAAAATAAATGACAGCAAACCAAAAAATAAACACATCCATTTTAAGACATGCTTACGTAATATTTTTGTACTGTTAAGAGCGGCTATATCCATAAAAAACTTAAATCAAAACTAATCGTTTATATTAACCCTGAAATGCAATAATCACAATTTTATGCTTAACAACCCCCTTTAAAATAAGCAAAAAGGATTGGTTAAATGCAGCTATTCTGTAAGCAGTTCATTAACTGTGCCAACCAAGTCAGCAAATTCCTCATCAACATGTGCGATTTGTTTAGGGCTTAAGGTTTGATTTAATTTAACCAGCAACTGTGCGTATGCCCTTAAAGTTTCCTCATTTCTCTCAATGAGTTCAGCACTCATAAACAGCTCTCGTTCTGTAATGATAGTGCGTAACTGCTGCGCAAATTGGGCATCATCAAGGGTTTGCTGATTAAAAAGCGCCTCAAGTGCACCTAACCGAGTTAGTTTATAGTCATACCATAAATTGCTGGTACTGATATATTCACTGTTGGCTTGTGACACTAGCGTTCGCTGCTCTGAGGTGAGCTTACCAAGCCATTGTTCGTAATAGTCTAGTTGCCTGTCTAAACGAGACTGCTGATGCTCCTCTTTGGTTAATGAAGCGTGCTCTTTTATTTCGTCATTAATTTGATCGCGAATGTTTTCTACCATTTCACTGCGTTGTGATGGAGTTAACGTTTTTGCCAGCTCGATTAAGGGATCACTCGCGTACAAAAGTAAATTGCGCCAATGCTGCTTTACCTGCGTTATTTTTGACATTAACTGTGCTGTATCAGCCTCTTTATCGAGCAACTGCCTTAAGTCGAGTAAATCGGCTTTATATTTTGGTAACTCAACCTCTCGGTGCCAATCTCGGGTGTTATTAATAATCACTTTTAACTGCGTTGATTGGCTTTTGTTTAAGTCGACATAATCGTCTATCCAAAACGAAGACAGCCAACCAAGGTTGTTATAAGCAAAGGAAGTAGAACAACTGGCAATAAACAATAAACTGGTTATAAAAATAATTTTGCTTAGTTTTATATTTTTTAAATTATTTAACATTAACAGACCCCGTTTTATGATGCTTTGGATGTCAAAAATCATCATAAGTAATTATGTAAGCTATTGCTCGCTTTTATTTTTTTCATTTTTCTATAGAATCGCAAGCTAACGCAATTTATATCATGACTATATGCTTAAGTTTAGAATTTTTGAGCTATAGTTAAAGCTACTTGTTAATACGTTTGTATACCTAGGTTATAAACGTTGGCGTTATTAATTTAGCTCATAATTTTTTACCTATCCCTAATAGATTCACTAGGTAAGTTTTCTTTTATGGCGCTTACATAGAACGACAACTAATTTGGAGACATGCTTATGTCACAGTCTAATTTTAAAGCACTGCTACTGGCCGGTATTATGCTCGCTACCCCTCTTGCCCATGCTGGACTAGAAGAAGGGATCAGAGCTGCTAATGCGGGTGAATTTGAAGAAGCACTTAAAGAGTTTAATTATTTAGCTGACAAAGGCTATGCACCGGGTATTTACGAATTAGGTAAGCTATACGAAGGTGGCCATGGCGTTACCCGTGATTATTACAAAGCAGCTGAGCTGTACCAACAAGCCGTAAAGAAAAACCATGTAGATTCAATGTTTGCACTTGCGGTTTTATATGATGAAGGTAATGGCGTTAAATTAGACAAACAAATGGCCATAACCTTATTCGAAAAAGCAGCCAATAAGAACCTTCCCGCAGCACAGTATAACTTAGGTGTAATGTACGCAAATGGCGATGGTGTTAGCCAAGATTATAAAGTCGCCAGAACATGGTATGAAAAAGCCGCTGCTAATAATTATACATTGGCGCAGTTTAATTTAGCACTGATGTATTTTGAAGGCTTAGGAATGCCAAAAAATCTTGAAATGTCGTATGTGTGGAATACCATTGCCGAGTATAACGGCAACATGCAAGCGAGTCACAGCCGTAAACTTGATGAACGTACTATGCTCCCGAAAGAGGTAGCTGAGGCCAAAGAAAAAGCCGATGCAATTTATACCAAAATTTTAGCGGGAACATACGCTGGCGAAGGACGCCTGTTTTAAGTTAGCTATTAAAAAAGCTGAATGAAGTGATTCATCAGCTTTTTTGTTTTAACCGCTACAGGCTATTTTACATAAAGCCATTTTAGCACTTTGATCAGTAATTTATTTTGTTTAAGTAATAAACCAATGCGCGGGTTAACCGAGCCAGAGACTAAGGTATTTTTTGCATGGCTAAAGGTGAGAAAACCTTCTTTACCATGATAATGCCCCATCCCCGAATGCCCCACGCCACCAAACGGCACATCATCGGCAGCTACTTGTATTAATGTGTCGTTTACCGCAACTGTTCCGCTGAGTGTTTGCTTAATAATGTACTGTTGCGCCTGTTTATCTTGACCTAAAATGTAAAGGGCTAATGGGTGGTCGCGTAATCGAATATAATTAAGCACGTCCTCTAATTTGTCGTAACTCATAATGGGTAAAATGGGACCAAATAGCTCTTCTTGCATTAATGTCATCTCATCTGTTACGTGCGTAACAATATGCAGACCCATACGATGCTTTTCGCCATCTTGCTGGTTTTGTTCAAGCGGTTTAGTAATTTTAGCACCTTGCTCTTGTGCTTGCTCTAAATAACCTAGCAAACGTTGATAATGTGCAGGGCTAATAATCGAGGTCAGGTTTTTGCCTTCTACGCCTTGCTTAAAGTGTTTTTTATAAAGGGTACAAAGCGCTTTAATGAATTGATGCTCCAATGCTTTAGGAACAAACACGTAGTCAGGCGCTACACATATTTGCCCTGCATTGGCCATTTTTCCAAATAATAAAGCACGCGCGGCTTTATTTACATCGGCTTTTTCTAACACAATAACGGGCGATTTCCCGCCGAGCTCTAATGTTACCGGCGTTAAATTTTTACTGGCCGCGGCCATAACTAACTTGCCAACGGCAGTCGAGCCTGTAAACAGCAAATGCGCAAATGGCAATGATGAAAACTCACTTGCCACGTCGCTACCACCTTGAATAATTGTGCAGTGTTGGCTTAATTCACCTGCAAATATTTTTTCAATAACGGCATTGGTGTTAGGCGTAAATTCACTGAGCTTTAACATCACCCTGTTACCCGCTGCAATCGCAGTAATAACAGGTACCAATGCTAGTTGAATAGGATAGTTCCATGGTGCAATCACACCGACCACGCCAATAGGCTGATAGGTGACACTTACTTTTGAGGGCCATAAGCTTAACCCCGCGCTGCGCTGACTAGGCTTAGACCATCGAGGTAGCTTTTTAATAATATGCGCAAGTCCCTGCATGGTGGGCAAAATATCCCCCACTAAGGTATCGAACGCCGTTCGGTATCCAAAATCTTTAGATACTGCAGCAATCAAGTCTTGCTCTAACGTTACAATGTTAGCGCGTACTTTCTTGAGTAAAGCAAGACGTTGCTCAATGGGTAAATAAGGGGTGTCTTCAAAAGCATGCTTTAGTTCATTAAATTGCGAACGCAAAGACCCTGTAGATAATGTGTCAGTGTTCAAAATAGGCTACCCGGTTTATAACGTTTTCAAGACTATATCCTTGTTCTGTTACTCGAGCAATAAAGAGTGATTTTGCAACACGAGGAAAAGGATTGCAAAAACACTCAACAGGTTGGTTGGAACGCATACCGATGCACTGCTTTTGTGTGCATCGGTTATCTATTTTGTTAGTTGATTAAAGTGGGTTATTAAAAACCAAAAACTTGGGCTGCTATGGTCATTGTTACTAAGGTAATTAGAACAATAGCGACAATATTTAACACAAAGCCAGCACGGATCATGTCTTTCATTTTAATTTCACCCGAGCCAAACACAATCGCATTGGGTGGTGTGGCTACTGGCATCATAAACGCACAACTACACGCAATCGCAGCTGGAATAACCCACACTAACGGACTGCCTGTTACTGACTCAGCAACGGGGCCTAGCAGTGGTAAAAAGCCTGCTGCTGTTGCCGTATTACTGGTTATTTCGGTTAAGAACGTAATCAGCGCAACCACAACAAGAATGCTCATGACTAATGGAATAGTACTCGCCCCTTCAATCATATTGGCAATGTAGTCAGCTAATCCTGATGACTTTATTTGCGAGGCAAGTGTTAATCCGCCACCAAATAAAAGCAACACACCCCACGGCACTTTAGCGGCACTTTCCCAATCTAAAATACGCGCATCGCTGCCTTTATTTGCCGGTAGTACAAACAGTAATAATGCAGCGGCAATAGCAATACCGGTATCTGAAATTTTAAGCCCAGTAACATCGCCTAATAAAGGTCTAAATATCCAACAAATAGCGGCAAGCATAAATACAAACAACACGCCCTTTTCAGCACGTTGCATTAGACCTAAGTCTTTTAATTGTGAAGAGAATACCGCTTTGGTATCAATACGCTTGTTCGCTTGTACATTCGCATCGACTTTATAAGTGAATTTAGTTAACCAAATCCAGCTGATCAGCAACATACCGAGCGCTAATGGCACACCAACAATCATCCACTCGGCAAAGCCAATTTCAATCTGATAACTGTCTGATAGGTACGCAGCCATTAATGCATTTGGTGGAGTACCGATTAAAGTAGCAATACCACCAATACTTGCGCCATAAGCAATCGACAGTAAAAGGGCTTTACCAAAACCTTCATTACTAGGATCTGAGCTTTTAACTAAATGGGTAATAGATAAAGCGATAGGAAGCATCATTACTGCGGTAGCGGTATTAGACATCCACATTGATAAAAATGCAGTCACTAACATCATCGCTAAAATTTGTAAGCTTGGTTTTTTACCTGCATAAAGCATTGTTTTTAGTGCAATACGCTTGTGTAATCCCCAACGCTCCATCGCTATTGAGATTAAAAAGCCACCTAAAAATAAAAAGATCAGCGGATGCGCATAAGGCGCTGCAACACTTTTTATCGCGGCTATATCAACAATCGGCGAAATCACTAAAGGGAGTAACGCAGTAGCAGGAATAGGCACTACCTCACTCACCCACCACGAGGCCATCCAAAATGCTAAGCCTGCGGTTTTAAACGCTGCCTCCGACATACCTACTGGCGGCTCAACTAAGCAAGTAAGTAGCATGACACATGGGCCAAGTAACAAAAACAGCCATTGCATAAATGGCTTTTTATTCGCGTTATTTTCTAAAATACGTTTTGTCATTTGTTCAGCCCTTAAAATTTATATTTAAGACCAAGTGCAACACTGCTATCAGCATTTTCTTCTAGGTCGAGGTCAGTGTATAAAAGGTAAGCTGTGGTTTGCTTGTCAAATACATAATCTACACCCGTAGTCCACTGTGTAGCGTCTGATGTTTGACGTAGTTTTGAATCATCTTTTGCAAATTGTACTTTAGGTACCCATTTGTCTAACTTATAGCTTGCGCTTAGTACATAACCATTGCCAGACTTAGCGCCGTCAATCGATTCTGAATGCTGGTACAATGCCCCTAATTGTAATTTTTCAAACTTATACACACCAGCAATACGGCTTGCTTTAATGTTATTAAGCGAATCAACATGGCTGATTGAAATAGAGTAAGGTGTTTTATTTAAATTTCGGTCGCCGTAAATTAGCGTAGCAGCAAATCCTGCTTCGTTATCTTTGTTGTCATCTTTTGGCGCATAGGTAAATGAAAACTGCGCGTTATGCCAATACTTAGAGGTATAGGTGATGGTATCGCCTAAGCGGTCTTGACCTGCAATTACTTGAGCAATATCAGCTTGGGTTTCGTTAAAATTATCAAGCTTACCTTCTGAATATTTAAAGCGCGTGTCGTTTCGCCCAACCACCACTTCACCAAAAGCACCTTTTAGACCAAGGTAAGTATTGCGTGCTGCAAAAGGCTCATTGGTGTCGTCGTGTTCAAAACCTTTTACTTGAACTTCGTATTTAAATACCGCGGTAAAATACTCATTTAATTTATGGTCACCTTTAATGCCAATACGCGAAAAAGGGGCATCTATTTGCGTGCCTTCGTCAGCGTAACGCATTATGCCTATATCGGTGTTAGCAATTTGTACTTCGGCTTTACCATACACTGTGTAGTCTGCAGCAAAAGTGGTTGCAGGTAACGTGGCAGCACTGCATAACGCAGCAAGTACTGAACCTTGGAATATATTGTTTTTCATTATGTGTCCTAATTATGTGATGCTACTTGTTGTCTGCACCTACAAAGCAAGAACATGACCAACTAAAAAATAACAATAATTTTCAGTGATTTAAAAAATAAAGGTTTAAAAATAAACATTGAAATGTGCGGGTTTCCACACATAAAAAACACTCAATATCACCATTTCCACCCATTAATCGGTGAACATATCTCGATTAAGGTTATATTTACTCATTTTATCGTAGAGGGTTTTACGCGCAATTTGTAAGGTTGTCATGGTGTCTTTAATGCTGCCATGGTTAAGCTCTAGCGCCTCTTCAATTAAGGATTGCTCATAAAAGCTGACCTTTTCGGCTAGGCTCAAATCTAATGATAGCGTGCTGTTGCTTGAGTCACTTTGTGCAAATGCCAGATCGGGGCCTAGCAATACCGCGCGCTCGGCTTGATTTCTCAATTCCCGCACATTGCCAGGCCAATCGTGCGCTAGTAAACGTTGTTGTAGTTCTATATTGAGCGCCCCTAACGGTTTATGAAAGCGGGTCGCAGCTATAGAGCTAAAATGTTTAAACAACAGTGGAATATCTGCTTTTCTGTCTCTTAATGCAGGGATGCTGACTTTTACTAAACTAAGTCGGTAATATAAGTCGGCTCTAAACTCACCTTTTTCTACCAGCGAAAGTAAATCGACTTTGGTGGCTGCGACAATACGAATATCAAGCTCTATCGCTTTATTAGCACCAACGGGGGTGACTTTTCGCTCTTCAAGCACCCGTAGTAATTTAACTTGAAGTGATAAAGGAGTGCTTTCAATTTCATCTAAAAAAACGGTGCCGCCTTGTGCAAACTCAAATTTACCTTTGCGATCGTGTGTTGCGCCAGTAAAGGCTCCGCTGATAGCCCCAAACAGTTCGCTTTCTATTAATTGCTCTGGGACTGCGCCACAGTTAATAGCCACAAACTGACAGCTTGAACGGTTACTATGATCGTGTAAATAACGGGCAACCAATTCTTTACCTGTGCCAGTTTCACCTTCAATCAGCACATCAGCCGGAGTATCAATCACCGTGTTGAGTAGGTTCATCATATGCTGCATTTTAAGCGTATCACCTAAAATACGCACACCGGGCGCCGACGTTTTCTCAACCGCGCGCTTCAGCGCTCTGTTTTCCATTACTAAAGCACGTTTATCTGAGGCTCTGGCAATACAATCTAATAAATTTTCGTTCAGTGGTTTTTCAAATAAATCATACGCGCCTAGTTGCATCGCTTTTACCGCAACAGAAACATCAGCATAACCGGTTAAAAATATCACGGGTAGTTCACTATCGAATGCTTTTACCTGCTCAATAAAGGTTAAACCATCCATAGTGGGCATGTTTATGTCACTGAGTACAATGCCACAAAAACTGCGATTTAAGCGACTTAAGGCAACACTTGCATCACTAAAACACTGTACCTCATAACCCTCGAGCGTTAATAGCTGATTCAATGAATCGCGGATCATCGCTTCATCATCAATAACAATAATCTGTTTGCAAACAACGGCTTCAATCATTTTTAGTGGCCTCTATGCTTGATAAACTAATAATAAATTGCGCACCGCCTTCAGGGCGATTATGTGCAGTTAAGTAACCATTAAATGATTCAATAATTTGCTTTGAAATCGACAAGCCCAGCCCTAAACCGTTACTTGATTTAGTACTATAAAAAGGTTCAAAAATAGACCCCAGCACATGATGCTCAATACCAGGGCCACTATCTAAAATAGAAAGCTTAACGCGCTCTTCAAAGCATTCAACATCAAAACTGAGCTCTCTAACTGGCTCACCTTTCATTGCCTGTGATGCATTGGTGATCACATTAACCAATACTTGTTCAAACTTTAACGCATCGACCCACACCGTGATCTCTTGCGAAAACTGCGGTGGACTTACGTTAACATCGTCTTGTTTAAGTTGCGGATGGGTGATCATCAACGCATTGTTTAATAACGCCGACAGTGGATGAGGTCGCAGTTGCATGGTCGCCGGTTTACTAAAGTGTTTAAGCTGCGCCACTATTTTATGCACCCGCTCTACCAAATTCTCAATAATGATTAAGTTTTCATTTAATGCGTTGAGCTTTCCCTTTTTTAGGAAAATTTTAGCACTGGCTAAATAGGTGTTCATTGCGCTGAGCGGTTGGTTAATTTCGTGATTAATGCCCGCACTCAATTGCCCAATAGTGGCTAATTTTGCCGACTGTACTAATGCGGTTTGGGCTTTTTCGAGTGCTTGGGTACGCTCTAGTACCTCAAGCTCTAAACTGTGACGCGAATACAGTAATTTTTTATACCCGGCAAAGCGTGCCAATAAGCTATATCCAACAAAAATAAACACCCAATAAAACAACACTAGCCATAACAATCTAGGCACCTGTAAGGCGTTAATGTTTGAAATATCAACAAGCACTGTCATGGTTGCATTCAGATGAGTTAAGGGTCTTGAGGCGGAAACGTATTCATCTTTAGCAATTTTAAATTGCTCAATGCCTTGGCTTTTGTAGCGCTGTTGTTTAATTTGTAGCGGTTGATGATCTAAGTAAGCACGGCGCTGTTTAATATCACGACGCGCGGTAATATCAAGCTCTGTAAAACTATTTAAACGCCATGCGGGTTCATCCGACATGGCAATAATATTATCGGCAAGTTGCAAATAAAAATGGCTTCCTTTTGAGGTATTTAAAAGCGAACGATCGTTTTCAAATTTAGCGACATTAATTTTAAGCGCCACCACGCCAATGGCTTTTCCATCTAGGTAAATAGCTTGGGAAAAATAAATTCCGCGCTCTTTTGAGCGCTGACCAAGTGCAAAGTATGCGACCTTTTCACCGGCAAACGCTTGTTTAAAATAAGGTCTAAATGCAAAGTTACTACCTAAAAATGTATAGTCGGTTTGCCAGTTACTACTGGCAATAACATCGCCATGAGTATCTAGTATGTATACATCTGAGGCACCACTGGCTTGTTGAATATCAGCAAGGTAATTGTTAATTGCATTAAAGTGTTGTGATTCATTATTAGTAAAACGAATCAATACGTTATTTTCAGTTAGCAGCTGAGGGATAGCCGCAAATCGAGCGAGTTCGTTATCGATATAATTATTTAATTGGATGACTTGTTGATCAGCTTGAATTTTGGCTTGCCCTAAATCATAAGCACGACCAAACGAAAAGGTGACCACCAATAATAGTACTAACAATATACAGGCAAAAATAATTTTTTTGGGGATGGAGAACATAAACGCCTATGACAACTATGATGCCAATAATAAGTAATAGCCAATATTGTAACGAGTTATCCCCCTTTGCAGAAGAAACTTTTTGTTAACAATTGTACTGAAACTAAAAAACCGTGAAATATTACATTCCACGGTTTAATCACCTTTTAAGGTGTGCTGTTTTAGCTTAATTTACGCTTTTACAACGACAGGTTTGTCTTTAAAGTATTTGTATAAGCCAATTAATGAGGCTGCAATCCAAAATATTTCAATCACAAAGCTTGCTAAGTTAAAGTTATAACAAAGGCTAATAAGTAACAAAATAGCGCCACTTAAATTCATTAAGTTATACGTTAAACTTTTAGGTGAAACTTTATTTAGTTGCAGCAAAAAAAATGAACCAACCACTAAAAAAGTGCCACTCATACCAACAATATCAAATAAAAGTGCGATCACACGTCTATCCTTTTCCATTTTAAAACCCAACTGACTGGCCCAATCCATGGGGAGGGTTTTTTTCAATCATTGAAACAGCAAAACCAGCGAAGTTTACCAGTGAAATAAAAGCAAACAAGGGCTTATGTCCGCCCCTCACTACTTTAGACTATAAACAAAACGTTTATTTAAAACGTGACTTTACCACCAATCATTTTATAGGCAGGGGTCCCTCTTATAATTGTGGGGCGGGCAAAAGGTCGTTCACAGCCTGGGCATACGCATTCAGTATGGGTGTGATCTTGGGTTATTCTTTCTATAAAACATTTTACTAAAGCACCTTTGCCACCTTTACGGTATTTGAATAACGGTGCCTTACACGCAGAACAAAATATATCGACCGTTTTTGTAGGCCCTTTTTTATTGGGCTTAGCCATACTTCCTCAATAATTACTTTACGATTAGTTAATAGCATAATGCTATCACATCAGTGGTAGAAAATAATGAATGGCTGTTGCGCTAATATATTTTTTAAACAGTCGGTAGATAACTCTACTTTATAAACGATTCGCTTTAGGCTTTTATCGATAAACGGGTTAATTGAGCTGATAACACATTCATATTAAAAGGCTTTACGATAAACCCTGACACTTTAGCATTAATCGCTTTTTTGACAGTCGAAGAACTATCTTCACAGGTAACCATAAGTACAGGAAGGTTTTTCAGCTCGGCATCTTTTCTAATATTATCAAGTAAAGTAATGCCATCCATTTTAGGCATATGAAGATCTGTTATAACCAAATCAAACATTTGATTTTGCAGTATGTTTAATGCTTGAAGCCCATCTGTGGCTTCAACAATATCTTTATAATCTAACTGCCTTAACATATTAATTAATACATGACGCATTAACGGCATATCATCAACAACAAGTATTTTCATGCGTATGTTTTACCAAAATAGCTGCGAGCAAATTTTCATTAAAACAAAGTAAAGGCGACACGCCAATCTAAAAGGTATTAACAAAAACGTGTTATGTGTAGTAACAACATTAGTTAACAATACCTATTGCCGCAAGTAATCAGATGGATACTTATATCCCCTTATTTTAGCTAAACAAAAGTTTAAAAAACTGCAAACGAAGCTTGAGTTATATGTGCTAAGCTTTTTGCACTTAGTGTTACTTCTAACCCTCGTTTTCCGGCACTAACATATATCATTTCAAAATCTAACGCACTGGAGTGTATGTATGTTTTTAGCCGTTTTTTTTGGCCAAGGGGGCTTACTCCTCCCAAAATATAACCGGTACTCGCCTGCACTTTTTGTGGGTCTGCCATCATCACTTTTTTTACTGTACAAAGCTTCGCAAGCTGTTTTAAATTAACCTGCTGAGTGACGGGAGTCACCGCTACAATAAGCTGTTGCTCTGAGGTTTCAAGCACTAGGGTTTTAAATACTTGGGCGCTATTTAGATTTAGCTTTTCAACCGCTTCGAGGCCGTAATTAGTATTGTTTATATCGTGCTCGTAACTAAGTATGTCAAACTTAATATCGCTTTTTTTTAGCTGCTCTATAGCGGGGGTCATCTGATAAAGTCCAAAATAAATTTCCCTAATAATTTAGCACATTAAACATAAAAAAACGGCGCTAAAAAAGCGCCGTTTTTACTAGGGTCTATTGATCCGACTAATTACTTAGTTAAGTCATCAAAAAACTTTTTAACCCCATCAAAAAAGCCTTGCTCTTTAGGACGGTTTTTTGAGCTGTCTTTGCCCATACTTTCATCTAATTCTTTAAGTAAGTCACGTTGACGCTCGTTTAAATTAACAGGCGTTTCAATCACAACCTTACAAATTAAATCGCCTTGAGCACCACTGCGTACTGACTTAACACCTTTGCCACGCATACGGAACATTTTGCCCGTTTGTGTTTCTGACGGTATTTTAAGTTTTGCACGCCCATCAAGCGTTGGCACTTCAATTTCACCGCCAAGGCCTGCGGTGGTAAAGCTTATTGGTACTTCACAATATAAATTATTAGCTTCACGAACAAATATTTTGTGTTCACGAACAGATACTTGCACATACAAGTCACCTGCTGGTGCACCATGCATGCCTGCTTCGCCTTCACCTGATAAGCGAATACGATCGCCAGTATCTACGCCTGCCGGGATTTTAACCGATAGCGTTTTAGTTTTTTCTACACGGCCTTGCCCATGACATTTATTACAAGGATCTGAAATGATCTGACCTTGTCCATGACATGTTGGACAGGTTTGCTGCACAGCAAAAAAACCTTGGCGCATTTGTACTTGGCCAGCACCATGACAGGTTGTACATGTTTTTGGTTTAGAGCCCGCTTTAGCACCACTGCCATCACATGGTTCACAACTAACCCAAGTAGGTACTTTAATCTCAACGTCTTTACCACGAACCGCTTCTTCTAAGCTTAAGTCCATGTTGTAACGTAAATCTGAGCCACGTTGCTGGCGTGATTGACGTCGACCACCGCCGCCACCAAAAATATCACCAAATACGTCACCAAAAATATCACCAAAATCACCTTGGCCGCCGCCAAAGCCACCGTGACCACCGCCACCACCTTGTTCGAAGGCTGCATGGCCGTATTGGTCATACATTTGACGCTTTTGCGCATCAGTCAGTATTTCGTAAGCTTCTTTAACTTCCTTGAATTTAGTTTCAAGGTCTTTATCACCGGCGGTACGATCGGGGTGATATTTCATCGCTAAGCGTTTATACGCTTTTTTTATGTCTCGCTCACTCGCATCTTTGCTTACGCCGAGGACTTCGTAATAATCGCGTTTTGACATATCTATCACACTACTCTTTTCTATTTACAGCGTTAGCTGCTGGACAAACCGATAAATCATATCGATTTATCATTGAATTTTTAAAGCGTTTTATTCACTTCTCTTTACATGCAAAAGGCGCGTTAAGCTTTAGCCTACGCGCCTCATGTGTTCATCCTAACTCAAACACTTGATTTGGTCATGTGTTTTAAATTAGCGAGAAGCGTTAGCAACAATTACTTGTCGTCTTTAACTTCTTCGAACTCTGCATCAACAACATCGTCATCTTGTTTAGCTGACTGTTGTTGTTCACCAGCGTCACCACCAGCTTGTTGTGCTTTAGCTTGAGCGATTTCCATTAGCTTTTGAGACTTTTCAGCAAGCGCTTGCGTTTTCGCTTCAATCTCTGCTTTGTCGTCACTCTTAATTGCTGCTTCTAGGTCCACAACAGCCGCTTCAATCGCGTCTTTGTCTTCGCTTGGCAGAGCATCACCCGCTTCTTCAATTTGCTTACGTGTACCGTGAACAAGTGCATCAGCTTGGTTACGTGCAGCTACTAACTCTTCAAACTTTTTATCGTCTTCAGCGTGCGCTTCTGCATCACGAACCATTTTTTCAACTTCTTCATCGCTTAAGCCAGAAGATGCTTGAATAGTGATTTTTTGCTCTTTACCTGTATCTTTATCTTTTGCAGATACATGTAAGATACCATCGGCATCAACATCGAATGTTACTTCGATTTGTGGCGTACCACGTTGTGCTGGGCGAATGCCTTCTAGGTTAAATTGACCTAGCGATTTGTTATCACTTGAACGTTTACGCTCACCTTGTAACACATGAATAGTTACTGCAGATTGATTATCTTCTGCTGTTGAGAATGTTTGCGATTTCTTAGTAGGAATCGTGGTGTTTTTCTCAATCAGTGCTGTCATTACTGACCCCATCGTCTCAATACCTAGAGATAATGGTGATACGTCTAGTAATAGTACGTCTTTCACGTCACCTGCAAGTACACCACCTTGAATCGCAGCACCCACAGCTACCGCTTCATCAGGGTTAACGTCTTTACGTGGCTCTTTACCAAAGAATTCAGCAACTGTTCTTTGAACAAGTGGCATACGCGTTTGACCACCCACTAGAATGATATCGTTGATATCGTTCACAGACAGGTCAGCATCAGCTAATGCGCGTTTAAGCGGTTCAATCGACTTAGTCACTAAGTCTTCAACCAGTGACTCAAGCTTAGCACGTGTTAATTTCACGTTCATGTGCTTAGGACCTGATGCATCAGCGGTTACGTACGGAAGGTTAACTTCTGTAGATTGTGCTGATGAAAGCTCAATTTTTGCTTTCTCTGCTGCTTCTTTAACACGTTGCATTGCAAGCGGATCATTTTGTAAATCGATACCTTGATCTTTCTTGAATTCAGCAACTAAGTAGTTGATTACACGGTTATCAAAATCTTCACCACCTAAGTGAGTGTCACCATTTGTCGCAAGTACTTCAAATGTGTGCTCGCCTTCAACTTCATCAATTTCAATGATTGATAAATCGAAAGTACCACCACCTAAGTCGTATACCGCTACTACGTTTTCGCCACGGTTTTTATCCATACCGTATGCAAGGGCTGCAGCTGTTGGCTCATTGATAATACGTTTTACTTCAAGACCCGCAATACGGCCCGCATCTTTTGTAGCTTGACGTTGTGAATCGTTAAAGTATGCCGGTACTGTGATTACCGCTTCAGTTACTTCTTCACCTAAGAAGTCTTCAGCCGTTTTCTTCATTTTTTTCAGTACTTCAGCAGAAATTTGTGGTGCAGCGCGTTTTTCACCGCCTGCTTCTACCCATGCATCGCCATTATCTGCTTTGATAATTTTGAAAGGCATGATGCCGATATCACGTTGTACTTCTTCGTCTTCAAAGCGACGACCAATTAAACGTTTGATTGCAAATAACGTGTTTGTTGGGTTAGTTACCGCTTGACGTTTTGCAGGTTGACCTACTAACGTTTCACCGTCTTGCGTATAAGCAATAATAGACGGGGTTGTGCGATCGCCTTCCGCATTTTCAATAACACGTGCTTTGTCACCATCAAGTACTGCAACACAAGAGTTAGTAGTACCTAAATCGATTCCAATAATTCTACCCATGAATCTTCTCCAACTTCTAAATTCGTTAATACATTCGATGACTAGTTAATAGGGATGCCATAAACTTAATTCAACTGTAAAAATGAAAAAAAACGCATTTTTTTTAATTTATTTACTAAATAACCCTAAAAAGAGTAGGGATTGCTCATTTTTTGTAATTTGGGAGCTTATTTATTATCTGGTCTGATGAGTTTGGGTGTGATATAAATTTAGCAAATAACAGCAAAAGGACATTATTTGTGCACTTTGAACAATTATTAAAACAAGCAGCCCAAGCGAGTCAGGAAACTGACCCGTTAACCGATACCATGCAGTTTCCTGCTAACTGGTGCCAAGGTCGTACTGCTTTTGGTGGCCTCTCTGCTGCGCTACTTTATCAAGCAATGCGCAATAAAGTTGATTCATCAAGAAGACTGCTTTCTTTAAGTACAAACTTTGTAGGGCCATTATTGGCTGAAAAACCGTTTTCATTTTCGGTAGAAATATTACGTGAAGGTAAAAGCAGTACCCAAGTGCTCGCCAAAGCGATTCAAGATGATGCGGTGTGTGTCATTGTGCAGGCCTGTTTCGCCAAAAATCGTAACTCATCAATTAATGTGCCGGTATCAAAGTCGTTAACCTTACACCCTGTAAACGAAGGCCATTGTTTAGGCTTTGTACCTGGGAAAATGCCAGAATTTTTTCAGCATGTTGATTTATGCCCGCAACAAGGCGCCATGCCGTTTAGTAGTGCGCAAACCTCTCACCTTGGTGGTTGGATGCGATTTAAACACACGCCTGAAGAAATTACAGAAGCTCATGTTATTGCTCTTACTGACGCATGGCCGCCAACATTACTACAAATGTTTAAGCAACCTGCACCGGCTAGTAGCATGTCGTGGTATTTAGAATTTGTACAAGCGCCTAATTTAGCACCAGGTGAATGGTTGGGTTTTGAAGCAATCACTCATCATTCAAAAGATGGCTACGGCTTAGAAGATGGCTGTATTTGGTCGCAATCGGGTGAGCTTATTGCACTCACCCGCCAAACGGTTGCCTTATTTGATTAATTAAAAACGAGTGAAGTCGCGCTGGGTATATTGCTTATCTAAGTTAAGCATTATGGTGCGATATTCACCGCTTTGAATTATATTTGCTAAGCCTTTGTCAAACTGCTGTCTCAGCAAATCATTGTTAAAATACGCAGGCCTTGCCGCAGGTGGAAAAATAGCATGAATAACAAAATCTTTAGTGGCATTGGTTTTTTGATATTCCTTTAAGTAGTGAAGAAATATACGCCTATCGAGAATAATCGTATCAACCCACCCTGCCATTAAATGGTGTATCTGCGCTTGTTGATTGAATACCTCTTCATAGCCTCTCAAGTTTTCCAAGTTATGACCAAATTCTTTGGGTAAATAAGCAGGCGCATTTTGAAATGCTAAAACACTTTTAGTCGCCAGATCGTAAATACTATTAATAGTGAAGTTACTCTTTTTAAGACTCACCACCACATTCTCATAACTAACAACCGATTGGCTTCGATATATGCCAGCAATTAAAATACCCGAGTAATTTAATGCAATATCAACATGGCCTTGATTCAATAAAGCATCTGCACGCTGATTTGACATGTAATGTACATCAACCTCATTTATGTCTTGATTGTTAAGTGCTGCCTTTACAATCTCGAGCTGAATACCTGAATCATTTTCACTTATTACATAAGGCGCAACAGTAGGGTTAGCCGCAATTATGACTCGTTGCTGCTTAATATCATTAACAAATGCAAAACTATCGCCACATAAACACACTAAGGCCAATAAAAATACAACTTTCACTCTTTCACCTAATCCGTTTTTATTTTCAGTTATTGGGGTTACTTTTCTTTAGTAATTTAGCCGCAGCGTTTGTATTTAACTATTATTTATAGCAATATTTAAATTATTGAATTAATTATAAGCTAACATTTTGCAAACTGCCTGCCCAAGCTGTGATCTTATCATTGATATTCCCGAGATTAATGCCAAACAAGTGGCATTGTGCCCACGCTGTAGCCATAAAGTCCGCGGTATTAATATAAACCATGACACTGAAATAGTCGCACTGAGTTTAAGCGCATTATTAATGTTGCTCAGCAGTATGTTTTATCCGTTTATCTCTTTTAGTAGTAATGGCATTACCCAAACTATTACTCTGCCCGACGCAGCACGGATTTTATTTAACTATGATAGTGACTTACTCGGCCTATTTATTGATATCAGCATTATTATTCTGCCTATGAGTTTACTGATTATTTTGATCCCTTTGCATTTAGGCGCACTCAAAGCACTGCCGCAAGCAGTTGCAAGAAAACTATTAAAATTCACATTAACGCTAGAGCCTTGGATCATGTCAGAAATATTTCTGATTGGTGTTTTAGTTAGCATGGTAAAAATAATGTCATTGGCTGAGGTTAGCTTTGGTATCAGTTTTTTTGCTTATGTGGGATTTGTTATTTTTTATGTTAGTGCATTAACGCGTTTAAATCGTGCTAGGCTATGGTCACAAGTAAGCCCTGCCACTACACTTCAAAATACTTCAAACGCTGAGCGGGCTATTGATGAGAATATAAAAGCCTGCCATGTTTGCCATCAACTGAGCGTTGAATCAATTTGTCCTCGTTGCCATAGTAAAACGTATTTAAGAAACCCCAACAGCGTACAAAAAGCGGCTGCATGGTTAGTTACTTCTCTGATTTGTTATATTCCTGCGAATTTACTGCCCATTATGTACACCATCAGCCTAGGGGATGAAACACCTGCAACCCTTATTTCGGGTGTTATTGCGTTATGGAGTAGCGGCTCGTATCCTATTGCAATTATTATATTTTTTGCCAGTGTAGTGGTACCGTTAGCCAAAGCGCTTATTTTGAGCTTTTTGTGCTTTATGGTTACAAAACCCGCCAACCTGCATACAAAAGGTTACACAAAAGTGTATCAACTTACTGAATTTATAGGTAAATGGTCTATGATTGATGTGTTTGTTGTGGCTATATTAGTTGCACTGGTGCAGCTAGGAAACTTAATGTCGGTTACACCAGGTTTGGGCATCGTCTTTTTTACCGTTATGGTATTATGCCAAATAATGGCGGCACACGCATTTGACCCTCGCCTACTGTGGGACTCACCAAAAATAATAACGCAGAGAATAAAGCATGACTAAAACAGCTAACGTAGCACAAAAATCAAGTATTTCTGCAATTTGGATTATTCCTGTGGTTGCCTTATTTGTTGGTGTTTGGATGCTTTATCAGTATCAATTAAATAAAGGGCAAACAATCTACATCACTATGCCCCAAGCAGAGGGGATTATTGCTGGTAAAACAGAAATAAAAGTGCGAAGTGTTAAAATAGGTCAAATTGATCACGTCCGCCTTTCTGACAGCCAAGACAGTGTAATTGCCCGAGCACAAATAGATAAAAACTATGATAATTTACTCACCGAAGATGCCAGTATTTGGGTAGTAAAGCCACGCATTGATGAAACTGGGATCAGTGGTATGAGTACCCTACTTTCAGGGGTTTATTTAGAGCTTTCACCGGGAGAAAGTAACCGACTTAAAAAGCGCTTTACCCTGCAAGAAGAGCCCGCATTAATTGGTAAACATGTTCAAGGTGGACGCTTTAAGTTACTCAGTTACAATGCTGAGGTACTTGATGTGAGTACTGGTATATTTTTTAAAAACTACAAAATAGGCCAAATAGAAACCGCCACCTTTGATTGGAAAAACCAAGCAATGCAATACGGTATTTTTATTAAAGCCCCTTATGAGAACCTGATCACTTTAAACTCTATTTTTTGGGTTAACTCAGGTATTGAGATAGATCTTTCTGCTGATGGCATAAATATTAATACCGGTTCACTAAGCAAATTATTAAAAGGCGGTATTTCTGTTGGCTTACCTGATCAGCAAGCCCCTGGCGATTTAGCACAAGATGGTCATAGCTTTTCTTTGAGTCAAAGTTATAAGCAAGCTTTAGAAGAGCGTTTTTATGATTTTGATTATTACCTTATTGAATTCGAACAATCGATTAGAGGACTCCATGTTGGTGCGCCAGTTGAGTATAGAGGTACTCGCGTCGGCACAGTGGTTGAAGCGCCCGCCAATGTAATTATAGATGGGAAACCGGCTCATTTTCGCGCTAAAAATACCGCAGTTCCGGTATTGATAAAAGTAGAATATGGTCGTTTATACCATATCACCTCGGTAGCAAAAGAGTATTGGGAAACAAGCGTTAACGAGTGGATTGAAAACGGCATGAGAGCGTCACTTAAACCGGGTAATTTGCTAACCGGTGCAGTTTACGTCGATTTTGACTTTTATACCGACACCCCAAAAAGCGAGCTTAAAAAGCTTGCTCAATACGATGTGTTTCCTAGTGTATCGAGCGGTATAACGGTACTTGCCGATCAAGTATCGGATGTACTTAATAAAGTGAATAATTTAAAAATTGAAGACAGTTTGGCAAAAATGCAATCAACCTTTAGCGAGTATCAAGCTCTGGCCAGTGAGATGCGCACATTATTAAATAAGCCCGATACACAAAATTTACCTGGCGACTTTAATCGTAATCTCGAAAAAATAACCAAAAGTATGGAACAATTTGAAATAACCATGCGCCAGTTTGATAAAACCATGGCAAGCTATCAAGCAGGCTCTCAAATGCACTATCAACTTGAGCAAACACTGCTACAAATTAAACGTTTAACAGAAGAGTTTCAGCCTCTTACCCGTGGCTTAAACGAGCAACCTAATATGCTCATTTTTGACAAATCACTACCTAACGATCCACAACCGAGGAAGCAATAATGAAGGCACTATTTTTACTTTTAACGGGTGTGATCTTTATCAGTGGTTGCAGCTCTGCTATTCAAACAACAATTCAGTATTACCAATTTGAGCAGCCCATTAATGACTCTTCGCGAAATGTGCAAGATACACAGGCACAACTGCGCGTGCAAACAGTTACCCTAAGAGGCGCATTGAATAATCGGGGTATTGCTATGAAAGTAGATAGTAATCAAATCCATGCTGCTAATTATCATCTATGGGGTGAGTCGCCAGATGTTATGCTCAGTGCCAGCGCGCAGCAAACATTATTTAATACCATGACAAACTGGATGGTTATTAAAGGCTTACCCGTTATTACTGACCAACAGCAACAAACATTTTACGAATTAGAATACGAACTACACCACTTTAACGGTGATCTGCAAGGTAATGCAGATATTTCAGGGCTATGGCGTTTATACTACACTCACCCAGAATCGGGTAGGCGTTTACTAAGCATCCATAATTTTTCATCTGTTATGCCAATCAATGATGATGGCTATGATTCATTGGTGGCTACTCTTGAAAAAATGTGGCAACAAATCAACATCCTTGCGGCAAAAGAAATTGAAAAGCGCGAATTTAATTTTTCTCCGTATTAAGTAAATATACATCTACCGCAATGTTAGTGCTTTCTATGATCACTTGACCTTGGGTTTTAAAACCGAGCTTTTGTAATACATTTTTTGATGCGCGGTTATCACAGCGGGCGATCGCCGTAACCTGTTTAATCCCCAAGTTTTGTCTATGGTTTAGCAAGGTATTTGCCGCCTCAAAAATATAGCCCTTTTTTTCAAAACCGTCTTTTAGCGCAAACCCTAAATCGGGATATTGCAGAACAGCTCGCTGATAAAACCCAACAATACCAACTAGTGTTTCATCATGTAATGCGATTATATAAGGCCCAAAGCCATGCTGCTTATGGGCAGATATAAAACTGTCTTTGATGTATTTTTTAGCGTCGTCTAAGGTATAAATACCTTTATCACCAATGTATTTGGTGAAATTAGCCTGATTAACCAACTTAAATAACTCTGCCGCATCTGCTATTTGTGCGAAGCGAATGTGTAAGCGCTCTGTTGTAAAAGCAATATTCAAAATAACTCCTAATAAATTTTTAACGACCCGATATTTTTTTATTGACTGAAATAAAAAAGAAGATTATTTTTGCGCCGATGTTTTTAAAGGCACAACAATAGCGGCATGCATTCCTTGCGCCGTCTGGCGCCAAAGCCAACGCGTTTCACTAAAACTATTAATTTAACATAATTTTTTAAGTGCCCTCCACGCGTGCAAAAGCAGTGACTTGGAAAATGATTTAACAACAAACTTATCATCTTCTTTGTTTTTGTATAAGCAGTTTACTTTTTAAATCTGCTTTTAATTTTGTGATCTTATAAATGCTTGAACCTTCTGCGTTAACTCTACTGCCGCCTGCGGTAGTGGTTGTATTGGCTGTTGTTTTACGCCGCCCTATTTTATCGTTACTGATTGGTGCATTAGTTGGCCTTGTTTTAGCTGACCCTAGCAAAGTTCTCTCAAATTTTGCCAGCACATCACTCAAAGTAATGACTGATGAAACCATTGGTTGGTTAATACTTGTGTGTGGCGGCTTTGGTGCGCTTATTGCCTTATTAGTGCGCACTGGAGGGGCTTCTGCGTTTGGTAGTTTGGCTTTAAAGTACACCCGAGGTAAACGATCCTCCTTATTTATGACCTTTTGTTTGGGTGTCGTGATATTTATTGACGATTATTTAAACGCGCTTACCGTGGGTGAAACCATGAAGCGGATCACCGACAAATTTAAAGTGAGTCGTGAAATGCTCGCTTACGTTGTTGATTCAACGGCAGCGCCTATTTGTGTACTCGTCCCTTTGTCAACGTGGGCTGTATTTTTTGGTGGCCTGTTAGTGGATAACGGCATTGCAGAAGAAGGCAAAGGCATTGCCGTTTATATTCAAGCCATTCCGTACATGTTTTATGCCTGGTTTGCGGTGTTGACTGTGGTGCTGGTTATTGCCGGCGTGATCCCTACTTTTGGCCCCATGAAAAAAGCCGAGCAACAGGCGCTAACTCACGTTCCTACTTTAGAGCCTGCGATTTATACTCAAGTACAAACCGCCGATGAATATGCAGTAAAAGCAGCGGAGGAACACTTTGAAGATGCGGATCCTAAAGGTAAGTTATATAACTTTCTGTTGCCGATTATTTTATTAGTCGCATTTACCGTATATTTTGAAATAGATGTGTACAAAGGTCTATTAGCGACAATGGCTGTCACTTTGCCATTTTATGCGTTACAAAAATTAATGAGCTTTAGCGAAATGATTGAGCGTATGCTGGATGGTTTTAAAAGTATGATCCCCGCAATTGGAACCGTGATTGCCGCCTTTATTTTTAAAGATGTATGCGATTTAATTGGCTTGCCACAATTTGTGATTGGCAGCTTAAGCCCGTATATGACCGCTGGCTATTTACCTGCGGTGGTATTTATTGCGATGTCGATATTAGCGTTTGCGACGGGTTCAAGTTGGGGGATTTTTGCGGTTTCAATTCCTATTGTCATGCCCCTTGCGACGGCGGTTGATGCAAATATTCCATTGGTGATTGGCGCATTACTTTCAGCGTCTTCATTTGGTAGCCAAGCCTGTTTTTACTCTGATTCAACCGTACTAGCAGCACAAGGCTCTGGCTGTAATTTGATCAGTCATGCTGTAACGCAATTACCTTATACCTTAATTGCTGCAGGCTTTGCCATAATTGGCTTTTTACTTATGGCCTAACATGGCAATGGTAGCCATTTTACTAAAACCATAATTAACGCCGTTAAAACAAAACCCAGTCAACAATGGCTGGGTTTTGTTTAGTTTTTGAGTAATTTCAACTTACTTTTGCAATTTTATATCGCTGTAGTAAGCATCTAAACTCGTCACTTTAGTTTGGTTTGGCAAATCAGCGAACTCGCTATCACTAAACTTACTGCCACGTAATTGCACATTTAAGCGGGCTGCTTGTGGATTTAACATGGTTTGCTGGTAGTAGTCTTTAATATCAGCAAGGGTGACCTTTTCTACTTCTGCAATTAGCTTTTGTTTTGAATCAAAATCAAAGTTTTCACGGTACCAATCGTTAATCAATGGACTCATTTCGTCACTTAAATTCTTTGGCTGTTCTTTTAACGAGACCAACGTTGCATTTTTAAGCTGTGCAAATGTCTCTTCACTCATGGCATTAAGCTCAGAAGCATACTCTTTTTTGAACTTATCAAAGCGTACTTGAATTTCTTTTGGCCCTTTAACCGGCGTTTGAATAAACAATCCAATACCAGAGTAATCCTCAATAGGACGCGCTAATGCCCCTACCGCATAAGCTAGTTGTTCTTCGGTACGCATTTTGTCAAACGCGATTGTTCTAAAGTGTCCTTGTAAAACCGCCGCCTGCGCTTTTTGTTTGTAGCCTGGCGTTGGGTGAATGGTCATATCGACAACGGCTACATCGGCTACATCAATATCTTTGTGTAATACGCGCGCTTCACCTAGTTGTGGTAACCAAGCTTTACTGCGGGCAAACTCAGATTTTGTATGATTATTTGGTAAAATAGCCGTTAATTCAGCAGCAATGGCATCAATATCTTTTTGGTTATAGTTACCATAGCTAAATACGCGTAAGTTATTATTCGCTAAGGTGCTTTGTTTTAAGGCTTGTAAATCAGCGAGTGTCAGTGATTGAGCTGCCTTAATAAGCGCGTCAGTATCAAAACTACCGGTTCGAGTCAGTTTTGAATATTCACTAAACGCTTGTGCATACGGGAACTGTTTTTGCTGATTGAGTAAATCACGTTGATAACGGTCAATCGCTTGGTTAAATGCTTGCGCTGAAATTTTATCGTCAAATCCAGCTAACGCTTGTTTAAGTAAGGTATCTTGTTTATCGGTAAAACCACTTAATGATAAAACTAAACCATTGCTTGAGCTTAAATTAACATTCATACCGGCAATAGCCGCTTCGGTTCGTAGCTGACTTAATTGAGTGTTATATAAATCTGCCCACACAGAATAAAGGACGGTTGAGTTAATATCACGCAACCCTGTTTGTGTGTTGATATACACCTCAACTAAACCTTTGGGTTGCTCTGCAAACTGCTGGCTTGCTTGGCGCCAAATTTTTACACCGTTTTTATCATAGCTAAGTTCTGGGTGTTTTTGCTCTTTAAAAGCCTGCGTTTTAATTGCAAAACTCTCTGGCAGTAAGTTGTTAACACTTGGTAAGGCTAAATTAAATTCACTTGGTTTTTCCCAGCTGGCAATTTCTGCGTCGCTAATATCACTAATTCGGTATTTACCATCATAAAAATGTAATTGTGAATCAGTGTCTTCTTGTTGAGAAATATACCAAACACGTAAGGTGTCTGCGTTAAGTTGTTTTAGTACATTATTAACCGCATCAGCATCAAACTTAGCGTAGTAGTATGGTGCGTTTATCGCATGATTTAACGGATAATCTTGCATGCTTTGAGTCAGCGCACTGACGTAGTTAAACTCATCGCCTTTTTCTAAAAATTTAAACTGGTTATTCAAAGAGGTACGAATTTCATTAAAGTACTTACTATTAACACCTTCACGTTTAATTAAATCAATATATTGCATAATAGTCGCAACAATGGCTTCGCGGTTTTTCATGCCCTCATCAGTCAGCTCTATGTTCACATTTAAAGAGCCATAGTTACCATATTGATTTGGTGAAGCAGATGCTGATAACTGCGATACCCAGCCTTTATCACGTAATATTTGTGCTGGGCTACCTGGCATTTCATTGCTAAGTAAATAGGCAACAAAACGATTAGGTTTTACTGCAAATTCAGTTTGATTATTAGTGATTGTAAAGTCGAGCTGTAATTGTTTAACGTCTTCGTTTGGCGAGTAAAAAACACGTTTACCACCGGCATTATCAAAATCTAGCTTGGCTGATACTTTTGGCTTTTCAATATTTTTATTTTTAATATCAGCGAAGTATTTTTCTGCTTTTTTCTGCATTTCTTCAAGCGGTAAATTAGAAATTAACGCCACTTTCATAATATTTGATGAATAATATTTATTATAAAAATCAACAGTTTCTTTGTGTAATGAACTATCAGCTTTATCGCCTAACGTTTCAAGGTTACCAATTAAGAATCGATTAGCTGGGTGTTCACCCATCATTTTACGTGCAAGTTTAAATTGGCCAAAAAAGTCCATTTCACGACGCATTGACCACTCAGCATTCACTGCGTTTTTTTCTTTTTCTGTGTATTCTGGGTAAAGCTTAGGGGCTTTAAAAAAGTCTGAAAAGCGGTCTAAGCCTTCATCAAACGCATCGTTATTAATTTTAAACATGTAGTTTGTAATATCGAGCCACGTATAGGCATTATGCGCTCCGCCGTTTTTAGTCATAAAATCGGAGTACCCTTTAGTGTCAGGGTAGCGCTCAGTGCCTAAAAACAACATATGTTCTAAATAATGCGCCATACCTTGCTGGCTCATTGGGTCGTGCAGCAGGCCGACGCCGACACTCAATGAAGCAGCCGATTTTTCTGCGCTTGGATCAGAAACTAAAATCACTTCAATATCATTGGCAAGTGTTAGTGTTTTGTATTCACGATTATCGTTAGGGCTTACAACAAGCGTTGGTGATAAAAGTGATGTTTGTGATGATTGAGATGATTGAGAAATAGTGGCGGTATTCGAACAACCGCTTAATATTGCCAGTGCAATTGCACTTAAGCCGATGATGTGTTTCATTTTAGTTATATCCATTGCTGTTAAATATGGGCTTAGTGTTATAAAAAAGACTAAATCACTTATAAACTACCATTATCAATTAATACTATGCTACTAATTAGTACTTAATTGTGTAACACATTGTGAATAGTTAATATAAATAATAAGGTAAGTTATGGAAAAGATAATAATAATAGCCATGTTCGTTCAGGTAACACTTTCATTAGTTGTGATGGTAATAATGGGAAAACGACGTTTTGCGGCGGCTAAAAACAAACACATACAGTTAAGTGACTTTGCTGCTATGCGACTTGATAATGCGGGCGATCATGTCAGAGTCGCTGATCGTAATTTTAGCAATCAATTTGAAATACCTGTGCTTTTTTATGCGGGATGTTTGCTTGCTTTACAGCTTAATATGGCGAGTGTCCCTATTGCAGTCTTGGCGTGTATATTTGTAGCGACACGCATTATTCATAGCCTCATTCACCTTGGTAGTAATCATTTAAGAGCCCGTTTTAGAGTATTTTTGCTAGGCTGCTTAGCTGTGTTTGTAATGTGGGTAATGTTACTGGTGAGCGTACTTTACAACTAGGGTCTGATGACCTTTCAAGGTTAAATTTGCAGCAGTCTGTTTGGTATTTAGGCAAGGCAGAGCCTATGTGGTGTGGTTATTCCCCATAAATAGGCGATAACGCAGCATCAATGCCAAACAGGCGGTGCCCTTCGGGTTCTGCCTAGGGGCGGTTTACTCTTTGTTGCTCGGTTTTTACTTAGCCCACTAGGTTACAAACCTCGCGCCGCGATTAAACCGCCCCTAGTTTGAACAAATTGTAATCCGCAAAGATCAACAGACCCTAACTAAAAAAACGGCGGCTATGATAAGTCGCCGTTATTTTTATGGCTTATTTAGTGCGTTTTAACCTAGGTGCTACAAGCAATAGTGCGCCTAATAACCATGCCATACTGCCACTAGAGTCTGAACTTTGTGGTGGTGTCACTTCTACGTTATCAATTAATGTATTCTCTTTAGGTGTTAAATTTTGTGCTGAATTAGGATCGTCATCAAGCACAACCACCGTTTGTATTGATACTAAGTTTTGATTACTAATAACCACATTTTCATCTGAACATTGCTCTTTAGTAATACCAACCAATGGTACCTCTGCACAATGAACTAAGGCCGCTATTTTATCTAAAGTTTCTTGGCTTTGTGCTGTTATTTGTCCGAAAACGGTAAACCCACCATTTTGTAAATCTAAGTTTTGGCTGTTATCACTCATATTAAAAAACCATTGGCTAGTGGCGCTGTTTTCGTTGCCGCCCTGCTTTGCCATGGCAATTGTGCCTTTTACATTTGAGTAAACAGGTTCGTTAATAACCGCTGGCTTGGTTGTAATGGGATCCATTTTGTCAGAAAAAGTAAAACCTCCTCCTTGAATGACAAACTTATCAACAGAGCGGTGTATTACTGTTTGTTTATACGCTGCATCATTAACATAACTTAGGAAGTTTTCTACTGTTTTAGGTGTTTGTTGATCAAACAAGTTAATTTCTATCGTTCCTTGGCTCGTTTGCATTTCGACTATGGTTGCTGCGCTTGAAAAGCTCGCTGCAGTTAAAATTGACGCTAAGATAAGCTTCTTCATTATTATTCCTATTTTTTATTGTCATTAGGCGTCATAGAGTAGTGTTATTCATTTTATAAATCGATACATAAGCACTTAACGCTACAATTCATATCAAAGTAATTACACTGCAGTTACAACTGTTTACATTTTAATTTTAAACACGTGATGGAGAGTTAATTGTCTGAGTGCCTTGGTGTACATCACGGTGACTCTTTTTTAATTAACTTTAAGCCTAGCAAGGTACTTAAAAAGCCCCTTATCAATCACTCTTTTTTTGTTATTATCAGCCTACACAGTGATAGGAGTAAATATAATGGCAAACAACACGACTATTTGTGACTTTGGGCTACACCAAGGTGAACCATACACCCAGCTTCCCGTCAGCTTTTTGAAATGGATGATTGATGTAAATCATCAAAAATCTCAATACGCACATGATGAGCTCGCACGCAGAAAACGGGTTGTAGAGCAGCAACGTGAAGTCTCATTGGCTGAAAAATATGAATAAGTGCGTTTTTTTAACCTCGAACTAGTTTAAACTAGCCGCCTACTATACTGAGTTTTGTTAATCGATAGGTATTTTATGCGTACTCTTGTTTTTCTCATTTTATTTCTTGGTTTATATGGCTGTGCCAGTGACTCTGTCAATAAACCTGCAGTACACTATTTAACTGTTCTTCATACCAATGATAATCATGGTCGTTTTTGGCATAATGAAAAAGGCGAATATGGTATGGCTGCGCGTAAAACCCTAATCGACCAGCTAAGAGCCGATGCAAAAGCACAAGGGCATCAGGTTTTATTATTATCAGGTGGCGATATTAATACCGGTATTCCTGAATCAGATCTACAATTTGCTGAGCCCGATTTCAAAGGCATGTCGAAAATTGGCTATGACGCAATGGCACTAGGTAACCACGAGTTTGATAATCCATTAAGTGTATTAAGACAGCAACAGCAATGGGCTAATTTCCCTCTTTTATCGGCTAATATCTTTGATAAACAAACTAACGAAACTATTTTTGAGCGTTATAAAATATTCAACAAAGGCGGCTTAACCATTGCTGTAATTGGGTTAACAACGACAGACACCGCTAAAATTGGTAACCCGCAATACATTGGTCACTTAGATTTTAAAGATCCGGTTGAGATAACCGCCTCACTTACCCAAACATTAAAAGCAAAATACAATCCTGACATTACCATTGCGGTAACGCACATGGGGCATTATGTAGATGCCAATTATGGGATAAATGCTCCAGGTGATGTCACACTTGCTCGCTCTTTAGATAAAAATGCCCTTGATATGATTATTGGTGGCCATTCCCAAGAGCCAGTGTGTATGGCTGCAGAAAATGTCACAGATGAGAATTTTAAGCCAGGTTTAGCCTGTAAACCTGATCAGCAAAATGGAACCTGGATAATGCAAGCCCATGAATGGGGTAAGTATGTGGGTAAAGCGGAGTTTAAATTAGAAAACGGTCAATTATCACTGCTAAGTTATCAATTATTGCCCGTTAATTTATACGTAGATAAAAAGCAAAAAGACGGTAGCGTAAAATCCGTACTTGCTGCAAATTACATTAAACCAGATCCAGCGCTACAAACCTTTTTAGCGGCGTACCAACAAAAAGGGGCAAAACAAATTGAGGGTAAAATTGGCTTTGTGAATGACAGACTCGAGGGTGATCGTAACAAAGTACGCTTTGAGCAAACTAACCTTGCTCGCGTTATTATTCAAGCGCAAATGAATACCGTAGGTGCCGATTTTGGCATTATCAGTGGTGGCGGTGTTCGCGATAGCATCAATGCGGGTGACGTGAGTTATAAAGACATACTCAAAGTACAGCCTTTTAAAAACCGTGTCGCTTATATCGATTTCAAAGGCAATGATATTTTAACCTATTTAAATGTCGTGACGCGTTTCCCACCAGACTCTGGAGCCTACATGCAATACCACAACTTAGCCTTTGAGCTTAAAGAGGATCAAGTAACTAACGTGTTCATCGCCGGCAAGCCGCTTGATATAAACAAAACATACCGCATGAGTATTAATGAATATAATGCTTCTGGTGGCGATAGTTACCCTAAAATTACTCACATGAAAGGATTCGTAAGCACCGATGAAACGGACTCTCAGGCATTAAAACGATTTTTTGCAGAGCACAGCCCTGTTGATGCACATGAGTTTGCACCTAAATAGTAATCTGTATTGAACAGTGATGAGTGTCATTGATATATAATGACACTCATAATTCAGGTTTATGTTATCACCAAGCCAATTTAAGCGCACTTCAACCCACAAACCTCTCACACTCTATTTAAGTTAGTAGCTCTCTTAACCAGAGTTAAGATTAAGTAGCAAAGCACGATTACTTTCCTATTATTTCTATATTTCCTTGACCCACATTTGCTAACCCATAACTGTGCATTCGTGAGCGTGAGCCCTCTCCAAATGCTTTCGGTGGGTAGTATAATCCCTTTTGTTCAGGGCAATCATTTAACACATCATCCAGTGACGCACGAATTTCACTCAATGTTTTCTCTAGACTGTTATTAAAGTTTGGACGTTTTCTTACTGTATGACCAAGCTCAACTAAACGATAGAAATATTTATTGGCAAGCTCTATCAATTCCTCGGGTACATTCTTGTTATGATTAAGCTTGATCTCTGGATTGTTAGTGCAATATTCCACAAGCGCTAAATAAAAACATAACGGTTTGTTTGCCAAAGCTACTTGGTGCTCCAAAGAAACGCTACTCGATAATGTTTTACTTTTTAAATCAATAATCAGGGTTAATGGTTTTGACTCTGTAGTATTTGATTCTGCGTGAACAACCTGTTTTTCATCACTTTTTTTAATATAGGCTAATTTTATTAGGTATGTTAGTAATATGCTAAGAATAAAAAGCATCCCATAAATAGCTACCACATCACCCGTAAAATACGGCTGTCTCAAAGAGAAAACGATGAACACCACACCATTATTACTATTTAACTCTCGAATAAACTCTGTGTAAGTTTTTAAAGAAGCATCAAATTCATGCTGTGGCGTTATAGCTACAACCTCAATACCGGTACTATCAATAAAGGTGTTTAAGGTTTGAATATAATTAAGTAAAGCTGCTTTATTACCTGAGTGTTTAAGCAGCTCATTAGATAAATCTAACAAAGGTAAGTCTAAAGCGATTCGTTTTTCTATTTGTATTATTTGTAATTTATTTACTTGCTGTTGTTTTTGCATTGTCGAAATATAAAAAACAGACGAGAAAACCAAGAATAAAAAAATTGTGCATATTATCCATATTAACCTATTCATTACGATTCCCCTATAAAGGTAACGGCGTAACTGTTGCACTGCCAATATGGCTCAACATCTTGATAATATTGAAACGATTGTTCTTTAGACATACTCAATAAGTGAGACTGTACAGCACAGAGTAAATCAGTATTGTTATGCTGCATTTTTAAGTACCAACGGGTGCCTGCCACATTACTACTAATAGGCGTAATATAATTTTTTGAAAAACGCTGACTGTCACTTTCTCTCCAAAAAGAGGCAATAAGGTCTACTTCCCCGTTCGCCAATAATTCTCTCAACTCATTGTGTGAACTCGCATAGGTTATTTTTAGCTGAGCAATGTTTAGGCCTAGCTCTTTAAAGGCTTGTTTGGGTAAAATGTGTCCTGAGCGACTCGTTGGATAATCTAACAGACCGATTTTTTTATCTAAAAAATATTGTTTGCTGATCTTAGGTTTTTCTTTTGAAGAGATAAAAAATGCAGTGTAATCAGAAAAGCCAACCACAGGCTGATAGTTGTAAGTAGATTCAGCCTTAAACGCATCCATAATATTATTTTTCGCTAAAATTAAATCTGCAATACCTTTACCTACAAACTCTAAGCTATCAACGGTTCTATATCCCCAATAGCCAATGACAGAGCCATACTGTTTTGCCACTACTTTGTCGCCACAGAGATTTTGAGTAAGTAATTGAGCAACGTATTTTGAGGGGGTAAATACTATAAGTTGACTCTTATTAGCCGTTGCCGTTGTTTGACATGTCGTTGATGTCTCTATTATTACTGGAAACGTTATATCTTCCTCGCCCACAATAACTTGACCTGAAAACCAACTTAGCAACACGCCCAGAAACATAAATGTAACAATTGCTGTTTTATGCAACATTAACTTCTTAATATTCAAAAAACACCCGTTTAAATTAGAGTAATAGCTCATTTGAACAATTTTAATTACTTATTACAATAGGTAATTTTACCTGTCAAACCCAAGCCATTGAATAAAAACAACTTTAAACAAGAAAATATGAATATTATTGAGTCCTTTCTATCAACTAAAAAAATGAGGACAATTGACCTTATCAGCGTTTACAAAATAAATGTCACACTACTAGGATGCTTCAATGTACAAAAATGTAAAATATTCGCTTTCTTTAACACTTTTAATTAGTGCAATATTTGCAAGCACAGATTGTAATGCTTGGGGCCAAAACGGGCATCGTGTAGTGGGTAAAATTGCAGAGTCGCACATAAGCGAAACTACTAAGACTGCACTTATCCCCTATCTCAACGGCGAATCTTTAGCTCAGATTTCAACATGGCCTGACGAAATGCGATCTGCACCAGGTGACTTTTGGCAAAAAAAATCATCTCGTTGGCATTACATTAATGCTGATGACAACGCGACCTTTAGTTTTGACCACGACCACACTAAACACAAAGAATCAGTAACAAACATATTAGAAGGCATTCACTACTCTATCCGCGTGTTGAAAGATGATAAATCAAGCCTTGCGGCCAAACAGTTTAGCTTGCGTTTTTTGGTGCATTTAGTGGGTGACAGCCATCAACCATTTCATGCAGGAAGAGCAGAAGATAGAGGCGGCAATCGCGTTAAGGTTTCTTTTTTTAACCAACAAACCAATCTTCATAGCTTATGGGATACCAAGTTAGTAGAAAACGAAAACTTATCTTTTACTGAATACGCTCAGTTTATAAATACCAACAACAGCGAGCTAATTAGTGAATATTTACAAAGTACACCAACAAGCTGGCTTGAAGAGTCGCACAACTTAGCCCTAAAAATATATGAATCAACAGAAGAACAGATTAGCTACGACTATATCTACAACAACACCCCTATTGTGAAAACACGCTTGCAACAAGCGGGAATTCGCTTGGCTGGATTGTTAAATACATTATTTGATCCTGCTAACACGCAATCAAAAATGGCCTTAACACAGCAAACACAAAAATAAATTTAGTTTCTAACTTAAATCATCTACATGGGAAATCAACATTATGACTAAGCTTCGCCTTTCGAAATTAACTGGGGCTGTAATTCTAGCTCTAGGAGTTTCAACAAGCGCTATGGCTGCTGACACTTCATCTGCAATGCGTGGTAAAATAACCACACCTTCAGGTGCGAGCGCTGCAAACGTTAAAATTAAGGTCGTTCATCAACCAACCGGCACAATTAGTGAACTAACGACCAATGAAAGTGGTACTTTCATTGCGAATGGTTTACGTGTTGGTGGACCTTACACTGTGATCATCGACTCTGATACGTTTAACGATACTACCGTTGAAAACATCTTTTTAAACCTTGGCGAAACTTACCGATTAACATCGCAATTAGCGCCGCTAAACATTGAAAAGATTGAAGTCTCTGGTTATAAAATTGTACAACAGTCAGGTGGCTCTAGTAGTACGTTTGGCGAAGATACTATCAATAATATGCCTAGCTTTAATCGTGACATTAAAGATATCGCACGTTTAAATCCGCTTGCGAGTATTAATGGCAGTGGTGAGCTAACTTTTGCTGGCAGCAACCCACGTACGAATGGTTTAACCGTAGATGGTATTGGCCAAAATGATGACTTTGGTTTAAGTTACGGCGGCTACCCTACTTCACAGCCTCCAGTAGCCCTTGATGCAATTGAGCAAATATCTGTTGACGTTTCTCCATTCTCTGCCTCTAAAGGTAACTTTGGTGGTGGTACTATTAACGCGGTAACTAAGTCAGGTACTAACGAACTTAAGTTTTCTGGTTTTTACGAAACATCAACACCTGATATTGCTGGCGATGTAGACAGCATATCTCAAGTGTTTGCTGATAACCGCCCTGTTTTAGATGACGATGGTCACCGCACATACATTGTTGAACAAGTAGAACCTAACCAAACTGAAAAACGCTACGGTTTTAATGTTGGCGGCCCACTTATAGACGATACCTTATTTTACTTTGTTAACTACAATAAATGGTCAAGCGAACTAGATTTAGACTATGGTTTCGAAGGTTCAGGCGCAACCAACGAATACGATGTGAGTGAAGAAAGCTATAACCGTTTCCTTAATATTCTAAATAACGAATACGGCTTAACAGACTCTCTTGGAGGCGACCCTAAAGACACCAACGAAACATTACTTGTAAAATTAAGCTGGAACATTGCTGATGATCATCGCTTAGATTTTACCTATCAGTGGCAAGATGACAAAGATGAAACAAACTTTGGTACTGGTGGCACATCAGTTCAGTTTGCATCAAGTCGTTATACCTACGCAACCAAGTTTAATAACTTTGCTACCAAGCTATATTCAGATTGGAATGAAGACTTTTCAACTGAAATCGGTATTGCATACAAAGATGTATCATCGAGAAGTTTAACAAATTCTGATATTGGTAGCGTTAAAGTTGAAGAATACTTCCGCGGGCCTTCTTATAACTTTGGTACAGATGAGTTTCGCCATGCAAATAGCTCAGCAACAGAAAATTTAACACTTTCTCTTGATGCCACTTATTTAATGGACGAGCATGAAATTAACTTTGGTATGCAATATGAGTCGTTAAACTTATACAACCTTTTTGCAGCTAACTCTCTCGGTTCATGGGAATTTGATAACTTTAATGGTTTCGAAAATCGTGAAGTAGGTAACTACAAAGGAAAATACGATTTTAGCTACAGCAATGCCTTTACAAATAACCCTAATGACACTGCTTACGACGCAACCCGTAATCAATTAGCACTTTACATTGAAGATACTTTTTATGTTGGTGATGATTTAGAAGTAACGGCAGGTGTTCGTTATGAGCGTTTATCTTCTGATGATAAACCAACACTCAACGAAAACTTTTTAAACACCTATGGCTTTAGCAATCAAGAAAACCTCGATGGGTTAGATATTATTCTACCGCGTATTGGCTTTAAGTATTACGCTACAGAAGCATTAACAGTTAACGGTGGTGTAGGTCGTTTCCAAGGTGGTATCCCTAACGTTTGGTACAATAACTCATTCCAAAACGATGGCATTACTTTTGTAGATGCACCTCAAAGTGCTATTAACGATTATTATACTAATAATCAAGCTGATATCACTCAAGTACCAGATGCCATAAAAGGCTCTTTAGTTCAAGGTGCAGGTAGCACTAACTATGTTGATCCTAACTTTGAACTACCGTCAAGTATTCGTGCACAACTTGGATTTGAGTACGACTTTGATTCTGAATTACTAGGTGAAGGCTTTAAATGGCAAGCAGAAATTGCTTATCACAAAAAAGAAAACGAAGCTGTGTGGCATAACACCGCCATTAAACCTGTAGGTGTAGCGGCCGACGGCGAGCGTATCATCTATGAAAGTATTTACAGCGGTGATTTAGCTGATAACTTTGATATAGCAATGACTAACTCAACTGATGATGGTCGTTCTGTTATTATTACAACAGCACTAGCTAAAGAGTGGGAAAATGGCCTTTATATTTCAGCAAGCTATGCACATCAAGATGTAACAGAAGCGTCTTCAGGTTCTTCATCACGTGCACAAAGCAACTATCAGTACAATATCACTAAGAGCCGAAATGAAGACTTTGCTGCCCGTGGTGCATATGAAGTAGAGCATAGCTTTAAAGTTAATTTAGCGTATAACACTGAGTTCTTCAGTGGCTATGCCACAAGATTTAATGTGTATTTTGAACGTCGATCTGGTCGTCCATTTAGCTATACTATGGGTATGTATCAAGATAGTGATTTAGGTGATACGCGTGACTTTTATTCAAGCTCAGCTTATTTAGCGTATATTCCAACTGGTGCAGATGATACCAATGTAAATTGGGATGAATCAGGGCTATCATGGAGTGAACTTGAAACACTACTTAATAGAGCGGGTATTTCTGAGCGAGGTCAAATCTTAGATCGTAACTCAGGCACGCAACCATGGGTTACCACTATGGATATTAGCGTTAAACAAGAGATCCCTGGTTTTGCAAAAGGTCATAGCGGTGAGGTTTACTTTATGATTGATAACTTTGCTAACTTATTAAACAGTGATTGGGGCGTAGAAAAGCGCTTAGGTTTCTCTGACCAAGCAGTTTACGACTTTGGCGGCTTAGACGATCAAGGTCGTTATATAATTGATAGCAGATTTAATGGCGCTGATGTTCGTAACTATAGCCAATATCAAACTAGCTCGTCTGCTTGGCAAGCTAAAATTGGTGTTAGCTATAAGTTTTAATACATAGCCTGTACATCAAAAACTCGTAAAATTAAAAAAGCCATTACATGCATGTAATGGCTTTTTTTATGGAAAAAATCACTTTTCATCTGTTTGTCATAAAAACTACTTACTATTTGCACGGTAAAATATTGAAACATAGATAAAATGCTAAATTTCATAAATAAAGTGTTTTATAATAAAAAAATTACAGTTGTATTTTATTTGTAACAAACAAATGAGGTACACTATGTAAGTATTTTGGGTTAAGTGTATTTTGCGGTCGCTTAATCCAAAATTAAAATAAAAAAGCTATTAAAAGTTTATTTAACTACACGGGAAAATAAAATGAAAATTCAACTTCGCAAAACAGCTCTATCACTTGCTATAGCAGCATGTGTTGGTGTGAGTGGTGCTGCAATTGCAAACGAAACAACCTCTGCAATTAAAGGTCAAATAAAGGGTCCTAACGGTAACCCTGCTGCAGGAACTAAAATTACTATTTTACACGTTCCTTCAGGCTCTGTTAAAACAACTGAAGTAAATGACGCTGGTTACTTTACTGCTAAAGGTCTTCGTGTTGGCGGCCCTTACAAAGTAATCGTAGACTCAGACATCTATGCTGACCAAGAGTTCAATAATATTATCTTGAACATTGGTAGCGACTACCCTGTTAATACTTCACTTGAAAATATCTCAGATGTTGAACAAATCGTAGTAACTGGTCGCCCTATTAGCACTATGTCTGGTGGTACGGGCCCTGCTTCAACATTTACGTTAAGCGATCTTGAAAATCAACCAGCTATTAACCGTGATTTAAAAGATATTATTCGTATTGACCCTCGCGTTGCTATCGATGATAGCCGTGGTTCAATCAACTGTGGTGGTGGTAATCCACGTTTTAACAGCTTAACCCTTGATGGCGTTCGTATGAACGATAACTTTGGTTTAAGCTCAAACGGTTACCCTACTATTCGCGCTCCATTCTCTTTTGATTCAATCGAGCAAGTAGCGGTAGAATTAGCCCCTTTTGATGTTCAATATGGTGGTTTTACATCATGTAACATCAATGCAGTTACCAAATCTGGCGGCAACGACATTCACGGTGGTGTATTCTACGATTACACTAACGATTCGATGAAAGGCGATAAGATTGAAGGTAATGACGTTGATAACGGCGATTACAGTGAAAAACGTTATGGCTTTAATGTTGGTTTACCGCTAATTAATGACACGCTGTTCCTTTTCACTTCTTACGAAAAACTTGAAGGTGTTAAACAGTTTAACTATTCATCTTTAGTGTCTTCTGCAGAAATTGATGAAATTAAACAAATTACACGTGACGTTTATGGTTACGAAGCCGGTGCAACACCAGCTAGCTCACCAGTAGAAGATGAAAAAATCTTAGTGAAGCTAGATTGGAACATCAACGATGACCACCGTGCTAACCTAATTTATAACTACAATGATGGCTTTACTTTATCGCAATCAGATGCAGATGGTGATGAGCTCGCATTTGACAGCCACTTTTATGAGCAAGGCGCAGAGTTCACTTCAATCGTTGCATCACTTTACTCTGATTGGAATGACAACTTTTCAACTGAAGTTCGTTTAGGTAAATCAGAGCTTGACGCTCGCGTTCAATCTTTAGACGCAGCAAGCGGTTTTGGTGAGTTCCAAATCAGCACAGATAATGCCACGGTGTACGTTGGTCCTGATGACTCTCGTCAATCAAATGATTTAAACTACGATACCACAACAGCTAAATTCTCAGGTACCTACTACCTTGATCAGCACACGATTACCGCTGGTTTTGAGTATGAAAAGTTAGAAGTATTTAACCAATTCGTACAACATACTGAAGGTGAATGGCGTTTTGCTTCGATTGACGCATACAGAAATGGGATTGCTAATGCAGTTTATTATAATAACTCTGCAAGTACGAATAACCCAAATGATGCAGCTGCTAACTTTGCTTATTCACAAAATACATTTTATGTACAAGATGAATACAGCTTTTCAGATATCGATGCATCATTAACATTTGGTCTTCGTTACGACAGCTATTCAAGCGATGACAAACCAACATTAAATCAGAATTTCACTAATCGTTACGGTTTTAGCAATCAGTCAACGTTTGACGGTATTGATTTAATTCAACCACGCGTAGGTTTTGAGTGGTATGCAACCGATGCACTAGAAGTACGTGCGGGTGTTGGTTTGTTCTCAGGCGGTAACCCTAATGTATGGTTGTCTAACTCATATTCAAATGATGGTATCACCAATATTGGTGCTTATATCAGCGATATCAGTAATTCTTATAAAGTTGGTTCTGGTGATGATGAAGTCACTCTAGTTGACCTATTTGATACGCCAAATGTAAATGGTGGTACTCCAGGTTACGACGTTCCACAAGATATGTTTGATAAAGTAGCAAATACTGAAATTGGTTCGGGTGATGCTACAACAAACGCGGTAGATCCTAACTTTGAAATCCCATCAGAGTGGAAGTACTCTTTAGGTGCTACATATACTACAGAAAACGACTATGTTATTGCTTTGGATTATCTTTACACTAAGAAGCGAGATGCAGCGACTCTTGTAGATATTGCTTTACAAGATTCTGGTAAAACTACTTTTGATGGTCGTCCTATCTATGAAAGAAAAGAAGATCCATTAAATCCAGGTAAATATCGTAGTGGTGAACTATTACTAACAAATGTGAATGGTGATAGTGGTGAGTCTTCAATTATATCTGCTGCAGTAAGTAAAGCATTTGATAATGGCGTTAGCGTTCAGTTCTCATACGCTTACACTGATGCAGATGATGTAAACCCAATGACTAGCTCTGTAGCCAGCTCAAACTACGGTAACCTAGCAACATCAAACCCAGGTAACCCTGGCGTGGCATCATCTGATTACGAAATTCCACATCGCTTTACATTAAATCTAGGTTATAAGCACGAGTTCTTCGATGGTTATAACACCCGCTTTAACCTATTTGGTGAAGCATACAAAGGTTTACCATATAGCTTTACTTACAAGAGTAATCGTGACACCGGTGCGGGCGATATTCAATTTGGTGATAGAAACTCTAATGGCGCGCGTCAATTATTGTATGTACCACTTGAAAATGATCCAAACGTTGTCTACAACATGAGTGCTGATGAAATCAATGAGTTTAATGACTTTATCGCATCTGAAGGTCTTAAACGTGGTGAAATCACTGGTCGTAATCAACAGAACTCTGATTGGTTCGTTAAATTTAACTTTAAAATCACTCAAGAAGTACCTGGCTTTATGGATGGCCATAAAGGTGAAGCATTCTTCGTAATCGATAACTTAACGAATATGTTAAACGATGATTGGGGTGTATTAAGAAAAGGCTCTTTCGTGGGTAATAAGATGGTTGAAGTAAATATTAATGACCAAGGTCAATACGTTTACTCAAACTTCAGTGCACGTAGTGCTGAACAGTCTGTACAACGCGATGCGTCTTTATGGGAAATGCGTGTAGGTGTTCGTTACACGTTCTAATTTGATTGATTAAATTAGTGTATTTAAAAGCCCACTTTGTGGGCTTTTTTATGCCTGTAATTTATTTTTTAATTTATCAAAAATTGCGATTAGCTGATGCTGTTCAGCATCCGACAGGCAGCTTAATAATGCACGCTCCCACTGCAATGCTTGTGGCGTTATTTTTTCATATAAAGCCATGCCCTTATCACTTAGCATCAAAAATGCAGCGCGCTTATCATGCTTATTTAACTCGCTATAAATAAGCCCTTCATCAATTAGCGTTTTTACTGCCCTTGATACTGTCGACTTATCCATATCCGCTTGAGTACATAGCTGCTTTGCTGTGCTTTGCCCAGATTGTGCTAAATTAGCGATTATTCGCCACTGAGGAATAGTTAAATCAAACTCTTTTTTATAAATACTCGAAAAATCATTACTTACCAGTGTTGCTAAGTGTGTTAATTGGTAAGGCAAAAATGTCGTTAAATCTATTTTCATATTGAATCACTTATTTATTTACATACGACTTTTATTTGTTCACTTTTATTTACAAGGGTCATAATCAGTGTGTTTGATATTAGTCTCACTTGAGAGTATCTTAGCGTAAATAACAAAAATATAACACTCCCCCACTTTCATAGGAGTCAGTAATGGCGACACAATTAAACTATATGACCGGCTTTGGTAATGAATTTGAAACCGAAGCGCTGCCTGGTGCATTACCGATTGGGCAATTTAGCCCGCAAAAAGTAAAATACGATTTATACGCAGAGCAATTTAGTACCACTGCATTTACTGCTCCGCGCGCCGATAATCGCCGCACGTGGATGTACCGTATTCGTCCATCAGTTGTACAAGGCGATTACACAGCCATAGACAATGGCTTAATTAGAACAGCGCCTATTACTGAAGTGCCAACGCCGCCCACCATGCTTCGTTGGGATCCCATTGATATACCAGCAGCACCTACTGATTTTATTGATGGGCTGATCACTATGGCTGCAAATGGCAGCGCCAATGGGCAAGCCGGTATTGGCATTCATGTTTATGTCGCCAACAAATCAATGGACAAGCGCTTTTTTTATAACGCCGATGGCGAAATGTTATTTGTACCACAACACGGCGAGTTATTACTTAAAACAGAACTCGGGCATTTAAGTATTAAAGCCGGTGAAATTGCGGTCATTCCGCGCGGCATTAAGTTTCAGGTTCAATTATTAACTGACACAGCCCGTGGGTACATTTGTGAAAACTACGGCCATGCTTATGTTCTTGCTGAGCGCGGTCCTGTTGGCGCAAATGGTTACGCTAACGACCGCGACTTTCAATATCCAGTAGCGGCTTTTGAAGACATCGAAGGCGAATTTGAACTGATTGCTAAATTTAATGGCAATATGTTTCGTTGTGATATTGGTCATTCTCCTCTGGATGTTGTTGCTTGGACAGGCAATAGTGCGCCTTACAAATACGACTTAGCTCGCTTTAATGTCATGAATACCGTTAGCTTTGATCACCCCGATCCATCAATTTTCACGGTACTAACCTCGCCATCAGGCACTGAAGGCGTTGCAAATATCGATTTTGCTATTTTCCCACCGCGTTGGATGGTGGCTGAAAACACCTTCCGCCCGCCTTACTATCACCGTAATATTATGAGTGAGTTTATGGGTTTAATCGAAGGCGTTTATGATGCAAAAGAGCATGGTTTTGTACCTGGAGGGATGAGCTTACATAACTGTATGTCGCCGCATGGTCCTGAGGCGGATGTATTTGAAAAAGCGTCAAATGCGGACTTAGAACCACAACGCTACGATAATACGCTGGCGTTTATGTTTGAGTCACGTTATGTAATATCGCCAACTAAATATGCATTAGAAGGTAAAGAGCGTCAAGCTAATTACACTGACTGCTGGCGCACAATCAAAAAACACTTTAACGGCAATCAAGGGTAATTAGATTATGAAGCTTTATACTTATTTTCGCTCATCTGCAGCGTATCGTGTGCGCATCGCATTAAACCTAAAAAATATTGATCACCAGTTGGTGCCGGTAAACTTACTAAAATCAGAGCAACAAAGCACAGATTACTTACAGAAAAACCCCCAAGGACTTTTACCTGCTTTAGAAACGGAAGACGGCGTATTAGGTCAATCTCTAGCAATTTTAGAGTACCTTGAAGAGCAATACCCTGAAACACCATTACTGCCTGGTAATGCATGGCAAAAAGCACATATTCGCAATTTAAGTTATGCAATTGCGTGTGATATTCACCCGATTGATAATTTACGTGTGCTTAAGTATTTAAGTAGTGAACTCAATGTTGATGATGAAGCAAAAAATAAATGGTACCGCCACTGGGTTGAAGTGGGTTTTGAAAAAATAGAACGCATGCTCGATAGTAAAAATACATTTTGCGCAGGCGAGTCGCCAAGCTTAGCTGATGTATGTTTAGTACCGCAGGTATTTAATGCCATTCGTTTTAAAGTAGATATGGCTGCCTACCCTAAAATAGCAGCCATATATCAGCGTTGTAATGAGTTGGCAGCCTTTATTGATGCAGCCCCTGAAAATCAACCTGATGCAAACTAATAGAGTAAATTAACTTTTAAGTGCACTGTGTATTACCGTCACATGCTCAATTAAATCTAAGCCCAGTTCGGTTAAATAACCGCCATCTGGGCTATCTATAACCCCTTTATCGAACAAACGTTGTGCTGCGCTTAGTAAGGCGGGTTCAGCGTCTGAATGAAGTTTAATTCCCTGCATTTTGCTCTCGCGTGGAAATTTTGCTAGTAGTGTAAATTCGTCAATCATGGTTTGATTAAATAGCATATCAGTTCACCTTTTTATTGTTCTGTGTTTTACTTATATTGTCTTACTTACCCTAGCATGTTTTTTGCTAAGTGTACTTATTTTAAATACTGGAGGTTTTTGATGCGTTATTATTTTACTTCGTTTATTACTGTTTTATGCTTGTGTTTTTCAGCTTTAAGCTTCGCTGGCACAATAAAAACGCTTCCTATTGTTGATGCTACCCAGCTTATAAACACTAACACTGAGTGCTGGTATGATAATAAACGTTACAGCGAAGGAGCTATACTGCAGGTTCACTCAGTTACGCTTATTTGTGCTGCAAAGTACCCCCAACATAACAACAGTCAATTGATTTGGCTAAAGCTTGATAAGCAAGGTAACCTTATTTACCCCAAGAAGCCTGCAACTATTACTGTAAATTAATCAAGATTAACAATCTGGAATCTGCCAGCCATCTCCAAACTATTAAGATGCGGTGGGATACGTTACAATACATGCAGTTTAAAAAAGCAGTGTGACTATGAATAATCAACCAAAAAACCCGCTACATGGGATAACTTTAGAGCAAATTCTTGTAGAACTAGAGCAACGTTTAGGCTTTAAAGCAATGGGTGAACAAGTAAACATAAAATGCTTTACTGATTCTCCGAGTATCAAATCAAGCTTAAAATTTTTACGTAAAACCCCATGGGCAAGAGATAAAGTAGAAGCACTTTATATTCATACCATGAGTAATAAACCGCTACGAAAACCCAGAAATAAACCAAAACCAACAGAGCCCACGCAACCTGATACATCAGATTTTGTATGGCCCTCTATTAAAAAATAAATGAGTGCTAAATGGCGTAATATTTACGCCATTTTTAGTCAGTTAGTTTTGTTCTTGGCATATTACATTCAATGAAGCAGGGTTAATATTCACTACCACTTTATCGGCAGATTTAACCTCACCATCAATTACATAATCTAGCGTTTTATCTGCGCTTATCTCTACACGTTTTGCGTTAGTATAATGCGAGTTAATAGCAAAATGTGTTTGCGTGATACTGCTAAACATTAGCTCAGCAATACTCAATACTGTGGTTTCATTGTCTTTGTTTGGCGTTAACCAGTTTACGTCTAATAATCCATCACGGTGGTCGGGTTGTCCCCCACCTTGGGCTAAAAGGGTTGTAAATGGGGCAGCATTAGCGACAATAAAGCTATTTGTATTAATAGCTTCAGGCTCATTATCATCGAGTTTAACCATCAGCTTTTGCGCTTTATTCTCGCCAAAGGAATGTAAAAACCCATTTAAATAAGCAAGCTGGCCAGATTTATTTTTCGACTCTCTATCTGCTTTTTCAATCATTGCATGCTCAAAGCCAATGCCAATTAGCAATAACATCAAATCGTTATTACAATATGCGGTATCGATCAGGTTTGTCTGACCATCAATTATTAAATCGCACGCTTGCTCAACAGGAATAAATTTAGATTTTATTCCCATCAGCACATGGGCCAACGCATTAGCTGTCCCCAACGGTATAATTCCTAATCGACAAGACGTACCCACTAAAACACTCGCAACCTCAGTGACTGTGCCATCTCCACCGCAGGCAATTATAATATCAGGCTCGTGCTCTATAGCTTGTTTAGCCAATGTAATGCCGTTTTGTTCCGGTGTAGTTTTTAAAATGGTTAAATCATAATAAGCAGATAAACGTGTAACGATTAAATGCTCTTTTTCAGACCATAACTTAGTGCCTGATACAGGATTAGCAATTAAATATGCTTTATTTTTTATCAGTAGCTCCCCCCTGCGATGGCGCTTAACTAAATGGCGTAATTGGCGTTTATTAAGATTGGCTGTTTCACGTGTTTCTTTGATTTGAGCAAGAATGTCATGTACATTAGCTTCTTTATTTTGACTCAATAAATACGCTGCCATAACAAACACCGAACGTCCGCGACCTAATGCACAATGCACCACAACACGACGGTCTTTCTTTATATGGTGATGGATCCAGTTAATTGCCTGGTTTAATTGCGAGTGAGTAGGCACACTATGATCAAGAACAGGAATGTTTAAATAACTAATATTTTCTTGGGTAGATGTCCACTCAAGTCCATCAAATTCACAAGTCACATCTAAAATAGCGGTAATGCCATTTTCTTTTAATGTATCTATATCAGAGGGAAACAAACGACATGCTAAAAATAAGTTATCGTTTATTTGTTGAATTGGGGGTACCTTATCGTGTTTGCGTGACCATGCATTATAAATTTGTGCACCTAACAAAAAAGGAACAAATGCCCAACGAATGTAAAAAGGGATAACGCCATTTTCTCGCTTTCTGAATATTTTTCCCGCATTAAAAAAATAAGCACCGCTGACCAATATCAGCGACAGCGCCGTCCAAAAAAATGCAACCGCGAAGTAAACAGAATTAACCTTCAATCCCAGTACTATAAATACTAATGCTGTTACAAGATAACTGACTGCAGCCCACATGTGCTCTCCTTTAAGTTGGCAGCGCCATATTAGCGCCTTTAATATAGTCCTAACTTGCAAATAATACGCCAAAAAAGCAATTTATCTTGTTTGATGCCACTGCACCACCGGTGTTGAAACCACATCACTTAACCATAACCCGCTGTTAATAATAGCTTTTTTAATATAAAAAGTTATAACTTCACGCTAAAACATCGTACTCAGTTTTTATTGATTACGCTTAAATAAAAGCAGCTAAATTGATATAACTCTTTCATATTTACAACAATATCAGTCAAATATTCATAGTTATTTAATGCTTCAACTTATTATTTATCAAATGGCATAAGTAATGTTTTCATCGCTGGGCGCAGTGCAATCAATACGGTTTCCTCGGTCAATTCAGGAAATAACATTTTTCGTAATAGCAGTCCGGCCATCACTGAGAAAATCACATTAATGCGGCTTTCGAGTTCTTGCTCTGAATGTGATTTTATTAAACTACTTTCACTGACTAATAAATCACGCATTCTGTTACGTGCTTGCGTATCAGCCTCGCGTAGTAATAAAGCGACTTTTTTGTTTCTACTGGCCTCTGCCATCATGTCTAAGTCAACTACGCAGGCCCCCGTATCCATATGACGCTGCACACCATGGTGTAAGCCATCAAGTAACACCGTTAAAATATCGCCAGGTTGATCTTCAAACTCTTGAAATATGGAAAACATTTCTTCCATATCTTGTTCAATAATACTTTCAATTATGGCTTCTTTACTTTCAAAGTAATTATAAATATGGCCGGCACTCATCCCGGCTGTTTTAGCTATTTCTGCCATACCTGCGCCATGGTAGCCTTTGCGACGAAAACAATCAGCAGCGGCGGTTAATACCTGCTCGCGACGCGCTTGTGCTTGCACCGGATCTAGGTGTTTTTTATTTTTAGGTTTCATTTGAAACTCCAGTATCGAGTCTCTCAACTCGAAATATTTAGCGTTTACTGCTTTGAACACAAAAAATAAACGCTAAACGGGCATTACTTTAATCACGCATAAAACCTTTTATTGTTAACAGGCTTTATGCGTACTAATTTACTTAACGGTTGAAGTAGTGGTCTGCCAGCCACCGCCAACCGCTTTGTATAAATTGATTTGGCTTGCAAGCACAGCTTGTTGGCCCGTGATCAATTGCTGCCTTGCGCTATACCAAGTTCGCTGAGCGTCAAGCACTTGTAAAAAGCTATCAACCCCTTTGTCGTAGCGCGCCTGCGATAATTCAAAGGTTGTCTTTCGGCTTTGTAATAACTCCTCAAGAGCCATTAACTGTGCGTTATAGCCTTCTCTATCCGCAAGTACATCAGCAACTTCACGAAATGCTTGCTGTATTTTTTGCTGGTACGTTGCTACAGCAACTTGTTGCTCTGCGTTAGCGACATCTAAATTTGCTTGATTTCGACCCATATTAAAAATAGGTAAATTTACCGATGGCATGAAGCTCCATGTGCCTGAGCCTGCATCAAATAAATTACTTAAATCACGTGATGCAGTTCCTGCATTGGCAGTTAAACTAATGCTCGGGTAAAACGCTGCACGGGCAATACCAATGTTAGCGTTAGCGGCTAACAGCTGATGCTCTGCTGCTTTTATATCTGGTCGCTGCGTTAGTAAATCAGAAGGTAAACCCACAGGCACACTAGGCAAGTCTAATAAATAATTTAATGACTTACTTGGCAGTAAATCCTCACCTACCGTTTTACCTACTAATAAATCAAGCGCGTTTTTATCGCGTTTCACTAAACGTTGGTATTTAGCAATATCAACTTTCGCGGTGGCTACCGTACTTTTAAGTTGTTCCAGCGTAATTTTAGAAGCGGCACCTAAATCAACACTTTTTTGGGTTAATGATAAGGATGCTTGCTGCGATGATAACGTCTCTTGTGCCAACGCTAACAACTGTTGATCGGTCGCGTAATTTAACCAAGCATTAGCAAGCTCTGCAATTAACGACACTTGCATGGTGTATTGGCTCAGCTGAGTTGAATAAAGCGTTTGTAATGCTTGCTCTGACTGATTGCGTACTTTACCCCATAAATCTAACTCGTAAGCCGTCATGCCTACCGTTGCACTGTATTGAGAACTTATTTGTGGTTGACCACTTGCTGATAAATCGCTGGGTAAACGCTGACGACTTCCTGATGCATTAAAATCCAGTGATGGATATAACGCTGAATCTTCAATCTGATACAAACCACGCACGCGCTGAACATTTAAAGCAGCTATTTGTAGGTCTTTATTATGTTCAAGACTTTGTGATATCAGTGTTTTAAGTTTTTCATCATTAAAAAACTGCTGCCATTTTAACGAGGACACCTGCTCATCCCCTGTCTCTGATGCATACGCATCAGGGACAGGTAAATTTAGCGCTTCTTGTTGAGGAGCTAACTGACATCCAGATAAAATTGCTAAAGTAAAAGCACTAAAACTGATTGCTCTTAAACTCATTATACTTCCTCCTCGGAGGTGGTTTTAGCTTTTCCTGAAAACAGTCTACGTACTAAAACAAAAAACAACGGTACAAAAATAACAACCAATGACGAGGCGGCAAGTGTTCCACCAATAATTGAAATACCTAATGCATTTTGTGCACCTGAACCAGCACTTGAGGCAATAGCTAATGGAAGCACACCACACACAAAGGCCATTGAGGTCATTAAAATAGGACGTAAGCGAAGGCGTACAGCGGCAATCGCCGAGTCAACTAAGCTTAAGCCTTCTTCCATTTTATGAATCGCAAACTCAACGATTAAAATGGCATTTTTAGAGGCTAAACCTATGGTGGTTAATAAACCCACTTGTAAGTAAATATCGTTTGATAAGTTACCCATAAAGGCGGCTACAATCGCACCAAAAATACCCAGTGGCACAATCATCATTACTGCAAATGGTACTGACCAACTTTCATAAAGCGCTGCTAAACATAAGAATACAAATAACAGTGATAATCCATATAACAACGGCGCTTGACCGCCACTTGATCGCTCTTGATATGAAATACCAGTCCATTCAGAAGCAATACCTTGTGGTAACTGCTTAACTAAACGCTCCATTTCATCCATGGCTTGACCTGTACTGTAGCCTGGCGCTGCACTGCCTTGGATTTCCATTGCTGAAAAGCCGTTATACCTTTCCAAGCGAGGCGAACCATAAGACCAATAAGAACTAGCAAATGCTGAAAATGGCACCATATCGCCGTTTTTATTACGCACATACCATTTGTTTAAGTCCTCAGGCACCATTCTCGCATCGGCTTGACCTTGCAGGTATACTTTTTTCACGCGACCACGGTCGATAAAGTCATTTACATAACTACTACCCCATGCTGTCGAAAGCGTACTATTAATATCACCTTGCGACACACCAAGCGCTTCTGCTTTTGCAAGATCAATATTCAGCTGTAACTCAGGCATATCTTCTTGCCCATTAGGGCGAACACCTGCCAATATTGGACTTTGACTCGCCATACCTAATAACTGATTACGCGCTTTTAATAGCTCATCATGACCTAAACCCACACGGTCTTGTAGAAACATATTAAAGCCATTTGCGGTTCCAAGTTCAACAATCGCCGGAGGTGGAAATGCAAATACAAATGCCTCTTTAATCGTTGAAAAATACCCCATGCCTTTTCCTGCAACGGCGCCCACTGATAGGTCGTCACGTTGGCGCTCATCCCAGTGCTTTAAGCTAACAAAGCCAATTGCTGAGTTTTGTCCAGAGCCTGCAAAACTAAAACCTGTTACCGTAAAAATTGAACTAACGGCTTCAGATTGATCTTCTAAATAGTGGTTTTCAACTTTTTTAACCACTTCAAGCGTTTGCTCTGTAGTAGAGCCTGCAGGAAGCATTACTTGGTTAAACAAAATACCTTGGTCTTCATCAGGTAGAAATGCCGTTGGTAAGTTTGAAAAAATAGCCACCATGCCGCCTACAATTAATGCATAGCTAAGCAGGTAGCGCTTAGAATGTTTGATCATGCGGCCAACAAAACCTTGCGCACCTTTATTGGTTTTATCAAAACCACGGTTAAAGCCTGAGAAAAAACGACCAATAAAACTACCATCGGTGTGAACATGGCTAGGCTTTAATAACGTAGCACACAGCGCGGGAGTTAAAATAAGCGCAACCAGTACCGACAGTCCCATCGCCGACACTAAGGTAATAGAGAACTGACGATAAATAACCCCAGTAGAGCCACTAAAGAATGCCATCGGAATAAATACAGCCGACAGCACCATCGCAATACCTACCAGTGCCCCTTTAATTTCATCCATCGATTTTCGCGTTGCTTCAACCGCAGAGAGCTTTTCTTCGGTCATTAAACGCTCAACGTTTTCGACAACAACGATCGCATCATCTACGAGTAAACCAATGGCCAGTACCATCGCAAACATCGTGAGGGTATTAATGGAATACCCAAAGGTAAATAGAATACCAAACGTGCCTAGCAATACGACAGGCACCGCAATGGTTGGAATAATAGTTGCTCTGAAGTTTTGTAAAAATAAGTACATTACAACAAATACCAAAACGACCGCTTCGATTAGGGTATGTACTACTTTTTCGATTGATAATGCAACAAAAGGAGTGGTGTCATAAGGCACAACCGCCTCTAAACCTTCTGGAAAAAATGGTTTAAGTTCTTCAAGTGCATCTTTTACACCTTGTGCTGTATCCAAAGCGTTTGCGCCACTGGCTAATTTAACCCCTAAACCCGATGCCGGTTTACCATTAAAACGCGCTACAACACCGTAGTTTTCACCACCGAGTTCCACATCAGCAACATCTTGTAAACGCACTACCGAGCCATCGCTGTTGGTTTTAACTAAAATATCTTTAAACTGCTCAGGTGTTTGTAATCGGCTTTGAGCCGTCACCGTTGCATTAAGCTGTTGACCAGCCAATGACGGCATACCACCAAGCTGACCTGCAGATACTTGCGCATTTTGTGCTTTTATTGCCGCAGAGATATCGTTTGGCGTTAGTTTATAGCTTTGTAACTTAGCCGGATCGAGCCAAATACGCATTGCATATTGAGAGCCGAACAATTGTACTTCGCCCACCCCATCAACACGCGCAACAATATCTTGTACGTTTGATGATACGTAATCACCAATGTCAATGTTGGTCATACTGCCATCTTGCGATACAAAACCAACAACGAGTAAAAAACTAGACGATGACTTAGCAACCACAACGCCCTGTCGTTGCACTTCTTCAGGTAATAATGGCGTAGCTGTTGCTAGTTTATTTTGCACTTGCACTTGTGCAATATCAGGGTTAGTTTCTGCATCAAAGGTAAGAGTTAATGTTGCTGAACCACTTGATTCAGAGGTCGATGACATATACAACAAGCCATCTAAGCCTTTCATTTTTTGCTCAATAACCTGGGTCACCGAGTCCTCTAAAGTACGCGCAGAAGCACCAGGGTAGTTAGCAGTAATCGTAATAGCAGGCGGTGCAATTGACGGATACTGAGCAACGGGTAAACTTTTAACCGCAATAATACCTGCAAGCATCACTACAATAGCCAGTACCCATGCAAAAATAGGCCTGTCGATAAAAAATCGTGACATGAAATTCTCCGTTATTGGCTGTTATTTGCTGATGACTGTACTTGTGATGCAGCAACCGGTGCGCCTGGGCGAATTTTCTGTAGCCCTTCCACAATCAATTGATCGCCATCAGCTAAACCGTCGGTAACTAACCAGTTAGCGCCCAAAGTACGCTCTACCTTTAATACACGGCTTTCAACGGTGTTGTTTTTGCTAACAACCATAGCCGTAGGTTCGCCTTTAGTATTGCGACTAACACCGCGTTGAGGAGCGAGTATTGCATTAGATTTCACCCCTTCAACAACCTCAGCACGTACATACATACCAGGAAGCAATAGTTTTTCAGGGTTTGGAAACTTCGCGCGTAACGTTACCGAACCCGTACTTGGGTCAACCGTCACTTCAGAGAACTGTAATGTTCCCTTATGAGGATACGCAGAGCCATCTTCCATAATAAGTTCAACATCTGTTTGCGTGGTTGAATCAACCCCTAAAGAACCCGATGCCAATGCTCTTTTTAGCTTAGTTAGTTCATTACTTGATTGGGTTAAATCTACATAAATTGGATCAAGCTGAGTAACGGTTGCCAATGCTGTGGTTTGAGCTGCGCTAACTAGTGCCCCGACAGTGACACTTGATTTACTAATTTGGCCGCTAATTGGCGAAGAAACATGGCTATAATCAAGATTAATTTGCGCGCTTTGTAACTGTGCTTTTGCCGTTAATAGTTCTGCAGATGCTTGCTTGTATGCTGCATCGGCTTCATCAAAGTCTTGCTGGCTTACCGCTTTAATTTCTAGCAATTCTTTATAACGCGACGCTTTAGATTTACTGCTTGCAATACTAGCCTCTGCGCGCGCAACGGCCGCTTTGCTGGCTGCGAGTTCTGCTTCAAAAATGTCAGGATTAATTTGATAAAGCGCTTGGCCTTGCTCAACCTGTGTGCCTTCTTCAAATAAGCGAGATTGAACAATACCACTGACTTGAGGACGAATTTCAGCAATTTGAAACGCACTAACACGCCCTGGTAATTCTTTTTTAAGTGTAATAGCTTGGCTTGTTAAGGTGACCACACCAACAGGTGTCGCTGCAGGAGCAGAAGCCTTAGGTTGTTCAGCTACCTGATCACAACCACTTAAAGCAACAGAACCAACGAGGGCCGAAAATACAAAAAAAGCGATGCGGGAACGCTGCATGTCAAATACCTTTTAGTTTAGAATGAACGATCATTCTAAACTATAGTACAGCAATTAAAAATAGCCACTGAGCAACATTTACACATTTTTACAATTGAATAGATAAGTAACACAAACAATAGCTGAGTTATTTAAGCAACACCCATAAAAAAAGCAGCCAATGAACTTTCATTGGCTGCTCTTAAGCTATGTTGGCTGTCATTATTCGTTGTCAGTATTAACTCTAGAGACTAGTAACTGCTCAATACGAATTCCTTCCACGTCCACAACTTCAAATTTAAAACCTGCAAATAAAACAAACTCTGCGCGTTTAGGAATATGTTTCATGGTATAAATTAAATATCCGGCCACGGTTTCATAATGATTTTGATCAGGAAATTCATCAATTTCAAGTACCTTCGCCAGCTCAACAATCGGGGTTAAGCCATCCACTAACCAAGAACTCGCGTCGCGTTCAATAATTAACTCTTCACTTTGATGAGTAATTAAATCGCCCATAAAACCTTTCATTAAATCTTTAACCGTAACAATCCCAACCACCAAAGCATACTCATTAACTACCACCGCAAAAGGATGCACAGCGGTTTTAAACGCATTTAACGCTTCAGATAAACTCAATGTTTCGGGCAAGTAAAAAATATCTTTATCAAGCATGTCATCGTTAATATTTGCCGCCTCACCTTTGAGTACTTGGCGTAAAATATCTTTAGACTCAACAGAGCCAATTAACTTATCAAGATTACCTTTGCACACTAAAAAGTGATTGTGCGGATGATCTATAATTTTATTTGCTATATCGTCGCTAGATTCATCAATATCAAAATAAACAATTTGCTCACGCGGTGACATAACGCTTGATAAGAAACGCGCTTCTAAATCAAATACATTTCCTATTAAATCATACTCTTGTTGCTGTAAACTGCCATATTCAGCACCAGCATCCATCATCGCAACAATATCTTCAGTGGTCACAATATCTTCACGTTCACTGGGCACTTTAAACACCCGTAAAACAATATTGGTTAAGCCATTAAAAAATAATACCAGTGGCGTGAGCGCAAAAGTAACCCAGCGCATAATTGTCACCACCCTCACGGCAACGGCCTCAGGTAAAATCATCGCTAAACGCTTTGGTAGTAAATCGGCAAATAAAATAAATAACGAGGTAATAATTAAAAACGATAATACAAAGCTAATTTGCCCAAGTAATGGACCTTGATAAAACAGCTGTAGTATTTCTTGCATGTAAGGAGACAATGCTTGCTCGCCAACAATCCCGCCTAATATAGCAATCGCATTGAGCGTAATTTGGATCATGGCGAAAAAAGCCCCAGGCTGCTCTTGCAACTTTAAAACCGCCAAAGCGTGCACATTGCCCTCGTCCGCCATTACTCTTAACTTAATTTTGCGTGAAGCGGCAATCGAAATTTCTGACATCGCAAATAACGCACTCATCAAGATTAATAACGCAATTCCGATTAAATCACCCATTTATAACTCCAAAATAATCGCTTTTACAAGCAAAAGCAGCTGGATTATAGACGCTTTTATAGACAGGGCAATTGATATTTAAATAATATTAATAACTAATAAAAATCAAAAGCTTAATATTTATAGTTTAGACTCATATGAAGAAAAAGCCGCGCTAAGTTGTTGCTTTACGTTATCGGGTAGATTTTTATTACAGGCGAAATATAAAGGGGCTTGATGGGCATTGATGGGCATAAGTAATTCGAGTTGTAATTTATTTAATAAATGAGATTGTTCATGGTTTATTCGCTGCGCTGGTATAACAACTAAATCAATACTCGAACTTCGGGTTTGGATTATCTTAAAAATATTATCAAAACTATTAAACAGCATTAAATTTTCGTTTTCTTTAAAGCCCTTTGAAAGTAAGTAATGATGGCTGTAGTTATCTTTTAAAACCGCAATACGGTATTGCTTTGCCTGCTCTAAATTAGTTAAGGAAATACCTTTGCTTTTAAGGGAGTAAAAATTAGTGTCAAATTGGGCAAGCTTAGCAAACCAAATAAAATTATGTTCCCGCTCAGGCGAACGAGAAATAGAAAATATACAGGTTTGGGGATCTCTCAGTGCAATATTGTAAGCCATACTCCAATCGTTTACAGAAATTGAATAATCAATACCTACGCTATCAAGCACTAATCGGACTTTATCGGCAGCATCACCTACTAAATTGTTATTCGCGTCCAGATACTGCGCAGGCGCGAAGTTCTCTGTTACAACAGTAAGTTTAGCCGCACAATGATGACTTACAATGAACAATAATACACAATACCACTTAGTCACAATAACCCACTATATAAAATTTAAGATGTTACTTTTTTGATAAAAGCAAATTTAATATAGCGGATTATTTACAAATAGCCAATTTTGACCTTTAGGATTAACGATTCATTGCTGCAATTAAGAATGCTGAAATTTTAGCGCCTTCTCTAAGCGTCGTCTCTGAGCTTGATTGACCCACTAATGAGCTGTCGGTAAACGGCGCGATTTCCATCATATCTGCACCGGTTATTGGAAACTCATCGGCAATGGCTGACAAAATATCAAGCGCATGCTGTGGTGTTAATCCATTTTCTTCAGGTGTACCTGTTGCTGAGGCAAATTGAGCATCTAGTGCGTCAATATCAAAGCTTACATACACTTCATCAACCTTGTCAGCCTTTAGTTGCGCGATTGTATCGGCAGCAACAGCGGCTGCGCCACGCTCAATAATTTCAGCAGCCCAGTGCTGTTTAACGCCAAAGGTACTTTCCCAATGTGATTTAGGCTTACCACTTGAGCGAATACCAAATTGAATTAAATGATGTGGCGCGGGTAAAAATTCTAAAATATGGGTACACCAAGAGCCAAAACATAAATCGATGCCTAAACGCTCAACCAATAAATCGGTGTGGGCGTCGAAATGAATAATAGCCGTACGCTTACCTTGGCTACGCTTTGCTTTTAAGTACGCTTTTGTCAGCGGGTAACTAATAGAATGATCGCCACCAATGCCAAAAATGCCTTTATCTTGGAATGTTGCATAAAAGCTGTCACATACATCTTCGGTAATAGACAGTGGACTTACGAAATGATCGTTATTGTCATTGCCATAAAGCGCTTTTTGGCAATTGGTAATTGTTGCCTCGTTTAAGTATTTATCGTGTAATAAATGCGGTATTACGCGCACATCACCTAAGTCAAATGAACGACACTGTGTTTGCTGGTCAATTAAAGCTGAACGTAAAAATAAAGGCCCCCAGTTTGCACCGCGTAAAATACCACCACCACAATCAGAGCTAATCCCCAGCATAACCGCTTTGTGGGGTGAGTTAGGTAATTCATTTAGCGAGTCACGCCATAAAGCATCGACATTTTCAGTTTGACCATATAATTTATTTCTGAGTGCTGCTTTGCGTTCTTTTGCCGTATTAACCGTGAATACACCGTCGCCAGGTGCACATAAACAGTGTTCAACTTTATTTTTAAATGCTTGAAATTGTGTGCTCATTGTAAACCCTTTTTCAATCTGAATATCTTGTCTATTATTGAGTAGTTATGCAAAACGACGAACGCTGAATAAATTAAAAATTAATTGTCTGTGGTTATAAAAATCACTGAACGTTGTGTTTTGCGAGGTTAGGTCAGCGGCAAAACAATACAAAACCTACTAACTAACCTTATGAATATAAACAATTTAAAATTTAGCTAACAACTCTTTTAGCTAGCTACTGGTTTGCTCTGAGGTATGAATATAGTGTCTGAGCAAACAAGTCAACTGGCTCATTTTGTTAGTAATTTTAGCCATTGATTGAATATTCAGAGTTGATGAATAAATCAATACGGACATCCGTCCTGTACTTCATTTAGGTTTCTCGTAATCATGTTAAATTGACAACAACTCTTATTAAAAAGGCTTAGTTATGGAAAAAGTATTTCACTTAGGACTGTGTATTGATGATTTAAAAGGTGCAAAACTGGCTATTGTTCCAGGGGATCCAGATCGTGCAGCACGCATTTCACAGTTCTTAGATAATCCAACCTGCCTTGCTCAAACGCGTGAGTTTCACATTTATTTAGGCCAATTAAACGGCCACTCAGTGGTTGTATGTTCAACCGGTATCGGCGGCCCTTCAACGTCAATTGCGGTTGAAGAACTGGCTCAACTTGGCGTACGTAGCTTTCTTCGCATTGGCACAACAGGCGCGATTCAGCCGCACATTAACGAAGGCGATATTTTAATTAGCCAAGCCTCAGTTCGTTTAGATGGCGCGAGTCAGCATTTTGCACCGCTGTGCTACCCTGCTGTTTCTGATTTTTTTGCCACTCAAGCGATGGTAAAAGCCTGTGAAAACCTAAACATCGATTTTCATATCGGTATCACCGCTTCAAGCGATACCTTCTACCCAGGACAAGAGCGTTATGATACGCATTCTGGTTATGTTCCTAAGTCATTACAGGGTAGCTGTGAAGAATGGCAAAAACTAGGCGTGATGAACTACGAAATGGAATCGGCTACTTTATTTACTATGTGTGCCGCTCTTGGCCTACAAGCAGCCTGTGTTGCAGGTGTATTAGTAAATAGAACACGTCAAGAAATTCCTAACGTAGACCACGGCGAGATTGAGAAAAAATCGGTTGCCGTGGTACTTGAAGCCGCTAAAGTGTTACTTGGCTAATGTTGCGCTAATAACCTCAAGTGTTGGCAAGCCAGTAAAGCTTGCTAACACGGCTTTTGCCACCCCTGATTGGTTTTCATGACCAGCCGTTTCTAATAACGTAACTGATTTAACTGTTTGCTTATCAAAGTTCAGTCCTGCTAAAAACAACTGACTCACAGCACTTTGTAATGGCGATAAACTCGGGCTGTACGCTGCATTTTCTGCATAGCTGCCATAAAAATCACCGTTTTCAAACGTACTTATTTTTACTGCACTGTAATTTTGGCTGTATGGCACATAAGCCGCTAAAGCATAGCTCATCAGCTTTTCATCAAGTTGTTTGTTTTCAAAACAATTAGTTTGCTCTGCTGGGTTAAATAAGCTGTGCTCATTGCCTAAATCGGTTGGTCCAAATGAATGAGGTAATAACTCTGCCAATTTAAAGTTTTGTGCTGGCAGTAAAATATCAAGCTCTTTCGCATCAGCGAGTTCATTCATAAATTGACGACAGTACCCACATGGGACATCACTAATCGCTATTTTAAGAATTTTTTTACCGCCATTTAACCAGGCATTATTAATTGCAGATTGCTCACCGTGCACCACTAAACTAAGTGCTTGATGGTCAAACTCAGCGTTAGCGCCAAAGTAAAAAGTAGTGTTTCCTTGTGAATCGAGCCCTTTTACAATTGCGCCGACATGAAATTTGGAAATAGGTGCAACGGAAAACTCTGAAGCCATAGGCACTAAGCCTTGTAATAATGCATCGTCGCTAACATTAAGCTCGGTGCAAAGCGCTTTAATATCGCTTGAATATAAAATACCGCGTTGAGTTTTTAATTGACTGCGTAGAGCTTGCGTTTGCGCTACGTTTAGAGAAATGTGTGAATTGCTAAGTGCTGTATTATGTTGCACTTTAAAAGTTGCTGAAGCCATAATAGTTTTTATTTGTTCAATGGCCAAGTAGTGTAAAAGGTTGGCAAACTAAATACCAGCCTATTCAACGTAAAAAAGGGAACACGTCGTGTGTTCCCTCTAAAACTAATCTAGTTTTGGATTAACCTGTATTACGCATACCCGCTGCAATACCGGTCATAGTGATCATCAAGGCATTGTCTATATCATTTTCATTGCCTTTATCATCGCCACGAGAACGACGTAATAACTCAACTTGTAATACATTAAGCGGGTCGGTGTATGGGTTTCTAAGCCCAATAGACTCTTTGATCCAAGGCTGATCAGCCAATAAGCTTTTTTGTGGGCTTAATGATTGCACTAACGTCATCGCCTCACCAAGTTCCTCTCGCAAGGCAACACCTAAAGGCTTATACATCTCTTCCACCAGCGCATTATCGTAATGCTCACTCAACCAGCTATCCGCTTTACTAAATACCATTTCTAGCATTTCTAAACGTGCTCTAAAGAACGGCCATTGCAAACTCATTTCGCTTAAGGTTTCAATTCCATATTTTTCAAGCGCGGCCTTAAGTCCGCTTAATGCACCTAACCATGCAGGTAACATTAACCGGTTTTGACTCCACGCAAAAATCCATGGAATAGCACGTAAGCTCTCAACCCCTCCATTTGGATTTCGTTTTGCAGGTCTTGAGCCTAACGGTAATTTTGACAATTCCAATTCAGGTGTCGCCATTCTAAAGTAAGGCACAAAGTTTTCATCGTGGCGCACCACATTACGGTAGTGCTGACACGACACATCGCTAATTAATGCCATTACTTCACGCCACTGTGATTTAGGCTCTGGTGGTGGCAATAAATTACTTTGTAGTACCGCACCTGCATAAATATTTAAGCTTTGTAATGCCACATTGGGTAATCCAAACTTAAAGCGGATCATTTCACCTTGCTCTGTTACCCTAAGCCCGCCTTTTAACGACCCCGGCGGCTGAGAATGCAATGCTTGTGCAGCAGGCGCACCACCACGTCCAACCGTACCACCACGTCCATGGAATAAAATAAGCTCAATACCGCGTTCATCCGCTAGTTGTACGAGCTTATCCATTGCCTCATATTGTGCCCAACCAGCAGCCATCATGCCTGCATCTTTGGCTGAGTCTGAATAGCCAATCATTACATTTTGGGTGTTTTTGATGTGTCCACGGTACCACTCGTTATTTAAAAGCGTAGTGATGACGTTGTGGCCATCGTTTAAATCGTCCAAGGTTTCAAATAAAGGCGCCACGGGCAGTTCAAAACCACAGCCAGACTCTTTAAGTAATAGCTGCACTGCTAATATGTCAGAGGCGGTTCGTGCCATAGATATAATGTATAAACCAAAGGTTTTTTCATCTTGCTGTGCAATAACATCAAAGGTGTCGAGCACCTCTTGCACTTCTGGACTTGGTTGCCAATGCCTAGGAATAAGCGGACGACGTGAATTTAGCTCTGTCAGTAAAAAAGCTTGTTTGTCTTGCTCTTCCCATTGATTGTAATCGCCAATACCTAAATGACGAGTTAATTCTGAAAACACATCGCTGTGTCTTGACGAATCCTGTCGCACATCCAGTTTTGCCAAACGCAAACCAAAGCTATTTACACGATGGATCACATCTAATAGCAAGCCATCAGCAACCACTTGCATATTGCATTTTAACAATGAGCGATAACACACCTCAATTGGGTGCTTAATTTGGTTAATATCAGTAATTAAATCTTGTGATTCTGTACGCTTATTTTTAATTTTAGCGCTTAAGTACATCACTGTTTCAGCCACTTGATTTTTAAGCTCTTTGAGCACGGCTCGATAAGGTTCAAACTCTTGCCCTGCCAGCTTAATAAGCTCATCGCTGGCATCAGACATAGAAAGTTCAGCACACAAAGTTTCTAAATCACGCTGGTATAAATCCAGCGCCATCCAACGGCCATGATCGAGTACTTGCTTTGTCACCTCGGCGGTTACAAACGGGTTACCATCTCGATCCCCCCCCATCCATGACGTAAATTCTATCGGACTGTAGTTAGCTGGTAGCTCAAGGCTCAAATGCTGTTTAACATGCTGGCTAAACTCACGTAAAAAACGTGGCACGGCATCCCATAAGCTATTTTCAATTACCGCATAGCCCCATTTAGCTTCATCAACTGGGCTTGGGCGAGAACGACGAATATCGTCGGTATGCCAGGCTTGGCTAATTAGCTGCGCAATTCGATTTAATATCGCTTCGCGCTCTTGCGCAAGGTTATCGGTACGCTCAAGCGACGCTAAACAATCGCTTAGTTCAACATGTTTATTAATAATAGTACGGCGAGTCACTTCGGTTGGGTGAGCGGTTAGTACTAAGTTTATGTGGAGTTTTGAGAGTGTGTCGGCTAAATGATTATGATTAAGCTGACCTTGTTCGGCCTTTGCTGCTAACGTTTTTAATGTTTGAGTGAGAGGATTTAGTTGGCAAAAACCAACATCATTAAAACGTGATACGGTATGAAACTGCTCTGCAACATTAGCTAAGTTTAAAAAATGATTAAATGAACGGGCAACCGGTAAAAGCTCCTCATCACTAAGCGCATGAAGTACATCAATTAACGCTTGGCGATCGGCTTCATTGCCACTGCGAGATGATTTTGATAAAGCCCGAATTTCTTCTACTTTATCTAAAATCTCTTGGCCTTGGGCATCTTTAATAGTTTGTCCTAATAATTGACCAAGTAGACTAACATTACCTCGCAAGGCGGCATATTGTTCACTCATTTCTAGCTCTCCTTCGTTTCTTGGAGACCTATTAATATCATTAAGCGGGAATATTTAATAGATCCATTTGCATCGCCTTGTCGTAAAAAAGCATATGTAAAATAAACACAAAGCGACAACATGATCATTTTTTACGATGGCAATTGCCCCCTTTGCAATGCAGAAATGCAACATTTAAAACGTGCCGATGTTGATCATAAAATTACACTAGAAGATTTAAATGCGGATGATTTTAGTGAGCGTTTTCCTGCAATCGATAAACAAAATGCCATGGATTTATTGCACGCCCAAACTGATAAGGGGCAGATGATTTACGGCTTAGACGTCACTTATCAAGCTTGGCGCACCGTTGGGAAATACCGTTGGCTTAAAATAATTCGTTTGCCAGTAATTCGCTTTTTTGCCGATCATGCTTACACTTTTTTTGCAAAATATCGTCACCACATTAGCCGTTTTTTAATGCCCAATGCGCAGTGTAGTAATGGTCAATGCAATATCAAATCTAAAGGTGAAAAATGAAAACAGTGATTTTATTTGGCGCCAGTAGCGCCATTGCACAATCCTACGTAAATCATTTAAATCAGCAAGCAACACAATTTAATATAATTTGTGTCAGCTCATCGAATATTGAGCATAATGATGACAAGGTAACCTATTTCCACAGCGACTACTCGGCGCAAAGCCTAAATGAGCTAACCCAGTCGTTAAAGTCACAACAAATTGGGCTTGCTCAGGTAATTATATTTAATGGTCAATTACATAACGACCAGCACATGCCGGAAAAAAAGCTCGAAGAAATTAACAGTGATTATTTTATGCAGCTTTTGCACTCTAATACACTTGTCCCCCTGCTGTGCTTACAAAGTATAGTGCCGCTGCTTAATCATAAAACTCACTGCACAATTACTGCTTTGAGCGCTCGTGTAGGCAGTATTAACGACAATAAATTGGGTGGCTGGTATACCTATCGCGCATCTAAGTCTGCGCTGAACATGTTATTTAAAACAGCCGCCATTGAACTTGCTCGTCGCGCTAAAAATACCAAACTTGTTTTATTTCACCCGGGTACTACAGATACACAGCTCTCTAAGCCATTTCAAAAAAATGTGCCCGCAGATAAACTGTTTACCCCTGACTTTGTTGCTCAGCAATTATTTAAATTTACTTACGAAAACCCACAGCTAGAACTCAACGGCGAACCTGCCTACCTAGATTGGCAAGGAAACACCATAAAATGGTAAGGAACAAACACATGCATTTTTCGAAAGACCGCATAGCCGCACTTGAAAAACATACCCGTACACACTTTATCAACTCACTTTCAGGGTTTAAAAGTGCAAACTTAATTGGCACACAAGACTTACAAGGTAATACTAATCTAGCCATTGTCAGTTCAGTTATTCATTTAGGCGCACACCCACCGCTAGTAGGCATGATAATGCGCCCGCACAGCGTACCAAGGCATACATTCGAAAATATTATAGAAACAGGTATCTATACCATTAATCAAGTAAACAGTGATATATACCAGCAAGCACACCAAACCTCTGCACGTTACGCCAAAGACGAGTCTGAGTTTAATGCAACGGGTTTAAAAACAGAGTACTTAAACGACTTTAAAGCGCCTTTTGTTGCACAAAGCCGACTAAAATACGCAGTAAAATTTGTTGAGAACCAGCATTTAGCTGTTAATGGCACTGAGCTGGTTATTGGCGAAATAATGGATGTGTACGTAGATAAATCAGCACTTCAAAGTGATGGCTTTTTAGACTTACAAGCCATCGATACCGTTGCAGTAACCGGATTAGATAGCTACCACACGGCGAATAAGCTCAATCGTTTACCCTACGCGAAAAAATAGCCCAAGGTTATCAAGTCCTTGGGAATGAGGGACTTGATAACTCCCCCCATTTGTTTAATCCCTTGTTCACTAATCGCAATTAATTTGAATTGAACGCGTTTAGCCTACACACTATGCAAAATTTTGTAGGAGAAATATATGACCACAGTTGGTATTGGTACACACACACCCGAACAAGCACTTGCTAGTTTAAGCAATATGACCCACTCAGTAACGCCAATTCAGGCCGATGAGTATTTAGTGCGTATGGCCAAAGCGCAAGCTTATATGCAAGCTAATAATATTGATGCGATATATTTAAATGCAGGTACCAACTTAACGTATTTTACCGGTATGAAATGGTACGCCAGTGAACGACTAGTCGGCGCTATTTTACCCGCCATGGGTGAGGTGCAATACATTGCCCCCCACTTTGAAATTGGCTCTTTAAATGGCTTTAAAGTCATTGATGGCCCAATACACGGCTGGCAAGAACACGAGAACCCTTTTGAGCTATTCGTTAAAGTGCTGAAACAGCTTAATATTAGCGACACCGCTACCGTGGGCATTGATGAAAGCGCACAGTTTTTTATTTTTGATGGCATCAATAAAGCCAGTTCAGGATTAGAACTAGTTAACGCACAACCTGTAACCGCACATTGTAGAATGCATAAATCAGCCAATGAATTAGCATTAATGCAATGCGCCATGGATATGACTTTAGCGGTTCATCAGGCTACTGCGAGCATGCTTTATGAAGGAATTAGCACAGTAGAAGTCGAAGAATTTATAAAAAAAGCGCATCAAAAAGTAGGTGCCCCGGGAAATTACTTCTGTATTGTATTGTTTGGCCTTGCTACCTCATTCCCTCATGGTGTAAAAGATCCACAAATTTTGAAAAAAGGCGACATGGTGCTTATCGATACTGGATGTAAAGTGCACGATTACCTGTCTGATATTACGCGTACTTATGTATTTGGTGAAGCAACCAGCCGCCAACGCCTATTTTGGGATTTTGAAAAAGCGGCCCAGTTAGCAGCTTTCAATCAAGCCGCCCTTGGCGAAACCTGTGAATCGGTTGACGAAGCAGCTCGCAGCTACTTAGCAGCTCAAGGCTTAGGCCCTGAATACCAAACACCAGGTTGCCCACACCGCACAGGCCATGGTATTGGCTTAGACATTCATGAATGGCCATACTTAGTGGGCGGCGATAAAACCCCGCTTGCCACAGGCATGTGTTTTAGTAACGAGCCAATGCTGGTTATTCCAGATGAATTTGGTGTGAGATTAGAAGATCACTTTTACATGACAGATAACGGCCCGCGTTGGTTTACCCAGCCAAGCCACAGCATTGACGACCCATTTGGCTTGAACAGCTAACCTGAAAACATTCAATAAACGAGCAGCACTTTCGCTGCTCTTTTTATGTTCGATGATTGATAAACTAAACTTCATCCCAATATCCATTGTTATTAAAAAGCAATCCTTCAAGGATCCCTATGAAAAACTTAAAAATTGATATCGTCTCAGATGTAATGTGCCCGTGGTGTATTATTGGGTATAAAAACTTAGAAACCGCATTGGCAGAATTAAAAGACGAAATGAGTGCGGATATTACATGGCACCCTTTTGAGCTTAATCCAGATATGCCACTTGAAGGACAAGACTTAAACGAGCACTTGCAGCAAAAATACAGTTTAACTGAAGAAGAAAGCGCGCGGAATCGTCAAAACATGGCGGATGCGGGTGAACGAGCTGGGTTTACCTTTAATTTTGACGGTAAACGCATCATGATCAACAGCTTTGATCTACACCGCTTGCTAATGTGGGCGCGTGAAGAAGGCAAACAAACTGAGCTGAAATTGGCGTTTTTTGAAGCACACTTCACCGATTTAAAATATTTAAATCAAGAAGATGCGTTACTGGATGTGGTAGAAAAAGTCGGCCTTAACAAAGACACAGCCAGAGAAATTTTACACTCAGATAAATACGTACAAGCGGTACGCCAAGAGCAAAATAACTTTAAACAAATGGGAATAACCTCAGTACCTACTTTCATTATAAATGATAAGTACGCGCTTACCGGTGGGCAACCGAGTGAATCGTTTATTCAAGCACTTAAGCAAATAAGTGAAGAAGAAGCCAAGCAGGACCAATAATTTTCGGGTTAGGCTACATTTTGCGGCCTAACCTTATTAATTTTTTAAGTTAAACACCCGTCTGTTATTTAAATTAAGCCCGTCCTCAACATCACGATAATAGTGTTCATAAAGCGCATTTAACTCGCCGCTATCTGCTAACTTTGTTAAGCCTTGCTCTAATAACTCAATGATTGCTTTGTTATTTTCGTTTGCGTAAAAATAATAGTAATTATCGTATTGCAGCATAATATGAGGCTCAATAACAAAGTTATACTGAGGATGTTTACGTATTTCGGCTTTTATAGCAGTTACTGAACGCGGAAAATAATCGCCAAGTCCTTCATCTAACGCTTTTAACATGCTTTCATAACTCAAATCACCATTAACTGTTAAGCCATTGTTCTTTAATACATAATAATCAGACCAACTTTGCTTTTGTAAGGCTATGAACGGCTTTAGTTGTTCAAGGGTTTTTATATCAGAAAATTCTTTTAACCGGCTTTGTTTAACCATGAGCAAGCGCTTTGAATGCAGCCCATTATAAATAGGATAACTTGTGCGGATTAAATGTCTTTGCTCTGCAAGGGAGTTTGGCAAAGTTAACCAAGCTAAATTAACATCATCGTTACGTGTGAGCTCTTCTAAAATTCTTTTAGTATTCATTGGCTCAAGACTATAAGCAATATTGAGCTTTACATTAACCTTTGCAAAGCTCTTTTCTAATAATGTTAAAATATAGTGGTTTTTTGGTATGTCTTGGGTGCTTGGTTTGCCAAGCTTAAGGGCGATCGTTTGCTCAGTGCTACTGGCAAAAAATGACACTGCCATTAAAATTAAACTGCAGCATAAAATAATAAGCTTCATAGTTATTCCAAGTTGCTTTAGCAATGTAACAAACTAAACAAATGATAAGTATAGCGGCAACTTAAAATTGCGTTAGTTTATGTACGATAAAGCACCTTAATCACATGCCAACCAAATTTCGTTTTTACTAAATGCGGTTCTAAAATTGCACCACTAAAGGCCACCTTATCAAACTGTGGAACCATTTGGCCTCGTCTAAACTCACCTAAATCACCGCCTTTTTTACCCGATGGGCATGACGAATACTTTTTAGCTAAAGTTTGAAACTTTGCGCCTTTGCCTAATTGCTTGATGATGTCTTCTGCAATCTCTTTATGTTTTACTAAAATATGCAGTGCGTGCGCCGTATTTGCCATGTAAGTGCCTTTTTAATGCTTAAATTTAAACGCCGCGATTTTAGCACAGCCAATACATTCAGGCATCTATTAAAGCACTTATAAATAGTGGGCTTGGTCTTGCTTTGAAGGGATCCTGCAATAGTGATATTTACCAAATAAGGTATATCGATTTGATGCAATTTTATCATAAAGCCAATTGTTAAAACGATTTGGCAACACACTAAATATACCACTAAGTTTCCACGGATAGCCTAGCTGTTTAATCACCTCAAAAAATGCATGGCTTTGTATAAATGCTTGAGCGTTTTCAATGTAAACCATAGAGGCAAAATCAGTTGTCGAATAGCCAAAGTGCATTAATATTTGTTGTCCTTTTGGCGATTGTACACTGCACAGTTTAAACATGGCCTGAGGATCGTGAGCAATAATAAAATTACACCACGCACTACAAAGCTTGCACTGGGCGTCGAACAGTATAATTTTTTGGCTTTTTATTAGCGCGGCGGTATGAGTCATTAATTGCTTGCTCAAGTGAGGGCTTATTGCTGCACAGGTTTTTTTTGTAGCTTGCGCTGCAAAGTGCGTCTATGCATATTAAGCTGCCTTGCAGTCATTGATACATTACCGTTGTTACTGTGTAATACATGTTGAATATGCTCCCACTCTAAACGCTCGGGTGACATAACCTCTTCAGGAATTTCGGTTACTGTCAATACCGGCTCTACTTTTAGCGCTTTTAATAAGCTTGCCATATCGACAGGCTTAGTTAAATAGTCATTAGCGCCCAAGCGCATCGCCTCTACGGCTGTAGCTATACTTGCAAAGCCGGTAAGCAATACAATATGAGCATGTGTGAGTAAATGGCGCAGCGGTGCAATAAGCGCCAGCCCATTTTCATCTGCTAACTTCATATCTAATAAAATACAATCAGGTTGCTGCTGGCGAGCCCTAAGTAAAGCCTCTGTTTGGTTATGTGCAACCTCACAGTTAAAGCTGTGTTTTGTTAAGCGCCTTGCCAAAGTGGTAGCAAGGTTAATGTCATCTTCAATAATTAGCAGCTTCATAGCGCCGACTCGGTTATTAATAGTGGCATTTGTATCTTGGCCACCGCCCCACCATCGGGGTGATTATAAACAGTTAACGAACCATTTAAACGCTCAAACGTGACATTTGATAGCATAACCGCTATTCCCATGCCTTGCTCGCTGGGCATGAGCTGCCCGCCTAACTCCGCTAACTCTGAGGATAAAAAACCAGCGCCAAAATCCCGAATAATTAACGCAATACTTTGCGCATCTGGCTGTTGCCAACTCAACTCTAATTGCATTTGGCCTTTTTTTTCGTTAGCAAGCGCTGCATTTTGTAATAAGTTTAAAATAGCAGGTAGCAGCATGGCATCACTTTTTAATGTGGCTTTAGGCGCCTCATTAAGCCAGTTTATTTGTTGATTAGGGTATTGTAATAGCAACGTATCATGAATTTGATTTTGCAGCTGCTCTGCTTTTATAGGTGTTTGCGTGTTTTTATCTCGTAGCTGCATAGAGAGCTTTCTAAAATCATTAAGCTGAGTGCGGCATTGCAGCAAGGGTGATTGCATTTGCTGAATAATTTCATTGTTGGGATACTCTTCTACAAGCTCTTCAAACAATAATTGTAAATTAGCAATAGGCGTTGCTAATTGATGAGTAATTTGCGCCGCTGCGCCATCGAGAGTAACCAGTTGTTCACTACGCAACTGTTTCTCTCTAACTTTGGCAATAGTGCGCTCACGTTGTTGTAAAGCACGGTTCATTGCACCAATAACCAACGCAATCACGCAGGCACTGATAACAAAATTAACCCACATGCCAATAAAGTGGCCACTCATGTTCATTTGGTGCATGCTATGCTCTGGCATTTTAATCAGTAGCATGCTGTAGGCAGCGATAGCCAGCACAGCAATATAGGCAAGCCCACGAGCGCTCAATGTAATTGCCGCTATCATAATAGGTAACAATAATAACGACACAAATGCGTTAGTTGCACCGCCACTTAAAGACAACAAAATAGTTAAAAAAAGTACGTCAGCGGTCAGTTGCATCAGCATGCCAACTGGCTTTGCTTGGCTAACATTTCTATAAGCAAAGATACTTGCTAACTGAAAAACCGCCTCAAGCGTAATAACGGCTAGCAACGGCATGAGCGCAATTTGATGCTCTAATAAAAAATAAACGCTTAACACCGCAATAAGCTGCACAGCAATGGCGCCACTGCGCAGCATTAATAACCGGCTAATAGCAGGATCGGTTTTAATTAACACAATAAGATTCACCTGACTGAATATACATTGCTTTGTTATCCATTATAAATAATGCTTTTTAAGTAATGCTTTTTAAGTAATGCTTTTTAAGTAATGATTTCATAATATGCGCCCCATATTAGCTGCTCACTCAGCCGCACTCAAGCATATATGGTCAACAAAGTATTCGTATTCTATTAAGCTTAGAAAGCCTATGAGCTATCGTGTAAAACACGCAAAATCATTAAAAGCATTTAATTAACACAATAAAAACAAGCCACTTACCTTTAAACAAAAATGCAGCAAATAGTCCGTAAAATAGCAGTAATTACTAAGCAAACCATGCTTTAAACTAGTGTTAACAGCTAATTTTTGATATAACGTCCTCATTAGACGAACACGTCATACCACTTTTAAGAGAACACACTATGCCTTACGCACATATCACTGGTTGGGGTAAATGCATTCCACCAGCAAGCATCAGCAACGACGAAATAAGTGAAATTGTAGATACAACCGATGAGTGGATCACCACACGCACAGGTATCAAGGCACGAAGAGTTAGCCATGTAAGTACTGCTGAACTTGCTAGTGTGGCTGCAAAACATGCCATTGCTTGTGCTGGCGTAGATGCAAAAGATATCGATTTAGTTATTTTAGCAACGTGCACCCCCTCAACAGTAGTCGCAAACACCGCCTCATTAGTACAAAAAAATATTGGTGCCACAGGCGCTGCAGCCATGGACACCAACGCGGCATGTTCTGGTTTCTTATATGCTTTACAAGCTGCGACAGCGCAAATTCAAGCTGGCATGATCAAAAAAGCTGTCGTTATCGCGGCTGAGCGCATGACGTGGTATGTAAACTGGGCACGACGCGACAGCGCAGTATTATTTGGTGATGGTGCCGGTGCCGTTGTGCTTGAAGCAGCAGAAACTCCTGCAGGCTTATTAGGGACTAAAACCGGTTGTGACAGCGAAGATCGTGATATTTTACACATTACTAATTTTGGCAGTGATTTAAATAAATATGAGCCAATTGGTCCATCAGACCTTTTATTTGAAGGCCGTGAAATATTTAAACGTGCCGTTAAAGGCATGAGTGAAGCCTGTGACGACGTGCTTGAACAAGCCAATCTTAAGTTAGACGATATCGATGTACTAGTTCCGCATCAAGCCAATCTACGCATTATTCAAGCTATTCAAAATCGCTTAAAAGTGGATGACGAAAAAGTAATGGTCAATATTGGTGAATATGGCAACACCTCTGCTGCCACCATTGCAATTGCATTGTGTGAAGCCGTTGAGCAAGGCTTAATTAAACCGCATGCAAACATTATGTCGGCGGCATTTGGGGCTGGCCTTACTTGGGCGGCAAGCTATATAAAATGGGGCGAGCGAGTAACGCCTATTGCTGTTAGTGATGCTGAGCTTCCACCGTGTGATAAAACGGGTTTAGAGCTTGTTGCACCGGCTGTAAAAGCGTGTAAAGACGCAGAGCCTAGCTAAAAGCTAATATATAAACATGCACATGTATTGATAAACAGCGCACTGCTTTTAGTGCGCTTTTTGCTTTTTAAGGAAAATATATGCAACTACTAGGCATTCATCATGTAGCCATCATTTGTAGCAACTACCCACGCTCTAAACATTTTTATAGTGAAATATTAAAACTCACGATTATTAATGAGCATTATCGTGCACAGCGTCAGTCTTACAAACTCGATTTAGCTTTACCTGATGGTAGTCAGTTAGAATTATTTTCGTTTAATGATGCGCCAAGTAGACCAAGCTACCCCGAAGCACAAGGACTTAGACATTTAGCATTTAAAGTTGGGTGTATTAATACTGCTAAACATTATTTAGAGTCACACAATGTCATCGTCGAAAATATTAGAGAAGATGAAATAACCGGCAAAAAATTCACCTTTTTTGCCGATCCAGATGGCTTACCCCTTGAGTTATATGCACTTTAACATCAAATAACTCAAGGTAAACCTTAATCCAAGTTCAGGTTAGTTAAATCGATTTTGTAGGTAAGTAAATACTGCACGAATACCCAGTGCTTCACCACCAGCTGGACGCCCGGGTAATGCACGTAAATTCCATGCCATTACGTCAAAGTGAACCCATGGTGTATTTGGCTCTATAAACTCTTTCAAATAAAGCGCAGCGGTTATTGCGCCACCAAATGGCGTACTTGCACAGTTAGCCATATCAGCCACATCGCTTTTCAAAAATGGTTTGTATTGTTCGAATAACGGCAATTGCCAAACAGGGTCGTTAACTTGCATTCCCGAGTCCATAATGGCATTTGCTACAGCGCGATCCGTTGAGAAAAACCCCGGTAACTCCGTACCTAACGCAATACGGCACGCACCAGTTAGTGTAGCAAAATCAATGATTAATTCAGGATCATCGTTTTGTGCTTCGCTTAGTGCATCACACAGCACTAGTCGCCCTTCTGCATCGGTATTGTCTATTTCGACCATAATACCTTTACGGGTTTTTACTACATCGCCAGGGCGAAATGCATTACGCGAAACAGCATTTTCAACCGCAGGCACTAAAACACGAAGGCGTATTGGTAAGTTAGCGGCCATAATTAGCTGAGCCAGGGCAATAACATGCGCGGCCCCACCCATGTCTTTTTTCATGTTGCGCATGCCTGAACTAGGTTTTAAATCCAGTCCACCGGAATCAAAACACACGCCTTTACCGACTAACGTAATTTGTGGCGCATCGACTGCCCCCCATTTCAAGTCAAGTAATCGTGGTTTATTTTCACTCGCGCGCCCTACCATGTGAATAGTTGGGTAATTTTGCTCTAATAACTCATCACCTATCCACTGCGAAAATTCACCGTCGAATGTATCTGCTAGGTCACTCATTACCTGCGATAAATGCTGCGGCATCATATCAGCAGCTGGGGTATTAACTAAATCGCGTGCTAAATTAATGGCGTCCGCTTGTTGTTTTACTTGTTCATATAATGTTTTATCAGCAATGCCAAGCTGAGCTTTTGCTGTGGCTTTTTGCTTGTACTCACTAAACTCATAACCACCTAACACAAAGCCTAAAGCAAGTTGAGCAACTAAAGACTCATCACCTTGAATTTGATAACAACCCGCAGGTAATTTACTGGCAAGCTCGCCAGCAGCCCAAAAATCATCAGTGCTTTGCATTACACAAAATACCTGACTTAGTTCACCCGTTTCTGGGTTTGGTACTAGTGCGAGTCCTGATTTTTCAAAATCTGTGTTTGCTAGCCAGCGCTGTACAAAACTCGGTTGCTGCGTAAGCCAATCGGTTAGTTCGTTTTTAACGATAAAAGATAGAGGAATTCCTGAAGAGGTATGACGAAGTAAAGCACTCATTAAATGACTCACATAATAGAAAATGATGCCTTAGCATAACAATAAGCACTATTAAAAGGTATAGCTAATTATGTTCTGCTAGCTTACTTCTTCTTTGAGGGCGTTGAGTCTTGCTCTTGGTTTTGTTGAGCAATTTCTTTATCAATTTCTTTAATCGGCTTATTCATACTAAAAGAACTCGGTAATACATCAACACCTACTAACTGCCCTAGTTTAACAACCAGTGGAATAGTTAATGGTGCAAACGGTAATAACGCAAAAACGCCTAGCCCTAGTCCTTTTAATATATCAACAAACTGCTCGTTGGCGCGTTTTAGTTCTGCTTTATTTGTTTGCCCTTGGGTATAACGCCTGTAAATTATTAGCATTTCTTTGGTTTCTTGCCTTTCTTGGGCAAGCGCAATTTTAAGCGCGACCATAGCACGACGAAAGCGTAGTTGTTGCCGCTTTTTACTTATTTTAGCAACCCGCCAGGGTGCACGATGGATAACTTTATATAATCGCATAGCCTGTATTCTCACACAGCGCTTTCAGTTCACAAAGAATAATTTACACGCTTTATTCAATCATTTATTCTTAAAGTTCATTTTCCTCAGTTTTAATTAAAAACATGCAAAAAAACATACCCAACACTAAACCCGAAAGGCCAAAATCTGATGAGTGCTGCGGCGGCGGTAGTTGCTGTCCATGTGTATGGGATGAGTACAAAGAAAAACTTGCACAGTGGAAAAAACATCATGGTGAAAATATCAATAGCAGGTCAGTTTAATTCAATAATAGAAAGTAGCTAAAATAGCTTATTTAATTAATAACTATGTATCAATGCCTGCTTTTACCCCTTTTCCCTGCCCTACTTATGATTAACTCTGCGTTATTTTTAGATAAATCATTTGTTTCAACTTGTTAAATAGTGGTTAATTACCCATTGCCCTCTTTAGTTTTTTTATCTATAGTCTATTTCGAGGACTCACAGGAGGTGCGCTTAGTTTATTAAGCTTTTAGGAGTGAGTTAGCAATATCTGCTCCCCATTGAATGTGAACCGTCCACAATAAAGTCATTAAATAGACTATACAAATCAATTCTAACTGGGGATATTTAGAATGAAATTAAAAAGCAATGCGCTTCAACAGGCCATCAAATTTGCTCTAGCAACAACAGCCGCAGGCTTATTTGTTTCTGGTTCAGCAATTGCTCAAGAAGAGCAAACCGAAGTTAAAGTTAACAAAAATGTAGAAAAAATTGCCGTAGTAGGTACGCGCTCTGCGCCTCGTTCTATTGGTGACTCTCCTGTACCTATCGATATTATTGGTGGTGAAGAGCTAAGTAAATCAGGTAACACTGATATGCTAGAGCTATTAAAAGGGGCTATTCCTTCTTTAAACGTACACTCAATGCCAATCAGTGATGCTGCTTCATTAGTGCGCCCTGCAAACTTACGCGGACTACCTTCAGATAGCACACTAATTTTACTTAACGGTAAACGTCGTCACCGTGCTTCAGTTATCGCCTTTTTAGGTGGTGGTATTAACGATGGTGCGCAAGGTGCTGATATTTCAGTAATTCCAAGTATTGCACTGAAACAAGTAGAAGTACTTCGTGATGGTGCCGCTGCACAATATGGTTCTGATGCGATTGCTGGGGTTTTAAACTTCCAACTTAAAGATGCCTCGGAAGGCGGATCTTTCGAAGTTCGCAAAGGCGAATATTATGAGGGCGACGGTGATACAACTCAAATTTCAGGTAATGTGGGCTTACCATTTACCGATAGCGGTTTTGCTAATTTAAGCTTTCAGTACAAAACAGCCGACGCAACCAGCCGCTCAGTACAAAGAGCGGATGCTACCGCACTTGATGCCGCTGGCGTACCAAACATTGCCCCGATCACCCAAGTATGGGGTGCACCTGAGGTAGATGACGACATCTCTATCTTTGGTAATGTTGGTTTAGAACTTACTAACGACTCACAATTTTACATGTTTGGTAACTACTCAGAGCGTGATGTACGCGGTGGTTTTTATTACCGTAACCCACATACTCGCCCTGGTGCATACTCAAATGATGGTGGCGAAACACTGCTTGTTGGTGATTTAACCGGTGATATGAGCGGTAACTGTCCAACCATTATGATTGATGACAACGTTCTTGATAACCCTGACTACATTAATGGTGTAGCAAATAACCCTGATTGTTTCGCATTTAACGAAATGCTTCCGGGCGGTTTTACACCAAACTTTGGTGGTAATATTACAGATACGTCACTTACTATCGGTACTAAAGGTGAGTTTACTGGCGGCTTTTTAGAAGGCGCTTATTATGATCTAAGTGGTACGGTAGGGTATAACGAATCTCGCTACTTTATATACGACACAATCAATGCTTCACTGGGTCCAGATAGCCCGCGTGATTTTAGCCCAGGTAAATATGAACAATTAGAGAAAAACTTTAATTTTGATATTTCAAAAGGGTTTGACTTTGATTTAGCTTACGATGTAAACATTGCCGGTGGTTTAGAATGGCATGAAGAAACCTTTACCGTAGTGGCAGGTGATGAGGCTTCGTTTATTGCAGGTCCATTAACTGATCAAGGTTTTGGTATAGGTTCTAACGGTTTCCCTGGATTTAAACCATCAGATGCAGGCGAATATGACCGTCGTAACTATGCAGCTTATATTGATATTGAAGCGCCATTTACTGAAGAGTTCCTAATGGGCTTAGCGCTTCGCTACGAAGATTACGATACCTTTGGTTCAACCACTAACTATAAGTTAATGGGTCAATACCACTTGACTGAAGATCTAAATATTCGTGGCTCTATCAGCACCGGTTTCCGTGCGCCTACCGTTGGCCAAGCGAATGTTAGTAACGTACAAACTAACTTAAGCAGTGGTGTACTAGTAGATTCGGCTTTGTTACCACCTACAAACCCAATTGCTATTCAACTAGGTGGTACTGAACTTGAGCCTGAAGAATCACAAAGCTACACCTTTGGTGCGGTGTATACTATTGGCGATTTATTCTTAACGGTTGATTACTACAACATCCAAGTAGATGACCGTATTAGCCAATCAGATAAAATTGAACTTAGCCAAGCAGATAAAGACACGCTTGAAGCTGCGGGCGTACCTAACGTACAAAACCTTGCGCAAGTTAGTTTCTTTACTAATGACTTTGATACCACTACACAAGGTGTTGATTTAGTTGCTAACTACTCAGCTGAATTGTTCAGTGGTAGCTCTACATTTAGCTTAGCGTACAACTGGAATGAAACAGAAGTAACCCGCTCAAGTGATATAACTGGTGCATTTAAAGTAAGCCGTCTTGAAAATGACTTACCTAATCACCGTGCAACACTGAGCTGGGCACAACAATGGGAAAGCTTTTCAGCATTTTCTCGCCTTAACTACTTTGGCGAATACCAAGGCGTTCATGTAGATTATGATGAAACAGCTAAAATGGCTGACGCAGCTATGACGTTAGATGTTGAAGTCACTTACTTCATGAATGACTCAATTAGCTTCTCATTGGGTGCACAAAACTTACTGGATCAGGAAGCAGAAAAACTTGATTTCACAGTGGCACCAAATAACAACTGGGGTGGTAAGTACTACGAAACATCTCCATACGGAATTAATGGTGGCTTTTACTACGCTAAAGCAACCTATACTTTCTAACATGTGTTAATGATAATCAAAGGCGAAATGTGTAATGCATTTCGCCTTTTTATTGCCCTTTATAAACCTATTTAAAATGACTTTTACACTCGCATTTTTTGTCACTTTGGGGTTATAGTAAATAAAAAGAATATTAGTTGTATTATGCTACTAAAGAAAGCGGACCAGTTATTATCACAAAACAAGCTCAGAGAAGCTGAGTTTCATTACAAAATGCTATTACAAGCAGAGCCTGATAATGGTGACGCCCTGTTTGGCTTAGGTAAAGTAGCACTGCGTTTAGAACAATTTGATGCCGCTGTTTATATACTACAACGAGCGTGTCAGCATCTCCCTTATGTATTAGAACCTTTGTATGCACTAAGTGATGCATTTAATGCGGTCAACTCTCCTGAAGATGCGCAAAAAGTACTCGAATACGCAACAAGTATTGCCGCAGACAACCCAGACACTCATTATTATTTAGCCCAGCACTATTTAACCTTTGGCGAGCTTGATAAAGCGCAGGCCACGTTTGAGGAAGCATTAAAGCTTGGAGTAGCACCAGTTACGGCTTATGTTTTATTTGAATTGGTACAATTAGGCCGCTTTAATAAAGCAAATAATTACATCGATCAGTTACACCACTTTTTAACGCAAACAAATAACCTACGCTTAAAAATGGTCTGCTACTATGCTTTAGCTAAAAGTTACGACAAGTTAGACGATACTGATCAAGCATTTAACTATTTTGTGATTGCCAATCAGCAACAACACAAACTCAGTGAATTTAATACTGAAGATTTAATTGGGTTTTATGATCAACTTATTGAATATAACAATGAAAGTGTGCTCAATTTAGCAAACCTAAATAAGCAGTATCCTGTTACGCCCGTGTTTATTATTGGTATGCCACGAAGCGGCTCAACCTTACTGGAGCAGATGTTAGCAGGACACAGTCAATGGGCAACGCTTGGAGAAGACACCAGTATTAGTAAAAAGGTAGTCGCTTTTTTAGAACATAAAACAGGGTTACGCTACCCTCAATGCTTAACTAAGCTAACAACGCCTTTAATTAACCAAGCCAGAGCTATATATTTAGATACCTTAAGTTCTTCTGGGAGCAATTGCGCATTTGTGATCAATAAACTGCCTAGCAATTACCAAAACTTAGGGTTAATTTATATTCTATTCCCAGACGCTAAGTTTATTAACCTGACCCGCAACTTTAACGCAACCGCATTTTCAGTGTTTACTAATTACTTTGCTGAAAACGAACCCTATTTTTGTGATTTGAATGAATTTACTTTGTACCATCAGCTTTATGAAAAACTGATGAGCTATTGGCAGCAATTTAACCGCTTAGCTATTTATAATTTAAGTTATGAGCAGTTAATTGAAAATCCTAAAGATCAATTAACCGCACTATTAAGTTTTACTGGCTGTGAATTTGAACAGACTTGTTTAGACTTTTACAGAAATAAAAGCGCCGTTACAACGCTCAGTAAACATGCGATTAGGCAGCCTGTAAATAACAAAAGCCTTGATAAATGGCAGCGTTATGAAGCCCCTTTACTTAGTTTGCTCTCGTTGCCTCAAACCAATTAAGCACATCCATAAACTGTTCTTGGCGTGCCTGTGGATGGGTAAGCATATTAATATGGTCGTAATCTACTTTGTGCCCAAAGCGGCGGCCATATATTTGCATTTTTTGCACCCCAGTACCTGACTCATCAATAAACTTTTGAATATCGATAGGCTGTGCCAATGCTTTATCTTTTACTGCCGCAATATGTAACGTCGGAGGAAGCGTGAGATTTGCTAATGTTTTAGCGTAATCAAAGCCATCATCACTGTCTATCCACGGATTTTTCTTAGCCCACTGCATACTTTGATAGTGCGACTTTTGAGTTTCATCATCACTGCCCCACTTTAAGCGTTTTGCTGGTAAATAACCGTGTTTTTTCGCTAATATTGGCGCCATAAAATACCAAATTAAATTGGCCTGAAATAACTTTTTAGGGTGGTTATTAAATAGCGAACGCTTTGAACCAAAATAGGCACACGCTTTTATATCGTTAATCAGCTCAGGGAAGCGAGCAAACACGCTATTAAGCAACACCCCACCCCAAGAATGAGCAACTAAAAAGTCAGGTTTTTTACTCTCTAACTGTTCAATTTTCTCAATAAATGCCGGAATATCTTCAACAATCGCCTCAGTTTGTCCATACCGTGCTTGCTTACAAATAGCAGGTTTACTTTCACCACGCCCGCGTAAATCAGCGACATAACAACAATACCCGTGTTCAGCTAAAAAAGGCGCTAACCCTTTATTGCTATGAGTGTAAAATATTTTGCCATTTTCTACCGCACCATGAATTAATAACACCACAGGACCACTTGGCTTCTGGTTGGCGATACGGCGTAAATGCAGTGTTTGATGGTCATCTAATTTAATAAAAACAGACTCTTGAGTAACTGCCAAAGCGAATTCCTTATAATTGCTAACAACTCATCCTACCAGTAATGCCTGGTAAGCCAAAGGGAAAATTATGCACTTTTTTTGTCTGTATTTGTTACTATTGGCTTTTATTCCTGTTGTTAAAAAAGCCTCATGAAAGCAAAATCAGCTCGTTCTAAATTACATCCGCGCAATCAACACAAAAATGGTTACGATTTTAATTTGCTTACCTCGCAAACCCCTTCGTTAACTGCTTTTTTAATTACGACGCCAGCAGGCAATCAAAGTATTGATTTTAGTAATAACTTAGCTGTAAAAACCTTGAATCAGGCGCTATTAAAAAGTCATTACAACATTAACTTTTGGGACATACCTGAGCACAACTTATGCCCACCTATTCCAGGAAGAGTTGACTATATTCATTACTTAGCTGACTTACTCAGCGAAGATAATCAGCAGGTTATTCCCACTGGCCGACAAATTAAAGTGCTTGATATAGGCACTGGCGCTAACTTAGTTTACCCGCTAACGGGCAATAGCGAATACCAATGGCACTTTACTGGCAGCGACATCGATTTAGCAGCAATAAAAATAGCCAAGCAGCTCGCTCAGTTTAATGATTTAAAAATAACGCTTAAACAACAAAAAAATCCCGAGCATATTTTTAAAGGGGTGGTTAATGCGAAAGATTTATATCACCTAACGATGTGTAACCCGCCATTTCATGCCAGCGCAGAAGAAGCCAATAAAGGCAGTGAGCGTAAATGGAAAAACTTAGGTAAAGCCCCCAGTAACGCCCTCAACTTTGGTGGCCAAAGTAATGAGTTATGGTGTGAAGGCGGCGAGCTGACCTTTATTTCTAACATGATCAAAGAAAGCGCTCAGTTCAGTGAGCAAGTGATCTGGTTCACCTCGTTGGTTTCTAAAAAAGAGACCCTTGCTGCTTTACAAACACAGCTAAAACAGCTCCCTATTTGCGACTATAAAATCGTTGAAATGGCACAAGGGCAAAAAGTCAGTCGCTTTATTGCGTGGAGTTATTTTGATAAAACGACCCGTGAACAAATTTGTGAAGAATTCATATAACAACCATAAGGACTACTCATGATAGATTTTCGCTCAGACACAGTGACCAAGCCTTGCAATAAAATGCGAGATATTATGTATCATGCCCCGGTTGGCGATGATGTATACGGTGATGATGAAAGCGTTAACCAATTGGAAGCCTATGCTAGATTGCGTTTTAATGTGGCCGATGCATTATTTTGTAGCTCCGGCACGCAAGCAAACTTATTGGCATTAATGGCGCATTGTGAGCGAGGTGATGAGTATATTTGTGGGCAAAGTGCTCATAACTACAAGTTTGAAGGCGGTGGCGCTGCCGTTTTAGGCTCTATTCAACCACAACCTATTGAAAATGAAGCCGATGGTAGCCTATGTTTTACTAAAATTGCTGCTGCAATAAAACCCGATGATAGCCACTTTGCGAAAACGCGATTACTGAGCCTTGAAAACACCATAGGTGGCAAAGTACTGGGTATTGATTATTTAATTAAAGCACGTGAATTTGTTCATCAACATAACTTAGCACTGCATTTAGATGGCGCGCGAGCATTTAATGCCGCAGCCGAGCTTAACCTTGATATTAAAGAAATCACCAAACATTTTGATTCAGTCTCTATTTGTTTATCGAAAGGCTTAGGTGCGCCAGTTGGCTCATTATTATTAGGTTCTAAGCAGTTAATCGCTAAAGCAAGACGCTGGCGTAAAGTGCTTGGCGGCGGTATGCGCCAAGCGGGTATGTTAGCTGCTGCGGGGCAATATGCGTTAGAAAATAACACTCAACGTTTAGTCGATGATCACGCTAATGCGCGTTATTTAGCACAGCAGTTAAGTGAAATTTCAGGCTTTGAAGTAAATATGAGTAATACCACAAATATGGTTTACGCTACGTTTGATAACAGCATAAACATCACAAAGCTAGCAGCCGATTTAAAAGCACATGACATTGTGTTTAGCCCAAGTAAGCAACTTAGGCTCGTAACCCATTTAGGTATTACCCAAGCGGATATAGATACCTTTATTAAAGTCTTAACGGCCCATATTTAACGCCGCTTTGTAATGCTTGCGGCACACCGATTCATAACGGTCGTTGCCGCCAATTTCAACTTGATTACCATCGGCAATAGCCTCGCCATTTTCATCGGTACGTAATACGTGATTTGCTTTGCGCCCACAATGACACACCGTTTTAAGCTCAATTAGCTTATCAGCCCAAGCAAGTAAATACTGTGACCCTATAAACAGCTCCCCTCTAAAGTCGTTGCGCAATCCGTAACACAATACGGGTATTCCTAACTCATCAACCACATCGGTTAACTGCATAACTTGGTCTTTTGATAAAAACTGACATTCATCTACCAGCACACAATGGCGTTTTTTATCTGCATTAAGAGCTTGAATAAGCGCAAAAACATCTATATCTGCATCATAAATATGCGCATCTGCTTGCAAGCCAATACGTGAGGATACTTTACCTACTCCGGCTCTATCATCGATAGCCGCCGTGAGGATCACCGGCTCCATACCACGTTCTTTATAATTGAATGCAGATTGTAGTAAGGTGGTTGATTTACCTGCATTCATTGCAGAGTAGTAAAAGTATAATTGCGCCATTGTCGTGCCTTCAAATAAAAAGTGCGCTTATGCTACCTTAAAGTGCTCAGAATACAAATTTGGATACGTTATTTAGCTATTTATTTTGCTTCATGCTCTAGTAACCATTGCTTGCGCTCTAAACCACCTGCATAACCAGTTAGTTTTTTATTTGCACCAATAATACGATGACACGGCACAATAATACTGATTGGGTTTTTACCATTTGCAGCCCCTACCGCTCTCACAGCTTTAGGGTTGTTTAACTGCTCGGCAATATCTTTATAAGTCGCCACTTTTCCATAGAGTACGCTACACAATGCCTGCCATACGCTTTGCTGAAATGGCGTGCCGCCAGTATCAAGCTCTAAATCAAACTCAGTACGCGTATGAGCAAAGTACTCATTAAGCTGCGCCACACAAGATAAAACATGCGAATTATTTATCTCGTTTAAAGGCGTACTGATATAACTGGCCGGTGGATAAAACCCCACATAACTAATACCTTTTTCAGTTGCCTGAATAATAATGTCATCAATCGGGCTGGGTAAACTGGTTTGCACTATCATAATTGCTGCCAAAGTTGAAAAGTTAAGTAAGATCGAAATGGTGCACAGTTCGCAGATTCAAAAGAGCTTGCTGCCGCTTGTGCCTTTTTAACGCCTAAATCGCCATCGAGTAAAATATCGGGCTGGCTTTGGCCGCGTAACTTTGCATAATTAACCGTCCATGGGCCAATCCCTTTTAAACTAAGCCATTGGTCTAAATCATCACAATCGGGATTCACGGCACAAAATTCAGCGAGGTTATGCAGTGCATTTTTACGCGCCTGTGGCATTTTAAAGAATGCAAAATCACTGTGTGCTAACACTTCAGGCTCAGGAAAATAGACCTGTTGGTGTTGCTTTTCACCAAGCTGTGTTACTAAATTAGTCACTAGGTTGTGCGCCGCCGCTACACTGACTTGTTGCCCAAGTATAGCCCTAACTCCCGCCTCAAAACTTGACCAAATACCCGGTAACCTTAAGCCTTTAGTAAGTGGAAATGCATTATTAATGTGTTCGCTTAAATGCGCCTCAATTAAATAAGTATCTGCATCTAAATCAAGTACACGGCGAATGTTGTTAATAACTGGCTGTAAATATTGCGTATTATCTATATCAATTTGCACCCGAAAATGATGTTTATCTGCAACAAACTCAGCATCAAAACGCCCTCTACACGATTTATAAGTAAAAGTACGCCCATAACTGGTTGGCGTTAACCACTCTATTGGCTGAATTAATCGTTTTGCTAAAAACCCATGCAATGCCTGCCAGTTATACGGCGGACGAAAAGGCAAAATTAAGGTGAGCCCAATATCAGCTGGGTGCTTGGCGGTTCTGAGCGCTGAGGGCGCAATATTAAGTTGTTTTAAAAAAGCATCATTAAAACGCCTAACACTTTTAAAGCCTGAGGCAAACGCTATCTCGGTAAGCGGTAAGCTAGTTTCTTGAATCAATTTTTTTGCAAAATGACATTGGTTAAACAATCGATATTGCGTGATAGAAATGCCAAAATATTGAGAAAATAATCGCCTTAAATAACGGCTGCTTATTCCTAAACGCGTGGCGAGCTTTTCGCAGTCGTGCTGATTATCCTGATCAATTAATTGCTTGGCTCGTAGAGCCGTTGTTTTTGTTCCCTGCCAAGCCGCACTTCCTGGTGCACTATCGGGCCGACAACGAATACAAGGCCTGAAACCAGCCTGCGCGGCAGAGTGTGCAAACTGATAGTAGACTACATTTTTTTCGTGAGCTGTGGGCGCAGGGCAAATTGGCCTGCAATAAATACCGGTACTTTTAACGGCTACATAAAAAAGCCCATCGAAACGCGCATCACGACTTTGACGTGCTTTTTGCCAGTGCTGATCACCCATAAAATGCTCTTGTAAATTAGGTAGCGCTTAGCTTAGCAAAAACTAAGCGTATTACTGGCCATATTCGGCACTAATCTTTATTTGCAAAATCAATTAATGCCTGACCCGTTAAACGATATATAATCCATTCATTTTGTGGCTCAGCGCCCATACTATTATAAAAATCAATCGCGGGTTTATTCCAATCAAGTACCACCCATTCAAAGCGGCCACAGTCTTTATTGATTGCTCTGTTTGCTAGTTCTTTCATAATGGCTTTACCAGCCCCATTTCCGCGGCTATCAGGGCTCACGTATAAATCTTCTAGGTAAAGACCATTTTTACCTAACCAAGTCGAGTAATTGTAAAAATACACGGCAAAACCAATTGGCTCATCATCTTGTAAACATATTAAACTGTGCGCCGTTGCGCCTTCACAAAACAGGGTGTTTAAAATGGCTTGCTCATCGGTTTTAACTGCATCAGGTTCTTTTTCGTAAATAGCAAGCTCATTGATAAAGTGTAGAATTGTTTTTGCATCACTTGGCTTTGCATCGCGAATTTCTATTGCTGTGTTCATTGTTATTGACCCTTAAAAAACTACTTTTATGCCTGGTAAGCATCTAATTTAATATAAAAAGTGCTTAACTAATTATGATAATTTAAGCCATTAATACATTTATTTATACCCTAGCATATCGTTTTATATTCAATAAGTAACGTTCATGAGCTTATTTCAATTTATTCATTAGGGCATTAAAAAAACAAATTAAAACAACGCTTTTATATATGGCAAAAAGTTGTCATTATGAGTACACAGTAAAGCAATGAGGAAGTTTAACTAAAATGGGTCATGGTCATTCACACAGTCACGTTGATGATAACCAAAGTGATAAACAGCTCACTCTTGCCGTATTTATAAATGTTTTACTGACTGCAGTGCAAGTTGTTGGCGGCGTATTTTCCGGCAGTCTTTCATTAATTGCCGATGCATTACATAACCTAAGTGATGCGGCCTCAATTTTTATTGCCCTCGTTGCTCGAAAAATTGGCAATAAGCAAGCTGATACAACCCACCATTTTGGCTACAAACGTGCAGAAATTCTAGCAACTCTTTTTAATAGCACCACGTTAATAGTCATCGGTGGTTATTTAATTTTTGAGGCCATAAGTAGTTATTTAAACCCTCAACCTATCAATGGCTGGATCATTGTGTGGGTTGCTGCAGTAGCGCTATTCATTGATTTAGTCACTGCATTATTAACCTTTAAAGCCGGCGCTAAAAACAACATGAATATAAAGGCGGCGTTTATTCATAATGTGTCTGATGCCATGGCCTCTATTGTGGTTATTATTGCCGGTACTTTAATTATTTTATACCAATGGTATGTAGTTGATTTAATAGCGACGATATTGATATCACTGTATGTTATTTATCACGGCGTATTATTACTTAAAGCCAGCTGCAGCATTTTAATGCAGGCAGCCCCCATTGGTTTTGACCAGCAACTTATCAGTAAAAAGTTACTGCAACAGTTTGCCATTACTCAAATAAAATCAATAAAAGCATGGCAACTCGACGATAACACCACACACTGTGAAATTGTGATGCAAACAGATACCCTTATTGAGCTTAACGCCATTAAACATTATTTACATGATGAATTTGCAATTGAGCACTGTGTAATCGAGTGTTACTAATCACTGTTTTCAATAACCAAAATGATTACATTAAAGCTCTAAGTAGGTTTACTTATATTAGATAGACTTCTCAGCGGTTTTTATTTAAACCGCTACAAAAATACGATAGATAAGTATTATCACAAATTAATTAAATTAAAGAGTACTGATAGTTGCTGCTGCAAGAGGCAGCATTAAGTTTTCAGCTTTATCTGCTTTTTTCACGGATATTTGTGTAAACAATAAATGTCCACTTCCCTGCTCCTTAGCCTTTCTTACTTCATTAATTACAGAGCCGTGAGCTGGGTGCAAAGACATCACCCCGCTACAATAGCAATAATTAGATTACGAGAGTGGCTACAAAATAAATTGAGTGAAAAAACTCAGTTGTGTAAATATTTCAGTTTTACTGTATTCATCCCAGAATTCGAAGTAATAAAGCGTAAAAGAACAACCTCAACACTTAGAATAGCTGCAATACTTTACTTAATAACCTTAGTAAGTATGCCTTTTTATGTTATAAAAAATGTAACTTGCTGATCTAAAATACAAATAACAACTTGTCCATTTGTCAGCCAGCAATGCAAACTTAAACAAGAATCAAACTCAATATTAACCATATGATTTATAAGTAAATTACTTGCAATTCTGTGCCTATATACTAGACTAGCCACAATTAGAATTTTTAGGATAAGCGCTATGAAAGGTAATCAAAAAGTAATCGACGCCTTCAATACATTGTTAGCTAACGAATTAGCTGCTATTGACCAGTATTTTATTCATTCTCGTATGTACGATGATTGGGGCTTAAACAAACTTTATGAGCGTCTTAACCATGAAATGGAAGAAGAAAAAGACCACGCTGACTGGCTAATCAAGCGTATTCTTTTTTTAGAAGGCGTACCAAACATGACCAAACGTCGTGATCTGTTAATTGGTGACGATGTAAAAAGCATGATGCAAAACGACTTAACCTTAGAACTTGAAGTGGTTGAGTGTGTTAAAGAAGTTATTGCCATCTGTGAACAACAGCAAGATTATCAATCACGTGAAATTCTAGAAAAGCTATTATTTGATACCGAAGAAGATCACGTCTACTGGTTAGAGCAACAATTGGGTCTGATTGACAAAATTGGCACTCAAAACTATCACCAAGCTCAAATGGGCGAATAAGGACTTATATTATGAAAGGCGATAAAGACGTTATTGCAGCACTAAATAAAGTACTTGCTAATGAGCTTGTGGGTATTAACCAATACTTTTTACATGCACGTATGTTTAAAGATTTTGGTTTTAGTAAACTAGACAAAGCTGATTACAAAGTATCGATACAAAAAATGAAAAACGCCGACCGTTTAATTGAGCGTATTTTATTTTTAGAAGGCTTACCTAATCTTCAAGATTTAGGACGTTTACGTATAGGCGAAAACAGCGAAGAAATGATTGCCGCTAACATGAGCTTTGAGCTTGATACCGTAGACGAACTGCGTACTGCCATTAAACTAGCTGAAAGTAAAAAAGATTACATTAGCCGTGAAGCGCTCGATAACATTTTAAATGAGCAAGAAGAGCAAATTGATTGGCTCGAAACACAGCAACTGCTGATCAAAAACACTGGGCTTGAAAACTACTTACAATCACAACTGTAAGTTAAAGTTATAAACATAAAAAAAGCAGCTAAGGCTGCTTTTTTTATGTTTAATTTTTAAGTGTTAAACCAATTCGTTTAGATAGGGACTATTATATAGACTACTATTAGGCCACTTGATCGGTTATATCTGCTATTTGAATCAGTTTACGATTGAGGATCTTTTTAGTACAGCCACAACACTTACCGCATTGGCTGCCCACTTTAAGCTCTTTAGTTAGCTCGCGCATGGTAGTAGCACCATCGTCGATGGTTTGCTCAATTTTTTTATCGGTCACACCGTGACAAAGACAAACATACATGAATACAAACAACTCTCAATTTCATTTAGTGGGTTTATATTAATCTAAACGAAAATAGTTATCAATTGGTTTTTTATAAAATTTGAATTTTTTGCATTTTTTTTGGCCAGCGCCACTTAAGTTGAGAATTCGCGGCAGCTTGAGAATTGTTTAAATTTCAATCGAAGTATGGCACTTAAATTGAGATTTATTAACTAAAGTCTCGCCTTAAATTTAAGTAGGTTTAGATTTAGGTAAATAGTTGAATGATTAAAATGAATTACATTAAGTCTGAAGAAGCCTTAATGTATAAATACAGGATTAGTGCGTGGGCTATTTCCGGTTTGTGCCATTTGCGGACGGTCAAAAGTCAAGGTTTAATCCCTTTGGCTCCACCAACATGTGCTTGTTATAAATCTTGCTCTTCAAATATATAATCTTGTCGATAGATGCTATCAGGAAGATAAATACCCCCATCTTTCTTTTCGTTTAATGCTTTATCACGCACTGCAAATACAAACGAAAATATTGCAGATCTTGTTAATTGCAATATACGTCGAAGATGTTCAATAAAATCATCTTCTTTGATAAATACTATGTTATCCATGAATTCGTAAGACTCATAGATATCACTTGGAGTCTCGCTCTTATGAACAACCACAAACTCATGTTCCAAGTCATTTCTTAACTGTTTCAAAAATGACCACTCACCATCTTTTTTGTCATTCAAATCAGTAGCAATACTATACAAAGCTAGAAGTCCCGGACTTTTAATGCTATTAAAAAGTTCTCTTCTACTGTCACGGTCGAGTTGCCAAAAACTTTGGAAATAGACTTTTCCATTGGGGGGATAGAGGTCAAATAGCTCGCAAATAGCTATACCTATTTTATCCAATATACCGAAGCATGATCGAAAAGAAGTTCTAAGCTTCTCAACATCTATACCTAGTAACTCATCATTAAAAAGCTCTGAAAAACATGAGTCGTGAAGTAATTCAAAATCACTCTCTGTTGTAAGGTATTCAAAATATAAATGTCGTGAGAACGCAAACTCTGACTTTAACCGATTAAGAACCATTTCCATCGGAATAACAAAATCACCAACCACTCCTCCGGCAGTAGGTATAGTTAAATTATCTCTGGAGCTTCCCATACATGGACAGTACAAACCATGTTCAGATAAACTTAAGTTATTGTCTAAACAAAATTTTCTGTAACTACTTAGTTTTTCATATTCATCTTTAGTTTTTTCTGAATCATGTAAATCAGGTTCAATACCAGCATCTTCACAAGCTTCGCTAATCTTATTTTCATGAAAAGCAACCTGTTCCTTATAATGGTCAAGCCACATTGGAGGAATCTGCTCTGATAAAAGTACATTTTCATACCCATTTTTAATCTGTTCCAGCATTTGTATAGTAATTGTATTCGAAACTTGGTTAAGTATCATAAGAGTTTCAGATCTATTGATCCACGATTGGGGGATATCTTGATTTAATGAATTAACTAGATCGTAGCATTCCATAGCCTCAACTATTCGAAACTGCTGTTTCAAGGAATTTCCTAAATTGACAATAAAGGTTGGCTCAAATTTTCCAGCATTCTTATCTCTGAATAATTTGGTAGCCTTCCAAAGGTCTGTTTTTATCTCTACAAGTTGCTCAATCGTAGAGAAGGTATGGTTAAATGGGTTCTTCTCACTGATTAAATTTGATTTTGCATTACTCAAATTGTAAAAATAGGCATCTTCTCCAATCTGTTCGGCTATCTCATTCTTATGCTCATTGAGAATATTCAAACCCTTTTGAGCAGAGTCAGCACATGGTTTCATGTGCCCAATATCAATAAATATACTGGCAACGTTAGATATAATTGTAAAAAAATGAGCACTTCTCTTAGTATCTTCATTGACTTGTTGAAACAAAATATCGGCACCGTTCATAGCCTCATCAAACTGCCCAATACTTACTGCCTCTGACAGTCTATTTAACTCTATTGCTATGACCTTTATTTCCATGAGAATTCCGATTGTGATTTATAACGCCGCACTAAGCGGACTAAAATTGTGGGTTATAATGTGTAGCGGATCGAAACGTAACCCACTGTTTTATTTGCGTTTAAGTGCCTTTTTAGCCCTTTAAAAATGCACCAATTTGAGTTGGCATTCTAAAAGGATATTTATCATTGAATGCACTTAAACTTAAAAATTTGATGATTTCACATGAATCATCGAATGCTTTTTTTGCATTTACAATAGAGCATTGCTCTTGCCAGCTTGCTTGAAGAGGAGGTATGGACTCAGAGGAGAAGCTACTATTATCATCTGCTTCAATCCAAACTGAACTTGAAACGAATTCAGACCTTCCATGAGCTAATGAATTTCTTAGATTAAATAAATGTTCTATTAGTTTTCGGTGCTCTTTTTTTTTAGTGTCATCAGCATATAAAACTTCAGATAAAGCGAAAAATTTGGCTTTTGGAGAAAATCTTATTTTATCATCTATTTCATAGAATGATTTTCCGACACATAACCGGTTAAAGTCTACTTTTTTTCGACCAAATAAGTTGTCATTAAACACACCTATTAGGTTATCCAACTGCTCTTTAAATCCATAAGCAATAGCAACTTTATCGTTTATATGAGTGCCTTTAACTGATTTGTCATCAATAACATCAAAGAAATCAGAAGGAGAAGAATCAAGTACTTCGTTTACCCTAGCTTGCAAATCAAAGATCAATTTACAACTTAGGTTCAAATAGCTTTCCACCATAAATGCAGTTAAGGCCACCGCCGTAATTCCCCCACAAATATTACCATAACCTTCAAATTGAAATGATCGCCTTGTTGATTCATAAAACCAACAATGAGAATAGATATCTCCAGAGAGATGACCACTGAATGACAATTTATACTCTCCTATAAAAGGCTAACGCCGCAATAAACCGTTACGAATCCGACTTTATTGCCTTGTTAGCCATAATTAACTAGTTAATTAACTTTACTTCGAATAGCCTTTTACAGTCTCGACCTGTACTTTCTTTACCTTCACAACTAAATTGAGCAACATCAAATTTAGCCGCAACATTAGGGTTATTACATAATGGATTTGTGCAACTTACAGATGGGTTTATATCGGAAAAATTAAAGTAAGATTTTCCCAGTTTCTCTGTATAGTTGTATTCAGTTATTTCGACTTTTTTATGGGACACGATTATTCCTTTATGTTCTTTATGGCTAACGCCAAAATAACGGGCAAATAGTGTTTGGCAATAATTTTGTAACGCAGTGACAAAAGCCAAACAGTATTTGTCCTTGTTGATTTTTCTTGTTAGGCATACATTTACGCAGACACATATATTTCTGACTTACCTTGTGAACCATCAGGATTTGTCCATAAAACTGTAACATTAAATCCCAAAGGAGTGTCATCACAAATTGCGGCTATAAAAGAAACATCGCTTCCAGAACCGAGAACAGATACAGGAAGCTTTTCTTACACTTCACTACTGATGAGTGGGCTAGAATAATTTGAAGGAATATTTAACTCAAAGGAAACATTTTTAGCATTTTGCTGGCTATTATTTGATAAGAAAAACTTATAGTTATTACTCGAAACCTTTCTTAAGTCTAAACGAACAGATGCTTGTAACTTTTGAGCCTCTTCTTTTTCAAATGACTCTAATTGCTTTTGGGATAATGTAGCTTGTGATTTTTGCAGTTCAATAGATTCCCTTTGTAGCTTGCTCTGATCTACCTTAGTGAGCACACTAACAAAAACGGTTAATAGCGCAACAACAATTGCCCAGTTTATTGAAGCGAAAAAGTCATTTAATTCCACCAAACTCTCCTTGTATACATAACAGCTTATTGAACACCATTTTTTGGTGGTTTATAACACACCAAAATGGCCTATATTACATACCATGATAATTTCACCAATAATTACCTTTGTAAACAAGTAATTAAAACAGCTAGAAATTAAAACAGCTAGAAATTAAGCATGTTATTTTGCCCCAAAACGGCGTTTAATAATGTTATTGGACAAAATTAGATTTCTACTTAAAACACATGAATAAATTTAACTTTTTAAGTGTCCGGTTATCGCTCTAAACCGACTAACGGCTATTTGCCATGAGCGGAATGGTAGTACGCTGGCAACCGCCCCAGCCAAAAGGATTAACTGCCTCCTCTTTTTATGCAGCCTATAGCGCATTGATCTGTTTTTGCAGTGAGGACGTGAACTCTTTTATATCCTCTATTGCCTGATAAAAGTCTTGGGCATTTAAATTAATCGGTGCGTTATCCTTGTTGTAACCATTCCTGTGTACAATATCGTGGCGTAAGGTGGTTATTCTGGACACCTTAGATATATCGAGCTGTAATTTCACCCCAAGAACTTGCTCATAAATTTTCTTTACTTTAGGAATGTTATGAAACAAGATTTCGCTAACGTGCTTTAAAGCTAAGTTACAAATACTTAAATCGGTTCCAGCCAGCTCTGCAATTGAATACTTAGCTTTGCTCACTTCTTCTACATTTTTAATGGCATTGTGCAAGAATGCTTCACGCTCAGTAATAAGGGATTTTAATGTGTCAGCCAGAAATGATTCCAAAAGAGTAACTGCGTACGCATAAGACATTTTTACGATAATATTCGAGTGCAACATAAACGCCATTTTACTGGAATGACCTAAATTGCTTTCAGCCATTGCTTTTAGTGCATTTAACTCAACTGAAAAAAACTTGTGGATATTGGATGAACCATTTTCTTTTAACCACTTTATTTCGGCTTCCCATTCGGCTTCCTCCATTAGATGATCTTGATAGTTTGAATACTCATTTGCCAAGTCTTGCCATTCTTCTGAGTCCTCATCAAGCTGATCATCACTAAGCCTTTCACGAATCCATTGTTCTGCTTGCTCGTTTTGAACCTCGAACAGGTGATCTTTAATTGAGCTCAAAATTTACTCCTTGATGAAATGTTGCATAACGAGGCTGTAGAAAAACTCCAACAGCCAAATCCGATTAGAAAATGAGTTCCTGCAATTAACTCTAAGCATTTTTAAAGCATTAGGTAATGAATTTGGAACTCATAAACAGGCTGCTTTTCAAAAAGAGAGTAACTCTACAGCCTCAACGCTCACTTAAACGGATAAATATAGTTAGTTACAATGTGTAGAAAAATGGAATATAACCAACTGTTTTTGTTACGTTTGAAATGCTTGTTAGCTTCGTTTAATCGTTGCCAACCTTTATAAATGGATTACCAAAACTTCGATCTTTTTTGATAACTTTTCCGACATATTTTTCTCTCACATCTGTTGGCGCTTTTTTTCCAACAAACTCCCAACGCTGACTAATATCTCGATTATCAAAACAACGAGTAAAATATTGCTGTGTTCCAGCTTTAACCCAAGAGTGGATTTGGTATACTTCTTTGATTAAGCCACCGTAAGTTGCATATGCATATTTAATAGAATCATCTCTTGATATATTTCTCCAGACACCTCTTGTTGATTCAAACAACTCTATCTCTGACATACCTGATTTGTATGTAGAATTTAATAAAAAAGCGAGCCCTTGATGTTCTTTTTGTATTTCAACAAGCTCACCAGATTTTAAATTATGAATTTCTTCAATCGTTGCTCTTCCCATTTCTGAGCCACTGCCACGAACTTTATTAGATAGCTCCCCAATTCCCAGTAAATCAATACATGTTGCTTCAATCAACTTAGCTGTTTTATCAGTTTTTATTCCATGCCTAAGAATATCGATACCAAGAGAGTTTTTTTCTAACAACCTTTCAATTACCTCCTTTTTTGGAGAGTCTTTTTTTTCCTTTAGATGCTGCAAGCATCGATCATTTACACCTTTGCCAATATAGAATGGGGTTCTCTTATCCCCATCTATCTCACATAAGGCGTAAATATAATGATCAATTGCTAATAACGACTTTTTGAATTTACTGAAATCCTGCATATGCACCCAGAGTAGCTAACAACTTTATCAGAGGACACTTTCACTTTCTTAGCGAAAAAACGTCCTTATTTTGTGAACTTACATTAATAGCAAATAGTTTAAGTCATTGCCAGTTATAAATATTATGCTAAAAAAGGAAAAATATCCCCTTATTATAACTAAGTTAATGACGACTCACCTGAATGACCGGTTATCGCTCACTGCCGTAATTCGTCAAAGTACCAACTATTAGTATTTTTAGATATACTTATAGGTCAGCAACTATGAAAAAGCTGTTTCAATGAAAAGAAAAGATGAAGCAAAAGGTACTTTAAAATCCATTAAAATAACCCCCTCAATTACAGAAGATGAATCTCTATCATCGGCTATTAGTGAAGATAATGAATTGATAAAATTAGTCAGAGAGAGGGAAAACCAAGAAGAAATCGAAGTTGATATAGATGATTTATAACCTCTTTTAGAGCCCAATCTAACTTATTGGGTGGCTAGCAAACTATGAGAAGTCCATTTATCTTAAAACAAAAACGAGAACAAATCGCTCTTAGCCGAAATATGCCTGAGTGCCAGCAGACATTGGTAACGTCTAATTAACAGGAGAAAAATTATTGGCTAAAATAAGCGACGAAGGAACAAAGGCCAACTATTTATTGTGCTTGGTTGATTTCTTGTTGTATTTAAAAAGTAAAAGAGTCTTTACTTATATAAGTTATAAATTTTTCAGAATCTTTTAATGAAAACTCCATTGAGAAAGTAACATTGGTTCCCATTGCAAGATCTTTTTCAATCCAAAGAACCTTCATGATTTTACCATTTTTAATCTGATCCAGTAGCTTACTATATGTCGCTCCTTGCACTACAGACTCTCGAACAACTCCTGAACTAAAACCTACCCTTTCACCAAAACCATAATTAACTAATTCAAAATCAAAAGGGCTCCCATTATCTATACTTCCTTGTGCGGACAAAATAATAGGTTTTCCATAACTTCGAGAGTTGAAATTTTTCGTTATGACTACTTTATCTTGATATAAACTAAGCTCAAAACTTTGCCAATGTCCATCCTTACTTTTAAGACCAGTATGGCTTTTTGCTATAGCTTCAGTACTGGCATGAAGAGGGGTAACAGGTTTACCAGTTAGAAAATCACAAAACTGATAAGAATAAAAATTATCACCCTTACTACCACCAAGCTTATTACAGAACTTTTCTGTCTCTGATGCCATTAAGATATTTGGGATTAATAATAACGAAAATAGAAGTTCCTTTTTCATGAATAACCTCCGTACTATGATTTAAGTTTAACGCTTAACTCATTGGTGTTTGGGGAGCGAAGCGAGTAAGATTTCTGACTGTAGTAGCTTGTTAGCTTTGCTGCCACTCCTTAACAACTTCATCCCAATCAGAATATCGCTCAACTGCATTCCCATTTTCATCTTTTCTTGTCCAAACATCCCAGAAATCAGGATCGTCTGAATGAGGTTGCTGCTCTTTTGTTAAACTCTTCATTTTAACCAAAACAGGAAGCTCAGATGCCCAGCCCATAAGTATCGCATGTTGAGATGGCAGAGAAGGCAACTCACGGAGTAGTCCACGTAAATTATCGGGCACCATTTTGTGTACTTGCTCTTGATCTCTGTCGTTACTAATCCTGTGCAGAAGAAAAGTATTACATTGAGATAAAACCGTAGGTGATAACTCAGAGGGCCGTTGCGAAGAAATTACCATGCCAAGACCGAACTTTCTTCCTTCACGTGCTATTTTTTCAAACACTTGGCAACATACAGCAGCGACATCCTGATTTTCAGAATCATCACGATAGCGTTTAATAAATGTATGCGCCTCTTCAGCCACAAGAACTGTTGGTAAAGTTTTATTATTTAGTCGTCTATAGCGTTGCAATGATTCAAATATAATTCTTGAAATTACAGCTGTAACTAGGTGGGTGATTTCGTTTGGCACTAAAGAAAGATCAATAATTGAGACACAACTATCATCATCACCATCCTTACCTATATAATTTTCTAGCCACTTAGCTAAGTCGACTTTCTGCTCTCCATCATTAGTTATAGGTTTCATTCTTGTATCAGAGAGCATGGTTCGTATTCGAGCTACCAAGTACTCAACATACTGTTCACTACCGTTTTCTTGCGCTAATGCTTCTAAATAGGCTACTAGGTTATTTCCTTCAAATGGTAATGGAATATCTTCACTCTTAGGCAATAAATCATGCTCATTGCCACCGAATTCCTGAAATGCTGAAGTCACTTTAACTATGATATTGTCAATTTCAGGTACAGTAGCCTGTAAAGTAGCGTATTGTGCGCTTCTGTCTTCTCTGTACTTACACATTACAGTTATGACTGGTGTTAATTTACTATCACCTAATTGATCTCTATAAGCCTCAAAACTTTCTATCCATTTAGCCATTGTCTCGTTAAAACCTTTCGCGGGTCCAAATCCACCAAATGGTCTACCTGAACTCTTATCATGTTTTAAAGTAACTAAGACATTACCTAGAAATCGTTTTATCTCAATACTTGAATCAGTTTCAAGTTTAAAGTCTTCATTTCGCATAGCTCTCAAAGCGCGCTTTAGTAATGGTAGCTGTGCTTTTGGGCTTGCCTGTGTGAAAGATGACCATTCAGCGCTGTTCCAAAACCAAGAAGGTACTTGTAGTTGGTTTTCATCTTGACCAGCTTCAACTTTAAATACTCGGCCTTTAAATTTTGTATCTGGCCCTAAAGCTCGAGTATATTCACCATTTGGATCAAGCACAATAAACCGAGCATTTGGTTTGGTTTCTGATTCCATAGCGGCTTCTAACGACCATTGAATAAGGCCAGCAACTGAACAAGATTTGCCACTACCAGTATTTCCGAGAACAGCAATATGGCGGCCAAATAAGCGATCAGGATCGACTGCAACATTAGCGTTATTCGCAAGTGGGCTTTGCCCGATTATAACTCTACGATTATTGCCAGATTCAACAATAGATCTAAGCTGTAAATCTGTTGGGAGTAAGATAGCAGAACCAATTGATGGAAATGATTCCGAACCTCGCTGAAATTTGAAAGAATCAATACCTTGCTTTGAAACTCGTTTTAAAGTTCCTACAGGATTTAGACTGATTTTTTTTTGTGGGAAAGGTAGATTCACTAAGCCATAATCTTGGATATCCCTTTGTTTAGGATATGGCGAACTTTCAACGGCTAACCACTCAATTTGTCCAACCAGATAACCATTATCACAAGATACTAAAACATAACTATTTACTCTTGGGAAGTTTCTTGGTGTTCCAGCATTTAAGGCAACAGAATCAGGTGAATCAATATCGAGTACAGCTCTAATTTCATTTGGTGATACAAAATCTACAGTACCAACTCTTAATTGTTCTCCTTGCTCAATTGGTAGCGAGCTCATTCTTCACCACCAATTGTGCTTTGAATTGCTGCTGGATATAAGCCTCTTGATTTCAAAAGCTCAGCCATTCTAATTGAAGTGCGATCTATTGCGGCTTTAGGTAGGTAGTAATCAACTAATGTTTTTAGGTCTCCAAAATGACTACCTAGTAATAAAGATATTTGAGCCTGACGCCCGCTATCATTTATAAAACTCATGATTCTTCCAAGTGGATCGCCATAGGCAATAATCACGATATGCGTTGAGGGTATTGTTAGCATATCAGTTAAAACTCGATTTATATGTTCATCACCAAAGCTATAGCCATAGGTGACAAGGGTACTATTTGGGCGGCATGTTGCTGAGGCTAAATCTCTAAACAATTCTACATAGGGGTATTCTGATGTTTCACGATCTTTGACTGAATTTGGATAGATCATCAACTGTTGGTGGTTAGCAGTACCAGAACCTTCGACTTGTAAAAATGGATCGACAGAAGCCGCTCCAAAAGGTAACCCAAAACGCCTTATAGCCCCCTCGTTTGCATACCAGTCTAATGAGCCGTGAAGTTTAGTAAAACGAGCTACACCTTCTAAATATCTTGGTTCTCCACGTATACCAGGTGGATTGTAATGATAATCCACCTCTAAACGAGATGATCTAAAAATTGGCGCAATACTACCGACAAATCGATCGACTAATCGAAGGCCGGCTATTTCGGCTCCGGTTTCTAAAATTCGATCATAATTTGTTGTAAATATATGTAACCTATCGCGCGTCGCAGTCCTACTTGAAAAGCTCATCAGAAAATTGACTAAATAGTTAAATGTCTCAGTTTTTAACTTTGGTTCAGCATCACGGATTGATTTTTCACCACTACTCACAGAATCTGAGAAAGATTTTAAACACCGCGATAATTCATTGTTTAGCTCTACTAATTCATTTTTAAAATTACGATATGGCGGGATACCTGGAGGTGCTGACGGCACAGGAATATTCTGTGCCGTTAGAATTTCTAACCCCTTAATCAATTCATTAATTGAACGAATCTGATCTTCAATATTTCCGTTTTCTCTTCCTGAGGCTTTCGCTGAGGTAGCTACATAACTATCAATTTCACCTTTACACACTTTGAGATCGGTAATCCAACCCATACCTTGCGGAAGAGCCCCCGTAGCAAACTCTTGAACTGCTGAACTAAGGCCTGCACCGACAAGTAAATTGAGGTGCTCTGATTGGAAGAGCGCAGTTAACCAAGGTTCAATTTTTGAGCGTAAAAAGTCTGGGGTAATTTCATCTTCTTTTTTTGCCCAAACACAGTCGCCAACAACTTTAAAAGCACCATTATCACCATGCGCATCCAACTGTACTGGAGATTGGTCATCGCCTAATTTTAGGTATTGAGTCAAGTTATATACATCCTTATAAAATGGTGATATCTAAATAAAAGCTAACATTTTAGTATTTATGCGACACACTAATTTATATAGTTTTAACAAATTACCTAAGGCATTACTATCACTAACTTTTCTAAAATTTTTAGGTAGAGTTAAATTAACCAATATGCGCGTGCAGCTCATTTTCATGAATATATGCACAAAAAGCAGCTTGACCAATCAATTAACTGCTATATTTAGCCAATCTCAATGACTGGTTATCGCTCAAGTAAGACCCTGAAAAGTAGCTCATATAGCTATCTAGGTTAACAACGCTATCAAAAAACAGAAGTATATTTCCGGTAACTACCTTTGAAGCCCTAGAAACGGAAGTTTACTTCCGAAATATGGCAATATAGGCTTAAAATCGGAAGTCTACTTCCGTTTTGTACTTTAAGATTATAAGCCGGTGTCTAGTGAAAGCTGGGAAATCCAAACTCGTTTCTGCCCCAAAACGAGTTTAGTCGAGCGTCGCAAATGAGCGAATTTGAGACACTGATTTTATGTTTGAGTTGTATCAATATATCTACAAAACGGACATTAAGCCTCTTATTTCCCCATGTTCAGTTAACTTAAATACTCTAATTTGTGATTTAAAATTGATTTTTCACAAAAAGAATCTGAAAACTTAGAGGGAAAGCTAGAGCTTTAACGAAATAGCTTTTAAATAAATTAAGTGTAAATTCAGCTAAACTTAAGTTTAAGGCGATATTCTGAATAATATTTACTCAAAGGCATGCATCATTGAAAGTTTTAATTATCGAAGATTCAGTTTCACTTAGGCGTAGTTTAAGAGTTGGACTATCCAATCTTGGTTTCACTGTTGATGACACTGGCGATGGCTCTGAAGGCTTAAGCATGGCTTTGTCTGGTGATTATTCTTTATTAATTCTTGATTTAATGTTGCCCTCTGTCGATGGTACTTCAATATTAAAGGCAATTCGTCAGGCAGGAAAAGATATCCGTGTATTAATTTTGTCTGCGAAAGACCTTACTGAAGATAAAGTTGACGGTTTGCTCAACGGTGCTGATGACTACCTTACTAAACCTTTTTCGTTTGACGAGCTACATGTTCGATTACTTTGTCTTATGCGCAGGGGAACATTGAATGTAAATGACAGCAGTGTCAACATTGGCTCAATATCATTAGATTTGCATTTAAAACAATTAAAATGTGGTGGTACGGATGCTCAACTTACACCCAATGAATACAAAGTGGTTGAATGTTTGTTTACCAATCAAGGAAAAGTAATTTCTCCTGAAAAGCTTAGCGAATATCTTGCCGGGCAGTATGATGCGATTGCAAAAAATTCTTTAGAGGCTCACCTTTCTTCAGCTCGAAAAAAAGTTAAAGCTTTGGGCTACGAGCTTCCAATCAAAACTAAGCGTGGCTTTGGCTACTTCGTTGAGAGTCATTAGTGAACTCAATTCATAAAAAGCTAAGTCGCTATTTATCCATTTCGATTTCATTACTGTTGATCTGTATCTTATTGGCAACTGATATCAGTGTCGATACATGGATTAGTGATGAATTTGACCGGGCTATGATTAACAAGGTTGGGTTACTTGAAACATTAGTTGAAGAAGATGAAGAAGGCATAGAATTTGATTTTGCTGGGGAATTTATGCCGGAATTTGAAGGTAAAGAGAACCCAGAATATTACCAGTTTTGGTATAAAAACGAGGTGTTTGAGAGATCAGACACGCTAGAGTTTTTTGAAATAAAGGATCTGCCAAAACTAGATGTGCAACTAGACAAGTTTATTTTTCAGAACATCACTCTTCCAGATGGACGAGCGGGAAAAATGTTATTCACTAAATTTATTCCTCAAGTTGATTCTGATGATAGAGAGCGATTAGGTATAACTAAAGAAGAGTTCGCAAAAAATCAGCATCCAATGGAATTTGCTTATGCTCTTAGCACTGAAGAATTAAACTACATTCTATGGTTTGTAGATATCATTTTTATAGTTACATCAATACTTGCCGTCTTTGCTGTGCGAAAAATTGTTACTATTGTTGTATTTAATAGTTTAAAACCATTAGATGAATTCAATCGTCAACTAAGAAAGGTAAGTTTAAATTCTGATAACCTTGAGATTTCTGTCGGCACGCTACCACAAGAACTTGTTCCCATTGCTAACGGTGTTAACCAATTCATCAAAGATAACCACAGCCTGTATTTGCGTGAACAAAGGCTAACCTCTGATATAGCCCACGAATTAAAAACACCAATTGCCGAACTAATAAGTTTGAGCGAAGTTGCCATAAAATTTCCTCATGAAAAACAAATAACAGATAACCTTGCCAGCGATGTTCATGAAATATCATCTCGATTAAAAAATATTGTTAATAGCATCATACTTTTGCAAAAATGTAGCAGTTCCAACGAATTAGCAACAAGCAAAATTAACTTAACCGAACTAATTGGAAATATTCTCGCTAGAGAAAATTCAGAAGACAGAGAGATTAAATTTCATCTCGATGTCCCTTTATTGATAGTTGAGACCAACAAATTTGCATTAGAAACTGTGTTATCAAATTTGATTAATAACGCAATTTTTTACAGTCCAACTAATACAGCAATAGAGATAGCAACGTCAAAAACTGATGACAACAACGCTTTGATCAAAGTATCAAATATATGCAATGAAGACTGTCAGGAAGATGATTTGAAATTGTTCTTTGATCCTTTATGGCAAAAAGACGAATCAAGAACATCGACAGAGCGATTTGGTTTAGGTTTAGCGATAGTAAAATCCTACTGTGAAAAAATTGGAGCAACTGTTGCAGTAACGTTAGTTGAGAGGAAAATAACATTTACTGTATCGCTGTAATGAAAAAGAATTTTTTTTCTTCTTTACTATTTCTTTACCTGTTTGCTTCAAGTATTACCTTTGCAACTGAAGTGGTCGTTGATGGCTCCCTGAATGATTCAGGTTGGCACAGCGCGAAGCGAAACACAGTTAATTACCAAGTTGTTCCACTAACGCTAACAAAGGTAGAGGATAACTTTTCTTATCAAGTGATAACTACAGACCACGGCATATACATAGGTGTTGTGGCAACGACTAAAGCACCATTAAGAGTAAGGACTCAAGAAAACGATACGCTTTTCACTAATGATCATATTCAACTAATGATAGATATGAATAATACCGAGCAAACAAGTTATGTATTTTCAGTTAATCATCAAGGATATTTTTATGATGGTATCTATAAGCAGAATAAAGAGTTAGATTTAGATTGGAGCAGTCTATGGAACTTCAAAACTAAAGTATTTACCGATTCGTGGAGCGCTGAAATTTATATCCCTTGGACTGCTATGTCTTTTGCCATTCAAGAGCAGAATGAATTCGGCCTTTCTATTACGCGTTTTGATGAATCCACTAATGCTACATATTCATCAATTCCGGCAAACGCTTCAATGAATAGCTTTTTGACAAACTTCAGCAAACGAAAAGTTGAAATCAACAATCAGTCGAGCCTAGATGTTTTTCCATACATTTCGGCCAATCGAGACATTGCAAACAACAAAAACTCTACTGATATAGGGGCGGAGCTTTTTTGGAAACCTACTAAAAGCCAACAATTAAGTGCCACAATAAACCCGGACTTTGGTCAGGTCGAATCAGATGAGTTAGTCGTTAATTTTTCAGCCATAGAAAGCTTTTTCTCGGAAAAACGACCTTTTTTCAATGATAATCAAAGTTTATTTGAAGTTTCCGGGCCAGAGTCTCTAAGAGTAGTACATACGCCAAGAATTGGCGGGGAGTCATATTATGATGAAGACTATTCAGGTGAGTTGGATTCTGCAATTAAATACACAATAAGTAGTGAACAATTAGATTTTGGGCTTTTATCTGCATTTGAAAGTGCCGATAGCGGGAAATCTGGTAGAGATTTTTGGTTGTTAAGAGGCCAGTACCGTTTAGGAGCTAACAAATTTGGCGCTTCACTTAATAGGGTTAATACGCCCAGCATTGAGCGAAATGCAATTATTATTGAGTCTGATTTCAATTATGCATACTCAGATAGTGCTGAGCTAAATTTCGGTATAATCAGATCTGATATAGAACAAGGACCTGAAACAACGAGCGATTTCGGTTGGTGGCTAACAGGAAGTACAGAGCCATCCGAGCAGCATAACCATGAGTTTAGTCTTTTTTACTATGGAGAAGATTTACAGTTAAATGACATCGGCTATGTTAAACGAGTCAATCGAAAGCAATTTGAGTATGAATATCAATATATAATTCCAGATTTAGATAGCTGGTCAATAAGAGATGTCACATTTGCTTTTGAGACGGAAATAAAAACGAACCACCAAAATGAACAACTACCTCGTATTGTCGGTGCAAGTGTTGAATTGGTGACAAATACTGAATTTGAATATCAACTTTCTATGGAATTAGGTTCGTCTGGGTATGATGATTTACTAACACGAGGGAATAATTCAGTATGGCTACCATCCTTTTATTTAGCCGAACTTGAACTGAATTCTCCAGAATATGACTGGGGAAGCATTGGAGTGGCGCTTGAGATAGGAACTGAGGGACTGTCTGGTAACTTTTACAACTCTGAAGTGAGCATTGAGCAGCAGATTAGCACTCAGTTACACCTTGGACTAACGATATCTCAATACAGCAGTGATAGTTGGCTTGAGTGGGATGAAGGTAATACCGTTGATGAGTTTAACTTCACTGAACAAGGCATTGAGTTAAATTTAGATTATCAAATTAGTGAAAGTCAGGAAGTACGCATCAAACTTGAGTCTGTTATCGGCAAAGCAAATCACTTAAATCAATACTTCGTTGACACACAGGGTGAGCTGATAGACTCTAAAAACCAAGATGATTTTTCTTTTTCTGAAAGTGCTTTCCAGCTTCGCTACAAATATTCTTTAAGTAAATTAACCGCATTTTACCTCAGCTATAGTTTTGGTGGGGAATTTGAAGACGATCTCGCGAAGTTTGGAAAAAGAAACCTTTATAAACAATCAATAAATGCAAAAGATGCTCATAATCTATTTGCGAAAATTCGACTTCATTTTTGATTAAGGCAACATTCAATCAATCTTATTTAAAGTTTCAGTTTCTACTTTAAGTTTAAATTTTTAGCATAAAACCACCAACATTGAGGTGATTTTATGCCAGTAAAACTAACAATTGGTCAACAGTATACTAAAGCCAGTTTTCCTTATTGGAAGCTTATAAGCTTTATATGTTTAATGAGTGCCATAATGGTAAGTATGGCAATGAATAAAGACGCCTATATCGCCAGCCAAAAAGATATCTTTTCTATCAGTAATAATGCTCTGCAAATACTACCCAGTGAAATTTGGCACAATATTACGTACTTGGGAGATGCTCTGATTTTAATTCCGCTGCTTTCCTTCATTTGCCTTATAAATACGAGAATGTGGGCAGCTATGTTCGGAGCTATGCCATTAGCTTTCTCACTTAGTCATTTAGGTAAAAATTTTTTTGCCATTCCAAGACCTGCTGCCGTTCTAGAACATCAGCAATTTACTATTATTGGTGAAACCCTGACTGCTTATACAAGTTTTCCATCGGGTCATACGATTACGATTTTTACAGCAATCTCTGCAATGGTATTTGTTCTTTTAAGAGAAGTTAAAATCAGCGAGCAAGGTAAAAGGTATTGGATATATATATCGCTAATGGTCGCAACAGTAGTCGCCATTTCTAGAGTAGCCGTGGGTGCTCATTGGCCCGCAGATTTAGCATTTGGAGCAATACTAGGCACTGTTTCAGGGTTAAGTGGCGAATATTTATCAAGACATTATTCAAAATGGTGGAACTGGACAAAAGTAAAGCCAACTCTTTTAGGGTATTTTATTCTTGGTTTTTGCTTCATCCTTTTTGTATTTACAATCAGTGAAAAACTTCCTGAACTAACTTTAATTTGGATAGCAATTTCGGTCAGCGCTATTGTTGGTACATACATCGCATTAAAATCAATATTACAAAATGAACACTAAAGCCCTTTCTAATATTTTAATTTTGAAGGCAAGCAGTTTCACTTTTTGGGTGAGCATTGTAATGACGTTTGCTTACAATTTGGTGCTGCTAGAGTATGTTAATCAAAACACCAATGTATGGAGCACTAGCGGACTTGGAATATTGCTATCAACTGTTGTTATAGTATTTATCTTTTCATACACCATATTTTCATTGCTAGCCCTGACTTCACCAAAAATTCTGAAGCTCTTTCTCGTAACAATTACGATAATAAATGCTTTCGCCATATATTACATGAGCAACTATCAAGTGGTGCTAGATAGAACCATGATGGGAAATATATTTAATACCCGCTATTCTGAATCTATTGAACTACTCTCTGTAAGCTTGATTTTCCCAACAATAGTATTGGGTTTAATTCCAGCTTGTTTTGTAGCCTTAATTCAAATTAAACAAGTTGATAGAGTAAAAATATTAAGTAACGCGTCAATTGCATTAATAGTCGCTTTTGCATTCTTGTATACGAACTCTACAAGTTGGCTTTGGATTGATAAGCATGCAAGTGTATTAGGCGGAAAGATTTTACCTTGGTCATACATAATAAATTCAGGTAGATATTACTCATCTATAAATAGAACAACTGACGGACAGAAAGCGTTGCCTGATGGCAATTTTCCGGATAACAATAAAACAGTCTTTGTATTGGTCATTGGTGAAACGGCTCGTGCTGCCAATTTCTCATTATACGGCTATTCCAAATTAACTAACCCAAAGCTCACTGAACAGTCTAATCTACTGGTGCTAAACAATACAAAATCCTGCACTACCTATACTACAGGCTCTCTAGCATGTATTTTAGCGCCTAGTGATCAATACTTAGACTATGAAGCACTGCCTACTTATTTAACTCGACATGGCGTTGATGTGCAGTGGCGAACCAATAACTGGGGTGAACCACCAATTAAAGTTACAAGTTATGTTGAGGCTAGTGAATTACGAGCTGACTGTGTGGGAGAAGGCTGTAAGTTAGATGAAGTGCTACTAACTAACTTAATCAATACAATTGAATCCTCTGATAAACAAAAAGTCTTTGTTGTTTTGCATACTAAAGGGAGTCATGGACCAAGCTACTATTCACGATACACAAAAGACTTTAACCAATTCACACCTGTTTGCAACGATGAAGAAATTAGCAAATGTAGCCCGGATGAGTTGATTAATGCCTACGACAATACCCTGCTGTATACCGATCATTTTTTGACGACACTTATAACGGAGTTACAAACATTAGCGAATACTTCATCAGCTATGATGTACATTTCTGATCATGGTGAGTCACTTGGTGAGCATGGACTTTACTTGCATGGCACACCATATTCATTTGCACCTGATTATCAAAAAGACATCCCTTTTTTATTTTGGGCATCTGATACTTTTTTAGATTCAAAAGATTTAAAGCTGGAAGATCTAACTCAAGCTGAAAGCTATAATCAGTTTAACGTCTTTCATACTGTTTTAGGTGTGTTTAGCTTTGAATCATCAATATATGATAGTACGCTTGATGTATTGCATAACTCTGGTGAACATTAAAAATTATGTTGCTCTACAACAGCGTTATTAAAATTATTATATTGGTAATGCTTTATTTTGCATTGCCATTAACTGCTGCCCCTCTTATTAATAATGGTTCTGAAGAAGCATCTGGATTGAATTTATATACCGCGAAATATAGTGTATTACGGGGCAAGAAAAAATATGGTCGAGCCACAAGAAAACTAAGTAAAAATAATACTTCTTATTCGTTATCATTCAATACTAGCGCATCAATTTTTTTCTATAGCATAGATACGAGTGAGATAAGTAATTTTCTATGGCAGGACAATAAAGTAGCGTTACTGAGCTATAAAGGAAAAGATTCGAGAACTTTTAAAAAAGATAAACATTTACAGTTAAATTTTGATCGTAATAACCAAACTTTAATAGCTAAAATGAATGGCGATATTAGTGAGCAAACCTTAAAAGATGACGTGTTAGACCCACTATTTGTGTTTGAAATGTTAAGGCTTGACGCACTGAAAAACGATGGGTTTTCTAATGTAAAACAATTGCATTACACCGTTTATGATACAAGTGGCTTCAAAGAATTTAACTTCCTGAATGGTGGACGAGTTACTATTGACACACCTCTTGGGGAACTTAATTGCATCAAGTTAAGCAGGATTAGAAAAAATAGTACTAGAAAGACGCATATTTGGCTGGCAATTGATTACGACTATATTCCTATTATGCTTTTACAAGAACACAAGGAAGAAGAAGTCGCAACACTACTTATAAGTTCTATTGAGAAACATTAAGAAGCAATATCGGCATAACCTTCCTACAAATAAAAGATAAAAACTACATTTCTAATTAACTTCTAAAACTAACTACCGTAATTCAATAATAGCAAAGCCTTTCTAAGCAAAAAATAGCAACACTTTGCCATTTATCAGTTTGAACTAAGCAAATCTTAAGTTAACAAAATTACCATAAAGCCATACTCATAAGAGGTGTCTTTATGAAAAAGCATTACATTCTTTCTAAGGTAAGTTAAGTGTACAAAATTATCAATTTTTTAAACCAAATTAAGCTCACAACTAATCAATTAGTGATTTATACCTGCGTATACATCACTTTAGTTTTGAATTTCCCATTTTTAAGTAAAATAACGACAGTGGTTACAGCCCTTGAATCTTACAATCTTTTTTTCTTACTGTCTGTCCCTGTTTTTTTATTGGCATTGTCTATTTTCGTTCAATGCTTTTTATCCTTTCGATGGATAACAAAACCACTACTCATCTTATTGGTTTTATTGTCGTCTGTTCTTTTTTATAGCACTGTGACATACGGTATAGTTTTTGATTATGGCATGATCCAAAATACAGTTGAAACGGATACGGCTGAAGCATTTTCTTATTTTAACTTCTCCGCAATATTGTTCTTTCTATTTTTTGGAGTAATACCTTCACTTCTTATTGCCAACGTTCAATTGACCTATAGTTCTTTTGTCGGGGAATTGCTCGCACGGATAAAATTACTTAGCGGCAGTGTCGGTGTAATATTTCTAATTGCAATAGTATTTTATTCAAACTATGCATCTGTTGGCCGAAATAATCGCGATTTAGTGGGCTATCTAACACCATATGCCTTGATTGATTCAACAGTAAAATATGTTCGAAAAAACTATTTGTATCCTCCGTTAAAATTCAGCCTGTTAGACACGTCTCCAACCATTAAAAATGATGATAGTAACAAAAGTATTACTGTTTTAGTGCTAGGTGAAACAGCAAGATCCCAAAATTTTTCTTTAAATGGTTATGAAAAGCAGACCAATAGCCTAACTAAAGACTTAGGCGTTGTTTCATTTAAAGATGTTACCTCCTGTGGAACAGCAACTGCGGTATCTGTACCTTGTATGTTTTCAAGGTTAAACAAAAACAACTACGAGAAAAGAGTGGCGGTAGCACAACAAAATGCCGTTGATTTAATTCACTTGGCAGGAGCTGAAGTGTATTGGATCAGCAATAATAATGGTAGCTGCAAAGGCGTTTGCTCAAGGGTAAAAACGGAGCAGATTTCTACTAATAGTAAAAATCCATTATGTGATGATGAGTACTGTTTCGATGAAGTTCTGGTTGACGAATTAAGAAAGAAACTTCATTCATTGAAAAGCGACAATACACTAATAGTACTTCATATGATCGGCTCTCATGGACCAACTTACTACCGACGCTACCCCAAAGATAAACGAGTATTTTCTCCTGACTGTCAACGTAGTGATATCCAAAATTGTAGTCAAGAGGAACTGGTTAATACCTACAACAACACTATTGCTTATACTGATTTAGTCTTGTCAGAAATCATCACAGAACTTGCAGCATTGAGCAATGAGAACAATATCAAAACATCAATGATTTATGTTTCTGATCACGGTGAATCTTTGGGCGAAAGTGGCGTGTATTTACATGGTTTACCTTACGCATTTGCACCAGAAGAACAAACAAAAGTGCCATTGATTTATTGGGGGGATAAATTACATCACAAAGCCAAGTTAGATTGTTTAAATAAAATTAGTGAACAGCCTATATCTCATGACAACGTATTCGATATTTTACTTGCTGAAATGCAAGTAAAGTCAAAAGTTTATCAACCTAAAAACAACCCTTTTAATCATTGTACTAATGGTGTTTCCGTAGCAAATGCAAAGTCACCAACAATTTCTCAAGGAGTAAACTAATCCGTGTTTGATAGTGAAAACAAGCCTAAAGGTTTTAATCGAGTTTATCTCGCAACATTAAATTCAACTAGAGCGTTCAAATGGCTCCTAAGGAATGAAGCCGCATTCAGACAAGAGTTACTGTTGCTCATATTGTCGATCCCCGTAACTTTCTTGTTCAATATTACACTGAAAGAGCAACTCATACTTATCATTGCGGTACTGTTCATTATGTTTACCGAGATAGTAAATACTGCAATAGAGGCAGTCGTTGACCGTATTGGTTTCGAAATACACCCACTGTCAGGTTTAGCGAAAGATTTAGGGTCTGCCGCAGTATTAGTGAGTATAGTGATTGCTATATGTATTTGGTTGGTAGTTCTTTTTTAATGACATACTCACATAGAGGAATTTTATATGAATAAACAATTTAACGATGCTCTGATAAAAGTACCTCAATTAACAATAGGGTTTTGGATAATAAAAATACTCGCGACTACGTTAGGTGAAACAGGTGGTGATGCTGTTTCAATGTCAATGAATTTGGGCTATTTAGTTGGAACTGTAATCTTTATGTCCTTTTTTATTGCTGCTGTTATTATGCAAGTAAAATCTACAAAATTTAGCCCGTTTATTTATTGGATCACTATTATTGCATCAACGACAGTGGGGACAACACTTGCTGATTTTGCCGATAGATCGTTGGGAATTGGGTATTTAGGAGGTTCAACTCTATTAGCTACTCTCTTAATTATTACATTAGCTATTTGGTATAGAACAATTGGAAGTATCAGTGTTTCTTCTATTGACAACCCTAAAGCTGAATCGTTTTACTGGTTAACCATTATGTTTTCTCAAACACTTGGGACTGCACTGGGAGACTGGACTGCTGATACTGCTGGATTGGGTTATATTGGAGCTGCATATATTTTCAGTACAGGCTTAGGAATTGTATTAACCCTATATATGTTCACTAAAGTATCTAGAACAATGTTATTTTGGCTTGCATTTGTTTTGACTCGTCCCTTAGGCGCGGTTGTTGGTGACTTTTTAGACAAGCCTGTTGCGCACGGTGGTTTGGAATTGAGTAGATATTCAGCTACCGCGACACTACTGTTTGTAATAGTAGTTTTGATCATACTTCTACCTCAACGACCTGCTTTAAAACAACATTAATGTCTAATTATCAGTTTTAATTAAGCAATTCTTAAGTTTAACCTAATACAGTAAACATCGTGTTATTCACTAAAAAGAATTGCGATGTTTACTTCTATCTACAGCTTTATCAGACCATTCCTACTATTCTCTGTTTCTGTCATGCTATTCCTAACCTTAGTACGAACAGGGTTGGCTATCTGGCAATTAGATAGATTTAATGACTTAAATAGTATATGGAGCCTAATCACAAATGGCTTTCGTATAGACTTAAGTAGCGTAGGTTACTTATGCGCCATCCCGGCGTTATTGCACCCTTGGGTGTCAAAAACTAGATTTCAAGAATATTGGTCATTGGTTTTGCGAATTTGGTTTTTGATCTGCTTTATGGGCATATTGTTTTTTGAATTAGCAACGCCCGCATTTATCAATGAATACGGCTTTAGACCAAACAGGCTATTTATTGAATATCTAGCTTATCCTGATGAAGTGTCTAAAATGCTGGTGAATGGTCATTTGATAACAATATTGATAGTGTTTGCTCTATTGCTATTTCCTGTTAAAAAAATATGGCAGTTTACTGATCACGTAGTCTCTAACAAAGTAAAAGAAGATAACGCAGCAATCGGAAGTAGGCTGGTTTCTTGTTTGATGCTTTTTGTAATAATTGCTTTATCTGCACGAGGGACATTAGGCCACAGACCAATCAATCCTGCCTTAGTGTACTTTTCCACTGACCCACTAGTTAATTCACTTACATTAAATTCGACCTACAGTGTTGCTTATGCGCTTAATCAATTCGGTGATGAAAAAAATGCAGCTAAGTTGTATGGCAAGATGGAAGATGATCGAGTTATTGAGCTAGTTCGTCAGGAGTCAAAACAACCTTTAGACAGCTTCAAAAACGATAACTTACCCACTTTAAGTAAGCGCTCTCCGAGCTTTAAGGGGCAACCAAAAAACTTGGTAATTATCCTTGAAGAAAGCTTAGGTGCCCAATATGTATCATCTCTTGGTGGAATCCCGCTGACACCTGAAATTGATAAATTAAATCAAGAAGGTTGGGCATTTAAACGATTATACGCAACAGGCACTCGCTCCGTTAGAGGTATTGAAGCGGTTATAACTGGCTTTACTCCAACTCCCTCTAGGGCAGTAGTTAAGTTAGACAAATCGCAAAAGGACTTCTTTACTATTGCATCTCTGCTAAAAGAAAATGGTTATGAGACTCAATTTATTTATGGTGGAGAAAGTCATTTCGACAACATGAAAAGCTTCTTTCTAGGAAACGGTTTTACAGACATTGTTGACTTTAATGATATTGAAAACCCACAATTTGTAGCGTCTTGGGGGGCAAGCGATGGTGATTTGTTTAATCAAGCTGATATTGAGTTAACTAAGCTTCATAACGAAGGAAAACCATTTTTTAGCTTCATATTTACGTCAAGTAACCATGATCCATTTGAAATTCCTGACGGTATTGTTACCTCTATCCAGTATAGCGATAAACAATTGACGAAGTATGATGACAAAGAATTACTGCGCCATAAAGCCATACAATATGCAGATTATGCCTTAGGACAATTTATTGCAAAAGCAAAGATGCAAGCCTATTGGGAAAACACAATATTCCTCGTTGTTGCCGACCATGATGCAAGAGCAATGGGTAAAGATCTTGTTCCTATTAACAATTTCCATATTCCGGGTGTGATCCTAAACTCAGGTAAAGAACCCACTTTAGATCAACGAATAGTCAGTCAAATCGATTTAGCACCAACTCTTTTGTCATTAATGGGTATAGAGAATATTTCACCAATGTTAGGTCAAGACCTAACAGTTCCAACGGCTTCTAATAGAGCTATGATGCAGTATGCAGAGAATTTTGCTTATATGGTTAATGATGAAGTAACCATCCTTCAGCCAAGTAAAGCACCTTTGAACTTTCAATATAATTATGAACTCAACACACTATCACCAATAGATGTTAATCATGATACTTCAGAAATTGCATTGGCCCATGTATTGTGGGGAAGTTTGGCGTATAAAAACTATTGGTATTCTCAGCAGGGAAAATAATACTCAACGATAAGTTTAATCAAAAATGAGATGGTGAACATCTGTAGTCGCAATTAGTTTTAAGATGTAATATTGCAGTCGAAAGACCGAAAATGGCACAGAGCCGTCCGTTGGCTCTAACTCATTTCTGTCCAAAAATGCGCTAAAGTGGCCGTCGGCTTCTCGTTCAAAGCCCAACTTCCATACTAATCCATAGAAAATCAGAGCCCTTCTTCAGATCTCTTATAGTTTACTCAAAAAAGTCCACCTTTACGTTAATGACATAAATAGATTTTGAGGCCAGTCTTTATTTAATAATATTCCACACAATAGTTTTCATAAAATAGTAATATCTCATTAAAGGTGAAATCTCGATAATTCATTGTTTTGCTGAAGTAAAAACGATATTAGCTTAGTTAAGCTCTCATTTAACATTTAAATTTCTTGGTAAGCTTTGCAAGCTGAATTATACTGTATAAATAAACAGTATAGAGGTGCGTATGTTTGTTATTCCAATTTTTATAGAGGCCGGTATTACAGGATTTGAGTCTCCCGCAGCAGAGTACACAGAGCTTGGGATTTCGCTCGATGAACTCATAATAAAGCACCCTAATGCGACATTTATTGGTTTAGCATCGGGTGAATCAATGCAAGATGTAGGGATTTTCGATGGTGACTTACTTGTTGTAGATAGAGCTGAAAATGTGAGTACTGGCGATGTAATAGTTGCGAGTTACAACGGGACTTTTGTGTGTAAAATAATAGATAAAACAAACCGTTTACTCATTTCTGCTTCTAAAAACTATCAGTCTGTTTATATCTCTGAAGGTGATGATTTTAAATTAGAAGGTGTTGTCACATCGAGCATTCGTCTTCATAAGAATAAAGCCGAGCTGAGTCGATGTTTGCCCTCGTAGATGCTGTTGCTTTTTATGCGAGTGCAGAAAAGGTCTTTGACCCCTCTATTCGCTTTAAACCAGTTGTGGTTCTAACAAATAACGATGGGTGTATTTGCGCCATATGCCCTATTGCCAGAAAGCTGAACATTCCTAAATTCCAGCCTTACTTCAAAGTTAAAAACTACCTAGAGCAACATAATGTAGTTGTTCGCTCATCAAACTATGAGCTGTATGCTGATTTGAGCGAGAGAATGATGACGGTCATAAACCGCTTTTGTGATGACCACTATGTATATAGTATCGATGAGTCTTTTCTTCGCTTTACTGGCTTCACTAAAATCATTGATGACTGGGCCGACTATGGACAAACAATACGCCGTGCTGTTTGGCGTGAAACCGGTCTACCGGTTGGTGTAGGGTTTGGTACGACGCCTACGCTAGCTAAAGCCGCCAACCATGCAGCTAAAAAACTGTCCGGCTATAACGGTGTTGCTGTTATCAACGATGAACATTCTCGCCAAGCAATATTGATGCGAATGGATGTCACTGATGTATGGGGCATAGGCTCCCGTCTAGGAAAAAAGCTTAAGTTCATGGGGATTAACACGGCATGGGAGCTCGCTTGCCAAAACCCAAAAGCCATGAGAAGAATGTTCAGTGTTGTCGTTGAGCGAACAGTCAGCGAATTAAACGGTATTGCGTGTTTAAGTTGGGATGAAGTAAAGCAGAATAAAAAAGAGATATACTCTACAAGAAGCTTTGGTGAAAGAGTCTGTGATATAACAACATTAAAATCAGCTCTCGTTACGCATGCTGCCATTGTTGGCCGCAAACTGAGGAAACAGCAGTCTTTAGCAAAACGTATCGTTATATTTGCTGCCAGCTCACCTCACGAAGAATTTTATTATAAAAAATCACTTCTTTACGACTTTCCCATACCGACATCGGATACCAGCGTTATGGCTAAAGCCGTTTCGGATGTCATAAATGATATTTTTAAAGTAAATACGCGCTTTTATCGCTGCGGTATTGGTGCAATAGAATTAGAGAGTGAGTTATTCCAACAGGCTGACATGTTTTCTGTCAGCGAAGATAAACCAAGGATGATGGAATGCTTAGATGCTATAAATAAACGTTATGGCGTGGGCACTTTATCACTCGGCAGTGAAAAGCTTACACAAACATGGAATATGAAGCGTGCTTTCTTATCACCTCACTACACAACACGTTGGTCAGACATCCCTATTATAAAGTGCAATTAAATCGGTTATTGTATATTTATCAACCCTAGTTTTAGACAGTGACGTTATTGGTTAAAAAAATCAGGTATAAGGAATTTAAATGAAAGCGCTAATATTAATACTAACTTTGATGGCCTCCAGTAGTGCCTCAGCTCACAGTGGTCGAACGAATTCAGAGGGTTGCCATAACGATAAAAAGCGAAACGAGTATCACTGCCATAGCGGTAAAAGCAAACCAACATCCAGTACGCCAAATATAAATAAACCAGTGCCACAAGGCTTTGGGGTTGGCTCGCTTAATTATAATAGAAAAGATTGGCCACACTGGGTTGATGCCGATAATGACTGCCAGGATGCAAGGGCTGAAATACTCATTAGAGATTCAAAGTCACCAGTTAAATTTAAACGAAATAAGCCCTGCAACGTTTCTTGGGGTGAATGGATAGACCCATACACTGCTCAAACATTTTATAAAGCCTCAGATATCGACATAGACCACATTGTCCCCTTAGCTCATGCTCATGAGATGGGTGGCAAATACTGGACTCGAGAGCAAAGAAGATCGTTTGCCAACGACTTTGAAAATCTCTTAGCTGTGGAAGATAACGCCAACCAATCTAAAGGCGCTCAGCCGCCACATGAGTGGATGCCCCGAAATAAGCACTTTCATTGTAAGTACGTAAAAAAATGGAGACACATAAAAATTAAATATGGACTCCAAGAAAACCTTATAGAAAAAACATTTATAAACAATTTAATTAGTTCAAATGGTTGCAACTAGCAGCAGATGACCAACAAGGAGACGCCTCTAATTTGGGTCCCAAATTAACCAAGCCACTACAATACTGTTATTTGGCTGGAATATGGAAAATAATAGCCTAAGTATTTACTAGAAAAAGTCGAGAAACTGTTTACTGTAGTGGTCAATAAGATTTTAAGTTTCAAGGAAGCTTTTGTGAGAGATAAAGAGAAAATTGCGGTATTTATTGATGCAGATAACGCACCTGCTCAAAAGATAGATAAAGTGCTATCCGAGTTGGCGCGATATGGTGTAGTCAACATTCGTAAAGCATATGGAAATTGGAAAAATCAAAACCTGAAACCGTGGGAAGACGTGCTTCATGAATTTGCAATACAGCCGATGCAACAGTTCGATCTTACCAAAGGCAAGAATGCCACAGATATGGCATTAGTAATTGATGTTATGGATGTGCTGTATACTAAAGACATTGATGTTATTTGCCTGGTGTCGTCCGATTGTGATTTTACTCCCTTGGTAACTCGTTCTTTGGCTGATGGTAAATTTGTGATTGGTTTTGGTGAACGTAAAGCACCACTAGCTTTCGTTAATAGTTGTTCACTATTCCTCTATCTTGACGAAGATAGCGAAAAAGACCCTCCTATACAAAAACAAAAAAAGAACATAAAAAGTGACACCAAGTTAATTAATTTGCTTAGGCAAGCAATTGAGGCTGTCGAAGAAGACGATGGCTGGGCCATGTTAGGACCAATCGGTACACATATTTCAAATCACGCATCCTTTGACCAGCGTAATTATGGCTTTAAGAAGTTGAGTGATTTATTTCAAGCTATAGATTTGTTTGAGATGAAAAAAACAAATGGCTCAGTTTTATGGATTAGGGATAAAAAGAAAGCAAAACAACTTAACAAATCAAGGTAAGGCGCTTTATTAATATCCGCTTATGGCACTTAGCCGAACTTCGGCAAAGAGCGAGAAGCAGACGGTCAGATAAACTCTTTTTTGGACAAATATGAGTTTGGACGAATGCGTGCTTTTTGCGTCCTTTGTTGAAGCGTTTGTTAGGTATTCTCTGCTTTGAGCTTTTCTATTTCCCTTGAAATAACCTCTTCTGTTAAACCATGCTGTTGCCAGATGTGTAAGTAGACACCTTCTATAAATTGGTCCCATTTATTGAATAGCTTTATCAATTCAGTTAATTTTTTAATCATTTTCATACGTCCTGACTCAGTATGAAATTGACCCATCGAATCAAAAAAATAATCATGAGCCAACCAATTTCTTTTATTTAAGGCTTGTTTCAATTCCGCTAACATCTCATCAGAGGTACTAAGCTCTTTTTTTACCATCCCCAACAAGCGACCAAATGTTTTTTTATTTACGTCGTCAAAAAGAGCATCCCATTCTTCTTGAGTCACTATATTTTTATTAGTGAGAGAGTATGTAAAAGCTAAATTCACCAAAGCTTTTTCTAAACATTGCGCCGAAAATGAAGCCAAACCAAAAAAAGCATAAACTTCTTTTTCATCGAATGATTCTGGTTCTGGAATTTCTTTAGGTTTAATTTTGATATAAATGTTGTCCCGCTTGCGCTGTTTGTTAGGCATAACTAGTGTGATTCTCCATACGGTGAAACATAGTCTGCATCAATGCCCTCATCCCCAATACCAGTACGAGCAACTTCAATATCCAGTTTTTCGCAGACAATTCTAAGGGCGTCAAAGAGTGGTTGAGACATTCTATGCCCAGCAATAACCTTCTTGATTGGTTTTTTTAGTTTATAAAAACTATCCGTTGTAAGGATCCGTATTTCTTTTTCATACGACCAAGCGTCATATTTAGAAGATAGGACAGCCCTTGCTACAGAAGAAGGATCTGCACTATTTGATTCGTTAACGCCAGCAAATACACCTCTGTAAGTAATATCTACTACTTCATCCTCTGTAGCATCGATTTCAAACTCGATAGCCACTCCTGAAAAACCACTGGCGTAGTGAGCCCAAAGCAAGTGATCATCAAAAGTTTTGGATAGTGAACAAACACGGAGAGGCTTTTTGGCTTGTTCGACTTTTTTCATAAAATTGGCGACTGACTCCTGATTTTTACCGCTATGAGAGTAAACGAATACACCTTCTACCGGATCATTCAATGTATGCCACTCAGCACAATAAATTCGCTTGTTAAATAAGATATCAAAGACAAAGTCCATCTGCTCTGGACCCCTGAACTTATAAACTTTCAATTAATTGTCCTTTTCGTGAGTGCTCAACTTGATGCCTAACGTCTCGCTAACGGGCGCAAAATTGTTGGCTAAAATTAGCGAAGAATCAGCGCAAGCCAAATGTTTTGCGTCCACTTTGAGCGATTTGTTAGCTTACTCTGCCATAAACTTTTCGTAACTATATTGGCATGAACCACATTTACCTTCGTTGTATTGATCTTCTATACCTAATGAAGTGTCACATATTTCACAAAATTTATACTCCATTTCATATTCACACGCCACACACTTTTCTTCACTATGTATATATGTATTTTTTCCACATTCATGGCAAGAATCATATGGAGACTCACCTCCATCCATTGCATTTCTCATAGCTTCACCAGACAGAGAGTCATCAATACATTGCTCAATTACATCATCGAATACAAAATCTAGATTACATGACCTGCAATGGAGGTTAACATAAGGGTGACGATCATCAGGGTATGGTGCTTCGATTAATGAAGAGTGGCATGACTTACAACGTAAATATTTTAATGACTCTTTTACTGCATCATACTGCCAATCTATTTTTTCAATAGATGAGGCGCATAATGCTTCTTCAGCAGAATAGACTTCACTTACTTCAAGTAATGTTGCCCATGCCTCTTCACCTAATGTTTCTTGTGGGTCTTTTTCTAAGTATTCAGTTAGAAAATCTCTAATTAATAAAAATGATTTTGCAACTATTTCACGAACTGTATCTGGTGACTCCGAAGTATAATAGTGCTCAAGGTCATTTCTCAGTTTATTAATTTCTTCAAATCGTTTCCAATCTACTGCTACTTTCAAGCTTTTAAATCGCTCTTGAATAGAAAAGACATCAACTGTTTTATGTCCTTTACCTTCAAAGACGATTTCTCCATCATCATTTTGTATTGGTCTAATATTTTGTTTTATTAAAAGCTCTTTGTTGTCTTCAGGGGATAGTTGACATAACTTTTCTTTGTAAAGAAGCAAAATTCCAGCTGAAATATTTCGCACAGCAGAAACACTTCTTCTATCATCTGTACTTTCATAGTCTTCAATCCCTATTTGAATTGAATCTATAGCATTTTGGATTATGCTCAAAACTTCTCCTTTTACGCTAAAAATTTAATATCGAGCGATTGGGTCGTTTTTCTGCCACAATCATTCTCATTTTTGTCCTAGTACCATTGATATCAAATTTAGGAAGTACTTACCAGCATTGAAGTTACGTTACATTGCTCTAAATGTGGACAAGACAAAAACGACCCGTCAGGTCGTTTTACTGACTATGGAAGAAACTCAATGATTATGGATATGTAAACAGTAAATTAGGTGGAAGGGTAAACGTCAGCTTTTTGCTCAAAGCCGCCCTTAGAGCATTTACATTAACTCGTTTAGGGGCAGAGACGAGTTATACCGGAATAGCTGTTTTTGGCACTCAGGCGTACTTCGGCAAAGAGCGAAAAGCAGACAAACAAGTTAATCATCTTAAGGACGGCAATTCCGACAAAGCAGACATACGAACGAAGAATTATATTACTGTATTTTGCTGCTAAAACCCTTCAACATCAACTTCCTCTATCCGTCGGCCACGTACGCAGGCTGTGTAAAAACTATTTTCAGCCCATTATTTGAACAAAAATAGATGTAAATATGTGTCTTACATTAAAATCTGACCAAGTTTCATAACTAAGGAAACTTACATTTTACGTAGCATTGCGTTATTAATTGGGTTGTTGAAGTTTTTACACAACCTGAGCCAATTGCAGACGTTCGTGGTCATAGCGATTCAGGAGCAATTAGCCTAAGTTTTAGCAAATTAGGATGATGTCTCTGCAACTGATGTAAGGCACTTTTTAGTTGGTAGAGCACCTTACCGTAAGTCGTTATTGCCAACCTTTTTTCCGATATCCCAGAGCGGGTAATATAACGGCACAGCCTGACGCAAGTCCTTGCTCTGCCATAGGTGCATTGCTTTGCGAGATAAAGACCTTTCGTCATTGCCGTCCCCATTCCTTTCCACCCATTTCTACCAACCGAGACGCGGCTCGTCGAAAGGAAAAGGCGAGATCATTGGCGGCCGATAATTGTGCCAGTGACACGCCACTTCGACCCGTCGCCGACCACTCAAATTGTTCACCCTCTTTGGTGCGAATCATGGTCGTCGCAAAGGAACTCGAGTTTCCCCCCTTCTCACTGACAAACAACTCTTCATTTCCATCACTGCTTTCAACTTGCGCTTCAAACTCGACAAATAATTCATCGAGCGGAACTTTTGCCGCTAGCACCAAGCGGGTGCGAGATTCATAACACACGTCAATGAGGGTCACGAATCGTCGCGCTTCGTCGAGGTGATTGGCGTCTAATTGCGGCACCCGGTCCATGATGAGGACCTGAAATCGGTCGCAGAGGAAAATATAATCGGCCGCGCCGAGTGGTTGGTAGCATAACTCGGAAAAGTCAAACCAGGCGCACCGGTCATTCAATCGGGCGACCTGGACGGTGCGACCGAAGGGTATGTGAATGGCCTCGGCCTCAGTTCCGGATGCAGTGCCACCAAATATTTCTTCCAACTGCGCCTGCATGTTGTTGTTACTATTATTATCGCCATGAACATCCTTGTTTGACCAAAAATAGGATTGACCATCAGCTCGAGTTTCGAGTCGATAATCCTCGGTGGAACCCTCCATGGAAATAATGTCGAACGTGTGTTTTAACATGTCTATGAATGGCAAAAAAAGGGATCGGTTAATGCCTCCCTTATACAAGGCATCGGGGGAGCGATTCGAGGTGGCCACTACCACGACATTCCAATCCAATAATAATAGAAATAGTCTTTTCAAAATCATGGCATCGGCAACGTCTGTCACTTGAAATTCATCGAAACAGAGGAGTTGGGCTTCTTGTGCCAATTGTTGCGCAATGATGGGAATCGCATCACCTCTGGGGTGCTTCTGTTTGTAAACAAAGATTCGATGATGGACGTCTAGCATGAATTCATGAAAGTGGACGCGGCGTTTGGTAATCTTTGCGTGTTTGTGGCTGTCATTATTACAGCAAGAATCATCATCAGGAACAATAACCGACGCGTAAAAGAGATCCATTAGAAAGCTCTTGCCGACCCCGACCGGTCCATGAATGTACATGCCTCGCGGTGGTGGACCAAAAGTCCACAAATGGAACTTCTTTCGAAGAAAGGACTGGGCGGATGCCAGGGTTCGCGCCAGCAACAGTGGACTGCTGCTTGTATAGCGGCTCTCTGTCGAATCGTCGGTGCGTACTGGTGGGAGCGAGGCAAGAGACTCGTGCAGGGCATCGAATTTTGCCGCCAGAGCGACTTGCGCGTCATCTCGTCGCACCTCCCCCGCGTCCACCTTGAGTTCATAAGCCGCTGTCACGGGGCCTGTCGAGAAGCACGGCCGAGCGACGCGATGTTGTGCTATTTTCGTCTTCATCATCGTCTTCATCATCATCGTCTTCATCATGGAGCTGATGAGTTTATCAACATGATGGTATGGTACACTAGATTTCTGTATGGGTATCAAATGGATTTGTATTAGAGACTCAAGTTTCGGAGTTCAACCTGAAGCCCAATGAAGCATAACTAACTGAATAATATAAATAAAATTAGCCTTATTATGGTAAAATTTTTGTTATCTAGATAAAACACGAAACCACTCAAGGGCTATAAAATGAACCCAGACACAACCCCCCTCTATTTTTAACGACAGATTTGCTCACACGCGCCGATATTTAAGTCGACAACCTGTTTAGTACAATGTGGTAACGCCTAGGCTTAAGAGTATAGGTAAAATAAAACGTCATTTTTCCTAAAATTAAAATACATGATGCCTCATGTTTTCCATATTGACATCTATTTTATATTCTTAAGGGAGTGAAAGTCGGCTATTTTTCGTATATTAATCAAATGCTTCCACGTAATTAAGAATTCAAGACAAGCGGCTCCTAAAGTTGTGCAAACCAGTTTTGAATATTACTTTTATTTAAACAGGCTTATCTGAGGCCAAGTTTGATTAATCGTATGATGATTCTTCGCTCAATATAGTCTGATAGTTCGAATTTTCTAGCGTCAGCTTTAGGTCGATTTAAGCCTTTTCTAGACTAGAACCTGATGTCGGCTTTTGGCACATAGCAGATAGCCTTTTATTAACTTAGATCAGAATTCCTGGTGCCTTCCCTCCTAATAATCCTTTACTGATGAGTTTTTCAGACTTGTACATTTTTGTGTAAAACTCTATATTAGAAACAAATTTAAAAAGGAGTTTTTATGCGACAAGAAATACAGGAAGTAACAGTCCAAGATATTGAAAATGATTTATTTTTAGTAACGGGTGACCGCGGCTTGGCTAAAGCCCAAGCTCAAGCATTTTCAATACATTACCGTGGTGAAATTATAGATTCTGTAAAGTATAAGCGCGGTTCTATCTCAGCTGATGATTTGATTTATTCGCGCCATGTTCGCTGGGAACACATGAAAAAGCATGCTGAGAAGTTAGCCTCCAACATGGCTAAATCAGGTCGAGGTAAAAAACCTAAAGATACCGCAGCGCACCATATAGTATCTTGGAATGATATGCGTGCAGCTCGTTCAAGACTTAGGCTAGCGGCATTCGGAATCGATATTGATCATGAAGCTAATGGCGTTTACTTACCTCGATTTCAAAAGCATGTTCCAATGGATATTCTTCCGGATGCGTATTCACACTCTAAGATTCATACAGGTAAATACTATTTCAATATTGAATTTTTACTAAATGAAACGATTGCTGAGGGCTTAGGTAGGCAAGGTATTATTGAAACCTTACGAGAAATAGGCGATGAGCTTGCAGATGGTACATTTCCAATTACTAAATCATTAACCCAGGCTAATGTGTAATGACAGATAAATTTAGCAAAGTATTTAGTGTCAGTGTTGACCCTGATGAGTTTTTATTGTTAAACGAAACAGGGTTCGAGCAGACTATCCAATTAACCGAAGGTCAGTTGTTATTATTCGATGGTACGAGTATGAAAGACAATTGGAGAACCTTAGGCGTTGATTGGTTAATAGAGCCGAGTGTTGCACATCAAAATTTAGCCAAACCTGATATTGCCGGTCTAGGTGCTTCAACTATTGTTGTATCCCCTCAATTTTCATCGTTATTCTTAAGTGATTTTGGTAAAAACGTCGAGTTACTTGAATGTAATTTAGCAGATGAGCAGTGGTTTGCATTTAATGTTGTGGGCTTTGACGAGGCGCTGAATGCAGAACATACCGTACGGAATATAAAAAACGGGAAGCCAAGTAGAATACGAAAGTTCAAAAAAATGGTGTTCACAAAAGATGCAATTGAAAACCCTGGATTGTTTAGAGTGCGAGAGGCTGGGCTTAAGTATTTCACAACAGATGCTAAAAACAGTTTATACACAATCGTAAAAGAACATGGCATCAAAGGATTATATTTTCATGAGGTTGAATTAGCATAACGTATAAAGCCGTATATTTACGGCTTTAATTAAATATCAGCACACATTAAAAACTGCTTCTACAATTGGTTGCCAACATCCATTAACGAATTTTTGAAGTCTTTAAAAAAGAAGCCTTAAGAGTCAGTATAAAGAAACCGCCCTATTCTGAATAAAGAACTGTCTAGTGAAATCTGGGAAGCCCAATAAATAAACGATATGGTGTAGAAACTATTATCAATAGACAGTGAAAAGCTAACAAAATCATGGAACATGAAAAGAGCATTTTTATCGCCCCACTACAACCCGCTGGTTAGACATTCCTATCATAGATTTTGATTGAGTTAGTTAGTTGTACTAGTGTGAATACCAAGGGATACTGACGGTATAAGTACCAGGCGATTTTGACGTAATCCCACTACCACATCTAATACAGCTCTATTTTGATAATCGGATAGGTAGTAACAAAGCCGCTATCTTCTTTAACTTTTTGATAGGGCCCTTTAACAACACTTACTTTTGCTTTTCTAGACTCATCATCATAATCCACTTTTGCAGGATCGCGTTCATATTCAATTTTAAACCATTCAAGTATTGGTAAAATTTTATCAATAGAATTATGGTCGAAATTTATAATTGAGTCTTGATGCACAAACGACTCAAACCTGTAGGCTCCTTCGTAGAAAATGGCCAGTTTTTCTAGTTGCTTAATTATTTCATCAATAGCTAAAGTATCACTTTCGAACTTAATAGGGATTATTTTAGTATTTACATACCCAGTACTTTCGTTGCCTAATCTGAACCCAACTTTATTTCCACCTTTGAGTAACGTAAAGAGTTGAATGAGTTCATTAATATCTTTTTTGCTAATTGCCTGAAAGGGGTTGCTATTATTCCCTTCAACTTTAATTTTAATTGAATTGTAATTTCCTTTAAGTTCATTCATTCTCTGAGATAATCTGAGTTTAATTTTTATAAAAGGGTGTGTGAACATCCTAATAAAACAATACTCTTTGTAGTTTGGTGGGGCTAATGATATTAGCTTGACTGGGTAATTACTTAAAATGATTTTCTTATCTGCTAAAGATACAATTTCGCCACCCAATTCAGCTATAATGTTTTTGTTTTTATTATAGTTAGGTAAATAATGTTCTAGTCTAAATGAGTCTTTTTTCCAATCATCAATGGTGTATTCTGCTTCAGTTTTTGTCCTTTGTGAATTTAGATAGTTTTGCAGGTTACATAAACTTGGGTTTAAGAGTGCTGCAGGAGTAAAAAGCTTCTTTGCTTCATCGAAGACTTCTTTATCCATTAACATTTTATGTTTTATTTTGACTTCATCAGCAACAATTTCCATTTGGACAAGAGAATTCAAGTGTTTGGATGCTTCTTCAAGGCTTCCTATCTCATCGACTTTCTTTGTGATTACTTCACTAAGATAATCGGTTCTAATATTTTTCATTTTTCTTTGAAGTAAGTGTACTTTGACATTTTGTCCATACTCTCTGACAAACTTTAGTTTTCTGAGGTCATCGGCAGGGTACATATCAGCATTTGCATCTATCACTGTTTCGCATATATTGCAAAGATGGATTGCATTCGATTCATCTTTTATGAACTCTTCGTTATAAATTTTTTCATTACCACGAGGTCCATTTGGCCGTGCAGGAATAATGTGGCTAATTGTGGCGATGTTTAAAGCTCCGCTTCTACAATCGACATAGCAACCTTTCATTGAGCATAAGTTCCCTGCAGCAAAGCGAACTTTATTCTTAGTTGCTTCTGTAAAGTCAATGCGCTTATCCATATCTATCCTTAACTTATTTTGTGTAAAAGAACCATTCATATTTAATATTAATATGTTCTATCTGGTTTATGTAATTTATAAATATCGAGTTCCTTTCCCATAAGTAATCCTTTATGAAGTAAGGTTTGTTCTTATTAAGAATTATTGAAGCCTGAATATCAACACCTTTGACCGAGCCAACCAAATCACACTGAATATTAGCCAAATTTTTATTAGGCTGGATTACTATGGGAGTACGCGTTAGTTATACTTATACTGTATTCATTTATTAGCTTTTACTGTATTCGTTTATTAGCTTTTAATGTAGAACTAGCAACATTTACATAATACAGATTCTCATCTTTGCTTACCAAAGCCGCTAAGTATCTACCGTTATGTAGAGCTCATGACCTTCAAAAGTAAAATAAAATAGACGGATTAGATGGCGCTAATCCCTTACTTATCTTCCATAACATCTTTAAATGCAATGCGCTTTAACTGCGTGCCATCGGGGTACCCTTTCGCTAACAAATCCTCTAAAACTCCGCCAGTGTAATAGGTGTAGCCATTTTCTTCATTAACGGGGAGCTCATATGTAGAGCCTGATATTTGTGGCCATATCCAGTAGTTTTCACACGGTGATAGGTGAGGTAACACCATTGAGCCTGAACTCACTCTCCAGGCATCGTCATCTCGCCATGAACAAAATAAAACATAACAGGCTTTATCATCTATTGTCTGAAATGTTAGAACAACCCACCCATCTGGTTTGTGTTTATTAGCCATTAATCCTCCCCTCATCTAATCAAATAAAAACTCAATACTAGCCTAACTCTACCTCATTACTTAAAAAATTGTTTTTTTGATTCCAGGAAGGCTCGTTTTTTTCGTTGGCAAACATGGCTTTCCAATAATTTGGTCTCAGAATGGTTGGATTTTTACCTTCATGGCAATTGGTAGCGAGGTGTTTTATGACGTTTTTTGACTTTGATAATGTTGTTTAGCCAAGATATGAAACAAAACACCCACAGGTCAGACCAGCTATACACTCTATTATTTCGGCTAGATTGAACACGTTTCTTCGCAAAAAAAGTACACGTATTACAGCGGGATAAATATCACCCATTGAAAGTAAATAAACTTTATATATTGTTTTTGTATATGTATATGTCAAATAAATATAACAACTAGTTTTATAACCATTTCAGAGAAAGACGCCCCAAAATAAATGCGCTTAACATCCCTAAAAAATAGCAACAAAGCCAATTAATTATAAATACTTACACGGGGCGCTGTACATAAACCACCCACCACAAACTCACTGTAACTTACTAATAAAAAACAGATAAAATTAAAAGCTGGTGATTTTTTGAGGGATTGTTTTATTTTTAAAATCAGTTCAACATTCACTTCGCTTTCAAGAAGGCCCCTTATCCAACTGTGGCAAGGCACAAATGAAAATTACAATGAATGAAGACCAGTAAATGCGATGCAAAACATTTTAAATTATCAAACATTAACTATAGTGTAAAGACATTTATTTTCTGCAGGTGGCGAAAATTATGAAATTAACAGTGACAAAAACCAATGCGAACGTTCATCGTGGACGCTTTGTACTGCGGTTTAACTCTCAAAAAAATAAGAGCGTGCTCACTCCTGAGTCATTTCAGGAACTAAAAAAAGCGTACCTGCTGGAATGTGATCCAAATGTCGTGATGTTTACCTGTCAACCAGAACAAATAGCAGTAACTATTGATAAAAAAACTCGCCGCTATACACCTGATTTTTTAGTTCTGTATCGCTCTGGATTTTCTGAATACATCGAAATTCACCACGCATCAAAAGTGGACGACGCTTATCGCGCCAAAATTGCTTTCTTTGATAAATTCACGCGCAAAAAGGCCAAAATAGGTATCCGCCTCATCGTAGTCGATAAACTCAATTCAATCGAAATGGCAAACTTAAGCTTGTTAACTCAGTATTACGCCGCGCCCACATTTCCATTGTCGATGGCTCCGGATGGCCAATTGACGTTCGCAGAGCTCATTCAAAGCTTAGAGGCGATAGCTGTATGTCCAATATCGGAAGCTTATGGGCTCATTGCTGCAAAGGTATACCACCTAAATTTGTATAAGCCTTTAACCGCTGAAACTGTCTTAACACGAGCTTACCGCTAATGATGGGGTACACGCTTGGCTCGGAGATCACAAATAAATTTGGCAATGTCGAGTCCATTTTATTTGTCACTAACAATGGGGTTATGCTCTCTGGTGATGGTGAAAAAGTCGGGGAGCATTATGTTTCTCGTTCAGACTTTGATGAATCGCTCGATGCGCAAACTTATTTATTGAGACAAAAACAACACCCACACATTGTGTTAACGGACTACCAAAAATCAACCATTACTGAACGATTGATGTACCTCACAGTTTTAAAGACATTGGTCAGTGAGGGTTACCCTGCTACAACAGCTCAAACGTATAACGAGCTCATTAAGCGGGTTGAACGCGAACACCCTGCAACAATTGCCACACAGCACCCAAAATGGAAAACGATTTGTCGTCATTGGCGAAATTGGGTTCAAGCGGATTTTAATGATGAGGCGCTCGCGGGGCAAAAGCGCAACTGTGCCGCACGGCTCAATGCTGCGACTGAGGCCTTTTTACAGCACCATGTTGCGACGGTTTACACCTGCAATAACTCAAATTTCAAACAGGCGTTTTATAGCCATTACAAACGAGAAGCCGAAAAAGCACAGTTAGAGAATAGTGAGATAAAGATAGCCTCTAATCGCACCTATTACAGACGCCTTGGAGAAATTACTGATGCTGAAAAACTTGCCAATTTTAAAGGCCTGTCTGAGGCGGAAATCAATAAGCGATTGACGACATTGCGTAAAAAAATCAAAACCTATTATGCAATGCAGCGCGTTGAATGTGACCGTGTTGTGCTCAACATGTGTTTAATTGACGACAAAACAGGTTTACCTACGCCGACAATATCGCTGTATGTAGCAATAGACGTTTATACACGCGCACCTATCGCGGTTGTATTGAGCCTCGAGCCAGAAAATAGCTCAGGCGGACTCAACCTGTTACGTCAGATATTCATGTCCGATAAAAATTTAACGATGAATGGGCGAAAACCCAATGTGTTGATTATGGATAATGGCCCAGGATTTAATAATTCACTCGTGAAAAAAGCGGCACAAAGACTGGGAGTCGAGCTGCATTATACACCATCAAATCAACCGGCTAAAAAGCCGTTCATTGAATCATTTTTTAACTTCCTAAGAAATAAGTTTTTCTCAGGTATGACAATTGAAACACAAAACGGTGAGTCGAGCATTGGCTTTCAGAGCTACTCACGCAAACGTACCAGCCCGAAATCAATTGATACAATCCCCCTGCCAAAACGTGCTGATATAACAATCAGTAATTTCAGAAAGCTTCTCAATGTATTTCTAACCGAATACATGCACAAATATCATAAATCGGCGGGGCATATCCCTATCGAAAAATGGGAGCAATCTATTATCGATACACCTGCGCCATCATTCACCTACGGACAACTGCAGCATTGTTTTCATGTCTCGCAAGACAAACCATCGCATAAATTGCAGTCACGAGGAACTGTTCGCTATTTGCGTCAAGATTTTTTTAGTGATGAATTAAAAGCGTTTTTTAACGCAACTAAAAAAGATATGGATTTAGGGGAAAACCCGTCTGTGAATGTGTTTGGTGATAGACATGATGCACGTAAGGTAAGCGTTGTGGTAACACTACCAGGTAAAGAAGAGCCGGTGGAGATTATTGCACATAATACAGAGCTAGATGAAACATCACTGCCCGTGTCATTTGACGAGCTAAATGACGATGCAACCCCTACTCAATACGGAATTTATCAAGGCCACTATCACCATAAACCTACCGGCCATTACGTAGGGCAAATCGATTCATTTTTCAAACAGAAGGCATCGCGTAAACGCCGCAGAGGGCCAACAGCGCCTTCTTTCAATGAAAATACGGAAAATAATCTAACCGTTGAAGCGCGCATAAAAGAATCACATAAGCTAACTATCACTAAATCCTCCCAATCCCTGATGAGCGGACAGGATGAATATGAACAATCCATGATTAGCCAAACAAAAACAATGACCCCAACTCGGTCAGATGATGAAGGAAATATTAAGCAATGGTAACTATGCCCGATACACTTTTCGCAAATAATGTATATAAAAAGGCATGGGAGAGGCTCAGCGAAACCCATGACATGTTCAACAAAGACCCCGATGATATACGCGCGCAACTTATTTATGGCTCGTCGGGTATTGGGAAAACGTTTATTTTGAAATCGTACGTAGCGCAATTTGAGCCTGTTACGTCGCCCGAGAAAACAACCGTCCCTGTGTTTTATGTGGCCTTTAAGGAGTTCAAAAAAAGCACGGCCGAAATAACGCGATTTCTAATCTCTGAGCTTGGCGGTATAGCTCAGAATTCTAAGACACCAGCTGCGGAATTAGATGCTCAACTTATTCATTTACTGAAAAAACATGAAGTCGAGCTGATTATCATGGATGAAATTCAAAATATTGCCTCGAGCTATGATGGAATTGAATTTCAACGCATCATTAAATATTTTTGTTACCTGATTGATAGCAATAAAATCCGATGTTCAATGGTTTTTGCAGGAACCAGTAGTGCTAAAAGGTTGCTTACATTTGGAACAACAGCGGGAAAATTTGATGATGATGAGCAGATGTCTCGTCGGCAAATGCGCCCCATAGAAATAACACCTATCTTGCCAAAAACACAGAATTGGCTGGACTGCTGTAATTGGTTTATTCGACAAGTTGGACTGCCCGATTTAGAAGTCAATAAACACAATGAGTTACTCGATCGCATTTACCTTGCTTACAGTGAGCACACTATGAGCACCATGCGTGATTTGTTTTTACGTAATAACACGCGAAAAGTAGAAAACTATGAGCAACTCGTTCTGGCGCTTTATGACAATTTCGAAAAGTATGCAACCGGTGGTATTAATCCATTTGATTATGAGTTTTTAACGCAAGAGCAATTAACAGCGTATATTGATGAGCAAGATAAAAGCCTCAGAAGTCAGAGTTGTTTGCGAAAACCACAGCAACCAAGGAGATAATACGAATGCAATTTTCTATAACTCCAGCACATTTCGAATATGAGTCAGCGATTGGGTATTTATTGCGCCTATTGAAAGAAAATGGTGTGCAGTGTGCATCTCGTGTGGTTAATAAGCCCATGCTAAATGATGTTATCAAAGGCAAACCATCAAAGAATGTTGTGCTCGACAACCTTCTGCCAGAGGCTTGTAAACTGTCTTTATTAAAAATAAAAGGTTGGACACATTCACGACTACTCACACCTCAGGTGTGCATCGAGTGTATTAAGCAACATGGGTATTTCCGAGCTCAATGGCAAAACCCCTTTCTACGCCACTGTATCATTCATGAGTGCGCCCTAGCCTCAGAATGCTCGCATTGTAATGAGCCATTAAAGTTTAGTATTGATTTACTAAATGGTTACTGTACTTCCCCGCGTTGCGCAAAGTCTTTAACGAGTCAGCCATGTAATGAAATGTTGAAAGTGCCAGAGCGTGTTCATGATGCTTACCTAGTCGCAAAAATGATATTCGATGATATAAGTGCACGAACGAGTTATCCGCCAAAAGAAATCACCTCTACGCTACTAGAAAAGGCGGTGGATATACTCAATAACCCTGATTGCGCAAAGAAATTTCTGCATGAGCGAGCTCGAAACATACCGATAAGTCTCCCGCTAAATATTGAATTTAAACAAGTTGAGATTGTTACCCAAAACTTGTTATGTGACTGGGCCTCCCTACCAACGTTATCTGATATGTATAGTGACGACTATATACGTGCAAATGAACCTGTAAGCCAGTTATGGTACACAGCTCAAATAGCCGCAGAAATCATCGAAATTCCATTTAAACAAATCACTATTTTACATGAGCTGGGGTTGGTAAGAATGCTATCCACAAAAACGATACTCCCGAAGAACCGCATTGAAATTTCTAACATTTACTCAATGTTAAGTCAGTTTTCTCATAAAGAAGGATATGTACCTCTAGCTGAGCAACAGAGCCTAATGGCGTACCATAACGTTTGCCTAGTTGATGTACTCACTGCTATTCAAAACAACCAATTATCAATAGCATATAAACCTATGCGCAATTTAATGTATTCTATTGGCGTCTTGCCTGAAGAGTTTATTACCTTTTGTAAATTGCAGGTACAGCTTATGCGCGATAAGACAATGTCACTGGACAATGTTGCTGAAGTTTCTAACGTCCCTAAAGTCGAGTTAATGAGGCTAATTAATATAGGTAAGCTCACACCGGTTTTTATCTCAGGCAGCAACTCAAAGCGTATATATAACAAGGACGTGTTGAAGTTAGCAAAAGCAAATAATATACAATTATCGCTCGACATTTAATACGCTATAAAATAGCAGTAAATTGTTTAGATCAAGGCTCGCTTATAGGCCTATGTATTCAATTAACGACACAATAGACACCTAGATAAAAGTAACCTACTGATTACTATAACTTATCTTTTTCATTGATAATGGTTTAGCTACTTCCTCATAAACTAAACCTAACTCACACCGCAATTGAATCATCCATAATAATTTAATAACATTTCACAAATGATGCCTCAGTTTCACTTAAGCGCTGCGACCTTCCTTACCCAAAATAAATGACCACCTTAGGCATAATAGCCTATGCTTTCAATTAGTACTTATTGGCGTATGATAACCGCCACTTATTCACCGGTCACTGAATCTATTTATTTTAGTACACATAAAATGAAGCCCGTGTACCATAGTGGCAGAGCGAGAATTTTCGCGGCAGGATGAGAACTTTTTTTGGCAGGTTGAGAATTTGCCTTAGAGCAATTTTTAGCGCTTAATAATTCTCAATTTAAGAGGCAAAGTACCCATAAAGGTACATTTTAAGTTCTTGAAAAAGCAATTGATAACCTGCCTGAGATTCTCAAATTAAATGGCGCTGATCATTTTTGGCCAGCGCCACTTAAGTTGAGAATTCGCGGCAGCTTGAGAATTGTTTGAATTTAAAGCAAGGTATAGCACTCAGATTGAGATTTATTAACTAAAGTCTCGCCTTAAATTTGAGTAGGATTAGATTTAGGTAAATTATTGAATGATTGAATGATTGAGAATTAGTTACTTTAAAGCCTGAAGAAACCTTAATGTATAAATATAGAATTAGTGCGAGGGCTATTTCCGGTTTATGCCATTTGCAGACAGTGGTAACGCCGTTTTAAGCGGTAAATTGCTGTTGGCTAAAATAAGTGAGGCACGAACAAAAAGCCAACTGTAATTTATCCGACTTGAAAGCCCTTGTTATGTGTTCACTTTAAATTCCATTATGAACTTAGTTTCTTCAACACAGACAACTTGAAAACCATGAGATTCATAAAGTTTCACGAGGTGCTCTTCACAACGAAGATATATAGCTGGTATTTGTAACTCAATCGACTTTGATTTAGCAAACTCGATTAGTGCTGTTGATATACCTTTCCCTCGATGTTCTATAGGTACACAGATTCCATCTAGCCAATGGTTATAGCTAGGATAGTCAGAGTATTCGCGATATTTTAATTCTCCAGCTCCTGCTAATTCACCGTCAATATGAGCGACAAATGCGGTTCGGTTTGAAATTGAAGAAACCTTTTCGATAACATTTTCTAGCGTCGCTTCCGAATCCTTATGATCCCACTCATTAAAATACCAATTGGCGACAACCTCAATTTCACTCGGGCAATCTACTAAATTTGAAATTTTCACAATACCTCGATGACACATAACGCTTGCAGTAAAATTTGTCCGTTGACTGCACTTGTTAGTTTTCTGTTACTGATACCAACTTACCGTCTATTGAAAGGCTACCGTCTCGAATCAAAACTTCACCCGACCAAATTGAACCATAAAACTTATTACCAAAATACAGTTCTTTTTTGTACTTACCTACAACTTCAAGCTTATGTTGATTTGATTTGGTTCCAAATATAATAGTATGTCTCAACGGCGAAGGTGATGATTTACCAACCGTAGATATTGGCATTAAATCGGGAGCATAAGGTACAATAATTTTAATTGTAAGCCCCGGATGAGTGACGTTATATGCAACCCAGTCATCGTTAATTCTTTTTCCAGTATCCGCACCAGTGACACCTAAAATACTAGCGCACCCAGTAATGAGTAATACAATACTGACAATGACTAATTTACTTAAAATGTTCATCTACTCTCCATTGAAAACTAACGCCGCGCTCTGCGGAAATTTAGGAGCGCCAGCGAGTAAATTTTCCGTAGCAGCGTCTTGTTATATTTCACTTCCCTTTTGCTCGCGAAATTACTCCCATCATGGAGTGAGAAAATTGTCCAATTTCAGCTTTTTCATCAAGTTTATCTGAAACATACTTACCTGTAGCTGCAGCCGCACCAAGGGGAAGTAACGCACCTAAGAAAGGAGCTAAAACGGGAAACATAGTTACACCTAATGTACCACCAGCAATTAAAGCTGTGTATTTATGCTTTGCTTGATATTTATCATTAAATAATGAAACTTGCTTCTCATGTTTCGATATTGCTCTTTCAATATGGGAGTACACTTCAGCAGCAACATACCCTAAATCTTCGACCTTGGTATTAGGTAAGCTGTTAACTAAATCTCTTAACTCTCTTCTAAACTCAATATTTTCATCTGTCTTTCTCAATGCCACAAGTTGCGAGTCTTCAATATTAGCTAAATAATCAAGTCTTTTAGATGTAAGAGACTGTAAAATTGCTGATGTAGATGGGTCAAATGACGCAACTTCACCAGCAGATGCATTCTTCATATTTGCAATAAGCTGGTAATAATGCGCCTGCGCATTAACACACAGAAATGGATGACTCCTAAGTTCATCTGCATTTTCTAGTAAATGATAATTTGGCATAATACGTTCAAAGATCGCATTAGTTACAACACTTGCATCACCATTCGAAAACAACTCATTACACCAATCTTCTGACCTCCACTGCCTCATTTCAGCTTTGTAATTTTCTAATTCTACTTTCACAGACTCCCCTGGCTCAGAACCTGGTGAAACAAAAAGTCTTGCCTCTTCTATCTTTTGAAAGTATTGGTCGGGGTGATTTGTAGCGAACTCCATTATATCTTGCGGGTGCGCTATACCTGAATCGACATAATGTGAAAACACATCGGTGATAAGTTGAACACTATTTTCTTGCGTTTGCTGATCGTGTTCTTCAAGTGATTTTTCAAAGCTTGGAAATACAATAAATGGCGGTAGATCAAACTCGTCACCTTTAATGTCAGACAAATGCAATATGAAAAAAGCCATTTGAAGGGGTATGACATGATTAAACTTTTCTTCATCACGTTTTTTTTCTAACCACGGCATGACAGGGTCTGGAATTAAAACTGTATCGGAATAGAGAAGTGATTTACGTGTAGCATTTAACTGTGTTTGTAAAAAGCGACTACTCCCTCCCAAGTTCAATTTACATGCATCTAATTTCTTGGCTGCACTAAAAGCTTTACCACCTTCTTCTGAATATAATTTCTTAAGATTTTTTTCGAGACTTGAAAAAGCCATCATAGACTTTTCAGCTCTTTTAGGGTTCTCTCTTAAAACAGATGCGATTCCTTGAATTGAGTCAGAGAAGCTCTCCAATGGAGAAAAATCACGTGGCAAACAGCCTGTAACGCAGAGGAAAAACTCCGTTAATATCTCAAAATACCTATCTTGATAAATAATTAAATCGTGTAATTCCTGCTGACTCACTTAAAGACTCCATTTGAAATATAACAATTTAATAGTGCGCTCATCGCGCATATTTCTGCCGACTTAACGCTCATTTATCTACTTTATATAGTTTTAACAAATTACCTAAGGCATTACTATCACTAAGTTTTCTAAATTTTTTAGGTAAAGTTAAATGAACCAATATGCGGGCAGCGCTCATTTTCATGAATATATGCGCAAAGAGCAGTTTAACCAATCAATTAACGACGATATTCAGCCAGTCTCGATGACCGATTATCGCTCATACCCGAATTCTTTTGTAGCGAGCTAAGCTTAAACTCCATAAACACCGGAGTACAACTAAGCGTTTGGCATTGGTTTCTAAAAAATATGTTAATCCGCGCTACTTAGTTCTCATAAAATTATAATGGAGCTGTATCAATATTGATTTGATAAGGCTTACTGACAAAGTCAGCCATTTTTATACACTCCTTAACTGCAAATCCTCGTCCTTTGTAGCTTGCGAAAGCAACATGAGTATTATCAGTTAACACTGCATATAATCTATAGTTATGTGTGTAGCCTTTTCTTGGTATAGCTTTAAAACCTTTAATATCTGATAATTTATAAACACGTTTAAAAATAGTATATAAACTACTAGACTTTAATTCCAAGGTTTGTTTTGCGAGATCAAAACGACATACATAGCCACCAAACGAGCCACTCCACCCTAACCAGCATATAAACCCAGATACCCATATTGGTAATGATTTTGCTTCATCAGAATTAAACACATTAATTAGTCCGATAAATAAAAAGAAACCACACAACAAAACTAGCAATAATCTAGTTAACCTTGGTTGTCGATAAATAGCTAGCTCACTAGATAGTTCTTTAAAATACATTACAGCACTCCGTATTTAACTAAGCCGGCAATGGCTGTAAAAACAAAAAATGGCAGGGATAGTTTTATTAGCGATTTGCGATCCCATATTTCAATGAAAACAAGATCCTCTCTATTAAAATCTACATCTTTCAGATGAGAGTTTGAATTAGCTTTAGTGCTATCATGAGCAATTTGTGGTGAAATATCTAATTCGCTTTGAGCAAACCTTATCGGCGTTTTATTTGGCCAATCCGATATGGTTTCAGCAGCAATAATATTATATTTTTTATATAAAAACGAAATGAACATTTTAGCATCTGTATACTGTTTAAATTCATATAACTGATCAACAAACTTAATTTGATAAGGGCCTTGCGCGCCTATACTACTTAATTCAATTGATAGTGTATCAAACGATGTAATAACTTTACTTCTTTGAAAGTAACCCCATAATGCGGTTTTTAAATTAAGCTGTTTTTCTGTCCCGTTAAACTCTAAGCGGCTCTTTCGACCAAAAAGCAATATAGATATACTTAAAAAGAAGCTTGCAGAAATCGCGAAGAAAATACTTTCCCCTCCTTCGCTTGTTACTGTCATCACAATGCTGGTAATTCCAGGAATAAGCATAATAAACGCAAAAATTTTGCTTGTCATTTCGCGTCTTGAGGGCATTGTTGTATTACCACTTTGATCTGTTTTGAGAACTTTTTTTACAAGCTTGGATAGATTGTTATATTCCATTACTTCAACCTTAAAAGTTAATTATTACCTTATTTACATTAACATAAAGTAGCTAAGTAAATCTTATCTCACGATACTCATATTATTCCTTATATAGGAGCCAAATTGCTATTTCCAATACAGTAGTTAGTTCAAGTCAGGGAAATCTTAAATGCATTTGGTATAAAAAGGTGATCGTCCGGTTTTCGCTGAAATAAGACCCTGAAAAGTTGTTTATATAGCTATCTAGGTTAACGTTTTCAAGAAACAGAATATATTTCGATAACTACCTTTGAAGCACTAGAAACGGAAGTTTACTCCCATTTTGTACTTTAAGATTATAAGCCGATGTCAAGTGAAAGCTGGAAAGTCCAAACTCGTTTCTGCCCCAAAACGAGTTAACGTAAATGCTCTAAGGGCAGCTTTGAGCGAAAAGCAGACATTGACCGTTAATCGTTTCAACGACGGCAATTAGCCATACGTTGCATGTTTGCTCCCTTACTGGTTTTACGATATCCAAAACCGACATAACGACCATTAAGCAAATACCAAAGTAAAATAGGTATGTGCTCCAATCATATAGCCAAAGAGGATAAAGCGTTAATAGCACTGCTACAGGCCCTAGAATGCTGAAGACAGCTCTGGTATGGTTTTTATTTTTGTGCCAGTTGTATAAGTTTACCAATAGTTCCAAAGATGCAAAAATAGGTAAAAGCGTATTTACAGCTATTCCTTCGAAGTGAGAGAAGAAGCCTAGTCCTAATGCCGATGCAAGTGACCTTAATGCAGGGAGGCAGGCCGTGCCGCTAGCCAAACGCCACTAGAGCCTACTCTGTCTAATATTTTATTTATCATTTGAAAGTCTATTGGTTGATATTACCATCATTCTAAACTCCGTATACAAGTACGGAGTCAATCATTTTAATGAGTCAATTATGGGGCAATGTGTTGGATCTTCGTTTTGCATACAGGTATTTGTCATACCCACAATTACTTTCTCTAAACGTTGAAGGTCATTAATTTTGTCTCGAATGATTGCTAACTTTTGTCGGTTTAATAGCTCAACTTGAGCGCAGTTGCTGTCCATAGACATTAGCGATTTTATTTCTCTTAACGTAAAGCCGAGCGCTTTGGCTTTTGTGATAAACCTAAGTTGTCCTGCTATTGATTCGTCATATTGTCTATAACCAGATATTGGTTTTTCAGGTTGTGTAATCAGTCCTTCTCGTTCATAAAAACGAATGGTTTCTACATTTAAATTTAATGATTGTGCTAATTTGCCAATGGTTTTCATTATTGCCTTTGTGAATACTACTAATCTAAAGTTATATTTAGTTCAACTATCTAATGACTTGATAATGCCACAGACTTCAATTGTACCGTCAGACCCGCAAGAGCTTGCCATTAGTTTTAACTCTTTTTTGAGTGCATTCAATTCCTTCATTCGTTGATTAACTAAAGTTAGTTGCCGATCAATTAATGCATTTACACTAGAGCAACTCTCCTCTGGCTTGTTTTTTAATTCAATGAGTCGCTTAATATCATTAAGCGGAATATCTAAACTTCGACAATGCTTTACGAACTCTAGCTCTTTAAATGCCTTATTAGAATACAACCTGAAATTCCCTTCAGTGCGATCAGGATCTGACAGCAAGCCCTCCTTTTCATAATATCGGATGGTTTGTACTGAATACCCCGATGTTTTCGATAACTCACCAATTTTCATAAAATTTCCAAATAAACTTGACCCTATAGTCACTATAGGATTTATAGTTAGAGCATACAAGTTAATCGGAGATGAAAATGAGCGATTGTGGGTGTGAAGTTGAGCTAAAAGATAACCAGCAAAAAACGGTGCTTTATTGGCTTCTGGCTATCAATGCCTCGATGTTTGTTTTTGAAATTGGCTTTGGTTGGTTATCAGAATCAACGGCTTTAATTGCAGATTCGTTAGACATGCTAGCGGATGCAATCGTCTATGCAATTGCACTATACGCGGTGGGAAAGTCAATCCAACATAAGGCTAATGCTGCTTTAGTGAGTGGCTATTTCCAACTGGGGTTAGGCGTGCTAATTCTAATGGATATTGCTAGAAGGCTGTATGGTGAAAGTGAGCCTCACTCTTGGTTTATGATTGGCGTAGGCATGGTTGCTTTAGTTGCAAATGTGATTTGTCTCATCCTTATTCGAAAGCACAACAACGATGAAGTACATATCAGAGCTAGCTGGATATTTTCAGCGAATGATGTAATTGCAAATCTTGGTGTCGTTATCGCAGGCATACTCGTTATGGTGCTGAAACAGCGTTGGCCTGATATCGTCATTGGTAGCATCATTTCAATGTTAATTCTTCGAGGCGCTTACCGAATACTAAGCGATGCTAAACAAGAATTAGCTGTTGCTGAGAAAACACGTTAAACACCAAATGAAGATAAACAATCAACCTTTGGTTGTTCAAAGTAAGGAAACATCAATGAATAGCAAATATCTAGAAAAAACCAAGATAGTAAATTTTGAACACTCTACAATTCAATCATTAATTTCTGAGCGTAATTGGCAAGAACTCGATGACTTCAACAAAATTGGTGCAGCCTACCAATTTGTTAAAGATGAAATATTATTTGGTTACAATGAGAGTGATGATATTTCAGCAAGCAGTGTTTTAGCCGATGGTTACGGACAATGCAATACCAAGGGTAACTTGCTGATGGCTTTGTTACGAGGATTAGGTATTCAATGTCGTTTTCACGGCTTTACTATTGAGCAGCGATTACAAAAAGGAGCTATTCCAACTTATGTATTTTGGTTAGCACCTAAATATATCATTCATAGTTGGATTGAAGTTTATTTCAAGGATCGTTGGATAAACTTAGAAGGCTTTATATTAGATGAACAATATTTAAGTTCACTACAGCACAAATTTAGTCAAATAAAAAACGAATTTTGTGGTTATGGTGTTGCAACAAAGTGTTTCTCTTCGCCAGATACAGATTGGCGTGGTCAAGATACCTATATACAAAAAGAAGGTATTCATGATGATTTTGGTGTTTATAATTCCCCTGATGAGTTTTATCTCGAAAAAGGAACTAACTTATCAGGAATCAAACGTTGGATGTATCAACGAGTGATCCGTCACTTTATCAATTTTAACGTAGTCAATGTAAGAAATTTAAAAGTTCTTGAGGTGGAAAATGCACAATCATAGCCATAGCCATTCGCATGGAAAAGACGACCGTATAGGTTGGACATTTTTCCTTAATGTTTCATTTACTATTATCGAATTTATTGGTGGTTGGCTAACCAACAGTACCGCTATTATGGCTGATGCTGTACATGACCTGGGTGACAGTTTATCTATAGGATTCGCTTGGATACTGAGTCGTTTCTCGGATAAAGAAGCATCCGATAGATTTAGCTATGGCTATCGTCGTCTTACCCTGTTTGGCGCATTAATTAACAGTATTGTATTAGTTATTGGTTCTGTCTGGGTGCTATTTGAAGCAATACCAAGATTATCTAATCCTGAAATGCCAATGGCTGAAGGAATGTTGGGTCTTGCATTACTTGGGGTTGCTGTTAATGGGTATGCAGTATTTAAACTAAAAGCGGGTAAAACGCTGAACGAAAAAGTACTTACGTGGCATTTGCTTGAAGACGTACTTGGCTGGGTTGCAGTCCTAATTGTTTCTATCGTGCTGCTTTTTGTAGATCTACCAATATTAGATCCTTTGCTTTCTATAGGCTTTACACTGTTTATATTGTTTAACGTTTTGAAAAACCTGAAAACAACATTGGCACTATTTCTTCAAGCTACACCTGATGAAGAAGTGCAGAATAATATTGAAAAAGCGATAAAGGCTATACCTGAAATTAATGGGATTCATCATATGCACTTTTGGTCATTAGACGGGGAAAGTCACGTATTAACTGCTCACCTAGAGTTAGCCCATAACTTTGAGGTTGATAAATTAATTAGGCTAAAACAACAAGTGGCTAAGGAACTTTCTTCTTATAATTTATCTCATACAACCATTGAGTTTGAGTTTCCTCAAGAAACTTGCCGTGACGAGCATGAAAAACATGCGCATGGCTAGTTTAGAAAACCTTTTTTTGATATTATAATTTTTCATATTTAAGTAGGTGTTTATTTTGAAATTCAATGTTGCGTTAAAAATACTATTAGTCGTTTCGATTGTTTTGCAATCGTTAACTGCTGTTGTATCCGCAACACCTGAGAATCACCAAATAGATATAGAGCACCTTCAAATTCAACATGATCATGCAGATGATCGAAATGTCTCAAATGATAATGTAGGTGATGAGCAGCATAATGAAAAAGATTGTCATCACTGCGGACATTGCAGTGGCAGCCACTTATCTTGGATTTTAGTCAGTAATTCAAATACCACGGGCAAACTAAACATTATCAATAAAACGCCTTATCAAATTGATCAAACAAGTACCTTTCTTGAAGCGATACTTCGTCCGCCCATTTCTTAATTAGATTAATTTTTAATGACCTATTTATCCTTTAATAATGGATAAAGGTTTCGTGTTTATTAATTTTAAAATTAAGAATTTTTATGTATATATATTTAAAAAATGCAGGTTTAGTCCTGTCTTTATGTATGGCTGTGAGTTTTTCAGTTGCCACTTATGCCAAACAGAAAAGTATTTCATGGCTAGATAGTCAAATAAATAAAGATCCCGAAGTTGTTGCGGCTAAAGAGTTACTTAATGCAAGTAATCATAGAGCCAAGAGCTTAACTAAAGCCGTATATAACCCAGAGCTTGAAGCAAGCTATGAAAAAGAGGGTGATTTTGATAATTATTCTATTGGTATCAGTCAAACGATTGATTTTTGGGATAAGCAATCAGCAAATAAAAGCATTGGTGAAATTGGTGTTTATGCAAACCAGCAACAATTGTTATCTCTACTCGATTCTAAAAAGGCTAACGCTTTAACTGCAATAGTTAATTGGCAAGCAGCAAAAAAGGTGGCTCAGTTACTTTCAGTAAGAGAAAATCAATTACAAACGCTCGTTGGAATTATTGAAGATAAGCGAAAAGCAGGACTTTTAGAGCCACTTGACGCTGAACTGGTTTATTTAAACTTGTCCCAAGTTTTCAGTGAAATATCTGAGTCGCAAATTGCTTTGAAAAATGCAGAGGTAAATGTTCAGGAGTTATTGCCTGATTGGACGCCTAATACTACCAATTTGTTTTCATTTACTTTTGGAGCAACAAACTATTCATTTAACTCTCAGTGGGTTGAGGAACATCCAAAAGTTAAACTCGCTAGAGCGCAATGGAAGATAAAACAATCTAAAGCTCAACTAACCACTATGGAATCTAAAGCCAATCCAACCATTGGAGTTAACGCAGGGAAAAGTGGAGATGAAGACTTGATTGGCGTGACTTTCTCAATGCCTTTAAATATCAGAAATAACTATTCAGATACTGTTAAAGCCGCTTATTCAGAAGCAATTGCAGCAGAGGCTAACTTTCGGTCGGTTTATCGAAAGCAGTCATTTGAAGCAAAAGCTAATTATGAATCGCTTATTGTCAGTAAAAAATATTATGAGCAATGGCAAAAACTGACAAAAGGCAGATTAGATAGCAGCGAAAACTTATTAAATAAGCGCTGGGAAGCTGGTGACATTAATACTTCTGACTACTTACTTGCATTAAATCAACGTGCGGAAGGGCTTCATGCAGGAATACGTTTGGAAAATCAATTCAAGCTTGCAGAAATATCCTTCATTTTAAGTATGGGTCAGTTATCCAAATTTGAGATTTGAGCGCTTTGTTTTTTCAGTAGCGAAAAACGAAATCTTAAATTTATTAAAAATATAGGTTACAAAAATGAATACAGTAATTAGTAAAAAATTTTTAGCCGTAGTAATTAGCTGCCTGTTAGTTGGGTTTACTACAAATCATGATGCTTTTGCACAGTCGTCAGATGGAACTGGTTCTGTCACAAACGTTTCGAAACAAGAAGAAAAAGAACATCAAGATGAGCATGAACACGAAAAGGGACATGAAGAAGATAAAGGTGACCATGACGAGCACGGCCATGAAGGTGGTAATAAAGAGGGAGAAGAAGGACATGAAGAAGGTATCACTATTGATCCAAAGAAGATGTCGCTTGCTAACATTAAAGTGGAAAGTGTTAAGCCTGAATATCAATTTAGCTCCGTATATGCACCTGGCGAAATAAAAGCTAATGGCTATAAAAGTTATGTGGTATCACCACGTACAGAGTCAGTCATTATCAGTCGCCATGCAGCGCTTGGCGAGTATGTAGAAATAGGTCAGAAGTTAGTTACATTATTTAGTGAAGCAATGGCACAAGCACAAGCTGACTATTTAATCGCTTCAACCGAATGGCAACGTGTAAAAAAGCTGGGTAATAAGACGGTGAGTGAAAGTCGATTATTACAAGCTGAAACAACATACAATGCGAGCTATGGCAAGCTCATTGCTTTAGGGTTAACTGAAAAAGCAATAAATGGTATTTCTAACAAAGACATTAAAGCATTTGGACAATATGCATTAACGGCGCACCGTGAAGGTGTCGTGCTTCAAGACGACTTTATCCAAGGGCAACGTGTTGATGCTGGGGATTCAGTCATGTTGTTAGCTGATGAAAAACAACTATGGGTTGAAGCAAAAGTTTCTCCAAATAAAAAGCTAAATTTATCAATTGATTCTCCTGCGGTACTTAAATTAGAAGGCCAGAGTTACAATGCCAAAGTTATCCAAGAAGCCCATACAATTGATCCCGTAACTCGTACAAGAATTATTAGATTGGGGGTACAGAATGCTGATGATAACCTTCATTCAGGTATGTTTGTAAAAGTTTACTTTCAGTTTGCCACAAAGCAGAAAGTGATGGCTGTGCCAGAAGAAGCATTGATCCGCAGCGCAGATGGTGATTGGACCGTATTTGTCGAAGACCACCCTGGAGAATTTAAAGCTGTAGAAGTAGAACTAGGCCGAGCCTTAGGTGATTTTAGGGAAATCATTGGCCTTGATAGTGGGACGCGAATTGTAACCAAAGGCGCATTTTTTGTTGCTTCTGAAATCGCTAAAGGCGGATTTGATCCGCATAACCACTAAGGAGCAAGACTATGTTTAATAAAATAATAGATTGGTCTGTTAATAATAGACTCCTGATTTTGATTGCGCTGTTTGCCACAATTGTCGGCGCAATTATGGTTATACCAAAACTAAATTTAGATGCCTTTCCTGATGTTACTAATGTTCAAGTTGCTGTAAATACTGAAGCGCCAGGACTAGCTGCTGAAGAAGTTGAACAACTCATTACGTACCCCATTGAAGCGGTCATGTATGCCTTACCTGATGTAGAACAAGTGCGCTCAATTTCTAAAACAGGCTTGTCTGGCGTCACGGTTGTTTTCAAAGAAGGCACCGACATTTACTTTGCAAGACAACTTGTATTTGAGCGTCTTCAAGCCGCAAAAGAACTGATACCAGAAGGTGTCGGCACACCCGAAATGGGGCCAAACACCTCAGGGCTAGGCCAAGTATTTCAGTACCTTCTTATTTCAGATAAAGATGCAGGCTATGATGCTATGGCACTCAGGAGTCTCAATGATTGGGTAGTAAAATTACTCGTTATGCCTGTCGATGGTGTTACTGATGTACTCTCCTTTGGAGGTATTGTTAGGCAGTACCAAGTAAATGTAGATCCATCTAAGCTTCTTTCTTATAACCTAACGCAAGAAGACGTTGTTGGTGCCCTAGATAACAACAATGCCAATGTTGGCGGATGGTATATGAACCGTGGGCAAGAGCAGCTTGTTATTAGAGGTGCAGGTTGGTTTGAAAGTGGTGACGCTGGTATTAGTAATATCAAACAAGTTCCCGTCAAAACAGTTGATGGGACAGTTGTGACGGTTTCGGATATTGCTAAAGTTGAAATGGGCAGTGAAATTCGTCAAGGTGCTGTCACAATGACGCGCAAAACCGAAGACGGTAAAGTCGAAAATTTAGGTGAAGTTGTCTCTGGCATTGTCTTAAAACGCATGGGGTCTAATACTAAAGCCACCATTGATGGTATCAATGCAAGAATCCCATTGATTAATCAAGCATTGCCTAAAGGTGTTCGCTTTGAACCATTTTATGATCAGGCTGATTTGATTGAAAAAGCCGTTGATACAGTAGTTGATGCACTATTACTAGCATTTATTTTCATCTGTATTGTATTAGCACTATTTTTAATGAATATACGTGCAACCTTCCTTGTCCTAATATCTATTCCAATTTCAATTGGTATCGCGTTAATGATCATGGCTTGGTGGGGCATTTCTGCAAACCTTATGTCATTGGGTGGCATTGCCGTAGCCATTGGTATGCTAGTTGATGGTTCAGTCGTGATGGTTGAAAACATGTTTAAGCATTTAAATAGACCAGACTCTACCCATTTAAAAACTGTAAAAGAAAGAGTGCCTAGTGCTGATACTGATCCACATGATGTAGAACAAGATGAGCATGGTATTAAGTTACGTCTTCAAAATGCGGGTAAAGAAGTGGCTCGTCCCGTATTTTTTGCAGCTTCTATTATTTTAGTCGTATTTACGCCTTTATTTAGCTTTGAAGGTGTTGAGGCAAAGTTATTTCAACCTATGGCAATAAGCATCATTTTAGCTGTTATATCTGCTATTGTGGTTGCGTTGTTTGTTGTACCCGCTTTAGCTACTTATTTATTTAAGTCAGGTGTAAAAGAGAGGGAAAGCTTTGTTCTTAGGCCATTAGACAAACTCTACAGAAAAGGGCTTACATTCGCACTAAAACGCACCAAATTAGTCATTTCAGCCGCACTTATATTAGTTTTCTCTGCCTTTGCATTAGTTCCATTAATTGGTACTGAATTTGTACCTGAGTTAGAAGAAGGGACGATAAACTTAAGAGCAACGCTTGCACCTTCTTCCAGTTTAGATACCGCGCTCACTGTGGCACCAATTCTAGAAGAAAAACTAATGGCTTTCCCTGAAGTAACCTATGCATTAAGCCGAATTGGTCGAGCAGAAATAGGTGGAGACCCAGAGCCTGTGAATAACATCGAAATTTACATAGGGTTGAAGCCTGTTTCTGAGTGGACCAGTGCATCTAATCGATATGAACTTCAAGGAAAAATGGAGAGATCTTTAGAAGAATTCCCTGGGTTGCTACTCAACTTTTCTCAACCTATTGCGACTCGTGTCGATGAGCTACTATCTGGTGTTAAGGCTCAGTTGGCGATAAAGTTGTTTGGGCCTGAACTTGAGGTACTGGCGGCTAAAGGTCAAGAAATAGAAACAGCAATTAAAAACATTGAAGGTGCAAGGGATGTTGCATTGGAGCAAATTGCTGGTGAAGCGCAATTGGTGATAAGTCCTAACAGGCAAGAACTATCACGCTTTGGATTGTCTGTGAGTGACATAATGGAGGTTGTGCGTGATGGTATTGGTGGTGTTGAAGCCGGACAAATAATCAATGGTAATGAACGTTATGATATTTACGTTCGCATAGAGGAAGAGTACCGAAGTAACAAAGAAGCTATTGCTGATATTCGGCTTCAATCACCTACTGGTGCTTGGGTGCGGCTGGGTGACGTAGCCTCAGTCTCATTTGAGTCAGGCCCACCACAAGTTAGACGCGATGATGTACAACGAAGAGTCGTTATCCAAGCAAATGTACAAAATCGAGATATGGGAAGCGTGGTTGCCGATATCAGAACGGTAATTGCTGAAAAGGTTGACTTACCTTCAGGTTATTCTGTTTCGATTGGCGGCCAGTTCGAAAGTCAAAAACGTGCTCAAAATAGGTTAGCTATAGTTGTACCTTTATCGTTAGCACTAATCGCACTACTACTTTACTTTGCCTTTGGTTCTGTTGGTCAAGCTATGCTGATATTGGTCAACGTGCCGCTTGCTGTAATTGGCGGAGTTTTCTCCTTATATTTATCTGGACAATACTTGTCTGTACCAAGCTCCGTTGGCTTTATTACCTTATTTGGTGTAGCGGTATTGAATGGGGTCGTTATGGTAGAAAGTATCAACCAACGTATTAAAGACGGTCTAGAAGCATCTAAAGCCGTTTTTGAAGGCGCTACTTCAAGATTAAGACCTGTACTTATGACTGCTATAACATCAGCTTTAGGTTTGATACCGATGTTAATGTCTAATGGTGTTGGTGCAGAAATACAGCGCCCATTAGCGAGTGTTATTGTTGGCGGCTTGGTAACTGCAACACTGTTAACATTATTTGTTTTACCTGTTTTATATCGCTGGTTTTCAGAGAAAAAAATAAAAGAGCTATCCAGATAAAATTACTGTGAACTCTAACCCCACGCTAAAGTCACGTTTAGCGTGGGGTTATTGAGTAGATGAACGAAAAGAAAGATTAGATTTAACAATAAACTAATAGTCATGACTGCTTTGTCGGAATATTTGTCGTTAAACAGGCCAAAGCTAACTTCCGCTTTCGTATCTTTGCAGTCTTAATCTCTATGTGTCTCAAGGTCGGATTATGGCACGTGCCAGACTCTAACTTCGAGTCTGGCTTAGGTTCAAATTTAAGCATCGATCTGTTCTGATACTTCTAACGCATCATCAACTTCTATTCCCAAGTACCTGACAGTGCTCTCTAGTTTTCTATGGCCAAGTAGAAGCTGACAGGCTCTTAAATTTTTAGTTTTTTTGTAAATTAGTGATGGTTTGGTACGTCTCATTGAATGAGTGCCATATTGAGTCTTATCTAACCCAATTGAGGTGACCCAAGAGTCAACTATACGTCCATATTGACGGGTTGAAAGGTGTTCAGAGGAATGAATTCGTGACTTAAACAAGTAATCATAAGAATTGAGAGTAAATTGCTCTATGAGCGCCACAATTGATTTCCTTGTATTTCCAGTAATTTCAAATTGAACAGGCATACCAGTCTTTTTTTGAACGACTATTGCCCGTGATTGGATTGCTTTACCATGTGCAATGTCATTAACTTTTAGTGAAACTAAATCACACCCTCTTAGTTTGCTATCTATGGCTAGGTTAAATAGTGCTAGATCTCTTATTTTATGAAAAAGTTCCAGTCGTATTCGGATAGCCCATATTTGCTGTAATTTTAGAGGTAACTTTTGTCCTACAAGCTTATTTTTATTCCAAGGCTCTTTAGGCTGATATATAGTTAACTGGTGCATTAGTTGTACTCCGGTGTTTATGGAGTTTTAAGCTTAGCTCGCTACAAAAGAATTCGGGTATGAGCGAGAAGCGGTCATTGATATTGGCTAAATATCGTCGTTAATTGATTTGTTAAACTGTTCCTTGCGCATATATTCATGAAAATGAGCGATGCGCGCATATTGGTTTATTTAAATTTATCTGAAATTTTAGAAAACTTAGTGATAGTAATACCTTAGATAATTTGTTAAAACTATATAAAGTAGATAAATGAGCGTTAAGTTGGCAGAAATATGCGCGATGAGCGCACTATTAAATTGTTAGCTGTCTCAGGAGAGTCATGAGTAACTCAAAGGAATTCGAAATCGCACTATCTTTCGCAGGTGAAGATCGAGAGTATGTGGATCAAGTAGCAAACCTATTAAAAGACTCAGGGGTAAAGGTATTCTATGATCTTTTTGAAGAAGCAAACCTTTGGGGGAAGAATCTCTATGATTATCTAACTGAAATATATATGGATAAAGCTCTTTATACGATTATGTTTATTTCAGATGATTATTCTAAGAAATTATGGACGGGGCATGAGCGCAAAGCCATGCAAGCCAGAGCCTTTCAAGAAAACCAAGAATATATACTTCCAGTTCGATTTGATGAAACTCCTATTCCTGGGGTATTGCCTACAACTGGATACATTGACATCTCCAAAAAATCACCAGAAGAATTCGTTGAAATTATACATAAAAAATTAGTGAATAGTGGTAAGACGGTCCCAACAGAGAGTGTCCGAAAGTCTCTATTTACTACAAACTCTATCCCAAAGATTGATCCGGCAGTTTCAAAAATAACTGTAACGTCAACACTTGGAAACCCAGTTGAAGGTGCTACAGTCGTCGCTATAGCAGATAATAATACTACCAAGTCTGCCGCATCTGAGAGTGATGGAGTAGCTAAGTTGATGATTTCAACAAGGCGAAGTTACCAAATTCTGGTTTCCCATCCTGATTACCCTGGGGCAATAGTTCAATCATGGGATTCCGCAGAGGATCTGAAAATAGTTTTAGCTTCTACTGATAATACAGGATCTGTAATCTGTATGAGCACAGGATATATTCCAGGACTACAGGGCAGGTTAAACCCAATTTTAGACACAAGCAATCGTACATATCTATATGCAGATAATATAGCTATTAATGGTGGTCAAAACCAACCTACAACTTTCTCTATTGATGAGCCATTTGAGCTTGAAGACTGTGATGGTGTAATTATGCAGGTAAAAGTTTTACACATACAAGGTAGAACGTCACTACTGCAGTTCGTACATGCTAAGCATGACAGGTAATAAATAAGGATAGAGTTTATGCCAACTTACGATGTGGTAATTTCTTTTGCAGGTGAAGACAGGGAAATTGCGGCAGCTATAGCCTCTAATTTAGTTACTAGAGGTATTAATGTCTTTTACGATGAGTATGAGCAAGCTAACCTTTGGGGAAAGGATCTGTATGTTCATCTGACAAAAATTTATCGAGATGACTCCAAATATTGTTTAATGCTTATTTCAGAAAACTACGCTAAAAAACAGTGGACAAACCACGAGCGTAAAGCCGCTCAAGCACGAGCATTCCAAGAGAATAGCGAGTATATATTGCCCTTACGTTTAGATGATGCTGAAATCGAAGGGGTCTTAGGTACTACAGGTTACATCGATTATAGGCATAGTTCGCTAGAAAAAATTATTAGTATGCTTGCCGAAAAGGTTTTCCTGTTTAATAAAGAAAACAATATCTCATATGATTTGGTTAGTGCAGAAAGTGTTTTTAAAAATGCACTAGATTTTAAAGGACAGCGAGCTTACCGAGATAAAGATATGGTGACAAATTGCCCTACTTGTAATGAAAAACAAAACCTTTCAGAAGCTACTATGTCTCTATCAGATGATGACACATTATATACTTGTAAAAATGGATGCCAGACCATCCTTGTTATTAGTCGCCCAGGTGAAACGGCATGGCCTGGTAGAGGATTTCGTTTAAAGGACTATGTATTCAGAAATGCTAGCGACATTACAATACAAACTGAATATATGCAGCTGGCTATGCTAATTCCTGCATCTAAATCAGCATTAATGAAGGTGCAATCGAACAGCTAACAAGTCATTACAGCAGGACAAAAAACAGCTGGTTTTTGCTCGTGCCTCGCTAATTTTAACCAGCTATTTTATTGCCTCTGAATGAGGCGTTACCAATGACCGCTCATGGCACAGAGCCGTCCTTCAGCTCTAACTCATTTTTGTCCAAAAACGAGTTTACCTGACCGTCTGCTTCTCGCTCTAAGCGCAGTTCAATCACACATAATTTGCTTGGCGTTTTGCAAACAATGACAAGATTACCTACCCCCCTATCTGCAGTAACAATAATAAAGATTGATTGGGTTATGCGAGTAAAAGCTTTTTTAAATTAGGCAGGCATTTTTTAACTTAAAACACAAAAGAGTTTTAAAACTGAATAATTTTCATATAAAAATTCAGTAAAATTTTTTATCCATATTATACTTTTTTATTATTGCTGTAATTTTGGATAACTATGTTAAACAATTATTCTGTGCGTACCCGTTTAGCCGTGCTTGCATTGCTACCAATTATGATTTTTTTAATTACATCGTTTTTTTCAATAAACACAATGGGAAGGTTAGTAGCAGGGATTGATAGTTTATACGACGACCGAGTCGTACCACTTAAGCAAATTAAACATGTGTCTGATAATTACGCTGTAAATATTGTTGATTTACTTCACAAGTATCGTGCTGAGTCTATTACCAAATCAGCGCTTTTAGCGAATATTAATGATGCTAGAAATACGGCTGATAATGAATGGAAAGCCTACCTGAGCACACAGCTAACAGCTGAAGAAAAGCGCTTAGTAGATAACGTTGAAAGTAAACTACAGCCTGTGCTTACGCACTTGAATAATTTAATTGTAAGTATTAATAGTGGTGAGTTTTTACTAATCCCACAAAAGCAATTTGTTTATGAGCTTTACCAACTCTTTGATCCGCTGAGTGCCAGCTACCAAGCTTTAATTGATTTACAACTTAAAGAAGCAAGTGATTTTAAAGTTAAAGCTGATGAGAATTATCAATTTATAAAATTGATAATGAGTGTGACAATCGCGATATTGATTTTACTGTTACTGATTGTTGCTTACTTTATTTATTCTTCGATACAAAATCCATTAATGTCATTACGCGATACCATAACGCACATTGCGACCAATGCTGATTTAACAGCTCGTGCTGAGGTTCAAGGTAAGGATGAGATTGCAGATACCGCATCTAACTTTAATGATATGCTACTTCGGATCCAAGGTTTAGTAAAAGATATGGCAGGCGCAACGCTGACACTTGCCTCTGCAGCTGAAGAAATGAACTCTATTAGTATTCAGGTTGCCAGTACAGCAACGCAGCAAGAGCAACAATCGGCTATGATTGCAACTGCAATTACTCAAATGAGCAGTGCAATAGAACAAGTTGCTCAAAACGCGCAAACAACCTCCGACAAGGCAACAAGTGCCGACATTAAGGCAGGCCAAGGGCAACAAGCTGTTGCTGATAATATAGAGTCAATAAATACGCTTTCAACTTTAGTTAATACTAATACGCAGCTCATTACAGATCTAAATACACAAACCAATGATATAAACCAAGTTGTTATGATGATTCAAAGCGTTGCTGAGCAAACTAACTTGTTAGCTCTAAATGCAGCTATTGAAGCAGCAAGAGCTGGCGATTCTGGTCGTGGTTTTGCCGTTGTAGCCGATGAAGTAAGGCAACTTGCCCACAATACTCAAAAGGCAACCGCTAGCATTAATGAAATGATCACTAAACTACAAGGCATGGCTCAGCAAGCTGTTAATGCCATGGGTAACGCTGAAAGCAGCGCTAAAGAGAGTGTTGAGCATGCTAATTATTCTTCGCAGGTGCTCAGCGAAATTAACCGTGAAGTTACTGAAATTGCAGATATGAATACTCAAATATCAACCGCAACTCAGGAGCAAAAAATGGTCGCAAATGAGCTAAGCAGTAATATTAATGAGTTTAGCGCGAGTATCACGTCGGTTAGCGAAAGCTCACAGCAAAATGCACAGGCATCGCAAGAACTCGCACAGCTTGCGGCAATGCTACAAGGGCAAGTTAATGTATTTAAAGTTTAGGTACTTTCATTTTGCCGCATGTTAGGAGTTATACCTTAAATGAAAGCCTTATTTGCCATCAATTAAAATTATTAATTGATGGCATGCTTGTTACTTTAAGCACTCGTTTGATTTGACAATATATTTATCCAATCACTGGGGTTTGAGAGTATAAACTGATACGAGCTGCCATCTTGCGTGAAAACCTCTATCGCATCAGCTGTTATTGGAACAAGGCCTGCGCCTTTGCCTTTACATTCAACCACTTTTAAAATTGTATCACGGGCAATTGTATATGGTTCTAACCCTAATTTTTCATTAAAAGGTTCAAAATTTAAGTCGGTTTGCGTAATCCAAAACTTTCCGTCCGCTTTCATAACTCCATTTTGAATGGTTGCCATTGTTGATTTAACGACAGTTGATTGCATATTTAAATTCCTTTACACGTGAATATAATTTCAAATTGTTCAACTTCCTTCTGTTTATTATTACAGCTAACTTGATAGCCAAAAGCAAGTTTATTTGTGCACTAACGACACAAAGCCACCTTTTAAATTTAAAAGTTACCCGTATATATTTACCTACTTTAAACTTTGTGGAATAATCGCTGCTCTTTTAGGGGAGTAGCCCGCTCAGTAATGAGTAAACTTATCAACATAATTGCACCTCATGTGCATGGTAAGTTTGTAATGTTGTAGCAAGCGTTATCGGCGAGACCTAGGTAGACACTATCCTCATGGCGGGAGATAGCTGTTTGCCTTGGTTTAGTATTCCCGCCTGAAGATTATATTAATGGATATTTTTTTAACCTCTACCGTCACTGTTGCCCTTGCTGAAATAGGCGATAAAACCCAGCTTTTATCTTTACTATTAGCTGCTCGCTTTCATAATAAAATTGCACTTATTTTAGGCATTCTCGCTGCTACTATTATTAATCATGGTTTATCTGCATGGTTTGGTGATTGGCTAAGCGGAAACTTTGCCGTCGAATACTTACCTTGGATAGTCAATATAAGCTTTATTGTGGTAGGGCTGTGGCTACTTATTCCAGATAAAGATGAAGAAGTGAGCCATAAATACGACCGCTATGGTGCATTTTTAGTGGCCTTAATCTTATTTTTTATTGCTGAAATTGGGGACAAAACACAAATTGCAACCGTGTTGCTCGGTGCACAATATCAATCAGTACTTTGGGTTACGCTGGGTACTACATTAGGCATGTTAATTGCCAATGTCCCTGTTATTTATGCCGGTAAGGCGTTACTAAAAAGAATTCCATTAAATACCGTAAGAGCGATAGCAGCCAGTGTTTTTGTACTGTTGGGTATTTATGGTTTAGTGACTATATAATGATTAAATAACGTTTAAATCACTCTTTAATCGTTAAACAATAAAAAGCGCTTACCTACTTTTATACAAGTTAGTTGTAAGCGCTTTTTATATAAGGGTATATGATTTAGGCGTTATTTACACAATAGCAGCCTTTTGTATCCGCTATTAATAATGATGAGTTAAATCCGGCCTGTAAATTACTAATAACGGTTTCCACAAAGCCACTACCTTGAGAGCATGCCAGCCCTTCAGATAAAGGCCCTGCATAAACAAACTCACCATTTTTATCAATTAAAACGGCGGCAGGTGTGGCAGGGACCACTGACTTTAACTCATTATTTAATACAAAATTTTGCACTTCAACACCTTGGTTTGTAGCAAAGCGTTGCAAGGCTGATAAATGAGGCTGTGCTTGAATTGTACAGCCGCAATTTTCTTGCGTAATAATCACAAGTTGAGCACTGTCTTTGTTTTGCCACAGTACTTGGTTTTTAAATTGCGAAAACCAGTTTTGCTGTTTAAGCATATTACCCTCATCAAAGGGCTTTAGCTGCCCTAGCTGAAAGTAAACAAGTGCCGACACAACAAAAGCAAGCCATATACAAATTAAGCTAATGGTGAAATAACGAGACTTACTTAAATTTTGCAATACTTTGCTCTAATACATCAATACTTACGTCTATCAGCTGCACTTTAGCCGTTAACTGCTCAACTATTTTAGTCTCTTGATACTGATTTTGGCGCATTTGATTTGTACTCATTGCTATTTGCTCTGTATTTCCAGCCTGTTCGGAAACCACTTGAGCTACTGAGTTAGTGCTGGCAGATACCGCTTGAATTTGATCACTCATTGACGAAATATTCTCTTTCATCGTTGCGCTTATTTTTGTTAAATCAACCACAAATTCTACACATTGATTCATCGACTGAGTTGACGTGCGACTATTATTTACCAGATCAGTAAGCGTAGACGCTATTTTGGTTGTTGTTGCTTGGCTGCTATTTGCAAGCGAGCGTACTTCATCGGCAACAACAGCAAACCCTCTGCCATGCTCACCCGCTCGTGCGGCCTCTATTGCAGCATTAAGGGCTAATAAATTAGTTTGGTCGGCTATGCCTGAAATTTCATTGAGTAAACTAGTAATAACATCCCCAGCGGCCACTAAATGGCTTAACTGCTCTTCAGTGTTTGTTAACAAGGTGAGTAGCTCGGTGCTTTTTCTGTCGGTTTGTAATACTTCTTCCAGCGCAACATTGGCTGATTCAGTAATGCTATTAACTTGTTGTTTTAAAGTATCGCTTTCTTGTTCAACTAACTTAAAACCATGCGCAACTTGTGCGCCTGAATTAGCAATATCATCTGTTTGCGCGTTTCGTTGCTGCGCGCTATTGGCTAACTCATCATGAACATGAATAAGCTCTTTAGAGTTATTTTTTAAAGAGTCTGACTGAACTTGAACTTGCTTAATCACATCTGATAAGTACTCAAGCAAAGTATTAAAACCAACTACCGCTTTGCTTGTTGTGTCATCTGCTCGCATAGAAAGCTTAACTTGATTTGGATCTTGCATTATTTGCTCTGTGGCATAACTTAACGATAGACCCGCACGGCGTTCGCGATTTAATGTTACGGCAATAAAACCAGCTACAAGCGCTTCCACAATGGCATACGCTGCGTGAATAAGCACTGTTGAAAAGGCGAGTCGGTCTGGATCAAATACGTAAAAACCAGTATTTTGTGTTTGCAAATAGTAAAAAGATAAATGGTGTATAGCTACAAACACAATAGCGGTAATAAACACTCGCCACTCTATGAACATTATTAGCATGGCTAAGAAAATGAATATTTCGAAATGCACTTCAATAAGGCCATAGGCTTGTTGAATATGTAAAAATGAAAACATCATAATTGCAGCCGCAACAACATGCGGTGTCATTTTGCTATCGGGTTGGGTTTTTAAAAGCCAAATGGGGAGCAAACATAACGGTAAGCCGACAAGAAATGCTTCTGTCAGGGTGCCAAAATAAAGACCAATACCTATAGACTCAATAAACAAAAGACTAAAAATAATTGTGAATAACCGACTTACACTAGACATAAAAACCTTAAATTAATTGTGTTCTAATTTAAACACGTTCAGCTGATATTTAAACTCAAAACAGCTAGCTATTTATTATTTCAAATCAAACAAAGTACAAATTATTTGATTTAAAACCGTTTTTAATGCGCTACTTAACAATTGGTAGTATTTGTTTAAAGGTAGACGTCCCTGCTTTTGTTGTCCATTGAAATATGATGGTCTCTACACAAGAGACTATAGCACCGGCTTGACGAAGCTGTTCTAGTGCAATAGCTTTGTGCTCTGTGTTTCTTGATGCTACTGCATCAGCTGCCACAGTGACCGCATAACCCTGCTGTAATAAATCTAAGCATGTTTGTAACACACAAACGTGCGCTTCAGTGCCAATTACAACTATATGTGGGCGATTTAATTGCGCAAGAGTATCTAAAAACCCCTCTTGTGCACAGGCACTAAAGTTAATTTTTTCAAAATAGCGAGCATTAGGTAACACAGATTTTATTTTCTCATCACTTTCACCTAGTCCTTTTTTATAATGTTCTGTAATTATTGAAGGAATTTGATGAATAGCACTTGCTTTTGCTAACTGCAAAGCACAATCTAGCGTGTCATTAAACGAAGCAATCGCTGGTGCTAACTTACTTTGTAAGTCGATAACTAAAAGTATACTGTGCTCTGCTTTAATATTTCCTGCGTAATTCATACTATGTCCTTACGTTATAACTAGATTAACCTTGTAACAAACAACAAAAACACAACAAACAGTTTACATTTAATGCTTTTTGTAATTTTTGAATTAAACTCATGTTATATTACGCCAATATTTAATACCAACCTTGTTCGTTGTAAGGGTAAGTGCTTTTGAGTAAGTTTTTCTTTATTGTTTATATGTTTTTATTTGTTTGCTCGCAGCATAGCTTTGCTTCACAAACTTATTCAGAACAATTACAACGTATCACTAACAACGAACAATTGTCGCAAAGCTTTATAGTGAAATCACTCCAAGATGACGTGGGCTATGTATGGATTGCTACAACTGAAGGTTTATACCGATTCGACGGATACCAAGTCACGCCTTACGAGAGCGAATTGGGTTTAAAAAATAACTACATTAATAGTATTTATAAAGCAATTGACGGCCAAATTCTGGTTAATACTCAACTTGCAGGAAGTTATTTGATTAACCCTAATACCTTGCAAGCAGAGCTAATATATTCAGGGCATTTAAACCAAAATCAAGAAAAGTTCTCTCCTGTTCAGGCTGTTGCTGAACAACCGGCGCATTTTTATTTTTCTATTGATTCGCACATCTACCGATATGGTAAAACATCAAAAGGCCTAACACTCATCTCATCTTTGCCCGATGAAAATATGTTTATTAGAGCATTATCATTATACCAAAACACATTGTATATTGGTGCCGATCAGGGGCTATATGTTTATAGCTTTGCCAATAACGACCTACAACAAATAACACTTAACGACATTCAAGAAGTTACAAACGATAGCAACAATGTTAAATTTTTATCCATAGATGATGAGCTCGGTTTGTTAATTGGTACGGTTGAAGGAATGTATCGGATTGCTTTTGATGAAATTAAAAATATAAACCCTTCAGCATTAACAACTTTGATAAGTGACTATAATATTTGGGATTATATAAACACACCGTATGGTGAGTTTATTGCCACAGAAAGTGGGTTATTTGAATTCGATAGAAAAAACACAAGCATTAGCCCTATTTTAAACTTCAAAGATAGTAACTACAACGTAACAGAGAACACGATAAACGATATTATGTTTGATGAGTCGGGCTTACTTTGGTTAGGTTCTAGAACACATGGAATATTTACTTGGGCAGCACAAACAAAAAAGTTTAAAAAAATAACCTTACCTGAAAATAATATTGTAAATACTATTTACCAAGATAATAGTAAATTACTGTGGATAGGCACTGACGATGGGCTTGTTCAGTATAACTTAGAAACCCAAAAGAGTGACTTATATCTACAATCTAAAGATAGCAAAGCGGTCTATGGCCTATCGGCTATAGGTGATATTTTCCCTGCATATGGCAAAGGCGATAACTACCTATGGCTAGCAACTTTTTCCGGGCTCGATCTCTTTAATAAAGAAACAACAACATTTGAAAAAAACAAATACATTACTCAGTACAAGTTAAATACCGACTATACGTTCGGCATTGCACAAGTTGCACCCGATACTTTTGCTTATATAAACAATGATAACTTTTATATATTTAATGGTAACACAGGCGAAAACCGAGTTATTAATGGACTAAAAGAGCAGGTATCGCCCATGCTTGCATATACGTTTCATACCCCCTCTGAGGCTTTCCCTGGCGAATTACTGTTAAGTACCTCTGACACGCTTTATCGATACAACGAAGAAACAGCGACTTTAATTACTATTTTTGAATCTAAAACAGCAAAAAACAATCTTTACCATACAGTAGAGAATTATTATTACGATGCTAAGCGAGGGCTGCTGTGGTTAGCCACCACCCAAGAAGGCTTAATTGCAGTAAACGCTAAAACATATCAGCAAGTGCATGTATTTGATAAACACAACTCATTAAATACTAACTCTATTTTTAAACTTATTGCAGATAATAAAGACTTTTTATGGATAAGTACTGATAACGGTCTTTATCAACTTAATTTAGATACGCTTAACATCACCACGTACACAATAAAAGATGGCTTAAGTAACAATCACTTTACAGCTCTAGCAGCATTAAGATTACACAACAACGAGTTAGCGTTTGGTAACCGTAGCGGCGTGCTAATGTTTGACCCAGAGCAATTTGATAATGAACAGCGAAAAATCAATAATAACTTAGCAATTACTAATATTAGTTTGTTTTCACAAGCCCTTAATTACTCCCCTTCAAAATACAGCACTGATCCATTAATGCTTAAGCACGACGATATGGGCTTAACGGTTCGGTTTTCAAATTTTGATTATAAAAATATTAATAAAACCTACTACAAAGTTGAGCTTACAGGCCCTTCGTCTTTGAGCTACAACGATTTAAAATCTAACCAGGTGTTTTTTACTAAATTACAACCTGGTGATTATACTTTGTCTGTCTCTACTCAACAGCGAAATGGAGTGATCACAAGTGACCCCATACAGTTAAAATTTAGTGTAGCTTACGCCCCTTGGCAGTCTCCTATTGCATATACTTTATATTTTATTGCTATTGTTGTTATTTTGTTTTTATTTTTCTGGCAATACCGAAGCCGTAAAATTGCAATTGAACAAGCTCACCGCGCCGCTGTGCACTCTAAAACACAAACTGAGCTGGCACTAAAAAGTAATAAAAGCGGTGTATGGAACTATAGCTTTGCAGATAACTCAGTAAATACAGATAGAGGCGCAGAGCTTGGCTACGAGAACTTACCTGAACGCATCGATATAAGTAGTTTTTTTAATATTATGCATCCTGATGAGCGTCGCAGGCTACAAAGTAAATGGAATACTTTCACAAACCAAACTAAGCAAAAACATTGGCAAGCTACTTATCGTTTACGGCACAAAGATGGGCACTGGTTATGGTTTCATGATTTGGGGCAAACTATTTATAATGAAGACACTAAAGAGCCTCTTTATGTGTCGGGTATTTTTACTAATATTACCGAGCAGCTGGCAAACGAACAACAAGCCAAGATATTAGGCGAAGCATTTAGTCAAATAAATGACTTTTTACTTATTTTAGATGAAGACCTCGTGCCATTTTCAGCCAATAACAGCTTTATGGATGTGTTTTCTGATGAAGGCAGAGAGGGGATTGTTACCTCAAAATTATTTATTAATGCCATTGGTCAAGCTAAGTGTAGAGAGTTTGCAACAATTTTAAAAGCACTTAAACCAAAAGAAAACTGGCGAACAAATGCTTATGTAAAGACCACAAAAGCTGAAAAACACCCTATTCATTTAAGTGCCACAGCCGTTGCTAATGAAAAAGATAAAGTCAGTTATTATGTTATTGTTATTACCGATTTAACAGAGCAAAAACGCGCTGAAAATGAGTTACGCTACCTTGCTAATTACGATGCGTTAACGGGCTTACCTAATCGTAGTTTAATGAATCAAAAAATCGAAAATGCCATTACAAGCGCCGCTAAAGACGATTCGCAATGCGCTGTAATATTTATAGATTTAGATAAATTTAAACCCGTCAATGACTCCTTTGGCCATGCTGTGGGTGACAAACTATTGTGCAATATTACCGAGCGAGTGAGCCAATACTTAGGTGATGACGCTACATTTGGCCGCCAAAGTGGTGATGAATTTTTAGTGTTAGTTGAAAACGTTACCTCAATGGCTTCTTTACAACACACCCTCAACGAAATGAGCAAAGAGCTGGCTAACAAGGTTATTATTGAAGACTTCGCTATTAATATATCAGCCAGTATTGGTATTGCATTGTACCCATACGATGCAACATCGACCGATGCCCTCATACGTAACGCAGATATTGCCATGATGCATGCTAAACAAGCAGGCAGAAATGGATTTCAGTTTTTTAATGAAAAAATGAATGAGCAAATTAAACAAAAGCTTATTCTTGAAAACGACTTAAAAGATGCTGCTAGGGACAATCTGTTTTTTAATCACTATCAACCTATTGTTAATACACTAGATAAAACAATAAGTGGGGTTGAATTACTCATGCGCTGGGAAAACCAAGGCAAACCGGTTTCTCCCGCTTTATTTATACCTGTTGCTGAAGAGACTGGCTTAATTGATATGTTAACTGAGCAAGCATTACAGCGTGCAATTACTGAGCTTGCTCCACTTTTGAACATTAACCCGTTGTTTTACATATCGTTAAATTTGTCTCCAAAACATATTTTAAAGGCCAACATAACGCAGCAGCTCAGCTCCATACTAGAAAAAGCACAGATAAAACCACAACAACTTCGTTTAGAAATTACAGAAAACACGCTATTAGAAGATAAATACAAAGCGGCTAAGCAACTAAAAAGCTTACAGGCTGCTGGTTTCAAACTGTATCTTGATGATTTTGGCACTGGCTATTCATCGTTAACTTATTTGAGTCAATTTCCAATTAATGTGATAAAAATAGATCAAAGCTTTGTTAATAGTATTGGCATTGATAAAGGGGATGAATCTATTATTAAAACGATTTACTCACTCGCTGAAAACTTAGAGTTATATTGTATTGCCGAGGGTGTAGAAACGCGTGAGCAGCTAGACTTCTTGCGTAATATAGGCTGTTATCAGTTACAAGGGTATTACCTTGCTCGCCCTATGAGTGCTAACGATTTAATGAGCCCGGAGTGCTTCGAAAAAATTATTGATTTGATATGAAACTAAAAGCGACTTAGTTAAGTCGCTTTTAGGTTTAACGCATTAGTGTATGTGCTTGCATTCGTAGCTTTCTATTTGTAATACGCTGTTGCGCACATTAAATTTATCTGCAAGCAGTTTAATTACCTTTAAGCGGCACTCTTCATCATGTTTTTCTATAGTACAGTGTTGTTTTAGCACAACATGAGCACCAACAATAACCTTTTTGTTTTTACGAACAACAGTGACATTGTGCACATTTGCAACATGTTCCATGGTGGTTATTTCTGTTTCAATATCGGCCACTTTAGGTAACTTAGCTTTATTTGAACGCAACCCCTTGAGACAGCTAATAATGACCTTAATACCGGTAAACAAGACAAAAGACGCAATTAACATGCTCGATAAAATATCAATTACATTCCAGCCTGTTATGTATATAAGTACACCAGCAGCAAAAGTAGAAACCGTTGATATTAAATCAAAAAACGAGTGTAAAAACACGGCATACACATTAATGCTCGCCTTACGGCCTTTATAAAGCACCCATGCCGCTGCGCCATGAAATAAAAAACCAATAGCAGCAATTACCGACATCAAGTAACTATTAATAACCAGCTCATGTCCCCCTTTATGATGCATAAAGCGCTCAGTGCCCTCATATAAAATAAGTGAACTAATGGCTAGGTATAAAACGCCGTTGATCAACCCCCCTATTAGCTCTGCTTTTTGATGGCCATCGTTATAGGTTTTAGCTAAATGAATAGCAAAGCTAGACGCAATGAGAGCAATGAACAAAGAGCTATTATGAACAAACAAATGCCCTGCATCAGCAAGTACTGCAAGTGAGTTTGCGTAATACGCACCCACTAATTGAATCACCATAAATGAGCAGGTAATTGCAAGTGCAATTAACAAACGGCGACGAGAAGCATGATGTGTGGTTATTTCTGTCATGAAATATAATAGACCTTCACTAAAAATAAAGTAAGCTTATGAAATAAAGCAAATTGGGAAATACGTAATGATATACAGTCACAATTGTAATACGTAGGCCAAATAAACGCACTAAAAACTTAGTAAAACACAAAAAACTGTACTAAAAATAACTAAGCAGATACAAAAATAATAATTAATTCATAAATATGGTCAGTTATCATATTTTAATGCGGAGAAACCCGTGAGCCATGACTCAAACAATACAATTTGGCAGGTTTTTAATCTAATTAATTTGGCGGTGATTGTTTATGACAATAAAACACATAATTACATCTTAAACCAACATGCCAAAACGTTACTTAACATAAATAGTGACGACGCGCTTAGCAGCGATGTTTTTAACAGTATTACGCTTCGCGACTTTAATGATGATACGGTTGTTACCGTTGAGCAATTATTCACATCTACTATAACAGCTGTTTTATTAGAGTGTGAATTCACGCCTCAGCTTTTAAATGTGAACCACTCAATCATTGATGACTCTGTTTCTATGATCACTTTAGAGCAAGACCATAGTCATGCAGAGCAATATAATTTTGACCATATTATTTCAAAAATATCCACCAAACTAATTGATATTCAAAATGACAATATTGATCAACAAATTAACTTTGCACTCAAAGCCATAGGCACCGTTTGTAAAGCAGATAGAAGCTACTTATTTGAATTTAATACCGATAGTGAAACTTTAACCAATACGCATGAATGGGTGAACACCGGCATAACTGCCTACAAAGATAGGTTGCAAAACGTCCCTAAAGCCGAACTACCCTACTTTTTTGATGTAATGAACTTAACACACCTATTTAAAGTTAATGATGTTGCTCAGTTACCACCGGAAGCGAATTCAGAAAAAGCAGAGTTTGAAGCGCAGAGTATTCAGTCTGTCTTATGTGTTGGCCTGCGCTTTGACAAGGAGCTTGTTGGTTTTATTGGCTGTGACTGTGTTAACACAAAACGCCAATGGAGCAAAATAGATTTAATAAGAATCAAGCTCGTAGGCGAAATTATTAATAACGCACTCAAAAACATAAACTATAAAAAAAAGCTGCAGTTAGCCCAAAAACAATTAATTAACGCTAATACAAAATTAAATAAGTTAGCAAACACCGATGCACTTACTGATATTGCCAACCGCCGATTTTTTGATACTTCCCTAAAGAGCGAAATTAAACGCTCTGCAAGACAACACCAACCAATTAGTTTAATTATGTGTGATATCGACTTTTTTAAGCGCTATAACGACAATTATGGCCACCACAAAGGCGATGAAACGTTAAAACACGTTGCTCGTGCATTAAAAAATTTATGTAAACGTGAGGGTGACATAGCAGCTCGCTATGGCGGTGAAGAATTCGCAATCATTTTACCTGCTACGAATATAGAGCAATGCCATAAATTTGCTTTATTGATTGAGCAAAAAATAAAAGCACTTAATATTACGCATGAGTTCTCTCCTATTGCCCCTTACATAACACTTAGCTTTGGTTGCTTTTGTAGTTATCCAAATGCAGATACACACACAGAAACCCTAATAAAAAGCGCTGACATCGCTTTATATAAAGCAAAGAAAGCTGGCAGAAATCAAATATGTATTTTTGAATAATAAACAATCATAAATTACTCTTTTCACAATGAAAGTCATATCATTATATTAATAACCACTTTGTGCTATTTAAATGAACAATAAATTGCCCATTTAAATTTATAAATTAAAAACACTTTCTTAGCTTAAGTCATCAGCACTTGGGATAACCACGCCATATAAGTCATTAATGGTTGCTAAGGCACTTTTATGTAGATCAGATGCCAACACATCACTCACTGAAGTTTGTAATGACCTTGTAGCGCACGCGTCAGCGACTACCGTTGCGTGGTTACCTCTTAAAAATGCACCTTGCGCTGTAAATGTCACACACATGTGGGTCATAAACCCAACAATGATCAATTTATTATTACCAATTACATCTACTTCTTCGCCTAAGTCTGTTCCTACAAAACTATCGGGAGCTGTTTTAACGATAACTTTTTCATCCGCAATTGGCGCGACACTTGAGTGTATTTGGCCTATTTCGGCATTAATATCGTAAGGCGAGCCTTCACCACCATCATGCATAATATGAATAATTTTAGAACCAGCAGCACGTGCATCAGCCAGTAAAATTGCCGCATTATTAAGAGCATCTTGCCACCCTTCTAACTCCATAATACCTTGTGTATAAGTATTTTGATAATCAACAAATATAAGTGTGGCGTTTGTAAGTGAAGCGGGTGTTGAGTCAAGCCCATTAAGTTCACGAAGCGTCGTCGTCATAATTTATCCTTTAATACCGAGTTAAATTTAAGTTTATAAGCTATCACGGCTGTGACAGCCGTGTTGCTGCGTTTGCACCGTGACAGCTTATACTTTATAGTCGGTTGCAAATAGTGTCCTAAAGGACGATAGTCGATGATATTAGGCCAAAATGACATTACTCTGTGAACATACCGTTGCGATTGTTGCTTATAACAATATCAGTTTATTTCACCTATCTATTCCGTGTAGTATTTTTGGTGAAGACTTAGACCGCGTGGGCGCTCGTCCATATAAAGTTACAGTATGTACAGAAACTGTAGGTCTGGTGCCAACACTTTCTGGCTTTCCCATAGAAATAAAACAAGACCTGTCAATACTTGAAACTGCTGATACTGTCATAGTACCCGCGTGGTGCGATCCTGATATACCCGCCTCAACAGCTTTACTTAATGCACTTCGCCGTTCACATGCTCGTGGAGCAAGAATGGTAGGTTTATGTTTAGGCGCTTTTGTGCTTGCTGAAGCAGGTATATTGGATGGCAAAACAGCATCAACCCACTGGGTATGGGCTAACGACTTCGCAAAAAAATACCCAAAAGTAAACTTTGATAACGATGTACTGTACATTGATGAAGGAAATGTTTTTACCTCAGCAGGCGCCGCTGCCGCAATTGATTGTTGCCTACATTTATTACGTCGTGATCACGGCGCAGATATTGCCAACAGCGTGGCCAGACGCATGGTTGTGGCGCCTCACCGCAGTGGAGGACAAGTACAGTATATAGAAAAACCCATTCCTCGACACATCGATAGTAACCGTTTAGAGCCGGCTATCACTTGGGCACTAAAAAATTTAACTAAACCTTTAACAATCGATGAACTCGCCAGTAAAGCAAGTATGAGTCGCCGTAATTTTTCTCGACTTTTTAAAAAAGCAATGGGCACTACATTTACACAATGGCTGCTGAGTCAACGTCTAACCATCGCGCAGCAGCTATTAGAAACAAGTAACCACAATATAGATAGAATTGCTAATCAATCTGGGTTTTCATCGAGTGTTAACTTTCGACAGCAGTTTTTAGCCGCTTTCTCTATTTCACCTTCCGCTTACAGAAAGCAATTTAAAAGTAGCGAGCCGCAATAAAAAGTTACTCGCACATACGCAAATCACTTGTTAGCATGAGGTATTATCAAAGGATGGAAATGAGCATGACGAACAATAATCATACGTTAGTCGTTGAAGGTGGTGCAATGCGCGGTATTTTTGCTGCAGGTGTGCTTGATGAGTTTTTAGAGCAAGGATATCAACCCTTTAATCGGTATTTTGGAGTATCAGCTGGTGCTACAAATGTGGCAGCCTATTTATGTAAGCAGCCAACACGCAACTACAAAGTGATCACCGATTACTCCTGCAGGCCAGAATTTATTAATCTCGCACGTTTTATCAAAGGCGGCCATCTATTTGATTTAGATTGGCTGTGGCAAGAAACAGTTCGTGAAATCCCCTTGAATACCGACGAATTCTCACAATCTCGTTACGATTTTTATATTGTTGCAACAGCAATAGATTCAGGTAAAGCTCACTATTTGCAAGCAACGGGCAATGAAATGGTTGAGCAATTAAAAGCCTCTTGCGCCATCCCAATCGCTTATCGGGATTACCCAACAATAAACGGGATCGCAATGACCGATGGTGGCGTTGCCGATTCTATTCCGGTAAAAAAAGCCTATGAAATGGGTGCATCAGAAATAACAGTTATCCTTTCCCAACCTTTAGGCTATCGTAAAAAAGACAACAAAGTACCGTGGTTAACTAAACAACTCTATAAACAGAGCCCTGCGCTTGCAGAGGCCGCCATACAGCGTTCTAAAAATTATAATGACAGTATTGATTTTTTGCACAATGCTCCGTCAGATTGCAAAATAAATATTATTGCACCACCAACAGGGTTTAAAGTCGGCCGCACCACTAAAAATCTAGCTATACTCAATTCAGGCTATCAAATGGGCATAAGTGAAGCTAAAACTTACCTAGGTAGCCCTAGGTTGCGTGAGAAATGAACATAAGCTATAAAATCAACCTATAAGAAGTATACAGTGATATAACCTTTGAATTTACAGCTTACTCCAGCTATTAATTTTTAAACCAACGGGGTAATGTAATAAAGAACGATGTGTTCGTCGTCCTATTGCAAAAAAACAGATTAAATTTAGGCGTGTTTTTTGCATTAAATTTTGTGTACACACCAAATAAATTAAGGGTTTTTGTGAATTTTCTTCGATGCTTTCATAATATAGTCTCAGATCAGCAGCTAAGCTTTGATCAAAAAATTGCAGACTTACTTGCTTTTGGGCTCGATGTTTTTCAACTCGACTTAGCTATTATCAGCCGCGTAAAAAATGATTCTTATATTGTTTTACATGCCATCACCCCTGACAATTCTCTTGCAATTGGTACAGAGTTTGAATTAAACGGCACCTATTGCACGCATACCTTGTCGGCCAACTCTGCACTCGCATTTCATAATGCGTCGCAAAGTAGTATTGCAAATCATCCATGCTATATTAATTTCCAATTAGAAGCGTACATTGGTGCGCCTATACGAATAGGTAAAGACGTATTTGGAACTGTTAACTTTTCATCAGCTCAAGAATGCGCCCCTTTTAGCGATGAAGCTTATGATTATATTGAATTATTGGCTCAGTGGTTGGGCTCAGAATTTGCGCGCAATCAGGATAAAGTTAATCTCACTAAAAATAGTGACACCTTATTGAAACTTGAAAGCGTTGCAAATATAGGCACATGGGAAGTCGACCTAATAGACAATAGCATTTTTTGGAGCCAGCAAACTCGACGTATTCATCAAGCCGAAGAAGGCTATACTCCAAACATGGAAACAGCCATTGAATTTTATAAAGCGGGTAAAAGTCGAGATAGCATTAATAAAGCGGTAGAAAATGCGGTATCTAAGGGTGAAAAATGGCATTTAGAGCTGGAAATAGTTACCGCAAAGCAGCAAAATATTTGGGTGTCGACTTTTGGAGAGGCCGAGTTTAACAACGGCAAATGTGTGCGATTATTTGGTACTTTTCAAGATATAACTGAAGCCGTTAAGTTACGCGAAGAGTTAAAACAAAAAAAAGCACTTGCAGAACAACTCCTCCAAGACCGTAGTATGCTGTTTGCCAAAATTAGTCATGAGCTTAGAACCCCGCTTAATGGAATTACGGGAATGTTAGCGACTCTCATTGATGAACACGATTATGACAAGCGGGCAGAAAAAATTAAAGTCGCCCTTCGAAGTGCTGACATTTTATTAAGTATTATTAATGAAGTACTCGATTTTTCAAAAATAAATCATGGTGAGTTAAAACTGGAGCCCCACCACTCTCTACTTAAAACGGTATTTACCGATTTGGTTTCTTTATATTCGGTATTGTTTAGTAATAAAAACATTGAACTGCTAGCCACTAATCTCATTTCTAATGATGTTTGGGTATACTGCGACACCTCTCGATTAAGCCAAATTGTCTCTAATTTACTAAGTAACGCGTTAAAATTTACAGAGCATGGATCTGTTTCTCTCTATTCGCAATTAGCATTAGACACAAAACACCCTTTACTTACCATTAAAATAACCGACACGGGTCGCGGCATGAGTAAAGCGTATTTAAACTCATTATTTAAGCCTTTTACCCAAGAGGTTGATGCTAACAACAATAAAGGCGGCACCGGATTAGGTTTAGCAATTGTTAAAGAACTCGTTGGTTTTATGAATGGCAAAATTGAAGTAACGAGTGAGGTTAATGTGGGTACGTGTTTTACCTTAACTATCCCGATTGAACTTGGCAAACAACAAATACAGACACCGAGTCTTAAATTGATTAATAATCATGGTGCCAAATTATCAGTACTGGTGGTTGATGATAACGAAATAAACCGCCTTGTATTAGAAGCTGCGCTGGATAAGTTTAATATAAAATCAGACTTTGCCATAGACGGCCAAGACGCAATTTTAAAGTGCAAACAAAAGCATTACGATCTTATTTTTATGGATTGTATTATGCCAATACTTGATGGTTTTGAGGCTACCAAACAATTAAGATCTAATAACATATGTAGCCCCAAAAGCACATATATCGTCGCTCTGACGGCTAATGCTTCTTCCCAAGATAAACTAAGCTGTAAACAAGCGGGCATGGATATATTTATAGCCAAACCATTTAAGCTTCCAGCAATAGAAGAAGCAATTACAAATACATTAAAAAGGCTGAGCGTAGCCACATTATAATAACGAGTGTCGCTCAGATTAAATTGCACTAGAAAACAAAGGATCATTATGACAAATAAAATTATTGGTATTGTACTTATTGTTATTGGTATCGCACTGGCAATATGGGGCTATGACGTTTATGACTCAGCAGCCTCTCAGGTTACCCGCGCATTAAACGGCGAAACACCTATGGAAGCCTGGCTTGGCTTTATTGGTGGCGCAGTCTGTATTTTAGTGGGTATTACCCGACTTAAATAGCGCTCAAAAAAGCCGCCTTTGGAGAGGGCGGCTTGGGTGAACAAACAGCTATGGGTGAGAGCTGTTATATCAAGAGACTTTAAGCTAAAACACTATTAAGCAGCGCTTTGCTCTGCATCGGGCGTTTGACGAATTAAATAGTCAAACGCACCTAGGCTTGCTGTTGCGCCCGCCCCCATCGCAATAATAATTTGCTTAAATGGCGTAGTGGTTGCATCACCTGCAGCATAAACGCCTTGTAACGATGTTGCGCCTTTGGCATCAATGAGTATTTCACCAAATTGGCTCAGTTCAAGGTCGCTGTCTTTCAACCATTCGGTATTAGGTATTAAACCAATTTGTACAAATATACCGGCTAAGTTCAACTGTTTACTCTCGCCGCTAAGGCGGTCGGTATAACTTAACCCCGTTACTTTTTTGCCATCACCAAGTACTTCCGTGGTTTGGGCGTTTTTAATAATAGTGATGTTTTTTAAGCTATTAGCTTTACGAATAAGTACCTCATCGGCGCGTAACGTATCAGCAAATTCAAGTACAGTAACGTGTTCAACTATATTGGCTAAATCAATTGCCGCCTCAATACCTGAATTACCACCACCAATAACCGCAACCGGTTTACCTTTAAATAGAGGCCCATCACAGTGCGGGCAGTATGCAACGCCATGGCCTTTATATTGTTGCTCACCGGGTACATTCATTTCGCGCCAGCGTGCACCGGTTGCTAGCACGAGTGATTTTGCTTTTAATACAGCGCCATTTTCTAGCGTAATATCATACCCATTACTGCCTTTTTGCAGGTTTGCCGCGCGTTGGTTGTGCATAACATCAACATCGTATTCTTTAACGTGTTCTTCCAACTGAGCCACCATTTTCGGCCCTTGCGTTGCTTTTATTGAAATAAAGTTTTCAATCGCTAATGTATCAGCAACTTGACCGCCAAATCGCTCTGCTACAACCCCAGTATTGAGCCCTTTACGTGCTGAATAAATAGCTGCCGAAGCACCAGCTGGCCCACCACCGACGACAAGTACATCAAACACCGACTTTTCATTGAGTGATGCTGCTTGGCGCTGTGCACCTTTGCTATCCACTTTATTTAAAATATCAGTGAGGCTCATGGCCCCTTGGCTAAAGGGTTCACCATTTAAATATACAGCGGGTACAGCCAGTATGTTTCTTTGCTCAACTTCATCTTGAAATAATGCCCCATCAATCATGGTGGCTTTAATATTACTATTTGTTGCTGCCATAGTATTAAGTGCCTGCACAACTTGCGGGCAGGTTTGGCAACTCAAGCTAATATACACTTCAAAATTAAGTGTTTGTTCAAGTGTTTGTATTTGTTCAATGTCATCTTTACTTGCTTTACTAGGGTGACCACCCGTATGTAATAGCGCTAACACTAAACTAGTAAATTCGTGTCCCATAGGTACACCTGCAAAGGTAATATGGGTGTTTTTTTCTGGTGAATGCACCACCATAGAAGGCCTGCGGGCGCTAGTATCGGGATTATTTATTACACTAAACTTATCGCTTAGTGACGCTAAATCGTTTGCTAGACTTTCTACTTCTGTTGATTTTTTGCTGTCGTCCAAGGCGATAAGCAGCTCAACAGGCTGAGTCAGCGATTCAAAATGGCTTTTTAGTTGGTTCTTTATGTTGTTGTCTAACATGGCTTAGCCCCTTAAGGAAAATTAAAACAGCAAGGTTCCCATGCCATCAGTGCATGTGCGAAATTTTAGAAACGTGTGATGGCGTGGGAGAGTGCCCAGTGAACCTATACAGGCTCACTGGTATTAGAGTCATGTTCTACTCTAAATTTAGATAGTGGTAAGGTTTAAATCTTACCAACTAGGTCTAGTGAAGGTGCTAATGTGTCTTCACCTGGCTGCCAAGATGCAGGACAAACTTCGCCATCATGTGTTGCAATGTATTGCGCTGCTTGTACTTTACGAACTAACTCTTTAGCACTACGACCAATGCCTAAATCATGTGTTTCAACAACTTTAATTTCGCCTTCAGGGTTCATTACAAATGTACCGCGAAGTGCTAAACCGTCATCTTCAATCATTACACCAAAGTTGCGTGTAATGCGCCCTGTTGGGTCACCAATCATTGGGTAAGTAATTTTACCGATTGTGTCTGACGTGTCATGCCATGCTTTGTGCGTAAAGTGTGTATCAGTTGATACTGAATAAACTTCAACGCCCATTTCTTGTAACTGTGCGTAATGATCTGCAAGGTCACCTAATTCAGTTGGGCATACAAATGTGAAATCTGCAGGGTAAAAGAAAAAGATAGACCACTTACCTAATACGTCTTTTTCAGTGAGTTCTACAAAGTCACCATTGTGGTAAGCTGTTGCATTGAAAGGTTGTAATTTTGTGTTAATCAATGAAGTGCTCATAGTATTCCTCATTTATGTTTAGTGTATTTATAAAAAGTTAACGCTGTATGCGTTGGCTTGATTAATACAATAAGGCCATTGAGAAATTAAATAAAATTGATTGTTTAGATTAAAACAATCGATTTTTAAGATTACAAATCCAAGGAGTGATCTACTGCTTACTTTTAAGCGTTAAAGCAGTTACAACTCAACTACCACTCATAGTCAGTTGCGCTATATAGATTTTAATAAGATTACACTGCACATCCTTGCTACAATAACGTGGTTTACATTACACAACCTTCAAAGGCATTTCATTTATGGAAAAATTCGTCAATCACATTCAACTTGGCTATTTGGGCTTATTGCCATTTTTAGGCTGTGTGGGCTGGCCACTCATGGTTGGCAGTAACAGTGTAAATTTAGAATTTTTTAGTTTTTACAGCATTGCTATTTTAGCGTTTATGGCGGGTAATTTATGGCATGCAGGCCAGCAGAGCTTTGCTGATGCGATTAAAGCAGTGCTACCGATCATTCCTATTCCGTTTTTATCATTCTTACCGATTGAGTGGATGCTTGCTTGGTTAGGCGCGAGTTTTTGGTTAGTACTGATTTTTGAAAAGGCCACAATACAGTGGCAGGGTTATCATAAAGATTATCAAAAAATGCGTTTTGTGCTCACATCAGTGGTATTTGTGTGTCATATCTTAATTATTGGTATGAGTATTTACCCTAAATAACACGCCATGGCTTAACCATTGGTCTGTAATAGGGTAACATCCGCGCACTGTATTGAGAGGACACACCATGATAGACCAATTACGCCAACAGCTTACTGACCTTGGTGAGAATTTTGTAGAAAAAAACGCGGCTTTTAAAATTAAAGTTATCCCGTTTTTTTGCGCTATTAGCATAAAAAAAGATCATAAAAGTGAGGGGCGTCTTTCTTTTTATTCAAATCAGCTCATTGAAATATTTATGGTGGTGTTGTTTGTTTTATTTGGCTTAGCCATTTACGACCCTCAAGCCGGTTTTACTCATGGCCCTATTCATATTGTGTTTGCTATTTTGATTACCTTTAACTTAATTCTTAAACAAGTTGCCATTGAAGGGTTAAAAACGCGTTTAGCTATGTATAGGTTGCATCAACAGCTGATTAATACACCGCATCCTGACACATCGCCTGTTACTAATAAAAACATATAATTTAATATGTATTTAAACCCAAATTGGAACATACTCACGGTAGGTGATGGCGACTTATCGTTTTCAAACGCGCTTTACAACCACATTAAACCGCAAAAGTTAGTTGCCTCAACCTATGATGCAGCTGCAACTCTTACAGAAAAATACCCCGATAACGCGCTTGCCTCACTTAAAGCACATAAAATTGATGTGCTTAATGAATTTGATGTCACCAACACACAATGTTGGCAACAACTAGCCGAGCACCTAAACAGCTTTGATGTAGTGATTTTTCAATTTCCACTTATTCCTGCGTTTATTGGTCGCGACGCATTTGAGAAAAATACACGTAACAACAGCATGAACGTGCTTAACCGTGCGTTACTGCATCAATTTATAAAATATGCCAATGAGTTTGCCTTGAACCCACAAGGCCCTGGGTTATGCTATATAACCTCAAAAGATGTTAAACCGTATCGTGAGTGGAATATTGAGGGGAGTTTAAATACCCATTTAAACGCGGCATACCAAGGACAAATGCCATTCGATATCAGTCGCTTTGATGGCTATAAAATTCGCAATGTCGACCGTGACAAACACGTCAAAGACACCAGCGGTATTACTTATGTATTTAGTGAAAATACACTACCCGAACTAAGTGATATGTTAACAACCCCTAATTATCTAACTGATGATTATTGTCCGCTTTGTCGTGTGGGGCCGTTTTTAGCGGATGAAGATAAAAACAAACATTTTTCCGCTAAAAAGCACCAGCAAATGCTCAAACTAGAGCAAGACTGGCAGCAATGGTTAACAGCGTTTTATAAGTCAAGTTAGTCACAAAGTGCAGCTTGCTTTATTAAGTCAGCTGCTTTTTCTGCAATTGCTATTACCCCAGCATTGGTATTTCCGGTAATAATACTGGGCATAATAGAGGCGTCTACCACCCGTAAATTTTGCACACCGTGAACACGTAATTCGCTATCAACCACAGCCATATCGTCTTGGCCCATTTTGCAGGTTCCTACGGGGTGATATTCTGTATCGGCTGTTTGCCTAATAAACTCAATAAGCTGCGCATCATCATTAATATCAAGCGGATACACCATATCTGCACGAATAGTATCAAACGCTTTGCTTTGCATTATGCTCAATGTTTTTTTAAGCCCAAGTAGCATAACCTGTAAATCATCGGGGTGGCTTAAATAATTAGGATCAATGAGTGGCGCACTTAAAGGGTTGGCATCCGCTAAACGAATAGTGCCGCGGCTTTTAGGGTGCATTATGCTGCTATGAATACTGTATCCATGGCCATAATGCAGTTTACGGCTGTGATCGTCCACCAGCCCAATAACAAATTCAAGTTGCACATCGGGCACAATAGAATCTGTAAATAAGTTTACAAACGCATGCGACTCGGCAAAGTTACTGGTTAGCTTTCCTTCGCGTTTGGCAAACCAATCAACGCATCCTTTTGCAATATTAAACGCACCGCTGGCACTTATTCCAAATGTGCCTTGCGAATATTTTGCTTTGTATAATGGCACAACGGTTAAGTGATCGTGCAAATTACTGCCTACACCTTCTAATGGCGTTACAAGCTCAATGTTATGCTGCTTTAAATGATCTGCAGGCCCCACTCCCGATAACATTAAAAGTTGGGGGGAGTTAATCGCACCGGCACTTAAAATAACTTCTTTATGGGCATTTAGCACATAGCTTTTATTATTAACTGCAACTGTTACACCAGTTGCAGCTCTCCCGCAAAAATTAATTTTATTTACCTGCGCATCAGTGAGCACGGTTAAGTTTTTACGAGCTAAATTAGGTGTTAAGTACGCTTTTGCCGCACTGCAACGCTCCCCTTTATGTTGAGTGACCTGCGATAACCGCGCACCTAGCTGTTGCTGCGCATTAATATCGTCATTAAGGGCTACGCCTTGCTCTTGGCATGCTTTTAAAAACAGCTGATTAACTGGGCTTGGTAAACTTAGCTCTTGCACATGTAAGGGGCCATTTACACCATGATATGGGCTGTTGATAAAGGTTTTGTTGTTTTCAGCTTTGATAAAATAAGGCAGCAAACTGGTATAATCCCAGCCGGTATTTCCCATAGCGGCCCAGTTGTCGTAGTCTTTTTTATTCCCCCTAATGTACACCATGGCATTGATTGAACTTGAACCACCAAGCACTTTACCTCTGGGCATAAATCCACAGCGGTTATTAAGCTCTTTTTGTGGCACCGTGTTGTAATGCCAGCTATTAATGCCATAAGGTACACTAGCTGCAACTCCCGCAGGCATTTGCACCATGGCACTTTGGTCACGGCCGCCAGCTTCAATTAAACACACACTCACATTTTTATTTTCAGATAATCGCGAGGCAACAACACAGCCGGCACTGCCTGCGCCAATCACAATGTAATCAAATGAGGTGGTATGCATAAAATATCTCCCATTAAAAAAACTACTTTGCATGGATTATCTACTAAAAACTTGATATTTTTAGACACCTCTCCACTAATGTAATTGTTATGAGCAGCCTAATTAAAGCCACTTCTTTACAGGGAATTGATACATTAATTACCGAACTAGGTGGTGATACAGCATGCATCATGCGCCATTGCGCCATTGAGGTAACGTTAAACTCCCTTGAAACCCAAAGCTTAACATATCGCCATTATGCCGAACTTTTAGAATACTGCGCTCATAGCTTAAACTGCCCAAGTTTTGGTCTTAAACTCGCTAGCAAACAAAGTTTTGATATTTTAGGGCATATCGCTATCGCCGCTAAAAGTGGAACTGATTTAGGTGAAGCGCTTACATGGGTAATTAAATACCTGCACTTACATACACCCGCACTTAATTTAACCACGCATACACTTGAAGATGACCAAAATATATTTTTATCATTCGAAATAAAACTCAAGCCTTTACCTGTTATAAATCAAGTTATTGAATTAACAATTGCACTGGCGCTCGCTACCTTAAAAAAAGTGAGCCAAAATCAATGTAAACCCATTAAGGTATTTTTACCGCAAAAGCTTGATGCAAATCTGCGCGCTTACCATCAGCACTTTGGCTGTAACGTTATTGAACACAGAAATAGCGCCGGTATTTTAATCGCCAAAAACGATTTATTATTGCCACTTAATGTTTCTGATCAACACAAAGTACAAGCCGCATTAAACTTTTTAGCCGCTAATAATGCGCATACTCAGTCGTTACCTTCGCAAGTAAGTGCACTTATTCGACCCATGCTGCCCCTTTTTCAATGCTCAAATCAAACGATAGCAACGGCACTTAATCTGCATCCTCGCACCTTGCATCGTGAACTTAAAAAACATAACACCAGCTTTGTAAAACTAAAAGATGCCACTCGCCGCGTATTATGTGAACACTATTTAATGCAAAACCAATTTTCTATTTCACATATTTCCGAGCTGTTAGGTTATCAAGAACAAGCCACATTAAGTGCCAGTGTAAAACGCTGGTTTAACTGCTCTGCCCGCGCATTTAGAGCAAAATATTGTTAAACTGCAAAGCTGTGTAAAATACATAAAAAGGCTAAACATGAATTTTGTAATTGTAGGTACCAATTTTATTAGCGACACCCTACTTGATGCGGCAAGTACTCTGAGTAATTTTAATTTATACGGTGTGTGTTCTCGGGCAGAAAGTAGCGCTGAGCGATTTTTAGCTAATCACCCCACTCATTCTCAAGCAAAAATATTTACCTCCATTGACGCTGTTTGCCAAGACGAGCTTGTAGAGGCAGTATATATTGCCGCACCAAATAGCCTGCATAAAGACTATGCTGTGCAATGTTTAGCTGCGGGCAAACACGTACTTGGCGAAAAACCCTCAGCAGCAAATAGTCATGAGCTTACTGCTATTTTAACGGCTGCTCAAAAACATCAACGTTTGTACATGGAAGCGATGATGACAACGCATTTACCTAACTTTGCTGTTTTAAAAAACGCATTAAAAAGAATCGGTACACCGCGTAAATTTATTGGCCAATTTAGCCAATATTCGTCTCGTTACGATAAGCTCAAAAACGGCGAGCGCCCTAATACCTTTTTGCCTGAATTTGCAAATGGCGCATTAGTAGACTTGGGTATTTACCCACTTTATTTACTTATAGCACTGTGGGGCGCACCAAACAGTGTGCACGCCAGTGGCGTATTACTAGAAACCGGTGTTGATGGTGCCGGCGATGTACTTTTAAATTATGCAGATAAACAAGCGGTAATTAGTTATTCAAAAATATCGCAAGGCGAGAACATAACCGAAATACAAGGTGAGTTAGGCCGTATTCGTATTGAAGCTGTATCGCAACTTAAAAAAGTGGAATTCATCGCTAATAATGGTCAAAAAGAAACAATAAGTGCAGATTTTGATGAGCATTTTATGAAGTATGAAGTGGCGCACTTTATTGAGATGATTGAGCAAAATGCATTAGAGTCACATATTAACAACCACCAGCTTTCACGCGATGTGATGACGGTACTCGATACCGCCCGCGCACAATTGGGCGTTATATACCCTGCCGATAGTAAAGCTGAGCTATAAATTTTTACTCAATCAGTCAGCCCTCATTACCCGCCACCTCAATCTTAAAAAAGAGTAACGCTTATTTTTCATTCAGCCCAGTGATAGCCTCTCATCACTGGGGACTCCATGTAAAACGTTAATTTACATTTACCTGCGTAGGTAAAAGCAGGTAATATGCGCCGCAATTAAATGGCAATATTTAAGGACGACCATGCAAAAATCAACCAAAGAGCTATTACTGGCTATTTTATGCATATTGCTTGCAATGATCACTATTCAGTCTGGGGCTTCACTGGCTAAGCAGCTTTTCCCTATTGTTGGCCCTGAGGGCACAACGGCCTTACGTTTAGGTTTTTCTGCCGCTATTCTTTGTTTGATTTTTAAACCTTGGAGACACTTTCCGGTTGCAAGCCAGCGTTTACCCATCTTAATTTATGGTTTGAGCCTAGGCGGCATGAACATTCTATTTTATTACGCCATTGAACGTATTCCACTGGGTATTGGTGTTGCGCTTGAATTTACCGGGCCACTTGCCGTTGCGTTATTTTCATCAAGACGAAAGCGTGATTTATTTTGGGTTGCTTGCGCAATAACCGGAATATTATTACTGTTACCCGATATGAAAGGCCAAGAAAGTTTAGATCCAATTGGCGTGATTTTAGCTCTAGCAGCGGGTGCGTGTTGGGCAGGTTATATTTTATTCGGTAAAAAAACCGGCAGCCAAAGCTCTGGTGGCGCAACGGTAGCGATGGGCATGACCATTTCAGCTATTGTGCTTGTACCTTATGGTGGCATATCACAAAGTGCCGCATTTACTTGGGATATTATTCCGTTAGGTATTGCCATTGCGGTACTCTCTAGTGCCCTACCTTACACTTTAGAAATGATCACATTGCGGAATATGTCGCCGCAAGGGTTTAGCATTATGATGAGCCTTGAACCCGCTATTGCAGCACTCGCTGGCTTAGTTATTTTAGGTGAACTACTTAGCATTTGGCAGTGGCTTGCTATTTTATTAGTTATTATTGCCTCGGTTGGCAGCTCAACGTCGAACAGTAAAAAGCAGCCCGCTGCTTAATATTTAATTAAATATTAAGCTACCGAGACACACAAAACCCACGCTATTTGCTTGGGTTTTGTAGTTAAGTCATTCACTATTTTATAGGGGATGGCTTGCCATGTGGGCTTGAGCGCAAATATTGCTTTGGTGCCTGCACTTGCGCGCCCAACTCGGCCGCAGCATGCCAAGGCCAATGTGGGTTATATAAAATACCCCGCGCTAAAGCGACACCATCAGCACGTTCATCACTAATAATACTTTCAGCTTGCTGTGCCTCGGTAATTAAACCCACCGCTATCACTGGCATATTCACAACCTGTTTAATGGCGGTTGCAAACGGCACCTGAAAATTCTTAGCAACAGGTATATCTTGCTCAGGGCTTAAACCCGCAGTGCTTACATGAATAAATTCACACCCTAACGCGTCAAGCGCTTTTGCCAGTTCAATTGATTGCGGTAAATCCCAACCACCATCTACCCAATCGGTTGCTGAAATACGTACACCCACCGCTTTATTGCTTGGAAATGCCGTTCTTACAGCTTTAAATACGTCGAGTAATAATCGCATTCTATTTTCTAGGCTACCACCGTATTGATCATCACGTTTGTTTGCCAGCGGCGATAAAAACTGGTGTAGCAAATAACCGTGCGCGCCATGTATTTCAATTAAATCAAGGCCTAACTCGTCAGCGCGCTTTGCCGCATTAACAAAGTCACTTATGAGCGAATCTATATCATCTTGGTTCATCGCTTTGGGAGTGGGGCTGTTTTCATCATAGGCAATGGCTGATGGCGCAACCGTTTGCCAACCATTGAGGTGATCGGGCATAAGTACCCCACCGCCATCCCATGGTTTATCGGTTGACGCTTTTCGACCTGCATGGGCTAATTGAATACCAATAGGCATTGGGCTGTATTGTCTTACGGCCGTTAAACTTTTTGCTAATGCAGCTTGGGTAGTATCATCCCATAATCCTAAATCGGCGTAACTAATTCGCCCTTCAGGATTAACGGCCGTCGCTTCTAAAATAAGTAAACCCGCTCCACTTAAACTCAATTGCCCTAAATGAATGGTATGCCAGTCACTTGCAGCGCCATTGTTGGCCGAGTACTGGCACATGGGTGCAATAATAATTCTATTCTCTAGGCTTAATTTACCAAGTGACAATGGTGAAAACAGCTTTGACATTATAAATCCTCATATAACTAACTCACAGCCACAGCCACAGCTAAACTGTGCTGTTGTTGTTATCAATAATTAAACATGTATTTATAAAGGTTATGGGGGGGAATATTCATTTTTATAGTGTTTATAAAAATATAAGTAATGACGTTTTAAACTATTCATTATCCAGTTTTTATCTCTATTAAGCACAATTAATATTTTGGTTGATTTTAAAGCAACGCCTTTGTTTATTTAATATACAGCGCGAAACACTCAAACTCACTTTTACATTTTTATTCTAAAAAAGTGAATTAAAATTCATGTTTTTATTTCCATCACTAAAACACCCTGATACTATTAGCGCTCATTTATAAACACATTTTATTGAACTAGGATCACTTTTTATGTTTAAACCAAGCCTGTTAACCTTGGCTGTATCAAGCGCACTGAGCGGTGTATTATTTAGCAGTAATGCAGTGGCTCAAGAGCAAGTTATTGAAAAGAACAAATCGCTTGAAGTTATTGAGGTTACAGCAACGCGCCGAAGTGGCTCAATTCAAGCCGCGCCTCTTAACATTACCGCGCTCGATGCTGATGTAATGAAAGATCAAAACATCAGTGAGCTGGCCGATGTAGCACGTTGGGTACCAGGTTTAACAATTACAGATCAAGGTGGCCGTGCCGGTTCACCTATTATAGTGCGTGGATTAAATACAAATTCATCAGGGCCTTCATCAGATGGTGGCACTGTTGCCACTTATATTAATGAAATTCCAGTATCGGTAGATATGCGCCTTGTTGATGTAGAGCGTGTGGAAGTGCTTATTGGGCCACAAGGCACATTATATGGAGCTGGTACATTAGGCGGCGCTATTCGCTATATGCTTAAAGAACCAGAGCTTGATTTCACCTCAGGTGAAGTATTTGGTGATGTTTTTCAAACTCAAGAAAGTGATTCGGTCGGGGGTGAAGCGGGCTTTATCTTCAATTTACCATTAATTGAAGACAAACTTGCTGTTCGTACCAGCTTAAATATTTATGAAGACCCAGGGTTTATTGACTACGCTTACACCGTTCGTGAACCGGGTGTATCGATTACCGACCCTGATTGGACAAACCTTGATGCAGTCAACAGCAATCTTAAAAATGTAAAAGACGCCAACGGTGAAACAACCACAACTGGCCGTATTTCATTGCGTTACAAAGCAAATGAGTCATTCGAAGGTACATTAAACTACTTCTATCAAAAGCAAGATACTGAGGGTCGTTCCATTGTTCATCACAACAGCCTTAATGCTAACAATGGCTTAAATGATCGCATTGGCAAATACGAGTCAGCGTACCGTTATGAAGAGCCACGGATAAAAGAAGACCAATTACTAAGCCTTGAACTTAAAGCCGACTTAGGTTTTGCTGAGCTAGTATCAGCTACCGGTATTTCACACTTTGACGCCGATGGGCAACGCGACCAAACTGATCTTTTAATTCGCTTAGACTATGGCTACGAAGAGTTTCCTTCGTTTTCAGCCTTTACTCGTGAAATTGACGAAAAAGACACGTTTACCCAAGAACTGCGTTTAGTCTCACAAAGCGATAGCGATTTAAGCTGGATTGTTGGTGGTTTTTACAACAAAACTGACACCGATGCATCAAGCAGAGAGTACACACCAGGGTTTGATCAATTCGCGGTTGATAATTTCGATGGCGCACAACTTAGACCAGACTCTTTAGAGTATTTAGAAATTACTGGCAGCAAAGTCACTGAATCAGCGCTTTTTGGTGAAGTGGGTTACCAAGTAACCGATAAACTCGACATTACCATTGGCGCGCGTTTTTACGAATACGATGTTGAGTCAAAAGCGGCTTTTGACTTCCCATTAGCAAATACCTTGTATGAAGGTGCTGCACCTGATGCAATCTCAATTAATTTTGAAGAAAACAAAGCGGGTGACAACGGTAATCTATTTAAATTTAATGCTAAGTATCAGTTTACTGATACTGTAATGGGATACGCCACTGTTAGCGAAGGCTTTAGAATTGGCGGCTCAAATGGCCTAGTGCCTTGTCCTGTGCCCTTACCTGAGGATCAACAAACAGGCTGCGGTACACCTGATGAAATGCTGTATGAAGCAGATACCACAACTAACTATGAACTAGGCTTTAAAAGTACCTGGATGAGAAGCCAACTACACTTTAACGCCGCGCTATTCAATGTTGATTGGGATAACGCACAAATTGCAGGGGCAACCACCGTTGGCCAATTACCGTACCTGTCAAATGCAGGTAGCGCTAATGCTAAAGGGATTGAGGTTGCCACACGTGCAATCTTATCAGACTCGTTTACTGCCTATGCAACTTATGCCTATACAAAAGCAGAACTAACCTCAGACGCTCCGTATTTATTTAATGCCGATGGCACTGATGGCGCAAAAGATGGCGACCGTTTACCAGGCTCGCCAGAGCATCAGTTTTCCATGGGGATTAATTATCAAACAGACGTGTTAAATGATAAAACCTTAGATATTAACTACGGTTTAACTGCACAAAGTGATGTAATTTCAAAAGTAGGCCTACGTGATAATGGTGAAGCACTCCCAGGTTATAGCTTAAGTAATCTTTCAGCTAAATTAACCGCCGATGCATGGTCGACTACTTTATATGTAGATAACCTATTTAATAAATATGCGGTTACCTCTGTTCGTCGCTCAGATGCGGATATTACAACAGCGAATGGCGCAGACATACAACGTAACTATGGTTACTATATTAATCGCCCGCTTACTGTTGGCATTAAATTTAACTATAAGTTTGAAATATAACTAAGCGACAAGTTTGAAATATAATTAAACGATAAGTTTAAGTACAATAAAAAGGCTCAAATTAATTTTGAGCCTTTTTATTTGTAAGTACATTATTTATAAGAGTATTCATGCAGCCAAACTTAAAGCAACTACACCAAAGCGCTATAAACAACTTAAACCAAGGCAACATTCAGCAAGCGCATAAAGCACTGGTTGAGCTAGTGACACAGCAGCCTGACTTTGCTGATGGCTACTTTTTACTCGCCATGGTTAATTTACAGGTTGGCCAAATTTATAAAGCAATAAAGCTAATTGAAAAAGCATTAAGCTTTACTAAGTCTATTGAATATACAGCGCAACTTGCCAAGTGTTACGCCCTTACTGGCGATTTACAAAAAGCGAAAAGCACCGCACTCAGCGTTAAGCTTGAACATATTAGTAAAGCACTTGATGCCGATACATTAGGCGTCGCAATAACCCAAGCGGGTTTACATCAGCATGCTGCTGACTATTTTAAATACGCGTTAAGTTTGGCTGAAGCGAGTAATACTCGTCAGCCGCAGTTTTATTATAACTATGGGGTATGTGCTAAATTTTTAGGCCAGTTTGAAAAGGCGCAGCACGCGTTTGAAAATGCCATTGCACTGAATCCGCTTCATCATCAAAGTCATTTTGCTTTAGCTGATTTAACTAAAGTCACTGAGCAAAACAACCACATAGCGCGATTAAAAAACGTATTTACACAGGTCAATCATCCCGACGCTAAACTGCATATAGGTCATGCGCTCGCAAAAGAATATCAAGACCTAGGCGACTTTTCAGCAGCCTTTAATGCATTACAACAAGGTAAAAAAGCAAAACACGCTAATAAGGCGTTTGATAATCAAGCGTCTGAGGCTTTATTTTCACATATAAAACAGCTCAGTGATAAGTACAAAAACCAAAAAACAGCTGGCAACCAAAGCAGTGAGCCAATTTTTGTATTAGGCATGCCGCGCTCTGGCACCACCTTAGTTGAGCGCATTTTATCAAGCCACAGCGACGTACAATCAGCGGGCGAGCTGCAAGACTTTGGCCTAAGTGTAAAAAAACTTAGCCAAACACCCACGCCTCAAGTACTCGACACAGATACCTTAAGCCAAGCTTACCAGCTTGATTTTGCAAAACTTGGCAGTACTTACCTTGAGGCGACCCGTGTAGTTACCGGTAGCCATAAACACTTTATTGATAAATTACCGTTTAACTTTTTTTATATTGATTTAATTACCAAAGCCCTGCCAAACGCCAAAATAATTTGCCTACTTCGCGACCCCATGGACACCTGTATTGGTAACTATCGTCAGCTATTTACTATTAATAACCCCTACTACGCGTACTCCTTAGACTTACTCGACACCGCTAAATTTTACAGCCGCTTTTATAAACTGATGCAGCACTTCAGCGCCCTGCACAGCAATATTAAACTAGTAAAATACGAAGAGCTCATCGCCGCACCGGAGCAAAAAATAAAAGAATTGGTGAGCTATTGCGACTTAGACTGGCAACCACAGTGCCTTGATTTTCATTTAAACACCGCACCGGTATCAACCGCTAGCAAAATGCAAGTGCGCCAACCGCTTAACAATAAAGCCATAGGCCGCTGGAAAAAGTTTAAACCCCATACAGATGAAGCGCAGGCTTATTTAGTTAATCAAGGAGTTTTAGGTTTAATTAAATAACAACAACTGTTATGTGGTCGGATAGTTCAGTTTGATAAACTTTAAAGTTACCGGATGGATATAAGTTTTTAGGCTGAATGTATTTGAGGTTTTTTCTCTGTTAACTAACCCTCTTCCACTTAAGGAAAAACCCAACGCTACCATAAAAAACTAACAAAAAGTAATACACCAATTACTGCAGCAGCTATAAATAAGTATTTACAAAGCGTTGCATTGTGTTTAAGAGATTCTTGATGTTTAGCCTTAAGCATAAGTAATTGTGCTTCGTTTAAATCAGAACAATGCGTACATTTATCCAAGAATTCAGAATAATACAGTTCACACCTATCACATCGTTTTTGTTTAGGTTGCTTAGATCTCCATGATATGCTCATATCTAGAGACATTATAACCTCCACTCAAGAGTACCAGCGTACTCAACCTTAACCAGCCTACCATTTAATAACGCAGGCTTAAATAGCCATAGTTTTAAAGCCCGTAAACCTTCCTTTTCAAATACACCTTTTGGGGCAGATTCAATTACTTCAACTCTTTCTAACGCTCCAACTTCATTCACTATTGCTTTGAATTTTAAGTAGCCCTCTACGCTATTTTTAGCTGCATCTTCAGGATATTTTGGTTCAATCTTCACAACCCATTTAGCAGGTGGATCTGTTTGCGCATTGATATACACAATACTTGAATTTGCCGCTTCATTAGTACTATTACAACCAACCAGTAAAAGGACTAAAAATATAGTTATGTACTTCAAAGACTACCCCTAAAAATATAGCTAAATAAAATGTACAACTAGTGGCTAAGTTTACTAAGGTGTGCAGCATCACGAAACAAGACCAACTATTATGCATTCAATAATTTATGGCCTTGTTATATGTACTATTGCATTAACAAATCAGATAAAAACTTTATACTATTTATTTCAACTTTACCGTCAGATGACTGCAAACCTAATTGAATATGAGCTAATCCTGTATCAAAGGTTACGGGTACCTGATAAACAGCATATGTCACACTTGAGCTACCAACTGGAGATAACGTTTTCCAATTTTGCAACTCTGCTTTACCGACTGATTGAAATACACCTAATTTAGCAACCTTTTTTACGTACAACTCCCATTGCTCTGAAGTTGCACTAGTGTAACCTTGTTCAGACATTAGCTCTTTAAAAGGAGTTACTTCCCACGTTGCTAACTTAGGGATTGCCTTTACAATAAAAGGCTCAAAGACGGCCTCTTTATCAACAGTATTTATGGATGCAACAACTCCAATACCAATGAAAAATATAACAACACTTAAAATTCCAAAACCTAGATATTTGAAGAATTTCTTCACCATAACTCCTTGTACATACAACCGCTTTATCAGTTAACACTTTCCACATTCCAGCGTGAAAATGCCATTATTTTATTAACATATATTAATAACAAATAGTGTAAGTTATTACCAGCTATAAATTTTATGCTTAATGTAGGTTATTTCGCTATGTAAAAAAGGGAGGGTTTCTTTTTATTCTTACTAAGTTAAAAACGACTCACCTGAATGATCGTTCATCGCTCTTTGCCGAAGTATGCCTGTGTGCTATGAGAGGACATTGAGCACCATAGTCACTTGTTAGCATTAAAACTCTGATACTTATTCCGTGCGATAAAGAACCATACAGAAAAGCAGCCTGCGCATAAGTACCCGAAAAAAATCAAAAATGTAGCACTATTGATTTTTATACCTGTTGATACCGAGGCAACTAATAAGAGATTAGCTGTAAGCCCTGAGAATAGAATACCAACAAGTACATCATTAACGGGTTTTAAGTTTGACGCTGCTATAGAAACACCCAAAAAAGCAATTAAAAACCAATAATGGTTTTCATAAAATTCACCCTGAGATATCAGAATAAAGATCGCCACAACGGTATAAATTAAAAAATTAAGTAGCGATGTTATTTTCAATAGACTATCCAAGTTGACTCCTTAATGCTAGCGCCGCCAGCACGCGCGGCTTTGTTGTGTAGGCGAAGCCGCAACGGAAAAGCCGTCGCCGTGACTGGCATTGTTATGCATTTTCCATGAACCAATATTCAAAACGCTCTTCATTAAAATCACACATGTGGGTGACGAAAGCTTGCTCTAAAGTAACACACATATTAAAAGTAAGATGCAGTACTGCAATACTAGCCAAATCTATGATCATGGTAGGTTCTTGCTTTTTGTAGTTTTTGAGAAAAGCGTGAACGGTAGCCCACAGAGTGAATATATCAAGGTGCTTGCTTTTTAGCTTGCCGGCTTCAGGGTCTCCCTTTTCGAGTTCAGCCAAACGAACCAAATCATCAACAACCTCCTGTGTAAACATAGATTCAATTTTTACAGCATATTTTTCTACCATATCAAAGCTAATATCTCGAGATATAACTCTTTGCTCGTGCTTATGCATATTTTTTTGTAGCTGAAACTGCTTAACCAGCACAACCAGTGTAAGAATTGAAAGAATTGGAGTATAAAACCCTCCGATTGCGCTTCCCATTTCAGCCCATTCTTGATTGGATTCCCATAAACCAAAGCCAAACTGATATGAGTACGCAACGATTGGTAGAGCCAAGACAATCCCAATTATTGGTATGTAAAATTTTTCTTTCATAAATTTAGAACTTTTATTTATTTGAGTACAGGGGTGCATAACGCTTTGCTAAGCGGAAAATAATGGTTGGCTATAATCGCCAAGCGAAGGCCAACTGTTATTTTTCCGTTTAAGCAACTTGTTATGTTTTAATCCATTTGACCATAATTGGACTGATTGATCCGAAGGTCATTTTCTTTAGGTTCTGCGCCATTCTCAATAATATCAATTTTAATGACAAATTTTGGCAAACCAAACTTATCTAAAAAACCAGTAGCAACCTTCTTCGATGTTTCATCAAACTCTAAATCCAAACCGTTGAAGTAACGATTCGAAAGTTGAAGTGATAATGGGGTACCATGTCGATAAAGTAATGTGTCTTTGTAACCAGTAGCTAAAGCTAAATTCAGTGGTACACAAACCGCTCTTGTGACCGCAGATAGTGGAGTGTTGTAGCCACGACGATAATGGTAATGCCTTAACTCGTCCTGATATAAGTTACCCGATAGGAAGTTTGTGATGTCTTCATAATCATAAAGTAAGTATTGTGAGCGAGGTGCGTTCTTCAATATTTTTCTCGCTTGCGGAATTTTCATCGCGCCAAATGATGTTTTTCGCCAATCACGTTTTTTTGCTTCTAAAAATGCAGCTCCATGAAGATCAGTTCTATCCTTATAGGTAATGTTTACAACAAGGGCTATATCTCCAAAATTATTTTCAAAAGTCCCTTTTAACTTGTAAGTTTGCCAATCTACTTTACTTTTTTTATCTTTACCGACCAGTTTTATGCCATTTAGATCCTGCCTTAGGTCACTAAGCAAGTTTAGGGTAATAAAATCCTCATCCCATTCGTGCCCTGTTAGCCCACTAATAGAATTCCTAATAGTATTTTCTATTTGCCCCGTAAGTTCCTCTAAATCAGATTCCATCCGATATCTCCATTTAAAACATAACATTTAAGTATTTATGCGACACGCTGTTTGTGTTGCATAATCGCTTGTTGGACTGAGGCGCTACCTGCTCGGTGTGTCAGAGTTGGTGTTGTTTATGCTATGGGAATTTGCTTTTTAGAGGCTCTAGCTAAATCAGCTAATTTAATAAGCTTACCTATTATAATTTAAGCTTTCCCTGCATTGCTCAGCGTTTATTATCTATTCATTAAACCGAATGTTTAACCGTTAAGCAAGGATATTTTTCGCTCGCATAGTCGCTATTAGCCTGAGCAATTAAGCAGGTTAACTCATTGATTTTATGCAGCAAGCAAAGCTGCTAACTCGTTCGCGTTATTTTATTTGTCACCACAGTTAAATTATTCATCATACCTGTAAATGGCAAGATACCAATTAACAGTGAGGCTATGGATAAATCAAAGTTGATGTAATGCGTGACCGCTTTCGACTGTCCGCTTATCGCTCTTACTTACCTTCTAGGTTTTGATCTAATAGTTAAAACTATATAAAACTCAGCACGTATAAAGATTATTGCTCATCGGCGTCGCGAATGCGTTCTTTACGTTCTTGCTCTTCATCAAAGGCGGCTTGAATTTCGTCAAGTACTGAATCTACATCTGCAACTTCGCTGTCGTCTTCAAATTCGCCACTGAGTTTTGAGTGCGGGGTTAAGTTAGCATCTGCAAACAGTGCCCACATTTCTTTGGCATATTGCGTATGTAATAACGCCGGTGCAAATTGGCCATAATAGCGGCGCATGTTATTTACATCACGGGCAAACATCGCCTCGGCGCTATTATTAGCAGAGGCGTTAACCGCTTGGGGTAAATCAATAATTACTGGGCCGTTGCTATCAACAAGTACATTAAACTCCGATAAATCACCGTGAATAATCCCAGCGCACAGCATTAATTTGATGTAATGCATCATTAATGTATGTTGCTCAATGGCTTGTTGCTCGGTTAAATCAACTGCACCAAGCTGTGGTGCAACATCGCCTTCATCATCACTTACAAGTTCCATTAACAAAACACCGTCAATGCAGCCGTAAGTTTGCGGTACCCGAACACCCGCTGAAGATAAACGCGACAGCGCGTCAACCTCGGCATTTTGCCAAATTTCTTCTTCTAATTGACGGCCATAGCTTGAACGCTTACCCATAGCACGGGCTTGTCGGCCACTGCGTACTTTGCGGCCCTCTTGATACTGGGCGGCTTTTTTAAAACTGCGCTTACTGGCATCTTTGTATACTTTAGCGCAGCGAATTTCATCGCCACAGGCCACCACAAATACATCGGCCTCTTTACCGCTCATTAACCGGCTGATCACTTCATCAATAAAACCATCATCAACTAATGGCTGTAAGCGTTTAGGTATTTTCAAACGACACCTACTAAAAATACAGGGTTGGCTTTTTGTTTTGCTATGTGGTTCAAACGAGGCATACCTTTGGGGATTGAAGAAAGTTATAAATTATTAGTAAACTTTAAAGTTACATTTAATGACTAAATTACGCAGCTAGAATAAGCGACTACAGCTAAAAAGCCAACCGCCTTTTTTGTTTTTTAAATATTATTGAACAAGAACCGAGATAAAACCAAAAAACGAGTACGGTTTAGCGTACTCGTTTACTTTGTATTATTAAAAAGTGTTTAGAACTGCCACACTAAAGACGCCCAATAGCGACGGCCATCTTCAACATAGCCATACTCTTGCTCTGTGATCTCTTTATCAAGCAAGTTGTAAATTCCAGCACCAATTTTAACGCTGTCACTTAGCTGATAATTAGCGCCTAAATTGGCAATGGTATAATCAGGAGCAATTAAACTACTTTGTGAAGGCCCTGTGGTAGGCTGGCTTTCTTCTCCACGATATTGCACACGTAACCATCCGCCTAACTTATCTATTGGACGCCAATTTAAAGACGTTTGTAAACTATGTTTTGGTAGCTGATTAAGTGGGCTCCCTTTATATTGACCGGTTTTTTGCTCTGAATCGGTGTAGGTATAATTAGCACTCAAATCAATTTCAGTTGAAATATCGTAATCTACTGATAGCTCAATACCTTGGGTTATGGCTTCATCCACATTAATGTACGTAGTTGGCATGGAGCCGAACTGATTTGGGCCATCTGAGCACTGCGTTAATGGGCAAGCTATACGGGTTATTTTGTCATCAAATTCATTATAAAAAACGGTTGTAGATATGCTTAAATCGCGTCCAGAATCATAGTAAACACCCATTTCATAGTTAACTGATTGCTCAGGCTTTAAGTCAGGGTTACCATAAATATTACCGCCACGACTCACTTGTCCCCATTGGGCGGTAGATTGGCGAATATTTGGCGCACGGAAACCGGTTGATATGCCGCCTTTAATAGTGATCGCTTTAGATGCGCTATAAACACCATACAAACGTGGGCTCCAGTGACCTGCAAAATTGCCATCATGATCGTAACGTAGGCCTGCGGTGAGCTTAAAGTCATCAGTTGCTGCCCATTCGTTTTCACCAAAAACAGACCATTGCTCGTTTTCTACATGGGTTAAGTCGCTAATTTTATTGCTTGTATAATCATCCAATGACTCTTTTAAATAGGTCGCACCAAACGTAGAGTTATGATTGCTATAAAGCGGTAAACTCCATGTCGTTTGAATGTCGGTATTTTCGACAAACATTTCACGTGAGTTATTATCAAACTTATCGTATTTAATGTAACTACGCGACGAGCCAAAGTCATAAAAACCATTGTGTGACATAGAGTATGTTTGTTGCTCATACTCAGTAGTTGCTGATTCAGGGCAGCCACGTCGACCACAGCTTTCTCCTGGGGCAAGTTCGGCAACTGTTTTACCAAGTGTTTCATCTAATGTTTGTTTTGCCGAGCCAAGTTCAAACATTAATTCGTGACTATCATTAGGTGTTAATGTGAACTTAGCTTTTAAATTACTTTGTTCTTTGCCTCGAAATCCTGCTGTAAAATCATCCTCATTTCGCTTTGAAAACTGCCCATACAATTGCACGCCCAATAGATCTGGAATAATGCCACCAGAAGTGAAAAAGCTGGCTTGGTTTATATCACCTGACTGACTTTGCTCTTGAATGGTACTGTCTAAACGCAGTTCTCCATACCACTGCTCTGGCGCTTTACGGGTAATAATATTGATCACACCACCAATTGCATCAGAGCCATACAATGAAGACATCGGCCCTCGTATTACTTCAATACGCTCAATCGCAGAAATTGGCGGCGTCCAGGCACCTTCTACGCCCGGGCCATCACTATTTGGTCGTGTTTCTCTTGAACTTTGGCGTTGCCCATCAATTAAAATAAGCGTGTATTGGCTTGCCATACCACGCAAGCTAATATCTTTTCTGTCACCTCCGCCAGTCACTATTACACCCGGAATATCAGCCATTGCGTCGGTTAAGTCACGATAAAAGCGTTTTTCTAGCTGCGCTCTGTCGATAACACTAATACTTGCAGGTGCCTCTTTGAGCATTTGTTCGTAACCAGAAGCAGTGACAACCATTACTTCCATATCTTGTTTTTTTTCATCAGCAAAAGCAGGGTTAGCAATTGCAAAAGTACTTAAAATAAATGCAGTTACCGGCCTTAACTTACAACTTACCGTGTTCATGATATTTCTCCGTGACATTTAGCATGTAAATGATAATAATTAGCGTTTGCGATAATAGTGAGAAGTTCCCTTTCTCACAACGTTATTTTTATTAAAGCTAATTTAAGTAAGGCTTAACGGTATGAGTGATAAGTTAACTAAAACCCTGAATATATTTGTTCGCACCGTGCAAACGGGAAGTATGAGTAAAGCTGCCGCTGACCTTTTAATGACAACCTCTGCAATTAGTCAGCAAATAAAACAAATAGAGCAAGATGTAGGTTTGAGTTTATTTAATCGCAGCCCTAGAGAATTAACGCTTACCGAGGCCGGTGAGCTGTATTATCAAAGTTGTTTACAAATGCTTGCCGTTGCAACAGCTACATCAGAACAATTACAGCATTTACAAAATTGCCCGAGTGGGCAATTAAAACTAGCAGCCCCTGTTGGTTTTGGTGGTGGGTTATTAAGCGAGCCTGTAAAGCATTTAATTAGCCAATTTAGTGATATAGATGTGCACTTAACGCTTTCTGACGAGCCGATTGATATGATCAGAACAGGTATAGATTTAGTGCTGGCGATTGGCCCTCTCGAAGACTCAAACTTAATTGCACGCCAGCTCGCTAGTTGGCCTTTAATACTGTGTGTTCATAAAAATCATGCACTAGCACAGCAACCAAAAATCACACTGGATGACCTAAAAGCGTATAACCGCATTGCGCATATAGCTGTTGATCCGACGCTTACGCACCTTACTCGCGGCGTAAGTACAACACTACCAAAAGCGCGTATTACCATTAATAATATGCAAACTGTGATTCAATTTGTTCTCGACGAGTTAGGCTATGCTATTTTGCCTGAGCCTGAAGTACGCAATTTCTTAGCTACAGGAGAACTTTTAGAAATATGCACTGATTGGCAACTTCCCCATTACGATGTATTTGCTCTAACGCCTGCACGCGACACGTTAGCAGCAAAAACAAAAGCTGCAATTAAAGCACTTAACGCATCATTTTCAGCTATTTAAATAACCTAAGTTCAGGTTAAGGCTTGTTTATAGTTAACTAATTGCAAGCCAAACTCCTACTAGCACCATTAAACTCCCCGCAATTCGGTTCATCCACTTGATGTTATTGCCTTTAGTTAAAAATAACCGCAGGCTTTTACCACCTGTTGCGTAAATCATCATACAGATAAACTCTGAAAGTAAAATAATGGCCACCAACACCGCTAACTGTGGCGCAACACTGTATTGCACGTTAATAAAAGGAGGTAATAAGGAAATCATAAACGCCCATCCCTTTGGATTAGCAATAGCGGTTACAAACCCCTGTGAAAATAATGAATATCGGCTCACGGCTGTTGTGCTATGCGTATCAACCGACATTTTTCCTTTCGCACGCCACATATTAATGCCAATGTAGATTAAATAAGCGCCACCTAGCCATTTTAAAATATCAAATGCACTGGGGTAATTAAGCATAACACTGGCTACACCAAGCACCGCGGCTACCGCAACTGTTGCTACACCGAGTAGTTCACCTATCATCATCCATAATGTTCGGCGAACGCCAATACTCATGCCTAAGGTCATGGCCAGTGTCATACACATACCGGGTGTAATTGATACAAAAAAGAAGGTAGGAATAAATACCGCAAGTGCAGCTACATCAATCATTTAAAGCTCGCAATAGATTAAAAAATAGTGTTAATTATGAATGAAAGGGTAAAGGAAAAAAGCCAAAGGTGAAAGATAAAACAACTATCAGTAAGGTAGAAATAACGGCTTCGAGGATCGGTTTAAGAGCACCGAGCTTAGCCTGAGGTTCTAAGCCCGATACTCGAAGCTCGAAGCCTATAACTCGGCGCAAAGTGCCGTGAGATTGAGAGGAGATATTCTTAATCTCACGGCATAATACACTATTGAATGGGTTGTTCGTCCATATCAACTGGTTCAACATTATCCTTTAACAAGTACTTATCAAGCCATTGCTCTTGCTCCCACAGTACATGTAATAAGCTTTTACGGGCACGGTAGCCATGAGCTTCGTAAGGAAGCATCACTAAACGCGCTTCTTTACCCAAGCCTTTAAGCGCTGCGTACATACGCTCACTTTGCATTGGAAAAGTGCCCGAATTAGGGTCCTCTTGACCGTGGATCATTAACATTGGTTCGTTAATTTTTTCAGCATGGAAAAACGGCGACATGTTTGCGTACACACTTTGTGCTTGCCAAAAATCACGTTCTTCACCCTGAAAACCAAACGGCGTCAATGTGCGGTTATACGCACCACTGCGGGCAATACCTGCCTTAAATAAATCGCTATGTGCTAATAAATTAGCCACCATAAACGCACCGTAAGAGTGCCCTGCAATAGCAATGTTATCTTTATCGGCAATGCCCTTTTCAACCAGTACATCAACCGCTGCTTTAGCGCTAGAAACCAGCTGTTTTCTAAAGTGATCATTTGGCTCACTACCATCAACGCCTACAATCGGCATTTTAGGATCGTCAAACACCGCAATCCCTTTCGCAAGGTAAGGCATAGGGCCCCAATAACCTATGTAGGTAAATTCGTATTCAGATTCACGCACTTGTGATGCAACTGCTTTATCTTTATATTCAAGTGGATATGCCCACATCAATACCGGTAATGGCCCTTGTGTTTTGTCATACCCCGGTGGTAAATAAAGCGTACCTGAAAGCTCAACACCGTCATCACGGGTATAACGTAACTGCTCTTTGGTTACGCCTTTAAATGCAGGGTAAGGATGCTCAAACTGAGTAAGCTGTGTTAGCGAGCCTTTATCTAAATCGCGAATAAAAAAGTTTGGCTGCTGCGTTTTAGACTCACGAATAGTAATAAATTTTGTGCCTTCATCGTCTAACAATGCACGCACACGCTCGTAATAAGGCGCTGCTGATTGCCATAAACGTTTGGTGCTATTCGTTTTAACATCGTACTGATCTAAAAAAGGAATGTTTCCCTGCTCAGACGCGCCATCGCCACGTAAGTAGATGTAACGTCCGCCAACAACTTTTATTACGCTAACACCTAAATCGTTACGCTCGTAAATTGCACTGCCTGGATCTTTATAGGCATCGTTATAACTGCGCTCTGAAAATAACACGCGGTTACTATCGGCATTACGTGGTTGAATTACATAAGTGCGCACTTGTCGGTCACTAAAACGCCAATCACTTAGCATAGCAATATTATCATTACCCCATTGTATGCCAGCAAAACGACGCTCTACTTTGGCAAATAATTTAGGGTCGCGTTTAAATGGCGCTCGTAAACTGTAAAGGTAGTCATGATATTCAACCTCAGTTTTCATATCACCGCCATCTTGCGCCTCGGCCCATATGACTTCAGCACCTTGATCGGCTCGCCACTCAAAATTACGACGACCGGTGCGTACACTGTCGTAGCCTTGTGGAATGTTGTCGGCAAGGGGTTGCTTTGCCAGCTCTACTAATGCATAGCCACGCATTCCCCATATTTGCCATGTAGTTGCAAAACGACTGTAAGGGACTTGATACGAAAATGGCTCGTCGATGGTTGCGACTAAAATATTGGTTGAATCAGGCGAAATTGAAAACGATTTAAATAAACCGGCACGGCCAATCGGCTGTGCTTTACCATCAAGCGTGATATACGCTAATTGACCTTGACCATAAAATTTAAATTGTGCTTCATCAAACGGGCTGGTCAATAAGTTTTGATAAGTCCTTGCTGGGGCTTTTTCGCCAGTGCTTTGTTGAATAACCGGCACTGTACTTTGAGTATCATTGGTTAATCTTGGTTTGTCTAAGTTTACTGCTAAATTAGCCACAATCGCCGTGCTATCGGGTAACCACTGATAAGGCGTAGCGGTTAATACTGAATTAAGTGCAAGCTCACTTAACTGCTTAGCTTGTTTGGTTTTAACGCTATAAACCCATAGCCGTGCGTTATCCGGTTGTTCAACAATAAACGCTAAATGTTCGCTATTTGCTGACCAACGCGGCGAGCGAATAATCCCCTGAGGCAAATTATTAACGTTTATTACTGTTCCACTTTGAACATGCTTAAGCTCTAACGCGCTGTACTTTGCACTTACCCGTGAGCGTGAAAAGTTAGCAGGATTAAGCTTAATTCCCGCAAGCTTAAATTCTTCTTTGGCCAGCTCATCAAGCGACACAACACGCTTGCGTTCAAACAGAGCAAGCCACTGACCATCATTCGATAAAGAGCTAGTTGGTGCTAACTTAGCATCGACTAATGCCGCAAGCGCCGGTGAAGGGGTTTGATATCCTTGCTCTGCATAACTTGCAGGCAATAAAACAATGCAGCCTACCAAGGCAATAAATAGCCTAAAAGCATTCATGTTTTCATCCTTTTTTATTGTTAAATATTACCCGCTATATAAACACGTTTTACCTTGTTCATAAAGTGTTAAGCAAGGATAAAATCAGCTAAATGATGCTTAAGTAAGGCGAATAAGTTAAACTACGCGACTATTTACTTATCGTTACTGTGTTGTCGTTATGTACTACGACTAAACAAAACGCAGCGTATTTACACTGCTGAAAAAGCACGCAAATAAACTAGGGTCTATTGGCCTTTGCGGATTATAATTTGTTCAAACTAGGGGCGGTTTAATCGCGGCGCGAAGTTTGTAACCTAGTGGGCTAAGTAAAAACCGAGCAACAAAGAGTAAATCGCCCCTAGGCAGAACCCTTCGGGCAGCGCCTGTTTGGTATTGATGCTGCGTTATCGCCTATTTGTGGGGAACAACCACACCACATAGGCTCTGCCTTGCCTAAATACCAAACAGACTGCTGCAAATTTAACCTTGAAAGGTCAACAGACCCTAATAATAAGAGATCTAGCCAATGAAAAAAGTGCTGGTAATTGGCTATGTATGGCCAGAGCCCAATTCGTCTGCTGCGGGTACGCACATGATGTCGTTACTTAATGCGTTTAAATCGCAAAACTGGGATGTTGAATTTGCTACGCCTGCACAACCTACAGAGCACATGGTAAATCTGAACGATTACGGCATCACCAGTCAAAGCATCGCACTTAACTGCGATAGTTTTGATGATTACGTTAAAGCCTACAACCCAGATATTGTTATGTTCGACCGTTTTATGATGGAAGAACAATTTGGCTGGCGCGTAGATAAGCATTGCCCAAATGCACTTAAAATTTTAGACACCGAAGATTTACAATGCCTGCGCAATGCCCGCCATGAAGCCCATAAAGGTGAGCGTGAATTCAACCATAGCGATTTACTATCAGACATAGCTAAACGTGAAATAGCCGCTATTTTACGCTGTGACTTAAGCTTAATTATCTCAAGCTATGAGATGGAACTACTCAATGAAGTGTTTAAAGTTGAGCCTAGTGTGTTACATCATTTACCATTTATGGTTGATTTAAGCGCCTTACCTGAGCAAACTAAATCGTATGATCAGCGCCAACACTTTATGACTATTGGTAATTTTAGGCATGCCCCTAACTGGGATGCAGTACTGTATTTACAAAAAATTTGGCCGCTCATCCGCAAAAAACTACCACAGGCAGAGCTGCACATTTATGGCTCATACCCACCACCTAAAGCCACCGCACTCAATAACCCTAAAACCGGTTTTTTAATTAAAGGCTGGGCAGATGATGCTTATGAAGTAATGCAAAGCGCGCGCATTTGTTTAGCCCCGCTTCGTTTTGGTGCTGGCATAAAAGGCAAACTTTTAGAGGCCATGATCATGCAAACCCCAAGCGTCACCACGCCAATAGGTAGCGAAGGTATGCATAGCCATTTACCATGGCCTGGGGCTATCACTCAAAATGCAGAAGAATTTGCAAACGCTGCTGTCTCAATTTATACCAATCAGGCTGAGTTTATAGCTGCACAAAAAGCTGGTAATGAGTTACTTAATACACTTTATGATAAAGCGCAGTTGAGCGACAGTTTAATCGAAAAAATTCAATTAGTAAGCCAAAATTTATCGGCGCATAGAATGAAAAATTTCACCGGTCAAATGCTAAAACATCACACCATGCGCAGCACACAATACATGTCGCAATGGATAGCAGAAAAAAATAAAAAATAACGGTGAGAAATGACTAGACAGACGGCGATTTGTGTTTAAAATCGCCGCAAATAAACTTGGGCAATTTTAGCATTATTGCCTATATTTTTAGCTTAGTTATTTAATAGTTGGTTCAAAACAAATTTGAAAACCGCAACGTTTACAGAAAAACGCAAATTTATCGTTAAATTGGGCAAAATGCTTCATAAGTACGGTACACCGGCATATCGCCTAGAAGCCCATTTAATGGAAGTGGCGACTTACCTCGGTCTTAAATCATCGTTTGTCATGTCGCCAACATCGGTTACCTTTGTTATTTGGACTGATGGCCACGAAGATGAATACACCCATGTTGCCCGCGTAGACCCTGGCGATCATGACTTAGGCTCACTTGCAGATACCGATGATCTCGTTAATAAAATGCTTAATGATGAATTAACGTTGCAAGAAGTTGATCAGCAACTTGATATCATTTTTGATGCCCCAAACCCTTACAATAGAGTGATTACAGGTATTGCCTTTGCTACCTCTGGCGGCGCATTTGCAATGCTTATGGGCACCAGTTGGAATGACGTGCTGTGGTCTGGTTTATTAACCTTTGTTGTTTATTTATTTGTGTTGTGGTCGGCTCGTTCCAAGCGCGTTGCCCACATGTTAGAACCCTTAGTGGCCATTGTTTCAGCGGTACTGGCGTGTGCCATTAGCGTTCATTTAGATGCGCATATTAATATTCGTTTAATTGTTCTGTCGGCCATTATTGTGTTTATTCCAGGCCTAGCACTGGCACTTGGTTTAGCTGAACTCGCAGCGCGGCATTTAGTATCTGGCACAGCACGCGTTATGGACTCGTTTATGTTGCTGTTTAAACTTTATTTTGGTGCATTTATTGGTATTGCTATTGGCTTTGCTATTTTTGGCCAAGCTGATTTTGTACAGCCAGAGCCACTGCCTAAATGGACAGCTTGGTTAGCTATATTTTTACTATGTAGCAGCTTAATTGTGATATTTAGAACTAAGTTTAAACATGCTGCTTGGTCTATTGCCTCAGGATTTATAGCCTACGGCACCAGTATTGGCTCTGCCATGTATTTAGATTACACGCTGGGTACCTTTGTTGGCGCATTTTCTGTCGGTGTATTTAGTAACTTATTTAATCGGGTTGCTAATGCCCCTGCTTCCATTGTAGCTATGCAAGGCTTAATTGTGTTGGTACCGGGGAGCAAAACGTACATAGGTTTAAACTCACTCATTGAAGGTCAAGACTTTGTTTATGCTGAACATATTGGGCAGCAAACGTTTTTAATATTTATGTCACTGGTGGCAGGACTTATTTTTGCAAACGTGGCGCTTCCTCCTAAAAAGAGTCTATAAATGTATGCGCGGTATTGCACAAGAATCACTTCACTTAACGTCCTCTTTTGAGGATTAATCGCATTTTTTAGTATATTGGTTACACATTGCTATAATGAGGTAAATCTTATAAAGCAAAGGAAATAACAATGCTAAAAACTAGCTTAGCGCTGGCAATTGGGCTTTCAAGCTCAGTTGCATTTGCGCAATCGGCCATCACTGTTGAAGACATTCCAAAAATTAAATCTGTGATCCAAACCAGTGTTAGCCCAGATGGCGACAACGTTGCGTTTACACGATCGTTACCGCGTACATTATATGTTGATGAGAACGGCAGTAATTACAGTGAACTTTATGTTGTGGATGATAAAGGCGTTGAACGTCCTTTTATTACCGGCTCGGTTAACATTAAAAGCATAGAATGGTCAAACGACAGTAAAACAATTTACTTTTTAGCGAAATTAAAAGACGATAAATTTACCTCGCTTTACCAAATACCTGTTGATGGCGGCCAAGCACAACCTGTTCTTGCTTTAAAAGACACATCAATTTCAAGCTACAAATTAAGCCCAGACAACAAACAGGTGGCTATTTTAGCGATGCCTGCAGCAGACAAGTCAGAAAAAGAACTTAAAAAACTTGGCTTTAAAGCTGAAGTATATGAAATGGGCTTAAAGAACAAGCAGCTTTTTATTGTTGACTTAGCTAAAGCGGATAAACCACTTACCCCCACCGCACTCAACGTTGATAATTACGTGAGTGATGTTAACTGGGCAGCTAATGGCGAAAAACTACTGGTTAAAACCCAACCTACCGCATTGATTGATGATAAATACACAAAATCTATGTGGCATTTGTTTGATATTGCTAGCAATAAAGTAACCTTATCGTTTAAAACTGAAGGCAAGCTAGGTGATGCAGAACTGTCGCATGATGGTAAATACATTGCTATTTTAGGTGCAGAAGATAAGCACGACCCTGCAACAGGCCGCTTATTTATTGCTGACACTAAAACCGCTGAAATCACTGAATGGTTACCTGACTTTATGGGGCACGTTGTTGATTTTGAATGGTCGCATAAGCGTAATACACTTAACTTTATTGCCAATGTAGGCACGCAAAGTTTTGTAGCGAGCATTAAAACGGGATCTAATAAATACAAAAAATTAGTCAAAGAAGGTGAATTTATTGCCTCACAATTGAGTGTTTCAGATTCAGATAAAACACTCGCACTTCGTGGTAATACCGCAAAACACCCTAACGAAGTGTTTATTGTGCGCAGCAATAAAGCAACACGTTTAACCGATTCAAATAGCTGGTTAAATGATAAACGCTTTGCCAAGCAAGAAACCATTACCCTTAAAGCACGCGACGGCGTTGAGCTTGATGGTGTGCTTGTTTACCCATTAAATTATGAAAAAGGCACACGCTACCCACTGATTATGTCGGTACACGGTGGCCCTGAAAGCCATGATAAAGACGGCTGGGTCACTAACTACTCACGCCCAGGTCAAATGGGTGCAGCACGTGGCTATGCGGTGTTTTATCCTAACTACCGAGGCTCTACAGGAAAAGGAGTAGATTACTCAAAATTAGGCCAAAACGATTACGCAGGTAAAGAGTTTGACGATTTAGTTGATTTTAAAAATCACCTTGTTGATATGGGTTTAGTAGACACTAAACGTGTTGGTATTACTGGGGGATCTTACGGTGGTTATGCATCGGCGTGGGGCGCAACAAAACTAACCAAACACTTTGCTGCAAGCGTTATGTTTGTGGGTGTCACCAACCAACTGTCTAAATTTGGTACTACTGATATTTCTAACGAAATGAACCTAGTTCATGCGCGTTCATACCCATGGGATAAATGGCAGTGGTACTTAGAGCGCAGCCCTATTTACTGGGCAGGCCAATCTGAAACACCTCTGCTTATTATGCATGGTAAAGACGACCCTCGCGTTCACCCTGCACAATCTATGGAGCTTTACCGCTACATGAAAGTGCAAGGTAAGGATGTACGTCTTGTTTATTACCCAGGTGAAGGTCATGGTAACCGTAAAGTGGCAGCGCAATACGACTACAGCTTGCGTTTAATGCGCTGGATGGACAACTATTTAATGGAAGGCAAAAAAGAGATGCCAGCGTTTGAAATTGACCATGCTGCTAAGTTAAAAGAAGTCAAAGACGCAAATAAATAAGCACTTACGAACGCGTTTAATTTTAAAAGGCCAACATAAAAATGTAGGCCTTTTTTATAGGTCTAAATTGGCGAGCACGCATCCTTAGTGACATAGCACAGCTTATGTTAAACTCTTGGCAATTATTTTGTTAACTGCTAATTTTACTGCCATGTCAAACCCTGCTAGCTGCTTTACCGTTTTTGATCAAAACGTCGATTCCCTTACTCTGCCTGAGCAGTTTACATTTCCATTTTATTATAAACCGCACCCTTTGGCCGTTGCCGCTGCACAGCAATTACAACAGCAATTAAAAAAGCTAGATAAGGCTATTTTAGATACGGATGATATTGATGCGGGTAAAATGTTTGGTGTGCTCGTCGTTCAAAATCAGGCGCAACAACTGGGGTTTATTAGCGCCTATTCGGGGCAAATAGCGGGCATAGATGAGCAATTGAATTTTGCACCTAATGTGGCACTTAAACACATAGACGATGCTGTATTTAGTCAGCAAAGCCAAATCATTAACGCCATTAATGCGCAAATTACGGCATTAGAAAACAGTGAAGATTATCAAGCCATTGAGCAGCAATTAGCTACAGCACGTAAAAATTATGAACAGCAACTTGTAGCCAAACAACAAGCCATGCAAGTGACCCGCAAACAGCGAAAAGAGCAACGCCAAACTGGCCAAGAGCAACTCAATGCCGATGACTTTGAACAGCTTAAAACAACCTTAGCTGGGCAGAGTATTGTTGAGAAAAAACAACTGCAGGCATTAAAGCAAGACTGGCAAACGCAAATTACAGCGCTTGAGCAAACCCAAGCAGCTATGCTGGGTGAAATTAACGGATTAAAAAAGCGCCGCAAAACACTCTCAAAAAACCTACAAAAGAAATTATTTGCTCAATACCAATTTTTAAATGCACACGGTGAAGTGACCGATCTGAATGCTATTTTTGCCAAACTTCCTGAGCACACGCCGCCTTCGGGAGCGGGGGATTGCGCCGCCCCTAAATTATTACAATATGCATACAAGCACCATTTAAAACCAGTGGCTATGGCCGAATTTTGGTGGGGTGCACCGCCTAAATCAGCAATTAGGCATCACTTACATTATTACCCATCGTGTTATAGCAAATGCCAACCCATTTTAGGTCATATGCTAAAAGGCTTAAATGTTGAAGAAAATCCATTACTAACAAACCCTGCAAAAGGAAAAAACTTAACTATTGTTTATCAAGACGATGATTTACTGGTAATAAACAAACCCGCTGAATTTTTATCGGTGCCAGGGATTAATATTGATGACTCAGTGTACATGCGTATTAAAACTCAGTTCCCCGCGGCTTCTGGCCCACTTATTGTGCACCGGTTAGATATGTCGACCTCAGGGCTGTTAATTATTGCGCTTAATAAGCGCGCGCATAAAGCGCTGCAAAAACAGTTTATTGAACGCACAATTGAAAAGCGTTACGTTGCTTTAGTGGCGGGCAATATCACTGAGAATAGCGGAGTGATTGATTTACCCCTTGTGCTCGACTTTGATGATAAACCACGCCAAATGGTGTGTTATAAAACCGGTAAACCGTCGTTAACAACATGGCATGTACTGGAGCGCAAAAACAACACCACCCGACTGCAGTTATACCCTAAAACAGGGCGCACACATCAGTTACGGGTGCATTGCGCTCATCAATTAGGTTTAAATACCCCGATAGTTGGCGATACTCATTATGGTGAAGAGGCAGAGCGCTTACATTTACATGCCGAGTATTTAGCCTTCACCCACCCTATTTCTCATCAACGTTTAGAATTTGAAGTAGCCGCTGATTTTTAAATCAGCGATACTAAAACTCCCCTATGTTTTAAAAAGCCTTGCCATTTTTTTATATTGCAAAGTCGGTAACCTTTACCGTTGCAATATAGAAAAATTTACCTGCATTATGCAAAGCCTCTACTTATAAATAATAAATAGCTATATATTTCAATGCATTAAAAGTTGGCATTAGCTTTGCTTTTATAAAAATAAGTATTTATTACAGTCCACTTTATTTGATTAAAAGCGCCAATAAGCGCTTTTAATGACACACAGTATATGGGTAACTAACCGTTTACTGCGTACAACAGAACTTCCTACACTCCCTGTGTACTTTATTGGTTATAGGCTAACGCTTATAACCATTTTTTTTGCCTTTATTATTTAATCGTAAATTTTACGTCTTGATCGCGTAATAAATAAAGCGCAAAACACGCAGCCCACATCGGCCACGCCGCAAAAAACAGTAAATTATTAAAGCCATCAATGTATTGATTATATGAAGAAAGCGTAGATAAACCATGCATTATAAAAATAGCACCGTAAGTAATACGTTTTTTAATACCGACCAAAAATGCTATTACTAGCAATAATTGCAGTGCACCTAAAATATAAGCAATAGTATCGGTAGAGCCACTGATCCCATAAAAATGTTCAAAAATTCGGGCGCTATGCCCCGGATTTACAAATTTATCTAGCGTCCACATTACCATCACTATAAACACCCCTAACCGAAGCGATAATAAAGACCACTGCAAACGATTTTGTACATCAGTATTCATTGAACCTGTCATAAAATTTCCTTAAAAAAGATATAAATAAACTAATAAGCAATAAAGACCGTACAAACTCTCTTTTATTTCATAATAATTGTAAATAGCTGTTAAGCTTGTTTAATAAATCGATTAACAAAGCAGCTATTTTTAATATTTTAATAAATAACAATATTGTTAAATTGCTGAAAGTTATTTTTAAGCCTTTCGGTCTTTTATAACCATCAACATACAATTACAGAGAGAAAACGTTTGAAATCTTCATCCTTGGCCGTATCTATAGCCGCTTTATTAAATACACCCGCTATTGCTTTTGCTACAACAAAGCCTGTAACAGAAAATGCCATAGAGCGTATTGAAGTAGCGGGCCAAAGTTTAAATTCTCAAGGACTTTCTGTTAAAGATGCAACCATAAATGGCCCCTTTGGCGATAATTTAGCACTGCAAGATATAGCACGTTCAGTCACGCCTATTTCAAAAGAGCTAATAGAACAACTTAACATTACTACCTTGCAAGACGTACTTGCTGTGAGCCCTAATACGTATGCCGCCAGTGGCTTTGGGGCACCAAGCTTACCCACTATTCGAGGCCAATTAGGTGAGCTTTTTCAAGATGGAACTCGTCGCCAAGCGGGTAATAACGGCTTTGGTGTACCGCTATCATTTAACGCGGTAGAACAAATAGATGTAGTTAAAGGCGCTCCTCCAGTATTGTTTGGTTCAAGCCAGCGCAATGGTGGCTTTGTTAATTTACACTCTAAGCAAGCCTCAACTGAAGAACACAAAGGTAAAGCGAAGCTCTCTGCGGGTCGTTGGGATCAATACACCGCTCAGCTTGATTACACCACACCGATTGTAAAAGACAAAATTGGTTTTCGTGTGAGTTATGAACACCTTGATCATGGAAGCTACTACGATTACTCAGGGACTAAAAGTGACAGTCTTTTTGCAGCACTGCGAGTATTGCCTGATGATAAAAGCAGCTGGGATATTAACTTTGAGCTATATCAGGTTGAGTTTACCGACAACGCCGGTATTAACCGCCCTACTCAAGCACTCATCGACCATGGTCTTTACATTACCGGCCAAGGCGTTCAAGCAAACGGCAGCACAGTACCCGCAGCGGGTTCAATTGTATCTCCTACAGGGTTAGTTAACATTGATCGCAGCACCGTACTTACCGACCCTGATAACCAAAACGAAGCCACTACTTACCTACTACACAGTATTTATAAGCGCGAGCTTTCAGATAAAGCGTCGCTTAAAAATATTAGTTATTTTCAGCACTTAAAACGTGATGAAGTGGCTCAAAACAGTTTTGTTGAAATTATAGATGGTGCCGATACCGCACAAAACCGCACTGAACTAACGTATCAATGGAATAATGAACAGCAAACTATCTTAGCCTTTGATGTACGCTACAACAAAGTACTTGGCTACAGCCAATTTACCACCGAGGCCGACACGCCAATTGATTTAACGGGTCCACTTTCAAACCGTCGTATTCCATTAACCGATGCGCAAAAAGCACGCTTAGTTGAGCTGCGCCCCGGTGTATTTGTATCTCCAGGTGGTCAATACGATATAAACGGCGATGGCAGTGGCGATTTTAACTTATCAGACACCACCGACTCGCGTTCTTGGCAAACTGGCTTTGCTATACAACAAGACTCACAGTGGACAAATAAACTGCGTACCAGTGTGGGTTACCGCCTTGATTATTATGATGTAGAAGCACACGATCCCATAGCGCCACAAGGACAAACAGCAGCCAGTGATAGCATTAACGACACGCTGCAATCTGGCCAAATCAGTTTTAATTACAAGCTCAATACTGATTTTACAAGTTACGGCGCAGCAAGTTACAACGAAGCGACTTCAAATAGTATGGCCGGTGGTAACACCTTAGGTGGTGACAACACGATTAGTGCGCAAAACTTTGCAACCGAAAACACGCTGGTAGAATTTGGCTTAAAATATGCGCCTACTAACAGCGATTGGTATGCTGATGCCGCCCTATTTAGCCAGCGCCGTAGTTTACGCAACCGCGATGGCAGCAATACCGGTATTCGTACCTCAGGTTTTGAAGGCCAAGTATTTTACGACGCTTACCCATATTGGTTAAGTGCAGGTTATAGCTATATTGACGCGCGCTATGATAACTCTGCGACTGGCCAAGACTCGGCGCAAATTGCTGATGCGTTTGATAACTCACGCCCAGATATTATTGCCGGTAATGGTATAGGCGCGCCAAGTTATACAGCGTTTGCCCCTTCAAATAGCCAAGTACAAGGTATTCCTGAGCAATCGTTAAGCGTTAATGGTAGTTATTCAATTAATGAGAAATGGCAGGCAGGTTTTTCAGCTTTATATGCAAAGAGTTACCCGCTAGATTTTTTACAAACAGTGAAAATTCGTGACCAATACACGCTAAACGTCAATACCAGCTACGCGTTTACGCCTAGCACTAAGTTGCGATTAGATGTGAACAACGTCACAAATCAAGATAACTGGCGTCCAGTGTTTGAAGGCGGCTATTTTGGCGCAACATTAGCATTCCCTGAATTACCAATAAACGCCAAGCTTACCCTAACGCATAACTTTTAAGCCCAAGAGATAATATGATTAAAAAACTATTGTTAGTATTGATTGCAGCAGCCGGTATTGGCATGTTCTTTCATTTTAATTTGCACCAGTTGCTTACACTCGATGGCTTAAAAGGGTCGATGGATCAGTTTAACCAATACAAAGCGCAATCGCCGTTGTTAGTTATTGGCGGGTTCTTTTTACTCTATGTGGTAGTAACGGCTCTCTCTTTACCTGGCGCAGCTATTTTAACATTGGCCGCAGGCGCATTATTTGGCTTAGTAGAAGGCTTACTGGTGGCGTCGTTTGCCTCAACGATTGGTGCTACCCTTGCCTTTTTAGTGTCACGCTATTTATTACGCGACACCATTAAAAAACGGTTTCCTGAGCGTTTAGCTGCTATAGATAAAGGCGTAGATAAAGAAGGCGCTTTTTACCTTTTTACTTTGCGTTTAGTACCGGTATTTCCGTTCTTTTTAATTAACCTATTAATGGGCTTAACCGCTATTAAGTCGTGGACTTTTTATTGGGTGAGCCAAATTGGTATGTTGGCAGGCACCTTTGTTTTTGTGAATGCCGGTACTCAACTTGCACAAATTGAGCGTTTATCGGGCATTTTGTCACTAGATTTAATTCTGTCATTTGCTCTATTAGGTGTATTCCCACTGATTGCGAAAGCGATTTTAAATGTATTTAAAAAACAACGGGTTTATAAAAACTACACTAAGCCCAAAAAATTCGACCGTAACATGATTGTTATTGGCGCGGGTGCAGGCGGCTTAGTTACCAGCTATATTGCCGCCGCAGTAAAAGCCAAAGTCACCTTAATTGAAGCCGGCGAAATGGGTGGTGACTGCTTAAACACTGGCTGTGTGCCTAGTAAAGCGATTATTAAAAGTGCAAAAATAGCACAGCAAATGCGCCATGGCGAAAACTATGGCCTTGAAAACACTACACCGCAGTTTTCCTTTAAAAAAGTAATGGCACGTGTACATCAAGTCATTGCTGATATAGCCCCGCACGACAGCATAGAGCGCTACACAAATTTAGGTGTGGAGGTTTTAAAAGGCTATGGAAAATTGATTGACCCGTGGACAGTGGAAATTAAACTTAACGATGGCAGCACGCAAACTCTTACCGCTCGCACACTTGTTATTGCCACCGGTGCACGCCCGTTTATACCGCCACTGCCAGGTATTGAAGAAACCGGTTACGTTACCAGCGATACTTTATGGAGCAAATTTGCCGAGCTCGACGAAGCGCCCAAAAAACTGGTTGTTTTAGGTGGGGGCCCGATTGGTTGTGAGCTTGCACAAAGCTTTGCTCGTTTAGGCTCAAGTGTGACGCAAGTTGAAATGACTCAGCGCGTTATGATCAAAGAAGATGTTGAAGTGTCAGCTTTTGCACACCAATCATTGGCCGATAGTGGCGTTAATATTTTAACCTCACACCAAGCGCTGCGCTGTGAAGCACGCGAGGGTAAAAAGTACCTCGTGGTGAAGCACAACGACACCGAAATTGATATTGAATATGATGAGCTACTGTGTGCCGTTGGCCGAAGCGCACGCCTCAAAGGCTATGGCCTTGAAGAGCTTGGTATAGAAACTAATCGAACCATAGTAACTAACGACTACTTAGAAACACTCTACCCTAATATTTTTGCCGCAGGCGATATTGTAGGCCCGTACCAGTTTACTCACGTTGCGGCTCATCAGGGGTGGTACGCGGCGGTTAATGGCTTATTTGGCCACTTTAAAAAGTTTAAAGTAGATTACCGTGTTATTCCATGGACCACCTTCATTGATCCAGAAGTCGCGCGCGTAGGCCTAAACGAGCAAGAAGCGATTGATAAAGGCATAGACTATGAAATCACCCGCTTTGAGTTTGAAGAGTTAGACCGCGCCATTACTGAGAGCGCCAATAATGGCTTTATTAAGGTGATCACCCCTAAAGGAAAAGACAAAATACTCGGAGTTACTGTGGTTTCTGAGCATGCAGGCGATTTAATTGCTGAATTTGTTTTAGCCATGAAACACGGCCTTGGCCTTAATAAAATTCTAGGCACAATTCACAGCTACCCAACATGGGCAGAAGGCAACAAATATGCCGCTGGTGAATGGAAACGTAACCATGCTCCACAAACTGTTTTAAACATGCTTGAAAAATACCATGCATGGCGCCGAGGTTAAGCCTTTGTATACGTTATTGAAGTTTTTAGTTTTAAGTGCACTACTGGTCACGGCGTTTAAAAGTAGTGCACAAAACCTGCACGATAGTTGGAACACGCTATTAACTAAACATGTTGTCGCTATTAATCATGGGCACAGCACTGAGGTTGATTACGCTGCAATTAAACACGAGCATACCCAATTAAAAGCATATTTAAATACGTTAACAGCCATCACACCAGGTGAATTTAACACGTGGGGTAAACACAAACAGTTGGCGTTTTTAATTAATGCCTATAATGCCTTTACCGTTGAACTAATATTAACGCAGTACCCTAATATTGAATCAATCAAAGAGTTAGGTAGCTTTTTTAGTTCACCGTGGAGCAAAGAGTTTATTTCGCTGCTAGGTAAAACACGCAGCCTTGATGATATAGAGCATGAGTTAATTCGTGGTAGTGGTAAATACAACGACCCGCGTATTCACTTTGCAGTAAACTGCGCCAGTATTGGTTGCCCTGCACTTCGTGAAGAAGCCTACTCGGCCGATAAACTAGAAGAGCAATTACACCAGCAAACTGTTCGTTTTTTGTCAGACAACACCCGCAACATGGCAACAGGCAATACTTTAAATGTATCGTCTATTTTTAAATGGTACGGCGGTGATTTTGAACAAGGCTTTAAAGGAGCAAACACATTACACCCGTTTTTAGCACAATACGCTGATGCATTAAAACTGCTACCCGCTCAACAAAAAGCGCTGCAAAATAATGACATGAAAATTAAATTTTTAGATTACAACTGGAATCTAAATGCACGTCGTTAAGCCAATACAAATACTCAGCCGATATTGTTTTTTGAGTATTGCTTTGTGCATTGTTTTAGTTGCTAGCTTTAAAACCATGGCAACCTCTCCCTCTGATACTCGCTGGCAAACTATCCAAAGCCAAGGTAAAAACCAACCCGTTTATTTTTATGCATGGGGCGGCGATCCGCAAATAAATGCCTACATTCAATGGGTGGCTGAGCAGGTCAAAGCGCAATATGATATTGAATTAGTGCATGTAAAATTAAGCGATACCAGCGAAGCAGTAAGCCGAGTATTAGCAGAAAAATCAGCCAATAATCACGCTCAAGGCAGTGTCGATTTAATTTGGATCAATGGCGCTAACTTTGCCGCTATGAGTAAGCATGACTTGCTGCTTAAAGACTGGGCCCAGACGCTGCCAAATTTTGCATTAACCGATCCTAATAATAACCCCGCGGTAAACTTTGATTTTGGTTTGCCTACAAACGGGATGGAAGCGCCTTGGGGGCAAGCGTCGCTCACTTTTTATTACGACAGCCTAGCAATAGATGGCAGCACAACGAATCAATTACCCACCACCCTACATCAGTTATTAACTTGGAGCGCGCAAAACCCTGGGCGTTTTAGTTACCCAAAGCCGCCTGATTTTTTAGGCATGAGCTTTTTAAAATACGCTTTAGTGGTACTACATAACAACAACGATGATGAATTAAAAGCACAGCTAAACCAGCCAGCTACAGATAAAAACACCACTGAGGTGCTCAACCCTTTGTGGGTATTTTTAAATAAATTACACCCTACGCTTTGGCGTAGCGGCAAACATTTTATGCAAAGTGGCGCACAAATGCGCCGCTTAATTGACGATACTGAGCTTAGTATCGGGTTTACCTTTTCAGCGCCAGAAGTGCCCGCTGCAGTACAACGCTTTGATTTACCCACCAGCACCCGCAGTTATGCTATGCATGATGGCAGTTTAAGTAACACCCATTTTGTAGCAATACCGTATAATGCAAGCCATGCACAAGGCGCACAGTTAGTCGCTAATTTTTTATTAAGCCCTCAAGCGCAAGCTCATAAACAAAAGCCCACTATTTGGGGCGATAAAACCGTGTTGATCCAATCAATGCTAAATACCCAGCAACAAGCCTTATTTAAAACCACACAACCGCACCCAAGTGCGCTGCCTTTTAATAGCATAAAACGCACACTCAGTGAGCCTCACCCAAGTTGGGTTAATGCCATAATGCAAGGTTGGCAAACGCGCTATGGGGTTAGCCAATGAATAAAGTACCCGCTTCAAATAGCCTATTTACCTTTTTGGTCAAACTAAGTCCTTACTGTTTGGTTGCATTGCTTACTTTACCCGTTTTAGGGGGGGTAATCGGCGTGCTTTTACCTGCCTTTGGTTGGGCGCCGGCACTCAATGAAACAAATATTGGCTTAGCAGGATTTAACGCATTATGGCAAACGCCTGGATTGACACACATGGTAGAGCTGAGCATACGAACAGGGCTTATTAGTACCTTAATCGCGTTTGTGCTGATGATCATTATGCTTGGCGCGTTTTTTAATAGTGTGTGGCTTAAACGCATTGAATATATTTTAAGTCCAATATTGGTTATTCCGCATGCCGCTGCCGCGATTGCGGTGAGTTTTTTAATTGCGCCATCGGGGTTATTTACTCGTTTATTTTCTCCATGGTTAACTGGCTGGCAATTAGCGCCAGAAGGCGCGTTACCTTACGACGCTTTTGGCTGGAGCATTATTATTGGGCTTGTGCTTAAAGAGTTACCTTTTTTACTACTGATTGCATTGAGTGTTTTGGCGCAACCCGAACTTGGCAAAAAGCTACGCAAACAGCATCAAATTGCGGTTAATTTAGGTTATTACCCTATGGTGGCGTTTTTTAAAGTGGTGCTACCCAGTTTATACCCACTGTTACGTTTACCTATTTTTGCAGTACTTGCTTATGCCAGCGCCAGCGTTGAAATGCCACTCATTCTTGGCCCAAATACCCCTCCCACTTTAGCCGTTGCTATAATGCACTGGTTTAACGATGTAGATTTAAACCTGCGAATAAAAGCCTCGGCGGGTGCCCTGTTACAATTAGCGGTCACTGTTGGACTACTCTTAACGTGGCTATTGCTTGAAAAAATCATTGCTCTAGTTTTTAAGCAATCACTTATTAATGGCCGCCGCCAGTATGCACATCAATTGATCTGCACATTTACTCATGTTTTCACGAGTCTAATTTTAATTTTTATTGTTGCTGCGCTAATTGGGTTAGTGATGTGGTCAATAGCGGGCTATTGGCGTTTTCCGGATACCGTGCCCTCAAGCGTGGTATTTCTGCATTTTCAACATGCATTTACACAAATACATACTCCCTTGTTTAATACCTTAATAATAGGGGTAATAAGTACGCTGTTTGTTATCACTATGGTATTGCTGTGCTTAGAAGCCGAGCAGTTAAACACGAAACCCATGTCGAAATGGACACAGTTAATTATTTATCTTCCTTTATTAGTGCCCAGTATTGCGTTTTTATTTGGTATTGTGTGGTTACAACAACTGCTCAATAGCCAGCATGCCTTTTTTAATGTGATATTTGTGCACGTTTTATTTGTTTTACCGTATGTTTTTTTATCTATTGCCGATAGTTACAGGCGTTTAGACCCTCGATTAGCGCGCGTTGCCGCAAGCTTGGGGACAAGTCCCTGCAAGGTGTTTTTACAGGTTAAATTGCCACAACTATTCGCCCCTATTTTAATCGCGATAGCGCTTGGACTGGCGATTAGTTTTGGCCAATATTTATCTACACTTTTAGCCAGTGGCGGGCGTATAAGTACCATTACCACCGAAGCCGTAACCCTTGCTAATGGCGCAAGCAGACGCACCAGTGCAGTTTACGCCATTTTACAAATGGCATTACCGCTAATTGGTTTTGGTGTGGCATGGGTGTTACCTAAATACTTTTTTAAAGCGCGCGCTTAACTATAAAACCATTAAGGCTATTTAATGCAGTCATCATTACACATCAAAGATTGTCAGCTTTACCGTCAAGGCGAGCTGTTACTAAGCTTAAACGAGCAAGTAAATGGCGGCGAAATACTCACCATTATGGGGCCATCGGGCAGTGGCAAGTCAAGCTTATTAAATTGGCTTACAGGCTGTTTGCCCAAAGACTTTAGGGCACAAGGCGAAGTATGGCTAAATGATCAAAATATAGATAACACACCCCCGCATTTACGCCATATTGGGGTGCTCTACCAAGACGCTTTATTGTTTTCGCATTTAACAGTGGCAGGAAATATTGCCTTTGCTATGCCCAAAGGCAATAAAAAGCAGCGTCTTGAAAAAATAGACCACGCCCTAGAACAAGTTGGCTTAACAGGATTGGCAGCCCGCCATCCCGACAGTCTATCTGGTGGGCAGCAAGCGCGTGTTGCACTACTACGCATGTTGCTCAGCGAACCTAAAGCTATTTTACTCGACGAGCCTTTTAGTAAACTCGACACCCAATTGCGTGTTGATACCCGCGAACTGGTGTTTAGTCAAATACGCGAGCATAAATTGCCTGCCATTATGGTTACGCACGACCACAGTGACGCCGAGGCAACAGCTGGCAAAGTGATTACTTTAGGCACTGATGCTTAAAACCTGACTCATATTCAAGGCAATACGTATGTTAGATAAATTTGTTACCCCCATTATAAAGCCACTACTAACACCGGTTGTTATGCTCATTAATAAAAGCGGCATTACAGCTAATCAACTCACTGTTTTTGGTTTTTTAGTGGGTATGTTTGCCGTGCCTTTACTTGCCTTTGAAATGTGGTATGGCGCATTAATCGCCATTGCGTTGAATAGAATTTTAGATGGACTGGATGGCGCATTAGCCCGCTATGCTAATCAAAGTTCTAGCGCGGGTGGGTTTTTAGATATTACTCTCGACTTTTTATTTTACGCAGCGATTCCACTGGGCTTTATTTTGGCTAATCCAGCACAAAATGCCATTGCAGGTGCTATTTTACTGGCTACTTTTATAGGTACCGGTTCCAGCTTTTTGGCCTTTGCGATTGCCGCTGAAAAATTTAAACTCGACAAACCACAATTTAAATATAAAAGTTTTTACTACTTAAATGGCTTAACCGAAGGCACAGAAACCATTGCCTTATTTGTTGCCTTTTGTATTTGGCCGCAGCACTTTGCCATAATGGCCAGCTTATTTGCTGCAGCTTGCGCCATAACGATTTTCACCCGTATTTATGGCGGTTATCACACATTAAAACAACTAGAAGCTAATATCAGTAAAACGGAGGCTATCAATGGATAACGAATTATGGTGGCGGCTTGGATGTTTTGTAAGTATTTTAGTCATAATGATGCTGCTTGAGTGGCAAGCCCCTGCACGGCAATCGCCCATAAAAGCCACTAAACGTTGGGTTGCGAATTTTGGTCTTGTATTTACCTCTTCAGTGATTGCTCGGTTAGCGGTTCCTTTAGGGTTAACCGCCGCCGCGCTTTATAACCAAGAACATAGTATCGGTGTGTTTAATCAACTAACTATGCCTCTTTCAGTAGCAATTATACTTAGCCTGCTGTTGCTAGATATACTGATTTATTGGCAACACAGATTATTTCATAAAATTCCAATTTTATGGCGTTTACACCGTGTTCACCATGCTGATGCGCACGTAGATACAAGCACTGGGCTGCGCTTTCACCCTATTGAAATAGGTCTTAGCATATTGATAAAGCTTGCCGCCATAACTGCTCTTGGCGTGCCCGCCATTGCAGTACTTATATTTGAAATAACACTCAATGGGTTAGCACTGTTTAACCACGCAAATATTCGCTTGCCAAGCGCAATAGAAAAACCACTGCGCCTCATCCTTATCACCCAAGCGCTGCACCGCATACATCACAGCCAAAACCCCGAAGAAACAAACAGTAACTTTGGGTTTAGTGTAACTTGGTGGGATAGACTTTTTGGCAGCTATAAATCACAGGCAAGCCAGCCTGATAAACGTATTGCACTTGGTTTGAGCCAATACCCAAACCCCGAACAAAATTCATCCTTGTGGCAATTGTTAATAATGCCATTTAAAAAATAGCAATACGGCTAATGAAAACGCCCATGTACACCTTTTAAACCTTTATTTATAACATTACTTGGGCGTTTAACCGTTCCTGTTAACAAAAACACCCTATTAAAAGTAAATCAATTGTAAATTATTTAAACAAATTCTTGACCCAGTTAAAAATCCCCCATATTATTTGTAAGCGCTTACATTTATCACACATAAAAATGTAAGCGCTTACAAAAATGAAAAAATCAACAAATACACTATATTCTGACAATAATCAGTTGAACGGGGTTCAGTTATGAACATTGAAACAACACGCATTACTCGCCTTTTGGCTGCTATCTCATTAGCAACTTTGGCTGGCTGTGGCGGCGATGCTGCAACAACATCCAATTTTGAAAAAGTAGATCCTGCCCAGCCAGTTTCAGATTGGCAAATGGTTTGGAGTGATGAATTTGATGGCACAAGCATTGATACAAACAAGTGGAACTTTGAATTAAACTGCGCTGGTGGTGGTAACAACGAAAAACAATGTTACACCGACAGTGAAGAAAACGCCTTTATTAAAGACGGTGTGCTAAACATAGTCGCCTTACCTGCAGAAGAAGGCGCAGAAAAACCATACACATCAGCCCGTTTAAACACCCGTTACAACGCAGACTTTACTTATGGCCGCTTTGAAATGCGTGCAAAGTTGCCTTCGGGTCAAGGTAGCTGGCCAGCTTTTTGGATGATGCCAACCGATGAAGAATATGGTACTTGGCCGCGCTCTGGCGAAATTGATATTTTAGAAGCGGTAAATTTAAAAACAGTTGCTGAAGATGGCACCGTTGAATCTAATATTCATGGCACACTTCACTATGGCCGTGAATGGCCAAATAACTCAAGTTCAGGTAAAGCGTATACATTCCCTGAAGGGATGAATCCTGCAGACGATTTTCATACTTACGCAATTGAATGGCAAGAAGGCGAAATTCGCTGGTACGTAGATGGCTATTTATACGCCACACAACGTCGTTCTGAAGTTCGTTACAATTCAAAAGATGAGCCTGTTGGCTTAAAGCATAAAGGTTGGTTTGCTGAATACTTTGAACAAGGTAGCGGCGAGCTAACAACGCATTGGGATACAGCACCATTTGATAAAGACTTTTACCTTATTTTAAACAATGCCGTTGGTGGTGATTGGCCTGAAAACGTAAATAACTTAGGCGTTGACGCTGCAGCATTTGCAGAAGGTCAAAGCTTTGAGATTGATTACGTGCGTGTTTACGAATGTACCTCTAACCCAACCACAGGTAAAGGCTGTGAAACAGTCCGCCCAGGTTACGATAGCCTAGAAGATGCACTCGTTGAAGGTAAAGCCCCTGTACCTACTCCACCAAGTGATGGTGTTGCAAGAAACCTTGATATATTTAATGGCACATTAAACGCAAACTGGATCGCTTGGGATTGTTGTGGCGGAACCACACCAGAAACCATTACCGATGCTGACAAAGGCGACGTAATTAAGTTTAACATTAACGATAATAACGGTACGGTACTTGGTTTCTCTACCCGTGGCGGTCATTTCCCTGATGGCTTTGCAGGGTCATCGTCGCCATTTGACGCTTCTTTATTGCTTGATTTAAATGGCCGTGTATCATTTGATATGAAAGTAGTAACACCTCCAACATCTTCAACTACTTGGTTATTAAAAGCCGAAGCGGGTGATGGTGGTCCTAATACAGGCGATGTAGCCCTTAGCGATAGTACTGAAGGCGTAACACCGGTTACAGGCCAATGGCAAACCTATACATTCCCGCTTTCTTTACTACAAGAAAGAGGTTTAGATTTAAGTGCCATTGATGTTTTAATGGTATTCCCAGCATGGCAAACAGGTGAAGGCGCAGAATACTTAATTACCAATGTGGCTATTGAAGGCGACTTACCAAAAGTCGACCTTTTCAGTGATGAACAAAACCTAAATTGGCCAATGTGGGATTGCTGCGGTGGCTCAACGCCAGTTGAGGTAGTAGATGATGAAGAGCACGGTTTAACTGCTGAGTTTACTATTGGCGCAACAGCAACAGTAATGGGCTTTAATAACCGCACAGCTGCAGGCGGAAGCGGTGAAGCATTCGATGCTACTTCAATATTAGAAAACGGTGTAATAGCGTTTGAGTTAAAGGTGATTTCAAAACCAAATAATCTTGATTCAGTTTGGACTTTCAAAGTGGAGTCTGATAACGGTAGCTCAGCTGTCGAAATTCCACTAACTGACAGCATTGAAGGTATAGAACCTACTGTTGGTGAATGGCAAACATATACCTTTACCCTTGCTGATTTAGCCGGTGCAGGTTTAGATGTTAGTGCGTTAGATGTAGTGATGATTTTCCCAGCTTGGGACACAGGTGAAGGCGCCGTTTATCGTGTAGATAACGCTTTCATTGGCGTTCCATAATTAAAAGTCACTTAATGGTAGGTGCATATATGCACCTACTTATCGTAAAATTTAGTTAAAAGCAGAGCAATTATGAACACATTTAATTTTAAAAAAAGCCAATTAGCGGCTTCTGTGTCACTTATCATCACTGCAAGCACGCTTAATATCGCTCATGCAGCAGAACAAAATACTGTTGAACCTGAAATCGAAGTAATACAAGTTAAAGGTATTCGTGGTTCATTAATCCGTTCAATGGATGTAAAGCGTGACGCATCAGGCGTGGTTGATGCCATTTCTGCTGAAGAAATGGGTAAATTTCCAGATACTAATTTAGCTGAATCGCTACAACGTATTACGGGTGTATCGGTAAGTCGCTCAAACGGTGAAGGTAGCCAAATTACCGTACGTGGTTTTGGCCCATCGTTTAACCTTGTAACACTTAACGGCCGTCAAATGGCAGGCACCGGTTTTACGCGTTCATTTAACTTTGAGAACTTATCATCTGAAGGCGTTAGTTCACTTGAAGTTATGAAAACAGCGCGTGCGGATACACCAACAGGTGGCCTTGGTGCAACTGTAAATATTGTTACCGCTAAACCTCTACAAAAGCCGGGTCAGCGCTTTTCATTGATGGCTAAAGGCATTCACGATACATCGGTAGAAGAAGGTGATGAAGTAACACCTGAAATTGCAGGTATTTACAGCAATACTTTTGCTGACGAAATGTTTGGTTTTTCAGCTAACTTTTCATACCACCGCCGTGATTTTCAGCGCCAAGCAGCCAATGTACGCTCTTGGTTAGTCAACCCTAACCTATCGGTTGATGCTGAAAACATAATTGATAACCGCCCAATGGATGCAGATGGTAACCCAGCTAAGCAGTTTTTCGATCCAAATGCTGGGGATAATGGTGAGTTTGTATCTGCCGCTTTCTTCCCACAAGAAGTCAGCTTTTCAAAAGATGATATTCAGCGTGAACGTTTAAATGCGCAAGCCACTTTTCAGTTTGCACCAACAGATAACTTAACGTTTACACTAGATCATACAATCTCAAATGCAACAACAGGTAATAACTCACTATCGTGGGGTATTTGGAACGGTTCGTTTGGTGGTAATGGTAATGCCTATGAGCTAGATGAAAATGGCACCGCTATTTACTATAACTCAGCCGGTGATGATGCCTCATTCACGGCATTTCGTGAAACTGCCGAGGTAGACTCAAAAGCAACCGGTATCAATGTTGAATGGTTAGCAACAGAAAACCTTAGTTTTAACTTTGATGCCCATACTTCAAAAACCACAACAGATAATGGCAAAGATCCTGGCTTAAATTCTAATGCCCGTATTATTTTGGGCTCAGCAGAGTTATCTACTAAAGAATACTTTTTCCGCGAAGGCGATGTACCGGGTTTTAATATTAATTGGAACAACGGCACACAAGAAGTAAGTCCAAATCAAATTGGTTCTAACTTCAGTATTTTTACCAGAACACCAGGTGAGTCAGAAGTTTCTCAAGTACAATTAGACGGTAAATTATTTACTTATACAGATATTGGTCTTGAAACCGTTAAATTTGGTGCGGCTTACACTAAGCAAACACTCAGTGGTTGGGGCGGCTCTAATAACGCCAATGCACCTGGCTTTAACAACGGTACATTCGCTGAAATTTTCCCAGATGCGATGTTCGAAAGGATTGATTTAAGCGGATTCCTTGATGAATTTTCATTTGGTCCTAACGGCGTAGCGCCAGGTTATGCTTACACTTATGACCTTGATGAAGCATTTGCTCGTCAAAGTGCTTATTTGACCGAAGACGTAATTGGTAGTGATTATTACCGAATTGGTAGCTTTGATAACTTCCCAACTAACGAAGTAGAAGAAGAAACCATTAGTGTTTACCTTTCTAGCAACTGGGTATTTAACGTTAGCGACTACGACGTATTTGTAAACTTAGGTCTTCGTTATGAAGAAACTGATATTGTAAGCCCAGCAAAAAGTCGTGTAGCGGAACAAGTTTACTGGGCAGGCGGTTCAGAGTGGTTAACTCAATTTGCCGCTGGTGGCGAATTAGTTGAAGTAGACTATGAAGGACAATACGACTTACTACTTCCTATGATTGATATTAAAGTCGATCTTACGGATGACTTAGTAACCCGCGCATCATGGGGACAAACAATCACCAGACCAACTCTTGGCGATATGTTAGGTAACTTGGCTTTAACACCATCACCTAAATTAAATTCAAGAAGTGGTAGCCGTGGTAATCCAAACTTAGAGCCATTTAAATCAACTAATCTAGATTTAAGCCTTGAGTATTATTACAGCGAAGGCAGTTACGCTGCTGTCGGTCTATTTTGGAAAGACGTAGATAATTGGATTGATAACACCCAGGTAAAAACTACCTTTGAAGGTTTACATGATGTGTATTTAGGTGAGCGTTGGAACAATGCAGTAGCCGCCATTGAAGGTCGTGGAGATCAAGCAACTGACACTGCAATTTACAATGAAATTGTAGCTAATGGCGTAGGCATTGGTGAAAACAACCGTATATTACCAGATCCAGCGACTGATCCGCTGATTGAATGGACCATCAATTCACCTGAAAACGTTGGTTCACGTAAAGTAAACGGTTTTGAATTTGCTGTTCAGCACTTGTTTGGCGACTCAGGCTTTGGTGCAGGCTTTAATGCCACCGTTGTTGATGGTGATGTAGAGTACGATAACTACTACCTTGCCTCTCAAGCAGTATTAGCTGGTTTAAGTGATTCTGCAAACATACAAGGCTTTTACGAAAAAGATGGCTTATCGGTGAAAATTACCGGTGCATGGCGTGATGAGTACTTAATTGCGCAAGGTTTACCTGACTCAGGTGCTACGGCTCCTCCACAATACGCAGAAGAGTACTTACAGTGGGATATTAGTGTGAACTACGAAGTTAACGAAAGCACAACGGTATTCTTTGAAGGTGTGAACTTAACCAACGAAACCGAGCGTTCATTCAGTCGCTTCGAAAGTCAGTTCTTAAGCGCGGCTCAATACGGCCCTCGTTATGCCTTTGGCGTTAGATACTCTATGGGCAATTAATACATTGCCCAAATACAGTTTTTGATTACCCCTTATAGTTGAAAAGTCAAAGCCGCTCATTGAGCGGCTTTTTTTATAACTGTTTAATTTTTTCTAATAGCTTATCGGTTGTCCAATCAATATCGTTATAGGCAATATCGGGTTTATAATAATCGCCCTTTCCTCTTGCTCTATTCACATACACTTTATTAGGCACTATCACTTTACCTAAACCTGAGGGTAACTCAGCTAATCGAACATCCATATACAGTGAGTCAGCACTGCTTGGCGCGCCAAATAACTGAGTGTTTGAAAACTGCTTAAATACATCAATGGCATCAAGACACGCACTTGCACACTGTGGCGGCACAATAACAAAAACCTGTGTTTTAAAGTCACTCTCTGGCACCGTGCTATCGCTTTGGTTTGGTTTACTTTGCGGCTCTTCGATGTAAAATAGCTTATTATTTTCAAGTGACTGCGCCATACCTGCAGCTATTTCTTTAAACTCTTTTTGTGCTTTAGGTTGATCTTTCAACACTTCAATTAATGATTTAACATGGCTAGTATTATCTTTTGACGCTCTCCACCAAACTCGGCTATTTTTTGAGTAGTTATCCATTTTTTGTTCAACAACTTGCTCACCCCACAACGCTTTTGCAAGCGTTAAGCTCCAATACGACGAGCCACCTTGGTTATGACGAAGATCTAAAACCACCGTTTTTGCACTGAGTAACTTAGAACGTTGATCAGTCACTTTTTTATACAGGTTATTGTAATCATGAGTTTGCTTATCGTTATTTGCAAAACTGGGCATAGCAATCCACGCTATGTTTTGCGCAGGCCAAGTTAAATCGGTTGTAAGCTCATCCCCATTATAGGCATGTGTTAAATGCTTACTTACACTCTTTGGCCGAACAGACCAATCAAGGGTTTTACTGTAAGCTTGCCCATTGGCTTTAACAAATTGACATTCTTTTAGAGGTGTTAAAAAGGGGTTGCCCTCATCAATTAGTAACCGCCAACCTTGCTGCCACCAATGCCCAGGTTGTGTAACCTGTCCATGAAATTTAAACACTCTTTGTCGCATTAACGTCTCGGTACTTTGCCCATCGCATCCACTTATCACATCACCTTTATTTATATTATCTGTTTCACTGTAATACACTTTTAATGCATCACCCCGCCAAACGGCACTAAAACCTGGCCAACGACGAGCAGGTCGTTCAACGCTTGAAAACACACCTGCATGACCATCTTGTAGCACAGTACTAAAACGCGCAATTGCCGCAACATGAACCTGCGGCCCGCTCGCTTTGGCAGACAGTGCAAGTGCTTCTGCTTTTGCTTGCTTTAATAGCTCAGGAAAGACTGGGTTGTTAACATCAAACATACCGGGGTGGTTTTTTGCCGAAATACTGTAAGCAGCTTCAATATCACGATCAGTAACACTGCGCCATTGCGCTGAGGTTTGAGGAGTAACTGCTAATTCTGCCATGCTCAAGGTAGGCGTAATTAATAAAGCACTCAATAAAGTACGGCTAACTATTTTTGTTTTTATGTTCATGAAAATCCATTTTAAATTAGGTTATATAATTACTGTAAACTCATTTGGTGGAACTAAAAATACCTTAAATCAAATAAGTATCAGCAAATTATTTTTATAGCAGTAACTTAACAACATTAAAAGCAGCTAACAACGAGTAAGATTTGAAATGAACTGGCTTTAAATTTAGAGCAACACCTTACTTAGACGTTTGTTCAATTTTGGTTTGCAGTAGTGTTATGCGGGCGTTGAGTTTTCTAAAGCTATACTGTGAATAGAAAAAGTTCAAAAAGAAAGCAGCAAAACCTGAACAAGCAAGCCCTATCAATGGGCTGAAATAAAACATTAACAACAAAACAATAACAGCCATCGCTATCGTAAGTCCCAAATTATGAGATGCACTAAATAACTTTCGGTTGTTTTTTTCAAGTTGAACTATATGAGAATCTATATCCATTAAAAATTTCCTTTTAATAAATCAACGTTAACTATTTTGAGCTTTAGATGGCTACATAAGTAGCATCTAAAGAAGTCCATTCATTCCACTGCGCCTTAGTTAATCGATATAACTGTACAGCACGACCATGAAATTGATGAGTGCTATAGTCTGTAAAACCAATTTTCTTTACTACTTGCTGCGCTGTTAATTTTCGTCAAAAAAGCGCCCGCTGTCGTCTGTCATTTTTACTGGCAAGCCATTATCCACCATAAAATAGTAAAAACGAAGGTCGTCTATTAAATCTGGTGCAGTTATTTCAATATCTTGGTATGTGGCGTTAGTAAATCTAAATCTTAAAATATGTTCAAAACGCTTAGTTTGGCAGTACAAAACCTCTTCAAGCTCTGATATTTTAATCTTTATACCTAGTAGCTCAAATTCACCATCTACAATTTCAATTGCCTGAGATTGCTCTTTGTTTGTAATGTACCACTGTGAAAATACTCTTATTAGTACAAATGCAAATAGGTATAAAAACTGATGCAACAACGGTTGCTTAATAAACACCTCTACCCAAAATAAAATAATAACCGCAATAAACGTGTTAAGACCAAGTGTCCAGATTAGTTTTGCACTGGGTGTTTGTTTGTACCTTGTCAGTTTATTCATAAATACCTTTTAAAACGTTATCCTTAGGTTAGTATTGCTACAGCTTAATATAACCTACTTTTGTTTCCGCTATGAACCAAAGGGTCAAGAATTCTAGCTTCATTCATCACTATTTTAGGCCGCCCGCTGATTACTCACAACTGCCTGTCGGATGATAGCCCACCCTATTAATTGAAGATCTAAGAGAAAATATGAGAGATTACAATTTAGCTAACAAAATGATTACTCCACTGCGCCTTAGTTAATCGATATAGCTGCACAGTGCGACCATGAAATTCATGAGTACTGTAGTCTGTAAAGCCAATTTTCTTTGCTACTTTTAATGACGCAATATGCTCAGGTTCAATAATAACAACGACTGATTGATGAGTAGTTTGAGTAAACACATACTCTAAAACCCCTTTAGCAGCTTCGCACGCTAATCCTTTATTCCAAAACCCGACCGCTAATCGATACCCTAAATTAGGCTCTTCGTTTCCCGCGACACTTTGTGGGGAAACGCCACAAAACCCAATGAGCAAATCGCTATGTTTATCTATTAATGCCCATGGGCCTAACCCATATGAATCGTAGCATTGTATACACCACTTTATGAATTCACGAGTTGCGGCTTCATCGCACGCACCACGAATCGAGTATTTCATCACTTCATCGTCACTAAGAATTTTACTTAATGCCGGCACATCATCAATTGAAAATGGCCGGATAACCAACCTTTGGGTTTCACATATATTCATTAAACCTCACTGTAATTAAATATGAAAGATAAAAAGCACAACACCAAAATGAGTATTATGTTACATGCCTAATAAAGGAAAATGTTTACGCTGATGATAGGTTAAACCAAGTTTAATACAGTGTTTTATCGTTCTTTCGGGGATGGATTCTAGTAAGCTTAATACTATCGCTCTATTACCTTGAAACTCAAGCTCGTCATTGAATAACTCACGAAATGTGTCAATTAGCTTTGTATTGCAATTGAAAAACAAATAGTAGTTATTTGGGCATTCTAACTTCCAATCAAGTCGGATTGGGCTACCAGTTTTAACACTGTAACTAGGCTCTCCCCATTTAATAGACTCAGTGACCTCTCCCAATTTTAACTCTGTGGCAACACTTAAAATTAAGTGACGCAATTCTTCTAACCGTGTTCTTACGTTTGCTGGGTATTCATCAAATCGAACCTTCACACCTTCGTTCATTAAACCTTCCTTGCCTGCACATATTCATTTAAACAGGATACTAGATATATATCGACTGTTGCCATTAGCTTTTCATACTTTACAATTTTGTAGTGGTTAATTCATTGAGTTGATGCACCAAGCTGGGCGCTAACTCGTTCTTACTATTTCAATCGATACAATATTTGAGCGTATCACTGTAATAAACCAAAATACACAAACCTTAATTTGCTCTGTTAATGTACACGCGTTTACAAAAAAACATTAACTGGTGCCCGATGTCTAAAATTTGATTACTTATTTGTACCTCTAAAAGCGCAGCGCCTCTTTACCCTCTTTGTGAATAATTCACTGCGATTTTTTTCGCCTCATGATTGAGCCATATATATATCGTTATAATTGGCCACTAATTTAATGCAATGGTATTGGGTTTTAAAAAACAAAGCGCTACAAAAATGTAGCGCTTTCATTACTTATAGGTTGTTTGTTTAAACTAAAACGCGTTATTAAAAAAAGCCAAGCGGATCTTCGCTGTAACTTACTAGCAAGTTTTTAGTTTGTTGGTAATGATCAAGCGCGAGTTTGTGAGTTTCGCGGCCTATACCAGACTTTTTATAACCGCCAAACGCTGCATGTGCTGGGTACATATGGTAACAATTAGTCCATACACGACCTGCTTCTATTTTGCGACCAAAGTGATAAGCACGATTCATATTACGGCTCCATACCCCTGCGCCTAAACCAAATTCTGAGCTGTTAGCCAGTTCAAGTGCTTCGGCTTCGTCTTTAAAGGTCGACATTGAAATAACGGGGCCAAAAATTTCTTCTTGGAACACGCGCATGTCATTACGTCCTTTTAATAGTGTAGGTTGAATGTAATACCCGCCGTTTAGCTCGTCGCTTAATTGCTCAACATGGCCGCCAGTTAATACTTCAGCACCTTCTTCTTTACCAATTTCAATGTAGCTTAAAATTTTATCAAACTGTGCTTTAGAGGCTTGTGCGCCTACCATGGTTTCACTATCAAGCGGGTTGCCACGTTTAATTTGTTTAGTACGTTTTAAAATACGTTCTATAAATTGCTCATAAATATCTTCTTGAATGAACAAGCGTGATGGACAAGTACATACTTCACCTTGGTTAAAGTAGGCAAGAATGGCACCCTCAATTGCCTTATCTAAATATGAGTCGTCTTTTTCCATAACATCGCTAAAGAAGATATTAGGCGATTTCCCCCCAAGCTCGACCGTTGAAGGAATAATATTCTCGGCTGCACATTTTAAAATATGTGAGCCCACAGGAGTTGAGCCTGTAAAGGCAATTTTAGCAATGCGCGTACTAGTTGCCAGTGCTTCACCAGCTTCTTTACCAAAGCCGTTTACCACATTTAAAACACCCCCTGGCAGTAAATCGCCAATAATTTCCATTAACACTAAGATTGAGGCGGGTGTTTGCTCTGCGGGTTTTAATATTACACAGTTACCTGCTGCAAGTGCAGGCGCTAATTTCCATGCGGCCATTAATAATGGGAAGTTCCACGGAATAATTTGCCCTACAACGCCTAGAGGCTCATGAAAATGATACGCCACCGTGGTTTCGTCTATCTCGCCAATACTGCCCTCTTGAGCACGCAAACAACCGGCAAAGTAACGAAAGTGATCGGCGGCCAGTGGAATATCAGCGGCAAGGGTTTCACGAATCGCTTTGCCGTTATCCCATGTTTCGGCCACTGCAAGTAGCTCCAAGTTTTGTTCAATACGGTCGGCAATTTTTAATAGTATATTGCTGCGCTCGGCGACTGAGGTAGTGCCCCACTGGGTTTTTACTGCATGGGCTTTGTCGAGTGCAAGGTTTATGTCGTCTTTATCTGAGCGCGGTACTTTACAAAATACCTTGCCATTAACTGGGCTTATATTATCAAAGTACTGGCCGTTAACTGGGGAAACCCACTCGCCGCCAATGTAATTACCATACTGCTGTTTAAATGTGACGAGTGCGTCTGCTGAACCTGGATTTGCGTAAATCATATGTGTGTTCTCTTGTTGTTGTTAGCTAAAAGTCTAAGCCGAAATTTGTTAGAGTAATGTAGCAACTTGCTTTATATTTAATCGGTATTGATTGACATTAGACCATTAAGCGCTTAAAAACTTGCTTAGCTGTCCAAAAAAGTTGTCTGTGAGTCCACATTAAAAACGCTCTATAACGATTAAAAAAGGCTGAACATGCACACATCTCAGTTAAATAAAAAACGCCAACAACTTGATGTACTGATTGAAAACAAAGTGACCTTTGCTGCCGATAACTCTGAGCTAAGTATTTACGATACCTATAAAAGTGCGCAAAAAGTGGCGTTGCACTCAAACGAATTACTGTTTTGTGCCATGCTCAGTGGTAAAAAAATAATGCATGTTGAGAGTAGTCATTATCATAAAGCGTTTTTACCACATGAATCGTTTGTATTAGCACCCGAGCAAAGCGTGCTGATTGATTTCCCGCATGCATCCTTAAACGCACCCACCACCTGTTTAGCCATTGAAATAAGCACCGATAAAATAACCAATGTGGCTAATGCGCTTAATATGCAGCAAAGCTTTGCTAGTGATACCTTGTTTGAATACACCCCTAATTTAGTGCATACCCAACATAATACGCAAACTCAGCAGTTATTAGAGCGCATGGTGCATTTATTTAGTGAGCAAGGCGCTGAGCGACACTACTTAATTGATTTATCGTTAAACGAATTGATCACCCGTTTATTACAACAACAAAGCCGTGATTTATTGCTGGCAAACTGCGATAAGCTGCGCCTAAAAAGTAACGTGAGTGATGCACTGCATTATATTGAAGAGCATTTAAGCGAAAACCTCGACATAAACACCTTGTGCAAAATAACCTGTATGAGCCGTAGTAAGTTTTACCAGCAATTTAAACTTGCTTTTGGTACAAGCCCTGCACTTTGGCAGCAACAACTTAGGCTTAAAAAAGCCCGCACGCTTTTATTAGAAGGCCACGCTATAAGCAAGGTATGCTACGACCTGGGTTTTAATAGCGCCAGTCATTTTAGCCGTTTGTTTAAGCAAACTTTTGGTATTGCACCAAAAGCGTGTCGCCATTAACCTAAAACAACAGTTTTTGTTATATTAAACAGCCTAATATGCTAGATTGTTTGCAATGTTGTAAGTAGTAATGAGTCACCGATGAGTAAACCCACCCGCTGGACATTAAAGAGTATTGCCAAAGAATTAGGTGTGTCTAATGCTACGGTATCAAATGCGTTTAATCGCCCGGATCAACTCTCTGCTAAACGCCGCGAAGCCATACTTAAAGCGTGCAAAGAGCTGGGGTATTATGGCCCTAATAAAGCGGCTCAGTCTTTGCGAAGTGGCACGTTTAATATTGTTGCATTAGTCCTTCCTGATAGCGTGGAATACATGGTATCAGACCCTGTTGCGAGCAGTTTTATGCGGGGAGTAACCTCGGTACTTGAAAAAAACAATATTAATGTTTTATTGTTTTCAGGCAATAGTGACAACCTCAACAGCGTTGTTGATTTTGTCGATGGCTTTATTTGTTATGGTCGCCCGCGCAATAAAGCACTAGTAGAGCAACTAAAAACAGTCTCTAAACATGTGGTGACGGTTGATTTTGACATTGCCCGTAACGCCTCAATTAATGTTAATAACGAGCAAGCCAGTTATGAAATAGCCAAACATGTTTTGCATAATCAAGATGATAAAGTGGCTATATTAGGTTTAAGATTACTTGATGAAAATGTATTGTGTCGGGTATACGAACATCACGAATTTGAAACTGGCCAATCTATTTCGCATCAACGTTTGCGTGGTTATCAACGCGCCTTAAGTGAGGCTAATATAACGGTTGCCGACGACCGCATTTGGAATATTCCTGAAAGCAGTGAGCGCTTTGCAAATATTGCCGCAAAAGAGGTATTAACAGCCTCCCCTCGCCCTAACGTGATTATATGCATGAGTGATTTAATTGCCCTTGCCACCATGCGAGAAGCCATAAAACAAGGGATAAAAATAGGCAGTGAGCTGCGTATTGTGGGGTTTGATGGCATAGAAGAAGCCGCTCGTTTTGTACCTCGTCTCACTACAATTCATCAAAATAGCCAAGAAAAGGGCGTTATGGCTGCTAACTTATTTATTTCTAAAGAAGAAAAACAATATGAAGTAGGTTACGCACTCGATATTGGTGCAAGTAGCTAAGCACTGCTAATAAAGCAAATAAAAAAGCCAAACAGAGGCTGCTTGGCTTTTGGTTTTCAACAAATAAAGCTATTTAAGCCAATAAACTTTGTAAGTTTAGAGTGCTTTCTTGAGTGCCATTAACCTGCGAAATAAGTGCAATACGGCTTGCAAAGTCAATCCTCAATGAAATTGATTGTTGTTCAAGCTTCCACATTAAACAACAAACACTTGCGCCGCCTTGAGCCGAAAATTCACCTGCAAATGCGGGATGTGCATTACGCATTTTAATTAGCTCTATGAGCCCTTTTACTACCGGTTTATTAAGGGCTTGCTCTATTTTAGCCGCGTTCAAATATGGGCGATTTATATCACGGCCAACATTGGTTTTTGCTAACAGTTCCATATCGTTTTCACAGGCAAATAAGCCGCCGTAATAAACTTGCGGTACACCTGGCGCAAAAAATTGAATTGCGCGCGACAGTAAATAGTCAAAATCATTAGCGCCTAATGCATTGTAATAAGTACAGTTTACTTGATATAAATCGACATTACTGGCAGCCGCGCCTGTTGCTTGGCGGCTTTGATTGTTACTATTTGCATGCATGGTTTCTACTAGGTTATCAATTTGCTCTGCATTTAATAAGCCTGGTTTTTCACCCATTGGGCCTGCATCAATAATGCCTATGCCATCATGCGTATCAAGTACCGTTAAACAGTTACGCGGCGATATTTTTAGCCATTTGAGTAATGCATCCGCATTGTTATTAAACAAGCTATGTAGAATAAGTGGTGGCAACGCAAAGTCGTAAACCATATTAACGCGCTTAGCTACATCTACTTGTGTTTGATAATGGCTATGAATTTCTGCAATGGTTTCCATGCCTAAATCGTTGGCTTGCTTTGATAAGTTATCTAAGTAGCCAAACGTTTCATCTAGCATAAAACAATTAGTACCCGCCTGCTTAATGGCATAACCTGCTGCATCTAAACGAATAATATTAACGTTGTTAGCAGAGAACTTAGTAAGTACATTATTTAAATACGCAATTCCCGCCTCTACTTTTACGTTTATATCAATTTGATTGTCGGTAAAAGTGGTCCAAAAATCATACGTTTGACCATCACCGCATTTCATTGGTGTAAAACAACTGCCTGGGCGTGGACGGTAAATAGCTTGCTGCTCAGCCTCGCTCATGCCATTGGGAAACACGTCTTCTTTGGTTAAAAATAAATCCCAAAATGCTGACGCTTTACCTTTAGCCAGCACATCTTGAAATTGAAAAGATTGCGCCGACACATGGTTCACTATTAGATCAGCCATTAAATCATGGTCTTTACCGAGTGCCTTTATGTCGTCCCAAGTACCGATTCGAGAATCAACTTCACTATGATCAATCGGGTCAAAGCCTGCATCGCTGCCATCAATTGGGTTATAAAATGGCAATAAGTGCACACCACCAAAAACGCCCTCTAATGGGCCATGTAAAAGAGTGGTAAGTGCATTTATATCTTGGCCAGTAATTCGATCAGCGTATGTGATCAATTGAACTTTATTCTTCATCATTGTGTGATTACCATGTTGAAACTTAATCGATTAAGATATATCTTTAACTAGCACGTACGAATTTACAAGTTATTTTTATAAATTTTACATACAAATATCGTGGCGACATTAATACTATAATCAGTAACTGACTGACTTACTGAGTGTTAAGAACGCATTTAACGAGGAAAAGCACATGACAAAATCACACACACACGTAAGCAGCGATCCGTTGCAACAAATTCGCTGGCTCACATATATGATGTTTTTTATGTTTGCCATGACCTCCGATGCCGTTGGCATGATCATTCCCGAGCTCATAACTGAATTTGGTTTAAGCATGACCCAAGCCAGCGCATTCCACTATGCGCCTATGGCACTCATTGCCTTTAGCGGATTATTTTTAGGCTTTTTAGCCGATAGCCTCGGGCGTAAAAAAACGATTATGCTTGGGTTATTAATATTTTCTGCGAGTTGCTTTTTATTCGCCATTAGTAGCAGCTTTATATTTTTTGTTTTTTTGCTTTGCTGTATTGGTTTAGCTATTGGCTTATTTAAAACCGGCGCTTTGGCGTTATTAGGCGATATTTCTCATAGCAACGCAGAGCACACTAAAACCATGAACAAAGTAGAAGGCTTTTTTGGTATTGGTGCCATTGTTGGACCTGCACTTGTTGGTGTATTACTGGTACAAAATGTAAGTTGGACTTATTTATATATTATTGCCGGCATTATGTGCTTAATTTTAGCGTTTTTAGCGTGGCATGCAGAGTATCCAAGCGTTGTTAAAAGCACTGAAAAGCCCGCTTCACTTGCTACCACCATGAAAATGATTAAAAACCCCTACGCGCTTGGCTTTTCGCTCGCCATTGCGCTTTATGTTGCAACCGAGGTTGCCATTTACGTATGGATGCCGACGCTGTTAAAAGACTACACAGGCTCTTGGCCCCTTTTGGCAACCTATGCACTCACCATATTTTTTATACTGCGTGCCGCAGGGCGTTTTATTGCGGTGTGGTTATTAAACCGCTATAGCTGGCAAGGTGTTATGGCTTACTTAAGTTTAGGTATCGCATTGTGTTATGTGGGTACTTTAGTCGGTGGCGTTGATTGGGCTGTTGGTTTATTGCCGCTTTCAGGGTTATTTATGTCGATGGTTTACCCGACCTTAAACTCCAAAGGAATATCGTGCTTCCCGGTACAACAACATGGCGCAGTTGCTGGGGTTATATTATTTTTCACTGCACTTTCAGCCGCATTAGCGCCTTTATTTATGGGTATGATCAGCGATTACTTTGGTCATGTACGTTATGGTTTTTACCTTGCAACCGGCTTTGCCATTATTTTATTTTTAGCGATGCTGTTTAACTATTTCCGTGACCCATCAGCCTGCGCTTTACAAGAGAGCAACCTAATAACTGAGTAAATCAACAAATTGGGGGCTAAAAAAAACACTATATAAATCAATAGATGAGTAAAAAAACAGCAAATAAAGAATAAAATAATTTGCTTATTGTAAAAGATTTGTTATTTTTACTTAATCGATTAAGTAAAAATAACAAACCCCTTCGGGCTCACAAAGCGAGGCGTTCACATGACAACACACAACACACCTTTATATTTAATGAGTGCTTTAGCGCTGGCTGTAAGCCAAGGCGTTTATGCACAACAAGAAGAGCAAAACACACAAGCGCAAGCTAACAAAGGTCTTGAGACTATCGTTGTAACCGGTGTACCACGTCGTACAACCATTATGGCATCAAGCTCATCAGTGAGCAGTTTATCGCTTGCTCAAGTTGAAGTATCTACACCGCGTTCAACTGCTGAAGCGTTTAGAATTATTCCGGGCGTACGCTCAGAGTCAACCGGCGGTGAAGGTAACGCAAACATTGCTGTACGCGGCTTACCTGTGGCCTCTGGTGGTGCTAAGTTTTTACAATTACAAGAAGACGGTTTACCCGTTATGCAATACGGTGATATTGCTTTTGGTAACGCTGATATATTTATGCGCCTAGATAATACCGTACAAACTATCGAATCAATTCGCGGTGGTTCGGCCTCGACTGCAGCAAGTAATTCACCGGGCGGCATAATTAACTTTATATCTAAAAATGGTGAAAACGAATCAGGCAGTGTTTCTACAACACTGGGCCTTGATTACGACACTATTCGTACAGACTTTGAATACGGAACTTACCTTAGTGATAGCGTACGTTTTCATGTAGGTGGTTTTGTGCGCCAAGGTGAAGGCCCGCGTGAAACAGGTTACACATCAAATAAAGGTGGGCAAATTAAAGCCAACCTTACCAAAGACTTTGAAAACGGTTACGTGCGTCTTTATTACAAACATTTAGATGACAAAAGCGTGGGTTACTTACCAATGCCAATGTATGCAAATGGTGACTCAATCCCAGGGTTTGACGCACAATCAGATACCCCGCATTCAGCATTATTTACTAAAACAGTGCGTTTAAATGGCGAAAATCAAATTAGTAGCGGCGATATTCGCGATGGCATGAACCCGCAAGTTGACTCAGTGGGTTTTGAAGCTGTATTTGACTTAGATAACGATTGGCGTATTGAAAACCGTTTTCGTAAATCCTCTGTTAGCGGTAACTTTAATTCACTTATTCCTGCTGAAGTAGGCAGCGCGACTGCTATTGCACAAAGTATTGGCGGCGCAGGTGCAACGCTTAGTAATGCAAATACCGGAGCTGCATTTAATGACGATTTAGCCATGCGTATTCATACGTTTGACGTCACAATGAACGACTTTGACTCTATTGTGAACGACTTCAAACTAACTAAATCACTAAGCGATGATACAAGCGTTACATTTGGTTACTATGCTTCAACGCAAAATATTGCTATGTCATGGTTATGGAACTCTTACCTAATGGAGCTTAAGGGCGATAATGCGGCGCTACTAAATGTAACAGCTGCCGATGGTACAGCGTTTTCTGAAAATGGCTTATATGCATACGGAACGCCTTTTTGGGGTAACTGTTGTCAGCGTGATTACGATACAGAATACGATACCCGCGCCCCGTACGTTTCATTTTCAACAAAAGTGGGTGATGTAAGTATTGACGCAAGTGCTCGTTACGATAGTGGTGAAGCACGCGGCAACTATGCAGGTGCCGTTACCTCAACGGTCGATATGAATCGCGATGGAGTGATTTCAGTTCCTGAACAAAATGTAGCAGGCATTGATACCGCAAATGCTAGCCCAGTAAATTACGATTGGGATTATGCATCCTATTCAATTGGGGCTAACTACCAAATTGATTCAAGCCTTGCGACATTTGCACGATTGAGTAAAGGTGGCCGTGCAAATGCTGACCGACTTTTATTTGGTAAAGTACGCGCTGACGGTTCGGTTGCTGATGAAGATGCCGTTGATGAAGTAAACCAGTATGAATTTGGGGTTAAAAAACGTTTTGATTCACTCTCAGTTTTTGCAACAGCGTTTTATGCAGAAACAGAAGAGCAAAACTTTGAAGCAACATCGCAAACCTTTTTTGACCGTGAGTACGAAGCAAAAGGGATTGAAATTGAATCAACTTACTTCATCGATGCATGGGATTTTCGTGGTAACTTAACATGGACTGATGCAGAAATTGCTAAGGATGCACTTACCCCTGAAGTGGTAGGTAATACGCCACGCCGCCAAGCTGATTTAATCTACTCTTTAATGGCTCGTTATAGCTTTGATAAAGGTGCTGCCGGTGTCAACTTTATTGGTACTACTGATGCTTACGCTCAAGACAATAACGACCTTAAATTTGACGGTTACACTCAAGTAAATGGCTTTGTAAGTTACGATTTATCTGAAAACCTTAATATTGCACTTAATGTAAATAACTTATTCGATACGGTAGGTATTACAGAAGCTGAAGAAGGCTCAATTCCAGATAATAACATTATTCGCGCCCGTACTATTAATGGCCGCACAACATCAATAACGCTTAAATACGCGTTTAACTAACCATCGTTAGTGTAACAAGCGCAGAAGCTATGTTTTTCAGCGATTGTTACACTAACTTTAATTAGTTTTAATAATTCTCCCTTGAATTTTGACCTAGCTCTGCTGGGTTTTTTAGGATTTACACTATGACCAAATTACTTAGCCTCGGCGAGCTACTTATTGATATGCTGCCACAAGATTCTCAAAACAGTGCTTATTTGCCCATTGCAGGAGGTGCCCCTGCCAATGTAGCGGTAGGTTATGCAAAGTTAGGCGGCAAGGCTGCTTTTTGTGGCGGTATGGGTGATGACTACTTTGCTAAACAATTAAGTAAATCGCTTGCGCAATATAAAGTAAGTACAGAGTACTTATTTACGATTAAAGACTCTCAAACGGCCGTGGTTATTGTGAGTTTAGATGAAACCGGTGAACGCAGCTTTAATTTTTATCGCCACAATACCGCCGATTTACTGTTAACGAGTGATCACTTATGCCATATCAAATGGGATGAATTGAGTACCCTACACTTTTGTTCCAACACGTTAACCAATCCAGCCATTGCAAACACCACCGTGTGTGCTTTAAAGCTGGCTAAAAACAACCATAAACTCGTTAGCTTTGATGTAAATTTACGCTATAGCTTGTGGCAAAATAGCAATGACATTGAACACAATGTACACGCGTGTTATGCGTATTGCGACATTGTTAAGCTATCGCGTGATGAGCTGAACTTTTTAGCTGAGCAAACACAGCATGCACCTGATGATTACTTACAATCTATTTTAAATATAGGTGTTAAATTGGTATTTTTAACCGATGGCCCTGCACCGGCAACGGTTTACCATAAGGGATTTATATTAAATGAATCGGCGCCAATCATTAATGCTGTGGATACTACCAGTGCCGGTGATGCGTTTATTGCAGGCGTGTTATATTATTTAAATCACACCGATGAAAATAGCCCGCTCATCGAAAAAATTAATAATGAGCATCTAGTAAAACACGCTTTAAGTTTTGGTTTGCGCTGTGGCTCTAAAGCCTGCTTAGCTAAGGGGGCATTTCCCGCATTACCTACACTTCAAGAGGTATAATACCAATCCGCAATAATACTTAATCATTTTACGGGGCTAAACGTGTTGCTATCTGCGTTAAAAAATTCTCATTTAGAACAACTAAATAGCAAATTTTTTGCCTAGCTATCAACACGTTTTTCCAGCCTCAAAATAGATCACTTAATTAAGCGAATTGGTATAAATACTTTAAAAATAAAGGCCGATTATGGCCTTTATTTAAGCATCCGCTTCTTCATCATTACTTTTTAACCATTCTAAAGCCGCAGTGGCGTTCTCAAAATATTGAATTTCACCTGATACAAACCAACTGCCTAATTTAGCGATGGTTGATTGCCAGTCTTTGTTGCCGTATATGGCTATTTTTTTAAATTCTTTGTTATGCTTTAAGCCAAGTTTTAAATCATCCCATGCAGCTCTAAGTTCCCAGCCATCAAGCTCAGTACCATCTATGAGTACATTAACAATAGGATGTTTAACTTCGCCAAGCGCAGAGTCAATCATCGGCGTGATCACCTCATAATCTTTATGAGTGAGTGTACCTATAGCTTTTAAGGTTAAAAAAAACTCGCAACCAGAGCGCTCAATACCAATAGATAAGCCGTGTGTTGAATTTACCATAACCCGAACTCCACAATAATATGAGCATCAAGTATAGGTGATAACTTATTAACCAATAGTGAAGTAGATCAAAAAACAGGCACATCACTTTTATTGTGCCCATTTTAATTAAATGCTGAATTATGCATTTTTAAGCCGTGCTATTTGGTTTTCAACATCTGTTAAATGACCGATTTTAAGCCACACTCTGGCTCCTTCACTGCCTGCTGTTGCTTTAATTTCGCTGTTAGGCGGCACTCTTAACCAGCTGTGCTGTACTAATGTATCGCCTTGCTCTTCAAGCGAGCCCTCAAGTACTAAAAGCTCGCCCCCACCTAAGGCGTTTAACGATATTTCACTGTTAGGTGAAAATGCTAAAATACTCACCTCTTCAAAGGCATCTTTATAAAGAGAAACTACATTTACATTACTAAACTCAGGGTGAGGAACGCTGCACATGGTATTAGTTTGCAAGCGAACATGCTCTCTATCCTCTGGCTGAAACTGCCATAATTTCACAAATATCACGCACCCGTTTTCAGAGCTTGGTGTATGTTTTGACTCAGGCGGATTACGAATATAAGAGCCCTTGGGGAAATCACCATGTTCATCTTGAAAAACACCTTCAAGCACAATAAATTCTTCACCGCCGGTATGTGTATGGGCAGAAAAATGGCTGTTTGGCGCATATCGTACAATGCTGGTTGCGCGTGCAACCTCATTGCCCACTCTATCAAGTGGACGCCTATCAACACCCGCCATCGGTGAGGCTATCCATTCTAACGATTCGCTATGTACAACAACACGTTCGCTAAAATCAGCTGCAATTTTCATATTTGACTCCATATCTAAGCGGCAATACTTGGACGCTGAGCGACCTTTTCTTGCCATGCTATTAAATGTGATAGCTCACTAGGAATAGCTATTTTTGCAAAGCCTGCAAACACCAGACCGGCGTACAAAGTAATATCTGCAACACTAAAATTCTCACCAGCAACATAAGCAGAGTTGGCTAACACTGTATTAAAATAAACAAAGCCTTGGCGCGCTTTTTCACCTTGCTTTTCTCCCCAAGCAACATTTTGATAGGTTTCAAGCGCTGGGCCTAAACCATCCGTTGCATGATGAAAGTAAGTGGCTACAGCATCAAGAACCATTGACTCCGCACGTTTTTGCATCATATTAATCACTGCACGCTCTTTTGCCTCAACACCGGTTAATGAAGGGCCTGCAAAAGCGGTATCAATATATTCAGTAATTGCGGTGCATTCTGCGATGAACGTTCCATCATCTAGCTCTAAAACAGGTACGCCTGCTAAGGGGTTTTTAGCTAAAAAAGCCTCAGTACGGTGCTCACCATTTAATAAATCGACAGCAACAAATTCTACTTTATCAGTCGCCTTTTTTTCAGCAAGCGCAATACGGACACGTAATGGATTAGGAAAGTTTTCTACATCATAAATTTTCATAATTATCTCTTTATATTTTTAATCACAGTTTGAGCTAATACTGGCAAGAATAAACTACCTACCTACTGGTAGGTAATTTATATTAAGATCTCGACCTTTGCAAACTAAAAATAAAAGAGCTTGAAAATAACTACCTACTGGTTGATAATTTTTTGCAGCGATATGAAGGAAGTTTAAAATGACAAAAAAAGCAGCCCTGTTAAAAGCAGCAGAAAACAAAGTTAGACTTGGTGGCTATAGCAATTTTAGCTTTAGAGAGTTGGCCAATGAAATTGGTATTAAAAGTGCCAGTGTGCATTATCACTTTCCAACTAAAGCTGATTTAGGTGCAGAGCTTGCGCATCAATATACCGATGCCTTTATCGCTGTACTTGGTGAACCAGAGGCACACAAAGCAAACGGTAAAAACCCTATTGATATTTACACTCAGTTATTTAGAAATGCACTCGTGATTGATAAAAAAATGTGTTTATGTGGCTTGCTCGGCGCAGAAAGCGACAGCCTACCTGATAAAGTGCGGGTTGAAGTTCAGCGGTTTTTTAATAAAAATTTAGCCTGGTTAACCCAAGCACACGCTGCGAATGGTGAAAAAAACCCTGCTCGCGCGGCAATACAAACAGTGAGCTTATTAGAGGGGGCGATGATGATTAGTAAAACCCTAGATGATATCAGCTACTTCGAACAAGCCACTTTTTAGCGATTGGCGATCAAGTATAAAAAAAGCGAGCCTTTATAAGGCTCGCTTTTACATTTTTGAGATTACGATTTATTAAGCCGTACGCACTTTATGCTTTGAATGCACAACAGCTAATACAATAAACCCTATAACAGCCACCGCTGCACCAATCGGTTTACCTAAATCACTTGATAAGTTTAACCCTATTGCCGCAGTCATTATGTATGACAAGGTCACTGCTGTAGCGATTACTGCTGGTATACTAGTGATCCAGTGGAATGTACCACGGTCAAATAAATACTTGGTCGCAAGCCACAACACACTGGTAGAAAGCAGCATATTTGAGAATGCGAAGTAGCGCCAAATCACAGAGAAATCGAGCTTAGTCATAAAGTAGGCAATGGTTAAAATAGGGATTGCTAGCAATAAACGATTACGTAAACTTTGCGGAATACTAAACGCATCAACCACGGTCAAGCGCAGTGAACGAAACGCCGTATCGCCTGAGGTAATAGGGAAAACAGCAACAGCAATAATTGCCATAATACCGCCAAATACACCTAAGTAGCTGTTTGCAATATGGTTAACCACCAAACCTGGACCGCCTAAATCAAGCATAGCTTTTAAACCCGCATAGCCTTCAGGGAAGGCAGCAATACCCGCTAATGCCCATACACAACCTACAATGCCTTCACACATCATCGCACCATAATAAACTGGGCGTACGTATTTTTCGTTGGTTAAACAACGGGCAATAATAGGTGCTTGCGTTGAGTGAAAACCACTAATAGCACCACAGGTAATGGTTATAAATAGCAGCGGCCAAGTGGGCAGTCCATCAGGATTTGGTGCTAAGAAGTCATGAGCGTGATCGGCCTCAAAGTATGCTAAAAAGTCGCCCGCTACTGGTAAATGCGGTGCGTTTATTAGCAGTGATACCGCAATAGCTACTGTCATCACAATCATTAACAAACCAAAAATAGGGTAAAACTTAGTGATGATTTTATCAATGGGTAATAACGTGGCTAAAAAGTAGTAAGCTAAAATAGCCAAAACCCAAAAGGTATTATTTGCAAATATTGTATCCTTAAATATATCAAGGTTACTTAATAATCCTGCCGGGCTCATAATAAATACAACACCAACAAAAAATAGTAGCATCGCAGTAAAAATAAGCATAAAGCCTTTAAATACAACGTTGTAGTAGTGCCCTGCTATTTCCGGTAAGCTTTTCCCGTCTTCTTTTATACTCATTACTCCTGAGAAGAAGTCGTGTACAGCGCCACCCAAAACATTACCAAGCACAATCCATACAAGCGCAACCGGACCATATAATGCACCCAGTATTGGGCCAAATATGGGACCTACGCCTGCTATATTTAAAAATTGAATCAAAAATGCACGAACAGGGTGAATTGCAACGTAATCAACACCTTCGCTAAAGCGTTTTTGTGGTGTGTCGACCGTTGAATCCATGCCCGCTTGCTTTTCAACAAACGGGCTATAAAACTTATAGCCTAATATTAAAATAGTTAGGCAAATAAAAAAGATGATCATAAAGCACGCTTCTCTTTTTGTATGTGTGTATAGGGCCAAGTATTGCAGCCCAAATTTTAAAATAACAATTGAACGTAGCATATGAAAAAGCACGCAACAATGAGACGTTTGGCTAATGCTCTGGCAAAATCAAATTTATTTAAAAAAATAAAACTAAGTAACAGCATAAGTTACTTATAAAAAAGCGTTAAAAAACGTTAAAAGTGCTTATATTGCGACTAAAATCTATACGCCAATTTACAACAATAGCTACACCTGAATGATTAATTAGCCTACGATAAACATTATTACTACTTTTAATGTACTGCCGTTGGCCTACGTGGCTTTATAAAAAACAAGGATGCCCTCAATGACACAGTTTACTACGCCCGATTTATACGATGAACATCGCGACCATGTGCAAGTCGCTGACAGTGGCTTGCAACACTTTGGTAATAAAACTCTCTTTTATGGTCAAGTAGTGACTGTCACCTGCCCAGACGATAACTCGTTTGCTGGCAACATATTACATGAAAATGGTGAAGGCAAAGTGTTGGTTGTGGATGGCTTTGCTAGTAAGCGTTTTGCCTTCATTGGCGATATGATTGCAGAGCGAGCCCTAAAAAATGGCTGGCAAGGCATTATTATTAATGGTTGCTGCCGCGATATTGAAATTCTTGCCACGCTTGATTTACCCGTGATGTCGCTAGGCGCTACGCCGCGCTGCACCACTAAGCGCGGTTTAGGTGCCAAAGATCACCCGGTTAATATGTTAAACACCACAATTAATACCGGTGATTGGGTGTATGCTGATGTCAATGGATTAATTATTAGTAATAAAGCCTTGTTTTGAACAATCAAAGTGGCTGTTCGCGATAAAAAAGCAGCTCGAGAGCTGCTTTTTATAAAATCAAACAATAAGGTTTTACATTAAAGTGCTAACCATACATCGGTTACGCCTGGCTCGTTCCCTTGAGTCCACCACTTAGCTTGGTACTTGTTGCCCTGATAAGAGACTTCATCACCGCTGTTATAAATAGCCGATGACTGCCAAATTGCAGCACCCGTATCATCTGTAGGCTGTGTTGTTGCCTCCCACGCACCGCCTAAATCAGGACGTTCACCTTGAGTCCACCATTTTGCTTTATATTCAACGCCATTATAAGTGACGACATCGCCACCAACGTATGCAACACTCGCATCCCAATCTTCTGTAGGTGGAGTGGTAGTATCACCATTTGTCACTGTTACGCTAAAGCTTTGCGTTGTGGTTAATGCGCCATCAGTGACTGCAACTGAAACAGTGAAGTTTGTATCTGTATCTACAGCGCCTGCCTTAATACTTACATTTGCACCGCTGCCCACTAACGTTAAGCCTGCTGGTACTGTCCACGTATATGTAAGCGCATCGTTTTGTGCATCGTTTGCAACTACAGCAACACTTGCTGATGCGCCTTCTTCAACACTAACATTAGCAATTGCATTAACACTCGGTGCTGTATTTTCGCCACCTGATGTTGGCGCAATAACATTAACAACAACATCACGATTCACTGTTGCTTGACCATCTGATACTGTAACGGTTGCAACATACTGTGTATCTGTAGTCACTGTTGGCGCATTAATAACCAGTGATGATGTATTTTGTCCAGATACTACTAGCGCGCTATCAGCACTCCAGCTAAAGCTCAGTGGATCGTTATCTGCATCGGTTGCAGAAGCCGTTACTGTGATGCTCTCGCCTGAATTAACAGACACAGATGAAGACACTGAAACAACCGGTTTTTTATTACTTGGCGGCGCAACTACGCCCCCTAAGCCATCATGCATTGCATTTAGAATGTCACCATTGTCAGCATCAATTTCCCATGCAAATAAACCGCCTAAGTTATGCTGATTAACATACGCACCTTTGGCCAGCACAGACTTACGACTATCATAGGTGATCAGTTTACCAGTTGAGCGATTCCATACATAAGCGGCTTGTGCTTGCTCATCATAACCCACTTCAAAACCATTAATACCTGTGCCTGCCGCACCAATCATATTGGCTTTAACGCCCTTGTAATCAATAACTCCATCTTCCCATACACCTTGTGCCGTGGAGCCTTTTAACGGGCCATTACCAGGGGCGGTCATTGGGTTACCATCAATCGCTGCATTTTGCGGGTAAACACCTTCCCAACCACGGCCATACATGGCTGTGCCCACGACGATTTTTTTTGATGGTACATTTTGCGCAAGTAACAGCTGTACTGCATTATCGGTGGTATAAGCAGGGCCTTTACGAGGTTCGCCATTTTCATCAAGCCCAGTGCCATTACATTGACCAACACTCATGTGCTCGCCACAGTAAAGTGCAGTTTGATGACCGGTTACGTTACTCCATGCGCCATAAAAGTCATAGGTCATGGCAAAAATGTAATCCATGTACTGGCTTGCGGCTTGATAATCTACATCTTCAATTTTATCGTAACCAGCACCAATGGCTGAGGTTAACTCGTAAGTACGACCCGTTTCTGCTTCTAGTTTATCAAGCATAGCGCGCAGCTCTTGCATAAGCGCCACATAGGCTGGGCCATCGTTAATTGGATCGCCAATATCAGGATTGGGGCCGTCACCACCTGGGAATTCCCAGTCAATATCAACACCATCGTAAAACTTCCAGGTTCTTAAAAACTCTTCCATTGAGGCAACAAAGGTGTCGCGGTTTGCTTTATTAGTAAAACCACCAAATGGGTCTGATAACGTCCAACCACCTACAGATGGTAAAATTTTAATATCGGGGTAGCGCTGTTTTAGTGCCATTAACTGCGAGTAAGTACCACGAATGGGATCTTTAGCATCAACCCCTGGCAATGCTTTTTGTACTGCGGCCCATGGGTCGTGAATAACCACTTCGTAATCTGCAGAGCCCGCACAGGCTGTTTCCAGTGCGCGCTTAGGACCGCCAGTTAACGACGCATTTTCACCACAAATTGGAATGAAGCCATACAAAATATGACTCAGGTTTTGTGCTGGCATATTCGTTACATCGTAATCACGGCCATAGATCCCCCACTCAACAAAGTAAGCGCCCGTCACTAAATCTTGCTTAACGCCAATATCACGGTTATTTGGGTCAACATCCATAGGTAATGGTGCTAAATGTCCGCCGTCAGTGTCAGCAATTACAATTGGCTTACCCGCACTTCTTGCACAGGTCGTGCCGCCTTCACATAGTTCAACATACATTGTATGGCGGCCTGCTTTATCATAAGGGAATGAAATAGTGCCACTTTTAGAACCATCAGCAAGCGTGCCCTCATTTACTAGCATGTCATCAAAGTACACTTTATAGCTATCGCCGCCATCACCGCTCCACGCACTCCATTCAATGTTGATATTAACTTGCTCAACACGGGTAACCAGCTGTTTGTAAGAACCGTTTCCCTCAAGGTCTACCTCAACAAACGAATATTGCTGTGGCTCCCAATTAATACTTGGTGTAGAAGGCGCTGCCGATACAGAACCGGCAAATAGTGCAACACCCATAGCTGCGGTTAATTGTTTAATATTCATATTTCTCTCTTATCTATTTTTAATGTGGTTATTTTGGTTTAATAAGTTTGAACTACAAAACTTAGGCTTTTAGTTACAGTGTTTTCCATACATCGGCTTGTCCTGGCGTATCGCCTTGAGTCCACCAATTAGCGCGATAGCGCTGTCCTTGATAGATTATTTCTGCGCCTGCTTGATAGGCTTTGTTAATACTCCATGCTGCTGGATTAGTACCCTCCTCAACAAGCTCCCACGCACTTGAACTATCGGGATGCTGACCTTGATTCCACCATTTAGCTAAGTAAACACGCTCTTGAAAACTCACTTTATCTGTTGCTTGATAAACCTCAGTAGTGCTCCAAGGCGCTATAGCAGGATCATTGATAACGCTGTCATTAACGGTGACAACAAACTCGGTTTGGGTCGTTAATTGGCCATCAGAAACAGATACCACAACGGTATAATCTGTAGGTGTTGAAACTTCAGGTGAAATTAAGTTGATATTGGCATCGCTACCGGTAAAACTCAGTGGTGCCGGTACTGACCAAGTATAAATTAACGCATTTTGCTCATCATCAAACGCATGTAAATGCACAGCCGTGGTGGTGTTTTCATCAACTACTAGGTTTTCTGGCTTACTAACAATAGGCGCTGTATTATCAGGGGTGCCCTGCACGCTTAATGTATAAGTGTAATTTGGATTGCTTCCATAGACTTGGTTTGTTAGTACATCAGCGCTGTTAAATACAACATCACCAACTTGATTTTGCACACCAATCTGCACTAAATGCGCATAATCAAGGTTAAGTTGTGACGCCAACACTTGCTGCCAATTTACTTGATTATCGGCATTGATTTTAAGTTGTTGATTAATCACCTCTTGGCCAGATTCATCAAATAAGCGAGCCCATACAGTGTCGCCTGCAATGGCATTTTGCCCTTGACGTACAAAGTACCCAAGGCTTGCCCACGCATTCGGATTGGTTGGAGCAGCGTCGTTTACAATATTTATATCACTACAGTTATAAAAGCCTTCACCCACAACATCGTTTCGTTGCCAGCGGCTGTACAAAATGGCATCACCGTTGCGTCCTTGTGGAATAGCCACACTCATTTGATAATAACGCTCACCATCGGTGTCTTTAATCACGTCAACATTTTGATGCTCCTGAACTAGCTCTAAGTCTTGCCAGGTCAATACATCAGTAGCGGCATTAAAAGTTGGCTTAGTTAAGTAAAACTGCCAAAAGCTGGGGTTATGTGGTGTTGATGCAAGGTAACGAACTTGAATTTCACCATTAGCATTGGGCACTACGTCACTACGTTGCCAATGTGGTGATGGTAAATCCATACCGCGTTTGGCTGTATCGCCACCAGCACATAAAGTGCCGTTTGGTATACTGGCCTCAACTGCGGTTTGATTTAAATAGTCAGGAGTATTAACAGAAAATTCAATCGCTTGCACAAACTGCACCGTGCCGGATTCTAGATATGCTGATCGACAAGCAAGGTTAGGAATATTTGTGCCATCTTCTGGCCACCAGTATCCGCCATCATCTTGGCAAAATGCTTGGCGTGCTTTAGGACTATCCATATAACCATGTGCTTGTACTTGCGGTGCTAGCATACTCAGTAGCAAGCCACCTGCGATTGCAGATAGCGTAATCGTGTTAAGTTTAATTGATGCCATTATTTTATCCTTTATTAGACTCAATACATGGGGCAAGCTCAGGCCTACCGCTCATTGTTTTGTAAATTACAGGCTACAACTTAAGGTCCAATCTGCTGTTGCACCCGGCTCAGAGCTTGTCCACCACTTGGCTTTATAAACTGCGTTGTTATGCACCATTAGATCGCCGCCAGCAGCATGACTTGGGTTGCCCGCCCAGTCTGTTTGAGGGAAATTTGGATAAACAGGAATCGTGGCTATATCAACTCCTTCACACGTACCTACAGGGTCACCGCCACCGTTATCTGGATTGCCCGTGCCATCACCCGGTGTTGCACCTGGTAGCATTGGGTATTCAGCTTTGAATGCGTAAGTTTTTCCATCTTTTTCAATGGTAAAATTGCTAGGCCCAGTGATTGGCATGTAGTACATCACTTGTGCATTCACAGTTGCACCAGCGCTAAAGTCTTTTGGTTGACCGCCCCATTCATTGTTCAGTGTGATTGAGAAACGGTGGAACTCGTTCTCAAAACCGCCAATATTATTACCCGCTGCGTTCGAGCCATTTACTTCTACTGCCATGCCCAGTTTTTCTTGTGCATTCCAGTTAGATTTAAAAATAGCGGAAGTTGATACCGGCACATCAAATGAAATTTTTGCACCACTCAAATCAAGGCTTGAGTTATTGGTAAACGCAAATGTTGGGCTGATTGGGTAGTTATCATCACCGACAGGGAAGTCTTTGGCTTCAAATGTGATATCTACTGCTTCAGCAGGCACTGTAAAGTTTGGATTTCCGCCATGTACATCATATGCAACAGCGCTTTGATTAAACTTATCGTATGCAAGTGAAGTAAGCGTTGACCCCATGAAGTACTCGCCTTTTGCTGAGTCGTAATCAAAATCACCAGCAAGCTCCCAGAACATGATACCGCCAAGGCCATTGTTAATAACATAATCAACTTTAGAGGCCATCGACTCTTCATCTTCTATCGACAGAAATACTTTTTTATCGGCATTCCAAAGCCAAGGTGCGACGGCAACACTGTCGTAATAACGTGTGTAAGAACCTGTTAAGCGATCGTCAGCATCGGTATCGGGGGTTAAGCCATACACTTCGAGGTAAGAGCCAACAATACCATTTTCGAGATTTTTAGCGTGCCATAAAGGATTTGAACCGGCGGGCATTTCTTGACCTGCGTCGTTCTTATCGTGCCAAAGGTTATCAATACCTAATGCACCATTACCACACTTGTTCTTTTCACCAACCCCTGTACCTGTGGCACAATCAGCTTGGTTTGGTAAAGCCGATTGACCCCATAGACCATTAGTTCCGCCCGACACATCTTTAAAACCTCGAGTATAATAAGGAATACCGATATTGATTCGACCGGCAGCCATTGCCCCTCGGAAATAACGAACCGCCCAATCGGTGTTTAAGTAACCAATCCCTTCAAATTCTTTAGTGCCGTAGACGTTCCATTGTGTCAGTTCTGAGTCTAAACCGGTGTCAAACAAGGCAGCATTGTGCCCTACATGTGAGTTCCAAGCGCCATGTAAGTCGTAAGACATAATGTTTACATAATCCAGATATTTAACCGCTTGAAAGGTTTCCATACCTCGTAATAAATAACCAGAAGATGGAGACGCAATAGTGAGTAAATAGTGCTTACCTGCTGCTTCACCTGCACGGTCTAGCTCTTCACGTACTTTTTTCATTAGCACTTGGTATGAGGCATTCAATCCTGCACGGCGCGCGTTGGATATAGGAAAATCATCGGGGTGACCTGAGTCGTTCATTGAAGATGGGTATTCATAATCAATATCAACGCCGTCAAATCCATATTTTTCAATAAACTCAACGGTGCTTTTTGCAAATGCATTAATACCTTCATAATTGACTGAGCCATCAGCATGGGTGGTCATGGTATAAAAGCCACCACTTTCAACGCGGCCGGTTTCATCAAAATACCCCCCCGTTTCAGCCCAGCCACCTACCGATACCAAGGTTTTAACGTGTGGGTGTTGTTTTTTGTATTTATTTAAAAGATTAAAGTGTCCTTTGTATGCAAACTCAGGATCCATTTCAGCGCCAATAACGCCTGGCCATTCCATGTTTGTAGCAGGATTATTTGCTGAATTAGGATCGCCAATAGATACTTTATTATTGGCATCAACATGCGCAAAGGCATAATTAATATGAGTAATTTTATCCCATGGAATATCATTAACTAGATAACTTGGTTGGTCATTAGCACCATTTCGCCAACTAGTAAAATAACCAATAACACGACGCGGGTGGTCAGCTCCCATAACTTCACGACCATCAGCATCATACACAGTACAATAAGGCGTATTAACACCGGGGGTTTGATATAACCCTTGTGGTTGACAATCAGTTACACCACTGCCGGGCGCTGCAGAGTCAACAACATTTAGGGTTTTTGTGGTTTGTGCTGTAGCCCCTTCATTATCAGTCACTGTAAGTGTAAAGCTGGCTTGCCCAAGAGCTGTAGCCTGCCATGTGTACTGACTAGTTGCTGATGTCGCTTGATGAGTATCATCACCATTTATAGCAAAATTAAGCGCGGTGATCTCACCATCGCTATCGCTACCTGAAAGCTCAAACACAACTTGTGAACCCACAATTAGCTGTTCAGGTAAGGTACTCAATGAAATTGATGCAACGGGTACTTGATTAACAGGATTAGTAACGTCATCTGCAACTGTTAAGGTATTGATGATTTGTAATGACTGCGCACCTTGATCATCCGTTGCAATTGCACTTATTTGATGAGAACCCGCCACAGCTTGCCAATCAACGCTGTAAGGTGATGAAGTATCTGCAGCTAGAAAAATACCATCAACAAAAAACTCAACGGTGGTTACCTCTCCATCGTTATCAATTGCTTGCGCCGATATGACAACGCTGTCTTTATCGGTTAGTTGAAAACCGTCTGCAGGCATTAACTCGGTAATTACTGGAATTTCATTATCAATGACAGCGTTGTCACATACACCCAAAATTTTCCAATCTTTATAATCACCAGCATTCTCCACTGGATTGGCTTGCGTCCACCAGCTAGCTTCATACGCTGTGCTTTGCGCTTGCACTTGATCTCCAGCAACGTGTGTCTGGCCTGTTTGCCACTGTTCTAACGCACTGCAATCAATAGACGCGTGTACATTTAAACTAAGAAAACTTAACGATAAAGCACTTAGATTAAAGGCATTTGTTATTATTTTACGTGAGCTCATTGGCTCCTCCATTAACGATGTTTATACTCATTATTTTTTACCTTTCAGGTACAAACTTAACATGGATATCGTAAATATCAAGAAAATAATGCACAAATAACAAACAAAATAAATACAAAATAGTTACATTGCAAAATTAACTAATTATTTATTACTATAAAATTAAGAAGGGATATTCCATAAAAAAGCCCAGCATTGCTGGGCTTTGAATGTCTAAGGGGTAAACGTTTTATTCAGAAAATGAAACCGTAATAATATTCGAACATACGTTTTCAGATACGCATAACTGATAGTCGTATGCCGGTAATGTTGCGTTACGCACATAATCACGGTAACGGCCATTATCTGATACGGTATCTACTAGTTCGCCATTTCGGTATAGGCTAAGTGACTCAGCCCCTACTTCTGCCCAGTTTAACTCAACACGCATAGTATCAAGACGTGACTTGTTAGCGCGTTTTAAGCTCAATTCAATTTCAACATCACTAACAACCACTGTTTGAGTGAATGTATCTGAGTTATTTTCACTATCCGTTACGGTTAATTCAACCTCATAACTTCCTGACTGAGCGTAAACATGTGTAGGATTTGGGTTTGTTGATGTTGAACCATCACCAAAGTTCCAGCTCCACTGTGAAATGTCATCATTTACATCACGACTTGTATCTACAAATGTAGCAGTTAAACCTTGTGCTGAAACACTAAAGCCAGCTTGTGGTGGTTGTGGGCTTACCTCACCAATAGCGCTAAATGTAAGTGACCAACCATTGATATTACCCGTATCTGCACCAGCTGTATCTTCAACATGAAGTGTCCAATCTCCGGTTGCCACTTCAGAATTAAATACGCTTGATGTAAATGACTTAACAATATCGTCTGCACTGCCACCTTCATTGCTTTGTAAAGTCACTTCTGTACCTTGCGCTGAAATAAGCGTAAGTACTAAGTCACCAGACCAAGTATGCGTAATATCTACATCAGCAGTGGTGCCAAAAATAGTTAAATCATCAGCAACAGTAATAACTGAGCTTGCGCCCTCTGGAGAATTATCTGGAATAGCGATGTTTTCATCACTGCTGTAAGTAAAGTCATTTAAACCAGCAGGTTGAAGCATTAAACTAACAGTTTGTTCTTTAACTTGCTCTTCAGTTGTTGCGGTAACAGTAAAGTCGTAATTTCCCCACTGAGTATCGCTGTTAGTTGCAACCGTTAGAACAACTTCATCGCCCGGACGAGCGGTAGTTGCGCTTAGTGATGCATCGGTAAGATCTGAAGCTAAAGCCAGTGAAACGTCACCTTCCCATTGTGCAATTGAGCCAATCGTAAAGGTATAAGTAACCGTATCACCTACAGCCGCTTGCTGAGAAACCGGCGATACAGATAATTTAAAGCCTGGAGTTGGATCAGCATCAATTAGCGCTTGGTTAACATTTAGGCGTGTACCTGCAACCGTTTTACCATTTAATGCCGCATTAGCATCACCACTAGACATAAGTAATTCTTTAAGCTCTAGTGTTGTTAAATCAGGATTAACTGAAAGTACAAGTGCAGCAGCACCAGCTACATGCGGTGTTGCCATAGATGTACCTGAATAAGTAGCATAGCTATTACCAGGAACGGTCGACAAAATACCTGAGCCAGGTGCGCCCATATCAACACTTGTTAGGCCCCATTGAGAAAAGCTAGACATATTATCTCTGCTATCAGTACTTGCTATCGATAATACGTTGTCGTTCTCATAGTTAGATGGGTAGTGTGGATTTTGATCGTTATCAACCGCATCGTTACCCGCAGCAGCAACAAATAAAATATCAGCTTGCTCACTAGCCGTAATTGCATCAGCTAACGCTTGGCTAAAACCACCGCCGCCCCAGCTATTATTTAACACACGCAGATTAACACCCGCATTTTTAAGGCCAACCATGTAATCGATACACTTAATAGCACCAGAGGTAGAACCTGTACCATCTGCGGCTAAAAACTTACAACCAACAATAGAAACATCATGGTTTACACCAACAACACCGACGCCATTGTTACCACTGGCACCGATTGTACCCGATACGTGTGTACCATGGCCTTCGTCATCCATCGGGTCACCAACATCAGTAATTGCATTAATACCGTGAACGTCATCAATGTAACCGTTTCCGTCATTATCGATACCATCACCGGCAATTTCACCACTGTTTACCCACGCGTTCGCAGCTAAATCAGGGTGGCTATAATCAACACCCGTATCAATAACACCTACTACAACATCACGACTACCTGTAGAGATTGACCATGCTTCTGGTGCATCAATATCGGCATCAGCCGTGCCACCAGTTTGGCCTTCGTTGTTTAAGCCCCATAAATCATCAAAACGAGGGTCATTAGTTGCGCTTGCTATGCTCACTCGGTAATCAGGCTCAACATACTCAATAGCTTGATGCGATTTTAAGCGCTCAATTGCTTCTTTAGCACTCATTCCTGATATTTTAAATTTTGCGAGGCGGCCAGAAAATAACGAGGTGAAGTTATCATCAATTTCATCGTTATTTAGATCAGATATTTTGGCTTTTACTAACGAACGAGCTTGCTTACGCATTTCCGGCGAAGCATTCTTTTTATACTTAACAATAATCGAGTCACTGCTCGCAGTTACTTTTTGAGTTGTACTGTTAACATCAGGCAATTTAGCCGCAGCTAAACAAGGTAAAAGTGCAAGTGTAATAATAGATAATTTTGTTTTCATTGTTCTATCCGTAATTAAGTTAACTTAGCTTTACTAAGCGAAATATTTACGTTTATGAATTTAAGTAATCACGTGGCAAGCGTTAAGAAAACGGGTAATCAGTCACTAACTCAAGTAAAAAAAGCAAAATCAGGAACAAAACCATTATTTTTAACTAGAAATACAGTAAAAAAAACATTAATAGCAGCCATTTTAATGAATTAAATAACTTATTTTTAACATGGCATTAACTCATTATTTTTTACTGGTTTTTGATGTAAGTAGATAGAAAATACAAATTAAACTGGTAAGCAATTGAAATTTATAGATTTAAATTACCATTAAAAAAGATGATTCAAAATGAACTCATTGAAGAATACAGTGACTGAGCAGTTATGAATTAGTGAATGGCAAACCACCTTACCAAGTACTAATGACCAAACCCTAGTTCATATTTAAAACAGCATTTTACGTTTAAGAATAAAAAGCTAATCACACATTATGGCAGCACGGCATGCTGCAACGAAAATACCTTTTTAAAACTTAATAAATAATCAAGGTATTTTATTTTATCTTTCAAGGAGAATAATAATGAAATTGAATAAATCACTTTTAAGCTGTGCAATTGCAATTGCAATGGGCGCCAGCTTTACAGCAAACGCAAACACAGAAACAAAAGCAGGTTCAACTTCTGAGCTTGCAGCTAAAGTATCTGTAAGTAGCATTGAGAATGCTGTAACAGTTAAGCAATCATTTTCTGACAACACGGCATTAGTCTCTCAAGATGGCGATGGCAATACTGCACTATCTACTGAAATCGGTAACAACAACGATGTTAAAATAGCTCAATTACAAAATGGTAATTACGCCGAAGTTGAAACAACAGGTGATAACAACCAACAAACTTATGCTCAAGATGGTGTTGCTAATGGTTTCATCACACGCATAACGGGTGATAACAACGGCGTTTATGTTTCTCAATTCGGCCAAGGATTATTTCAAAACAATGAAGCAATCAATATTATCACTGGTAGCGATAATAATATTGACGTTGAACAAGGAAATGGCGGTCACTGGTTTTACAACATGGACATGAGAGGTAATGGTAACGAAATTATTTCATCTCAGTCTGGTATGTGGCAAGAATTTGAAGTACTTAGCTTATCAGGCGATGAAAACATTATTGAAATTGAACAAACAGACACCTGGAATGAATTTAAAATAGGCTCATTACGCGGTAACGAAAATGAGATTGACGTTAACCAGGATGGTTCACGTAACATCATTACATTTACTGATATTGCTGGTGATGACAACGAAATAGCTATTGAACAAAGCAGCGGTGATAACAATACCATTACTTTTGCAGCCGTTACTGGTAATGATAATGAAATAAAACTAGACCAAGAAGGTTCGAATAATGCTATTGAGTCTGGTCTTTTTGACGGTTCATTCAATGAAGTAACAGTTAATCAAATTGGTGATGAAAACCTTGCGACTACTGAGCTAATGGGCGATAACAATGAGCTTACAGCAATGCAAGTTGGTAACACTAATGAAGCATACATGGGTGTCATTGGTTCAAATAATGAATTTACAGTAACCCAGGTTAGTGATTTTAACTCGGTTCATTTAGCTAACTTTAATGGTAGCGGTAACGATGTTGATCTTAGCCAATCAGGTGGCGATGAAAACGCAATTTTAGTGCAGTCTTCATACCCTGATGTTTCTCTCACTTCAAACGATAACGATATTGATGTTAATCAAGTCGGTAATCAAAACGAGGCGATTGTTACACTTGCGGGTATCCTTGATAGTAACGCAAACCAAATTGATATTGCTCAAAATGGTGATATTAACGTTATTGACTTAATGGTAGAAGGCAGTAATCACTCTATTGATATTGCACAGCAAGGCGAAGGTAACTGGGTAGGTGGAACTGGAGATTCAGCGTTTTTATTAGGCGGTGAAAACGTTTCATTCTCTGTTACTCAAACCGGTAACTACAACACTGTTGAAGGTAACGTAATTGGCTTTAACAGTACATTCTCTGTCACTCAACTTGGTGATGGTAATACAGCAACAATTACACAAATGTAATTGATGAGACGGGGAGAGTAACCCTCTCCCTTATTTTAACTATGAAAAATAAACAATATATCTATCTTTTTATACTTTTAACTTTTTTTACTCCTTTGAGTAATGCCAGTGCTGAATTAGAAATCGATGGATTATTACTAAACAAAAGTATTAGTCGCTTTGGGTATCAATTTTACAGTGAATTTTCAAATTATTGGCGTGAACTGCCTTCAACAGCTGGCTTTAATGTAGAAATAAAAGAAACGGTTATACCCCGTGCTGGTACTAAATTAGTTTTAATAATGAATCATAAGATTATTTATGCAACCCATTTGGGACGAAAGTTAGAGCCTTTGGACGAGCGAGTAGAGCAAGCAGTGCACTCTGTAATGGACGCCATGGCGCGATCGAATATGCAAACAGCGAGTCCTGATATGGCATTAAATGGATGGTAACAATGAAAAAAATAGCATTAACAATAATAACAACTTTAAGCTTTTCAGTCTCCGCAACTGAAATTATTTATACCCCTATTAACCCGAGTTTTGGTGGCAACCCTCTCAATGCCAATATGCTGCTTAGTAAGGCACAAGCACAAAATAAACATAAAGCGCCGGTTGTCGAAAAAGGGTATGCAGAGCAGTTTCAAGATTCATTAGAGCGGACATACTTAAATCGAATGGTGAGAGAAATCACCGACATGGCTTTTGGGGAAAATATTGAAGACAGTGTTTTTAATCAAGACTCCATTTTTATGAGTGGTGATTATCAAATAGAAGTGATCACCAGTACAACCGACACTATCACGGTTAGAATAACAAATGTAATTGATGACTCGGTTGTGGTTATCGAAGTACCGAGGTTTGGATAATGTATAAATTAATAATAATAACAATCGCTCTTTCTCTTAGTGGTTGCTCTACTATGGGTAATTTAATCCCTCCGTCAAAACAAAGTGCGGTAACGTTAGAGCCAACAGATGTCTTTTCTGATTTAAAAAGCTTACCTAAACCTGCGGGCAGCATTCCAGTCTCGGTTTATTCATTTCGCGATCAAACCGGTCAATATAAGCCACAAACTAATGTTAGCTCGTTTTCAACGGCCGTCACTCAAGGTGCAAACTCTATTCTAGTGCAAGCATTACATGAGTCTGACTGGTTTACGCCGGTTGAACGTGAGGGTCTACAAAATATTTTAACAGAGAGAAAAATAATTAGAGCGGCACAAGCGACTAATCCTAATCAAGGCGAGCTACCGCCGTTAACCACTGCGAAAATCATTTTAGAAGGCGGTATAATTAGTTACGACACCAATGTAAAAACGGGTGGCTTAGGAATGGAATATTTTGGTATTGGCGCATCAGAGCTATATCGTGAAGATGCAATATCAATCTATTTACGTGCCGTAGATGTAAGAACTGGCCAGGTATTGTTATCAGTAGCCACCAGCAAAAAAGTATTGAGCCAAGAAATGCGAGCAGGTTTTTTTAGGTATGTTAGCTATAAACGTCTGGCGGAAGCTGAGGCGGGCTTTAGTGATAATGAACCAATGAGCATTTGCGTAACGCAAGCAATAGAAAAGGCGCTTACAGATCTTATCACCAAAGGTATTGATAAAGGCTTATGGGCTAAACAGGCAACTTAACCTACTCTTGCAGATGGCCACAACGTCATTGATGTGGCCAAACAAATAACGATTAGCTCTCAACGGGTAATAATACTGAAATATATCTTTGCGCCCAATTGGCCAATTCAACTCTATTACGCGAATTAGTTTTTTTAAATGCGCTATAAAGGTGAGTTTTAACAGTATGGTCGCTAATATTTAGTTTGTCCGCTATTTTATTATTACTCGCTCCTTGTGCAATTAAATGAATAACCGATTTTTCTCGTTTAGTTAAATGCTTATAGTCAGCTTCATTTAACGTGATATCTTCGCTTAAGGAGCTAAACGAAGAGGCCACACTTAGAATATCATTAAAGGCCTTAGAGATTACTTTACGAGTAAACCAAAGCTCACCAGTAGAAATTCTTACTAAGCCTTTAAATATATCTTCTGCTGCTGCCGATTTATAAAATACCCCATTAAAATGATTGAGTAATAAGTTTTTTTCACATACTTGCTCTAGTTCTACATTAAAAAGCACAACTTTATACTGTTTAGCCAAACAAATTAAATCTGCTGGGATCAAGTCCTGCCAATCATTTTGAGATCCATCGATTAGAAAAATGTCATAAGCACCACGCTGATCAATATGTGGGATAGTACTGTCCATTTTTATATCACCAAAAATGGCTTGAAGTGTTCTTAAAATAACTGTGTAGTTTTGAGAATGGAAAGACGATTGAAGCGTTGTCTTAATAAAAGCCGAGCTTTTTTGCAACATATAACTCATCCTTGAAACATTAGATTTACAACTATCGTCACATTACCTAAATTAACTACAAAACACAATGCTCTTTTGGTATAAGCCAATGAGTTTAGTTACCCTATAAAAGGGTATAAAAGCGTGATGTAACACCGTTAGTCCAACCAAATCCTTGTTGTACTTGATATTCACCCCCGCTGGCTTTTTGTTGCGGTGTGCATACGTTATATTTCTCCAACAAGCATTTATTTTCAATAAAATCTTGTTCTACCATTGTTAGCCAGTTTTTCATTATGCGTGTAGCTAATTGATCAATACCATAATTACGCAAGCCTTTTACCGCAAACCATTGTAATGGAGCCCAGCCATTCGGGCTGTCCCATTGTTGTGGAGTATCAACAACCGTTGTTACAATACCACCTACTTTTAAAAACTGCTTGCTCAATACGTTTGCGACCAGTTCAGCTTGCTGTTGTGAGGCTAAATTAACAAAAAGCGGGGTACTTGCCGCTGCACTTAAAATAGCAGACGGCTTAGATAGCTTATGATTATAATCAACAAAAAAACGCTTCTCATTACTCCAAAGATATTGATTAATAAGCGACTTTCTTTTTACAGCATAGCTGCTGTACGTTTGTGATTGTTGCTCATTACCAAGCAATTTAAAGCATTTACTAAGCTGATTTTCTAAATTGTAAAGTAGGCAATTTAAATCTATGGGTACAATATCTGTCGTTTGAATTGAGCTTAGTAAGTTTGACTCGGCTAACCAGCGCGAGCTAAAGTCCCACCCAGATTCGCACGCAGCACGAATATTACGATAAAACTCAGATTTTTTATCATCACTAAATCCTGATGCAAGCGCTAAGTCTTCTCTTAATGACTCTGCGCGAGGAGCCGCCTCATCATCCCAATAGCGATTTAATACCCCACCACATGGCATTGTTACCACGCGTTTTACACTTGTTTGCGTATCACTGAGTGTATCTGCTCCTTGCATCCAAAATGCGTGCTCTTTTGTTAAAGCTTCAACACACAATTTAAGCCAAGCTAAATTATGTGTTTTACTGTGAGTGTGCTGCCATAAAAGCTCAACCATCAGCGCTAAAATAGGCGGTTGTGAACGCGATAAATAATAACTGCGGTTACCATTTGGAATGCAGCCGTAATCGTTAATTAAGTCTATGAAGTTTTGTAGCATGTCTTCTACTACATCACTTTTATCTGCATCAATTAAACCTAGCGCAGTAAAGTAACTATCCCAATAATAAATTTCTTGAAAACGTCCACCAGGTACAATGTAGCTGTGCTTTAAAGCGAGTAAAGAATTAGCTTTGGGTGTATCGGCTTCACGTCGAAGGCCGCTCCACAGTGAGTTTATGTAGCCTTTTACACTGGTGGTATTTGCAGCCCCTTTCATTGTTAATAAAGGCGTTGTTATAAAATGCGCATCAACAAAGTCTCTTAATTGAGTTTTATTAAGGGGTGCTATTTGCTCATATTGTTTACAGGCACTTTGCCAATCAACACGCGCGGTTGCATCAGCAAACGTTTTACAGTCGCTAAATATGTGCTGTGTTTGTACATCTTTAAATAATTGGCTATTAAAAAAACTCATAACTGTCCTAATCTATTAACTATTGACTGCGTGTTGTGAAATGGCATGGGTGCGTTTTTTAAAAATAATCACGCTAATGAAAATTAAACTAATGGGCACAAGTGAAAGATAAAAAGCATGCTGGCCACTAAAGTGCTCAAATACATAGCCGGTTATCACCGACCCGGTAGTGCCACCAAGTGCTGAAAACACAACGATTAACCCTGTCATTGCAGCATGTTGATGCTTTTGAAGCGCACTGAGCATGACTGAGTTGAGTACCGGATAAATGGGCGCCATAAAAAAGCCAATTAATGGCAAAACAAACGCCGCCAGAGGCGCATCAAATAAACTATTCACCTCGCTTTTAGGTAAGTTTTCCGTTAGTGGTAAGGTAATAATGATCAATGCAGCCATAGCAACTAAACAACAGCTAAGTACTACAAACCAATGAATATGCTTTAATACTTGGCCCGCCACTAAGCGCCCTAAAGCAAGAGCTGCGGCAAAAATACTCGCTAGTTGAATACTAATAGCTACTGGTAATTGCAAAACTTGATTATTAAATGTAGGCAACCAAGTCCCTACCCCTTGCTCGATTAACACATACAAAAATGCACTAATAATAAAAATCAGCACTAACGGTTGATAGGTAAGTTTGAGCATAGCAATAAAGTCATTCCAACCCGAGTTGCTTTTTTGACCTTTGATAGCAGGCTTTATTGGTGCTATTACGACACTGATAATCACCAAAAGCGTAAGCGCTGCTAATACGTAATAAACGTTCAACCAGGCATTGCTATCAACAGGGTCTATAAATGCGGTGAATACCCAATAGCCACTTAATACACCCACCATAAAAATGCCTTCTATGGTGTTCAGTAATGATGAGTGACTATTTGCATCCTCAGTCACTTGGCCAATAATTGAATAAACCGACACCTTAACGACCGCAAAACCACAACCCACAGCAGCAAATAACACTTTAAACATGTAAAAGTCACTTATTACAGCCGTACTCAAACACGCTATAGCGACAACTAGCAGTGCTAGCAGCATTGCAAGCTTGTAGCCTAAACGCGGTATAAATGAAGCAACAACAAATGACATTATTGCAATTGATAAGTCTTTAAACCCCTCTAAAACCGACGCTTCTGTTTTGCTTACCCCTAATGTGTTTATAGCCTGCAAAATAACAGTGCCTACGCTATTTAATAAAATTGCGAAAATAAAATAGCTTGCAGCAATTGCCAGTGTGATTTTTATTTTACTCATTGCGTGCCTCGTTTATAGCGACATACGCCATAACGTTTATAAAGCAAATTACCCATAACTGGTAAATTACTGTGTGTGTTAGTCAGTGAATCCTGAGTTTAGAGAAGAATAAACAACATTGCAATCGTTTGCATTTTAAATTTAACAATTTATATACATGCATACTAAGTTAACGTTTGCTTGACTGGCGAGTAATTAACTCTATATCAATAACTTGTGATTCGACTTTTTCACCTGAAAACTGCTGTATTAACTTTTTAACTAACAAAGTCGCAGCAAATTGGGTGTTTTGTTTAATTGTAGAAAGTGAAGGATGGCTGATATCAGCCATGGCAATGTCATCAAATCCAACCAGAGCCACATCGTTGGGAATACTCACGTAGCGCTCTTTCAGCGCTTTCATCGCCCCCAGTGCAACCATGTCACTACAGGCCATAATCGCGTCAAAATACAACCCTTTTTCACGTAATAACTGATTAATTGCTTGATACGCAGAGCGACTGGTAAGATCAATGGATATAACATGCTGCTCAAGTTTATGGGTAGAAAGTGCAGCAGCGTAACCACGATGCCTTTCACTAATTTCACCATGCTCAGGATCGCCTAAAAATAAAATATTTTTAGCACCGTGTTCTATTAAATGAGCGGTCGCTTGCATTCCTCCTAAGTAGTTATCACTGCCGACAATAGGATAATTGCTTTGTGTTTTTGGATCCCCCCATACAACTAAAGGAATACCTGCATCGGCAGCCGCTTCTATATTAGTTTGGTTTTTTCCTTGCCCCACAACAATAATGCCATCTGCTCGGCGGCCATTAATAAAGTAATTAGCCCAGTCATCTTGCGCCATAATAGAGTTAGATAACAACAACTCTAACCCCTGTTGATTAAGCGCAAGGTTAATTTCGCTCACTACCTTGAGTAAAAATGGATCGCTGATTGATTGCTCGGTTTGCTCATCAAGATTAATAATGACGGCAACAACATTGGTCTTTTGCGTACGCAAACGGCTAGCCGCCGTGTTAAGGCTAAAATTATGTTTTTTTGCAAGCTGCTGAAGCTTGTCGCGGGTTTCTTGCTTAATGAGCGGGTTATTATTCAGCGCGCGCGAAACCGTTGAGGTAGACACCCCAGCAAGCTTTGCTAAATCAGCTAATTTAATTTTTTTATTATTCATAAAACCCTAAACGCTCCACTGCGGCTGTTGCTATATCTAACTTACTGACAATATAGCATTATTATTTTTTACTGGCTTGCCCATTAACTCAAAAATTACGCTCTTGTGTAATTACGCTCAATAAAACAACAGCCCTTATTAATAAATAATTTACAAATAAATATTGCAAACGTTTGCATTTATCTCTAGAGTTTCAATTTATACAGCCTGTTTACATTAAAATTTAATCAATCTCGCTGTAATACACACTGTTTAACACACTAAAAACGGGATCTCACACATGAAATTCAATAGAGCAAAAAGCATGCTAGCCTGTGCAATTACTTTAGCCCTAAGCACACACGCTGCTCTTGCAGCAGAACAAGCAAAAGAAAAAAAGGTTGAGCGAATTGTCGTTTCTGGTACACCCGCAGGTGTTGGGATCAGAAAAATTGATGCCAGCTACGCTGTAACAAATATTGATTCATCACAAATTATAAAATTATCACCTAAAAGTACTGCTGACTTATTTAAAGCCGTTCCCGGTGTGTGGGTTGAAAGCTCTGGCGGTGAGTCTGGTGCCAACGTATTTGTGCGTGGGTTTCCAGGAGGTGGTGATGCGCCATTTTTAACACTCAGTATTGAAGGCTCGCCAGTTTACCCTGCGCCTACTCTTTCATTTTTAGAAAACTCATCGTTATTTAGAATCGATGAAACGATCGAAACAATGGAAGCACTGCGTGGTGGTCCTAATCCTGTGCTATCCAATGGTCAGCCTGGTTTAACAACCAACTTTAGATTAAAACGTGGCAGTGAAGATACTCAAGGCTTATTTAAATACACCACCTCAGATTACGACTTACAACGGGTTGATGCTGTAGTAAGTGGTGAAATCACCGACGACCTATATTTTATGGTAGGCGGCTATGTTAAAAGCTCTCCTGGTATCCGTGATGCAGGCTTTACTTCTGAAAAAGGCAGCCAATTTACAATTAACATTACTAAAGAGTTAAACAATGGCGAGCTTAACTTTTATACCCGTCAAACAGACGATCATGGCGCATGGTACTTACCAACACCACTCAATGTTAATGGCATTGATGCTGAATATACCCAACTTGGCACACTTAACCGTCAAGCGACGATTTTTACCGGCCCAAATGCGCAAGCACACGACATTGACCTAGGTGATGGCCGAGGATGGGATGGCCATGTATCCGGCGGTAGTATTAAACTTGAATTTGATAATGGCTGGCAATTTATTGATCGCTTCAATATTACAAAAGGCGATGCCAATACATTTGGCCTAGTACCTAATGGTTCAGCAACAACCGTTGGTGAAGTGGCCGACAATGGCCAAACGGCATTCGGTGCGGTAACTAACACCGAATATGCTAGTGACACTGCGATTCAGCAACTGGGTCGCTGGGTAGTATTAAAAGAAATAAGCTCGTTTACTAACGACTTAGCTTTTTCAAAACAATTTGGTGACTTATCAGCCACTTTTGGTTATTACACAGCAAGCACATCTGCGAGCGATTGGTGGAGCTTAGGTAATACGGCGTATCACGTGCTGGAAGCCGGTGGTGAATTATTAAATGGTATTGAATGTAACCAAAACACTGACGGGTGTGGTTTTAATTACGATATTAGCTCAACAGGCGATGCACGCACCAATGCCCTTTACTTTACAAGCCAATATAAATTTGCAGATGCATTTACGCTTGATTTAGGTGTACGTAAAGAAAACCATGATGTGCAGTACAGTGTTGATGAAGACCTTGACGGTATTATCACTAAAACTGTTGATTACGATGAAAGTAAAACCTCATGGACAACCGGTTTAAACTATTCAATTAATGACGACATGGGCGTGTTTGCACGTGTTAACCGTGGTTATAAAATGCCATATTTTGATGACTTTAGAGATAACTTTGGCGCATACCAAGGGGGTGAAAAACTGATTAAAGAAGTAACGCAAGGTGAACTAGGTTACAAGCTTATTTCAGACTCTACCGACTTCTATGCCACCTTTTTTGTCAATGAAGTAAAAGGCGATACCTTTGTAAGTCGCCCGGGTGTGCCGGCTGAAATTTTAACCAACGAAGCGTATGGTGTTGAACTTGATTACAACTTTAATCATGAATCTGGCTTTTCTGTTAATTTAAATACCACATTACAACAAACCGAAATCACTGAAAGTCCAGAAAATAAAGGCAATGAAGCACAGCGCCAGCCTAAATGGCAAATACGCGTAACACCAAGCTATGACTTTGAAGTAGACGGCATGTATGCCACTTTATATGGAACAATTTCAGCGGTGGATGACCGCTTTGGTAATAACGAAAACACCGTGACACTCGATGGCTACGAAAAAGTAGACTTAGGTTTAATTGTTGAACCAATGGAAGGCATTAAACTGCAATTAGCCATAGATAACCTCACCGACGAGCAAGGTATCACTGAAGGCGACCCACGTAATGCCGACGCGCCCAATGGCCGTTACATTATGCCGCGTACAACACGCTTAAGTGTTAGTTACGCATTTTAATACACTCCCTAAGCAATAAATTAAAGTCGCTGTGTTTAATACACGGCGGCTTTTTTATTATAGGTGTCAACCTATTAGCAAGCTCTCTATGCTCACTAACAGGTAAGTGTATGCCCTCTTTCTTGCAAGATTGTATCAGCAGATAACAATCTAAAAATTCACACGTGTGACGATCAGCGGCGGCTTTGAACTCAATGGATAATTGTTCAACTTTTTTACCTGCACCTGCGTAAATGCTTTTATAACTTCCCACTTCATGAACCTTGGGCGGGCTTATAATGATTATCTTTGGTATTGTTTTACAATGATAAAAGGCTTTAATGGCTAAAATTAACTCCTCAAGCGCTTTGCCAATATCGATAGCAGACAGTGCAAAACGTGCTTTTAAGTCATTGGTGCCAAGTTGAATAATAACAACATCAACAGTGTGCGCTTCCAGATACGGTTTTAAATATTTAATGCCCGATTTATCTCCCATAAACGGGGGGTTATTGACTAAAGTACGATTAGGCTCCCCGGCTTCAATCACTTCAAAGCCGGTGCCCAACTGCTGCTTTAATAAAGTAGGCCAGCGTTCAATTTCGCTCAGCCGTTTGCCATCAACAGGAGAAATACCAAAGGTATTGGAATCACCAAAACACAGAATGTTCATTAAAACGGATTCAATGTATAGCCTTGCTGCTGTAACTGCGCATGCGCAGTCATCGCAGAAAGCGCCATTTTCACCCCAGGTATAAGCTGTTCTGCTGCTACATTCATATGCATTGCCGACTGCCCGCATACATATACCTGCGTGTTATTAGCAAGCAGCTGTTTAATTAAAGATTCGGTTTTGTTATCTTTTTCAAATCGTGTCTTATAAACGCTGTTTTGCAGTACATCAACGCTGGCTCCACCGTGTACCACCAGCGCAAGCTGAATATTTTCTGGTTTTACGCCGTGAGCCACATGCATATTAATAAATCGCGCTAACGAATTAATATGATTATTTTGCGCGCCCTTTTCAGCGCCTTTACCTACATCAAAAGCTATCTTAAACTGCGCTTGGCTTAAATCAGACACATGCTCGGGCACATTATAAAAATAACCATAGTCTTTAATAACAGGCGCAGGCTCTGCAGCAAGAGTACTAAAGCTAGCCAAAAGTAAGCTTGAGCCAATAAGTAACGTTTTCATACATCATCCTTTTTACTTTTTGTTTAGCCTAACGCTATTTAACGTGATTAACTAGCCTGAACATGTGAATGCGCTTTAAAAGTCATTCCTAAATAATTAAAGGTATGTTTAAACATATCGATAAATGCATCTGGCGCAGAGGGAGATGCGGCATTAGACAGCAGTGAAAACTGCTTTTGACGTAAAGTTCTAAGCTTCGGTTTTAACGCCTCATCATCCATATAATCTGTGATCCTATCAATAAATGCTTTCATTTGTGGCGTAGTGTTATACCAGTACACAGGCGATGCGAACACCCAATGTTCGTAGCGAAGTAACACTTCAAACAAATTATAAAAATCATCATTGTGATACTGCTTATCGTAGCGATAAGGTGAAATAACATAATCATCTAAGCAAAAAACAATGCCGCTTTGTTGCTTACTATAGGCATTAACTTGCGCGGTAGTATTGCCATTTTTACGACCACTTGAATATATGATTGCAATATTGTGTGCTGATTTTTCTTGCATTGGGTTAGCTCCTTTTTTTATGATGGAGCAAAGCTTAAAACCTCAAGTTAAGTTCAGGTCAATAAAAAATAATTTAATTTTTAAAAGGAATTAAAGTGATGGCGGTACAAAAAAAGCTTACTGAAGCCAACTTAACGGTTGGGTTTGTCGCTAAACGCAGTGGCGTTAAGGTATCTACACTGCACTTTTACGAAAATAAAGGGCTAATACGCAGTTGGCGAAACAGTGGCAACCAACGACGCTTTAAACCAGATGCACTAAGGCGAGTCGCAGTTATAAAAGCGGCACAAGCGATGGGGATCACGCTGGAAGAAATTAAACAAACACTGGCAACGTTACCAGAGCAGCGCACACCTACCCAAAAAGACTGGTCTGCACTTTCAAAACAATGGCAAGCACAGCTTGATGAGCGCATTGCTTATATGCAACGTCTACGTGAGCGGGTTGATGGCTGTATTGGCTGTGGGTGTTTATCAATGAGTAAGTGCCCTATTTATAACAAAGACGACCACTTAGGTGAAACCCAAAGTGGTGCCATTTTGTTAGAGCGAGATTAAGGCTTATAAGACCTTAATCTAGACCATTTAAGCCTTCTCGGGCAGCGCGATATAATGCCCCTAGAGTTGAATCAAATACCGATTTAATAAAACTGTAAGTCAGCTCTACGGCTTTACTAATAACTTTGCCAGCAAACACTAACATGTGCCCGAGTAAACCTAAGGTTTGTGTTGCAAATGAAGCTGACGCTTTGGCTATTTTATCAAGCGTTCGCGCGAGCATATCGTAAAAAGTTAAACCTGTACCTATGGCTGCTTGCGCCGCAACAGCACTGTAGTAGCCCGAATCTTTTAATAAGGTAACTAACGCAGCGCCCAGTTTATCTGCCCAGTGTGAACTAAATGAAGCTTGATTTCTGTCTTCAAACTTCAAACGTACCGGCGTGCTTAAAAAGTGGTTTGCTTTTACAGTTAAATTACCCCAATCATTACTGTTTGCAGTATTAACATAGCCTGGCGTACCACTTAACTTGTGTGCTGCGCCTTTAAGACCTTGACCGTTATCAAGACGAATTTCTTGGCCATTGTAGGGCGCATGTGAAAATGGCCACAAAGGCACTTTTGTAACTGGATCAGCGCCGTGTGTACAGCGGTATATTTTATCAATACGAGAAGTGGCAGCCCGTGAAAAGTTATCAAGCCCCACTCTTGGTGAGCCAAATGTATATAATTTAACCGGCAACGAATACTCTGCTTTTATCCAATCGGCTGAAAGCGTAGCCAGTGCCCCACCTAAACTGTGACCAACAATGTGCACACAGCCGGTTATTTTATCTCGAATGTTAGCCGCTACAAACTCTTGTAAAGCGGGCTTCATGCTATAAAAGGTTTTATTAAACCCAGCATGTACCATACTGCCATTAGAGCCACCGCTTAACCCAAAGTGTGCATCTGTTAGGCCATCTCTAAGAGAGGCCGTACCACGAATAGTAATGACTGAATCACCTTGATAAAGCCCTTGGCCATGCCCTAGCAAACCAAAACCAGTGCTTAAACCAAATAAATGAGAGAAAAAACCACCAGATATTCCTTGCACTGCTTCAGGGCTCACCCCAAAGTTAAAGCTACCTCGTAGAGCAGGATGCAAAGAATTATTAAGTAACGTGGTACTTTTAATACTCTTTGCTTTATAAGCAAGCAAAGCAACTTGTACAGCTTGTGTAGGAGTTAAAGTATTCATAAAATTCCCTTTAAATGATTATGTTAAAAGTTACATTTTACATGCACCATATATCGTAAAGAAATGCTCTGGCGCTTCTTCTATAGGTATGTCGTATGTTTGTGGCTCTTCGGCAATATCACACTCTAAGTTAGCGAGTAAGTTTTTTAGGGTATCACTCCCCTCGTGCATAGACACGGTTGTGTACCAAAGAACAACGCCCTCAGGCGTACCATTTTCTAAATAAACATGCTGAACCAGTGATTCATTATCAAACATGTTTGCAGGCTTACTCGTTTTTATAGATTTTTCTGTGAAGGTAAAAAAACCATTTTCATCGGTTATTGCTTCATCTTTATATTCATCACCATAAGTAAGCGCACGTACAACCTTAGTATTTGCAACAGGCTGCCCTTTATCTAACAACTGCCCCTTCATCGGAGCCGATAAAACAAAATCCTGCTTATTAAAAAAACCAAACATATCTGCACAAGCCTGTGTTGTAGTAAAAATAATAGTAATAGATACAACTACCAAAAAGTAAGCTTTAAAACGTGATAACAAAATATACAACCTCCCAACTGTTAGCCTCAAAATACACCTGTCGTATTGCTATTTAATGACGTTTTAAACTCTTAACTATCAGCGTTAATGAAATTGCCATTTCAACTAAAATTTATTCTAATTGGGTACAAAGCGCACTGCAAGCATTTAGAGTAAAAAACAAGCAATAAATCATTCCCTAAAAAAACACTTCATAAACAAGCTTGCATATAATGCTAAACCCTAGCCCCATCATTAATATATAGCCATACAAAATAGCAATAGCGCCACCCGATGCATCCCCTATTTTGTCTATTTCAATACATGTAGAGCACACTATAAAAAAGATAAAAAAGTTAGCAATTAAGCCTAATATATAAGCTTCGCCAAATAGTGGGGAAATACCGACTAATATAGCACTTAGCATAATAAGTATGCCTGAAAGCGCCTCCTTCAAAGAAAACTTGTATTCAATAATTTTGAGTACTAAGGTCACGACCATTAATGCTAAAAAATAAACCGTAGGTTTAAACTGGCTGTATAAATAATCCACACTAAACATTTGGCTAATCGTCAATGAGGGCTCTTTAGCTGGGCTTAAATCTTCTGTTATCGCGCTTGAAGCGTCATCGGTAAAAAAATACGCAGCCGCAACAATAATTAACTTTATCATTCCAAAAAAGATAAAACTGGCGACCATAAACCCTATTGAATCGTCTCTGGTGAGTCTCTTATTTGCTTTACTTTCTACAATTTTAGCTAGCAATACACCCAATAAGCACACACTACCTAAATAAAGCAGCGCGACCCAAAACTGATCAAGGTAAAAAACCGATAAGCCAGGGGCAATAAATAAAAACATTGAATCTTCATTATCTAACGAGCTTTTTGGCTCAACGCTATATTTTGACTGTTTAAAAAGTGCTAAATAAACAAATAATGGCTGTAAAAACAGCATTAAAATGCAGGTGTTTATAAGAGTCATTTATCATCCTTGATTACAGCCAACACACTTCGCCGAGAGTATTGGCAATTACGAAACTAATTAAAGGTTTATTTTTTGAAGGTAGGTTTTAAGCTTTAATAAGCCCGACTCAAGCTCAAACTTTTGTATTTTAGGGTTTTTAAACTTAAACCCGTTTGAAATATGAGTATTGATCATCGTCGCCATGCCTTCAAAACCCGCAGGCGCAGTTGCGACTAAATCGCTCAATAATGGTTGAATAAGCTCTTGATGCTCTTCAATTTTGGTTGGATCCTCGTAAATATCGTATACAAGGTTGGTTAGTGTTTGTTGGTGTTGTTGTTCCATAATAATTCTATAGCGCCTTAAGTTTGGCGTTTATAGCTCCTTTTTGGATTTGATATTTAATTGTTCATTGCTGCTACGGCATTTTCTTTTAATGTTTTAGCTAAAGTATCAGAGCCATCGTCTAGCTTTTGATCTATCACATATTGCGCATTAATAATAACATTTGGCCAATCTTCAAGCTTGGTATAGATTTTTGCTAAATCGTAATGAATCGACCTTAACAGAATTGGATAGGGCTCTTCTGCCTGAGTTAAAAAAAGCTCATATAAACGTGCGGCTTCCTTTAAATCTTCCTCAACAAACAAACCACCATCATAAAGCCATGCAAGCCTGCGAATAGCCAAATTTTCATTTTTCAGCACACGGCGCTTTAACTCATTAACATAACGGGAGCCGTCCCCAGTATGATGGCCAATAAAAAGTAATGCTTCATACTCACCCATGTCGTAAGCTTTTTCGCACCACTTTTCAAGCTGTCTAGGCGCATACATTAAGCTTTTTTGACATTGAAGCATAACTGTATTTTTAGACAACTCTGGGTTGTTAATATCAAGATCTGGCCATAAAGTTCCGGCATTACTAATTAAGCTAAAAGTAAACAGTGCACTAATTAATAAATACTTTGTCACATGACTTCCAAGTGAAAAGCTAAATACGCGTGAAAAACTCACAAATTACTTTCTTTCAAAGATGTTTCGGCCTCATCTCGCCATCTCTGTGCAAGCTCCCTACGACCCTCACTTTTTGCATTATTAATTACATATTGAGTATGAGTTATTACTTCATCCCACATACCCAGCTTTCTATAAATTGTGGCTAACTCAAAATGTGTAGAAGTTTTAAGTGTAATTGCTTGATTATTTTCTTGAGCTAAATAAAGCTTGTATAAGCGTGTAGCTTCACTTAAATCCTTTTTAACTAAACGGCCGCTTTGGTATAACCAAGCTAATGTGTTAATAGCATTAGCTTCACCTTGTTCAATTCGAGTATTTAATTCATTCAAATAACGAGAACCATCCCCAGTATACATACCAATATAATACAAGGACTCTAAGTAACCCATTTCGTAAGCTTTTTCACACCATTCTTCTAATTTGTTAGGTGCATGCATAAAGCTTTTTTCGCATTGCTTAGCTGCAATTTCAACGGTTAAGTTCGGATCATTAATATCAATATTCGCAAACATAGATGCTTTAGCATCCGTAGAAGTAAAAAAACTAATTGCTAACACAAGTGTCACTAGTGCTTTTACCATTGGAATGACCCATCATTATTAATACGCTTTTCTGGTAGGTGGACTTGAAATGATTTAACCGTACTTTCATACGGAAAACCCTCTTTGTAAAAGTATTGTCCTTTCAAAGTCTCTTGTTGGCTAGACATGCCCTTACACGGCCTGTCGCTGTAACAAGATAAGCCACCAATAAAATCAATAAAACGAACTTTTTGAATACCGTGCTCTTTAATTAAAGAATCAATACCTATTTGATACTTTAAATTCTTAACTGCGTGCCATCGACTCATAAAAGCAACAATTTTATTCTGCTTAGATCTCTTGAGGATTGTAGCTAAATTGTAAGCCCAAAGATCGTTTCTAAACGTATGCGCATCAAAACATTCCCCAGTCACGGCTTTTTTCGATGGGCATACACTATCCATTACTTCCATCGTTTCTACAGAAACATCCAATGCAACTATCTTCATTCCTGCATTGCGTGCCGCCTTTACCAGCTCACCATAGGCTTGAGGAGTAAAATCACCATGTGTCCAATATTTATCAAAATATTGCTGTATTATGTTAAAGCCTTTACCTGTTCGTTGATACAGTTCAATTTTTTCCTGCATCGAGCTAGGCAGCATTTCTATAGCAAAATGTGTAAAACCCGCAGCCTTTAACTGCCTAATCGCTTTTATAGCCTCATATTTATAGCCAGCAGCACTATGGCTCGATTCGCCTAACATAACTAAACGCGCATTACCGGCCATTGTTCTGTAATTTACATCCGTGTTTATTTTATTCATTATCTATCCTTGATTTTATTTAAATTTTCAAAACACCATCTATAAAATTCAATAGCGTTATTATTCTCAGAGCTGTAAGGAGCAACTGCATATTCATAGTTCATTGCAAATAAAAGCTCTTGTGTAGTGAAGTTACATTCTTTACTTTTTGAATAACATTCCTTTACTCCACGCCATAATGACATTGCGCGGCTAAAATACTCGTCACCCCATTTTTCTTTAAATTGCTTGCTGGAGTTATTTTTTAGCGTAAATGAAGCGACGTCTTGAAGTGTTAAATTTTTGATATTTATACATGCCATAATAACAAACTAATATTCAGGTGCTTTGCAATATAAATTTTCTAAGGCAGAAACAATTGTAGTATCAGGTACAAGATTATGTACTGAAACAAGATGTAAAATAGACGAATTAATTACAATATTAAACTCACCATTTGGAATCCTATATTCATAACTGGAAATCTTTTTACCATTAGTACCAAATGTTATATACGTCTTGCATCTGGGACAAACCTCAACACTTCGTAATTTATTTATTATCTGGGCTTGCCTTAATGCTAATAAAAACCAATCAAGAAACACGTCCCTATCCTTTAATGATTGGAAATTTTCTGTCATTAGTGTTAAATCAATACGTACATCATTTCTTTTATAAGATATCATCAGCAGTACCTTAAATGAGAACAATTAAAAATTTAAATATATTTCTCTGTTTGTTACCAAGCTAATTTTCACAAAACTAAGCATCAACACACTTCAATTTACTAATAAATTGATTCAAATCATCACGGTCAAACTGCAAACAACCAAAGTCGAAGTCAAAATAAAATATTTTGCCAATGTTATTCTCTCCATAACCTACACATATAACGGCCCCACCAAATAAACCTAGAAAAGGAAAAACCTCGTATTCACTTAAATATCCTTTGAAGCTTTCCCATATATCATCTAGCTCTTCATCACAAAAAACTTCTTCTATAACTAAATATTTATCTGGGATTTCTTTACTAAGTTCACTATACAGTGTGGTGTCAACTTGTGAAGATAACAGTAAGGTACATTCTGGCTCTCGCCATACTCTTTTAATTATATGTTTAATGCTCTTAATTTCAGTCATACATCACACCTTATACAAGCTCTTTTGGAGACTTATAATTCAATACGTTATTAGGATTATCTTTGTTATGTTTTATCACTGCCCTGCCTCCAGTATGTGCAACACCTCCATTTCTAACAGAGTGCACAGATTTAGGAATGAGCATCATTGTTTTAGCATCTTGGTGATGATGCCAAACATATTTAGTTTTATCGTATACTTCAATACCAGCTTTTTCCATTGCTAAGGGTACATCATTTAGCATATCCCCAGTCAAGCCCTCTACGGAGACTGTTTTTTGTGAGTATGGAGTAAAATCAGGGAAACCATCGGTATCGAACGCAACATCCCCGCCTTTAGTTTTAACAATAGTACCTGCTAGATCCGAGTTAATTATTTTTCGACCGTTAATTACCTTGTCAGGATTGATATCATTAATTAAAGCTTTTTCCAAAGCTGACTGTTCTATGCCATATGGCTTAGTTATACTTCGAGTATCTTCACTAGCATTATCTTCAAGCAACTCACTCCAACTATCGTCATCTTGTAGCTGATAAAATTTATTTGATTCTTTTTTGAAAATGCCCTCAGAAACCAAACAAGACATCCACTCTAATTCTGCAAGCAAAGCTGTTTTTCTAGATTTATTTTTTTAGGCTCATAATTAATATTTTACGACTGCGTTACTTCATTTCATCCAGTAAATAAACCATTATCACCTTTAAACCTAAATTACACGCATAGAAAGAACTGCACCATTGCAGTAACAACTTTTTCTAATGAGTAATTTAAAGTTTATGCTAATAGCTTTTCACAGTTACTAAGATCCGCTCGCCGTTTTCTGTTTAGATTTTCACAGTAACTTGCTTGTGAAGACGGGCGGCCAACTGCACCATGAAATACGCGTGTAAATTGCGTAGTCAGTTTCACCCAGTTTTCTGGCGATATATTTAACCTTTCTAGCAAAGGGAGGTTCATATTATTAATATACCCGCGTTTATCCTCTTGTATTACTCGCCCTGTTAACTCAACAAGTTCAAGGTACGATTTAAGTTCAAACGGTAACCCTTTTGGCATTATTTGACGTGGCATACCTGCAAAGCGGAGCAATTTTTTTGTTTGTTTGCCATTTTTTGCGTATGTTAGCCGCTTTTGAACGCTCGTATGGTCAGAGTCTTCTGGTGTATTTGCCATTTTGGCTCTGATGGGGTTTAAGTCTACATACGCCATGCAGGCCGCAAGTGCGGCTTCATCAAGGAGTGCTTGAGATTTAAAGCGACCTTCCCAGAATCTGCCTGAGCAGTTATCTTCTTTATTTGCTCTACGAGCAATATTTTCATTCAATAAGCGCATAAACCAGCTAATACTTGATAGGCGCTCTCGATATTGTTTGACTGTTTGATTAAAAAAGATAAGCTCAGCTTTACTTAACTTTTCACCTTGTATGTATTTTTGCGTGAGTAACGTGCCTTTACACAGTTTATGCCAGCGAATAACAATTGCTTTATCATTCAGTCTATTTGCTTTTTTATCATCAACATACAACACTAAGTGCGTGTGGTTACTCATAACAGCATAAGCACACACATCAATACAAAATATCTTGGCTAATTTAAGCAGCTTATCCTCAACCCAACCTCGTCGATGTTCATAAGATTGCCCTGTAAAATGGTCTTCACCGCACAAAAAAGCACGCCGAACACAACGCGAGATACAGTGGTAATATTTTGTATCAACCAAACTTACTTGACGCTTTCTTGCGATTGCCATAAGACACCCTGCTTTTTTTTGCACTGATAAAAGCCTAGTACTTAGTTAGCCAAACTGCAAAAATTAGGATGGGTGTCCAGTTCATTCAGGTATAGTTCATTCAGGTGTAGTTCATTCAGGTGTCTAGTTTATTCATCTATTGGGTGAGCGTGCCGTTGTTGTTAAAGCAACTTAGCTGATTAAACGCGTTATATTCACGGCAGGTTTTTATGCCTATACCGGTTTCGCGGATTTGGTTACCAAACTCATCATAATGAAAGTCGCTATCGCCAAAGTGGGTTAAACGGTCTGCATCAGTGATGCCTGTAATAACATCATCATTATCACTTAAATCACTAGCAAGTGTTGTTGTACTTGAATCACTATACTCACTGTGAAGCACGTTATTTGTGTTAGCTAACTGGGTGCTTTCAACATTATTTATAGTATCGCTAGCATCACTTGGTTTAGCATTTTGTTGCTCGGTTAATTCATCATTTTTAACCGCTGACTGGATAACTGGGTTACCAAAACTATCCCACTGGTATTGGGTAGTTTTTGTGTTCTCACCACTTGCTAGATTTTGCTGAATTAACTGTCCAAGGCTGTTGTACTCAAAATTAATATTATGGCTACTAACGACTTCCTCTTTTCGCGCAATCAACTGGTTTACACTGTCGTAATTGTACGTACAGGTATCAAAAAGCGCTTGCGCAGGATGGGTTAACTGCTGCTGTGTTAAGCGGTTAAATACATCAAATTGTTGGGTAAGGGTTACATCATTACCAAACTTTTGCGTTTGAATATTACCTTGGCTGTCGTAGCCATAAAAGACTTAAGCAAAATTGCCTAAACCTTCAAACATCCATGTTTTTAAAGAGCGTTTTATCTTATATTTAAAATGAAAGTATTGATTGTTTGATTAAGCTGTCTTTATTACTGTATAAGTATTAAAGCAATCAATTGTATTCTTTTCCTCATCTATTTTTATACTATCAGGAAAGCTAAATACTCTCCTTAGATCATCAAAATTTATATCTTTCTCTAAATGGCAAAAATAACCAGTTCTATTGATGCCCCAAATATATTCATTAACAGACTTATTACCATGCCCTATTAAAAAATCTACAACTGGCTTTAGGTGTGAATAGTCAGCCTCATCCTCACTAGGGTAATCCTGTATTTTAATTTTTTCAAATGAGACAGGAATAGGTACTAACTTACTAACTTTTCTCACTACTCCATACTTAACTTAAAAGCGATATTTTGGCACTTCTTTAATATTTCTGAAAATTCAAGGTCACTTTCTTCAAATTCACGAACTGCGAAATGCCCTAAAATTATTTTCTCTAATTTACTTCGATCAGGTTCAGAACCGTTCAATATCATCTGTAAATAGTGTAGTTGTTTTAAAATGCTTTTATAAATATCAAAATCAGGAATGTTTTTTAACCTTTTCTCAGTTAAAGATATACCTTCTTCTATTGTTTCCAAGCGGCTCATTTAAGTTATCTCTTCTTTTTAAAAGCTAATTTATTAGCAGTAAAATATTGTGTTCCACCACCTTCTGTTGGATATGATTCCCCCCGAACAGACCAGAAGTCATCAACCGCTTTTGCTCTACTTCTAAGGGCTGGTGTATCTTCTTGGGCAATATAAACACCTTTAATTTTAGGCTCTATACTATTTAATGCTCTATTTGTACCCATAGGGCTTATGCCTAATTGAGTTGGCGTGATATTGGGATCATCTGAATAATAATTTCCTTGTGGTGCTCCGGGTGATTGAAACTGATAGAAGACTTGACCGCTCTCAATCATGACTTTTTCTACCGGGTGAGCAAAATCAATTCCTGTAAGATGTGACGGAATATCTTCTTCCTTAAAGCCTTGCGATTTATAAAACTCAAAAGCCACGAGTTTACGTTGCTTAATAGTATCAGCAATAGGCGTTTCTTCTTGCTCGCCCTCCTTACAACTCAACCCAAACGGGTCCACCCAATTAACCGGATTTGGCGCATATTGATAGTGGTTTATCCCACCGACTAAACCAATTGGATCTTGGTTAATAAAGCGCTGCTGTTTTGGACTGTAATAGCGGTAGCGGTTGTAATGTAAGCCACTCTCGATATCTAAATATTGCCCTTGAAAACGTATTGGCTGAGTGAAGCTATTTGTAGTGTTTGCCTCTGACTCTTCATAACCATATACATCTGCTTGGTTTTCCCAGACTACTTCTGTTTTGTTGTTGGTTACAAAACGTGGAGTATTCAGTTGGTCTAGGTGGTAGTAGTACACCTCGCCTTTTTTAATAAGCGCAATTGGGTGAAATTGATTTGGTAGGTTGATATACCAGGTATATTCACCGTGTTGGCACTCGCCGATTAACTGGTCGTTATCCCAAATGTAGTCAATTTTACCGTGCTCGGTGTGCTTGGCGATACGGCGGCCGAGTGGGTCGTAATCGTATTGGGTAAGCGTGCCGTTGTTGTTAAAACAGCTTAGCTGGTTAAATGCATTGTACTCGCGGCGGGTTTTTATACCTTTACCGGTTTCGCGTATTTGGTTACCGAATTCATCATAATGAAAGTCGCTATCCCCGAAATGGGTTAAACGGTCAGCGTCCGTGATGCCTTTAATAACCCTATCATCTTCGCTTAGGTCACTAGCAAGCGTTGCTGACTTTGAGTCACTATACTCACTTTGAATTACACTAGGTGTATTAGCTGACTGGTTGCTTTCAACCTTATTGATAGCATCGCTATTATCATTTGGCTGAGTAGTCTGCTGCTCTGTTAAATCATTATTTTGAATTTTTGATTGGCTAACAGGGTTACCAAAACTATCCCACTGGTATTGCGTGGTTTTTTGTTCTCAGAACTTACTAGATTTTGTTGAATTAACTGGCCAAGGCTGTTGTACTCAAAATTAATATTATGGCTGCTAACGCCTTCCTCTTTACGCGCAATCAGCTGGTTTACGCTGTCGTAATTGTACGTACAGGTATCAAATAGCGCTTGCGCAGGATGGGTTAACTGTTGCTGTGTTAAGCGATTAAAAACATCAAACTTTTGAGTAAGGGTTATGTCATTACCAAATTGTAGCGTTTGAATATTGCCTTGACTGTCATAGCTAAGCGCTGCAAGTTCAACAGCCGTGCTATTGGCTTGCTGTAAGTGAATAGCACTTAGCTGACCAAATTTATTGTAGCTGTATTTAAGCGTACTTGAATCTGACAAGGTCAGTGATTGCCTTGCCCTCATTAGCATAGAGAACTTAAGGGAAATTGCCTAAGCTTTAAAATATCCATGTTTTTAAAGAGCGTTATATTTTTACGTTTTAGATACGTATTTAGGTTATTTTTGTTTTCTTAAAAAACTTAAGTCAATCACTACTAAATATTATTTTCCAGTTAGTTATTAAAATTATTAACTGAAAAAACAATGTTACATATAGAAACATCTCAACTGAGTTCGGAATATCATGATTTAGATACGTCATAATGCCAAATATAAGAGCTATAGATAAGTAAACAATCTCTTCTTTTAATAAATGTAATAACTTTGCTCTATTAGTTATTGCTTTCCGCTCCATATTTTTTATTACTGCGCTCAGTTGCAATCAACTCTTTAAACTCTTGGGCTTTTAAATAAAAAACATGAAATTCTTTTACTTTTTTAATCCAATGATAATTAATAACACGCTCTCCATAGTAAGCTCCTGCGAGTTGTCCATATATAGCACCGGTAGTATCAGCATCTTCACCTAAATTCACTGCTAATAAAGCACCAGTTTCAAATGTATCAGAATGATAAAACGCCCATAAAACAGCCTCTAAAGTATGCATAACATAACCACTAGCACGTATTTGAGAAGCACTTTTAGATTTATATTTAGCGTCTACTATCAATTTAACAATAGATTGACATAATGGATTTTTATCCCAATAGTCATTAATAGGTGTGTAAATGCCATCAAGTAAAATTTCTTTCGATACCCCATGTAAAGCTCCCCAAATTAACCCACTAAAATATCGGCACGCATCTACTGCTTCTTCTGCACCATGAGTTGTTTTAGAACTTAAAGCAGCGTATTTAATCGCGTCTTCGAAGCTGTAATAGTAACGAATCGGTATTGGTGCTAAACGCATCAACGAACCATTTCCAGCTGAATTAGGATCTGTATCACCAGCTATAGGATCACCTGTTCGTTCATAATTTTTCAGTGCATGAATTACGGTATTTCCAATATCGAAACATTTACCATTAACACTAAAAACACCATCTTTCCACCATTTAGAATACAAATCCATTTGATCTTTTGGGTCAAAAATTTTAGTACGAACAAGGCTATGAGCTAAGCAATACATCATGCTAGTATCGTCAGTCCACTCTCCTGCCTTCAAGTTAAATGGCCCACCACCCACAATATCATTAATCGGCTCAAATGTTCCAGGGGCCTTAAATTCAAGCGTTGTACCTAAAGAGTCACCTAACGCGCATCCTAGCAAAGCCCCTCGGAAACGATTGATGTCATCATCATAATCAACTTGAATTCTTTGATAGTATTCTTTACATTGCTCATCAGTTGGCCTTGGAACAGCGATGCGATAAACATTATATGATGACATCCATTGTGTTTTATGAGGCTCTCTAGAACCACTTAATTTATTTGTCATAAAAGGAAATCGAAGATCATTAGGGATTTTGTTTTCCATTTCTAACATTCGAATTATTGTGGAAGAGGTAATTAACTTACCAGAATCATCATAATATTTTTTGTCACTCATTTTTAAACCTCTTCCAACTCTATGAAGTTTGTACCATTTACCTTAATACGACTAATAACTTTAAATTTCGTTCCTGACTTAAACAGTACTTCTTCCTCATCAGGCTTGACTGCGGCATTATTGGCAATATTAACCCCGCTTTTAGAAGTTATCATTATTTTAGTATTCCCACGAAAAGGCTTATCTAAATTGCTCGATGAGCTTTTAAAACCTTTTTCATGGTGTATGCCGCCAATAGGGAACAGTTCCTCTAATAAGTCATCGCTGAATTCATCTCCACGAATAACCTGTCCCTCATGCCTTAATGCTGAGTTCTCTGCTAGTTTAATTAACGCTTGGTCAGTATCAGCAACAACCCGAGCCCACTTTTCCTTATCCTCAGGTGAAAAGCCTCGAAGACCTGCATTAATAGGCTTGTAAAGGTCTGTAGTATATACTGCTAGTGATAAAAACTCATCACGAGTTAAAGCCTTCATATCAGGATCTAAATGGTAATTCATTAATACGTGATTTTTGAACTCTTCCCCCTCTTTCCCAATTAAACTGGTCACTATATCTAAGTCTGAGTTAATTAATTCATCAACTGAAGGTGGTCCGTCAATACATTCGTCAATTATAGATTGAGTGGTCATTGGGCTTGGCTTTTCCATCCCATTCAATATAAGTAACGAAGCTGGATTCCCTGTAATTAATTTCTGTTTAATCTCTTTTGGGGTAATGAATCCAATTTGTGCAGCTTCTAATAGATCTCTTTGTAGCTCCCTACTAATTACGCCTTCGTTAACTGCTTTCTCTAAGCTTATTTTTAATTTTCTCTCACCTTCTTTACACATTAACCCAAACGGATCAACCCAATTAACCGGGTTCGGAGCATATTGGTAATGATTGATTCCACCCACTAAACCAATCGGGTCTTGATTTATAAAACGTTGTTGTTTGGGGCTGTAGTAGCGGTAGCGGTTGTAATGTAAGCCACTCTCGATATCTAAATATTGCCCTTGAAAACGTATTGGCTGAGTGAAGCTATTTGTAGTGTTTGCCTCTGACTCTTCATAACCATATACATCTGCTTGGTTTTCCCAGACTACTTCTGTTTTGTTGTTGGTTACAAAACGTGGAGTATTCAGTTGGTCTAGGTGGTAGTAGTACACCTCACCTTTTTTAATCAGCGCGACTGGGTGAAATTGATTTGGCAGGTTGATATACCAGGTATATTCACCCTGTTGGTATTCGCCAATTAGCTGGTCGTTATCCCAAATGTAGTCAATTTTGCCCTGCTCGGTGTGTTTGGCGATACGACGCCCGAGTGGGTCGTAATCGTATTGAGTAAGCGTACCGTTGTTGTTAAAGCAACTTAGCTGATTAAATGCATTGTATTCGCGGCGGGTTTTTATACCTTTGCCGGTTTCGCGTATTTGGTTACCAAATTCATCATAATGAAAGTCGCTGTCGCCAAAGTGAGTTAACCGGTCGGCATCAGTGGTACCTGTAATAACATCATCATTATCACTTAAATCACTAGCAAACGTTGCTGCATTTGAATCGTTATATTCGCTATTAATTACATTAGGTGTGCTTTCTGACTGGTTACTTTCAACCTTATTGCTGGCGTCGCTATCATCATTGTGCTGAGGAGTTTGCTGCTCAGCTAATTCGTCATTTTTAACCGTTGACTGGCTAACTGGGTTACCAAAGCTATCCCACTGGTATTGCGTGGTTTTTGTGTTCTCAGAACTTACTAGATTTTGTTGAATTAACTGGCCTAGGCTGTTGTACTCAAAATTAATATTATGACTACTAACACCTTCCTCTTTACGCGCAATCAGCTGGTTTACGCTGTCGTAGATGTACGTACAGGTATCAAATAGTGCTTGCGCAGGATGGGTTAACTGCTGTTGTGTTAGGCGGTTAAATACATCAAATTGTTGGGTAAGGGTTATGTCATTACCAAACTTTTGCGTTTGAATATTACCTTGACTGTCATAGCTAAGCGCTGCAAGTTCAACAGCCGTGCTATTGGCTTGCTGTAAGTGAATGCCACTCAATTGACCAAATTTATTATAACTGTAATTCAGTTTGCTTGAATCTGGCAAGGTCAGTGATTGCCTTCTGCCGTAGTCGTCGTAACTGTATTTTAAGGTATGGGCTTGTTGCTGATTATGTACTTGCTCAGCACGTACTAATCGCCCGCCTTTATCAAACTGCTGCTTTAAGGTTGATTGTGCATTGTGCGCACGAGTAATTTTACCTTGCAGGTTATAGCTGTAGTAATTGGCGTTATTAACGATGTGAGTATCGGTTGCCAAACTGGCATGCTGCGCAATCACGCGGCCTAATTTATCACGCTCTATTTTTACATGGCGTTTATCGCTTTGTGTAACCGAGGTTAAGCGGTTGCAAGCATCGTATTTATATTGCTGTAGCGTGCCATCAAATCCAGTTACTTGCGTTGGGTTTTCGTTAGCGTCATAACTTATGCGGTATACATGGCCGTCGCTACGTTCGATAGCGGTTAGGTTGCGCTCTTTATCGTAAGTTAAATGCAATGCACTGCCATCGGGCTGAATAACACAATGTGGCTGGCTTAGCCCTTCAAAGTGTTGCTCGGTGGTATCACCCTTACTGTTTTGCGAGCTAATTAACCGCCCTGCATCATCGTAACTAAAATGTTGATGCTGTTTATTTTCAGGGTCTTTTTCGTCAAAGGCAATAGTTTGCGCAAGCTGGCCGTGCTCATTGTATTTATATTGAGTCAGCAAACCTGCGTTATTAATGGTGGCATTTACACGGCCTAAACTGTCGTAGCTGTAGCGAATGAGCTCATCGTTATGGTGTTTGGCTAAAAGCTCGCCTTGCTCGTTCCATACAAATTGTGTGACTTGACCATCTTTATTTATGTGTTGGGTTAGCTGGCCAAATTTGTCATAGCTGTAAAGTACGGTGCGACCGTCGCCAAAGGTTTCACTTTGCAGTAAACCCGCTACGCTGTATTTACGTGTTATTGTTTGACCATCAGGCAAGGTGGTTAATACACGCTGACCCAATTGGTTGTAAGCAAATTTAGTGACACTGCCATCTGGCTGCGTTATTGATTCTAACTGGCCGTAAGGCGTATAGCTGTATTTTATTTCACTGCTATCAGGCTTTATTTCCGTTATTTTTTGACCTTGTACGTTATAGCTGTAGTGCCACACATTACCATTAGGGTCGGTGTGCTTAACTAATTTACCTTGCGCGTTATGTACAAAGTGTTCTTTGTGGCCACGCGAATCTATACAAGTTGTTTCACCAGCGTCTAAATTATATTCAAACTGATACGTATAGGTGTTGTTATCGCCCCACTGTTTTATACATTTAGCACTCGATGAGTAACTGTCCCATTCAAAATGATGGCTAAAACCACTGGCACGGGTACGCTTAGTTAATAAGTTAGCGGCGTTATAGCCATAATGCTCTGTTTCACCCTGCTGATTGGTCGCACGAATGAGGTTTTTGTTTTCATCATAATCATATTGCGCAAGAAACGGCGTTAGTAATACTGGCTTATTGTTATCACCTGTACGATAAGCCGAAATGTTTGCCAGCAACCCTTGCGGGTTATATTTTAAAATACAGCCACGCGCTTTATTTACCTCAACGCGATGCAAGCGCTCTTTCGCATCGTAATAAAAACCAATACTTTGGCCTTTTTCGTTAATAACTTTTTCGAGCAACCATGAGTTTTCGCCAGCTTTAAACGTAAGATGCTGATCATCTGGGGTTACCAATACTTGCTTACCATTAGTTTGGTAATGCAACGCTAAATTACTGCTTAGCTGATAGCTCGATTGCCCCGGTTTTACTTTTTCAAAGCGGTGTTTAGCGCCATGCTCATCTTGGTATTCTAACCAGTAGGTGCCTTTTTGTTTTGGGCCTACTTTAGGTGGCGGTAAATAGTGCTCAGTTAGCTGCACCATAAAGTCATGTCGCCAACCATTCCCCATTACACTGCATACATCCGCATGCGATGAACGGTATAGGCGTCGCCAAATTAATTGTTTACTCCCTGCTAGGGTGAAATCAATAAGCGGCAGTATTTCTTCACCTGAGAGCATAGAAACCGGATCAGAACGACATTCTTGTTGGGTGATAGGTTCTTCACTTGGGGTATTATTACTTGCACCGCCACTGTTTTTAGCCGGCGCTTGAGAGGCACTTTTACCTGAGGCTGTTGAACTGCTCTTACTACTTGGCTTTTTACCTGCTGCGCCGCTATTAGTGTTATCGCTTACCTGAATGGCCGACTTAGCTTTTTGGTGATAGCAACTAATAGTACCTGCAACCAAAGCTTGGGTTAATACACTCGCGGTTTCACGTGCAGACGCACCGCGCGAACAGCTCACTCCTGCAAGGTTAAGCAAGTTAATTACGTCTAAACGTTTAGCGGCGTCGCTAGTAAGCGCACTGCCTACTTGCGCAATTTGATTTTTGGCACTTTCAGGCGTGTTAGCTGCTACAGCAACAAAGCCCGACGGCGCAGAACCTTTACCAGCGACGAGGCAAATTGGGTAACTTATTCCTTGTAAAACAACGGTATTACTTTGCATTAGCTGTCTACTTCCTCACTTATCCATAAGTATGATGCTGCACCTTGATGCTTAGCTTGCTCTTGGGAGAGCATTAATGCATAACTAAAATGCTCAACAATTGCAGGGCTTGTGGTTAATTGGTACAAATTAACTAACCCTTCTAGTGCGCCTATTTTCCCTAATTTATAATTGGGTAGTTCGTAATATGTGTGCTCATCAATTAAGCTAGTAAGTAGCTGTAAATTGTTTAGCCAACTATCATCATCTACCCCATTTCCCGGTGCAAAAATTAGATCAATCTTATTCTCTGTTTGTTCAGCTAATCGCGTAAGCATACCTGCTAGCTGATTATGTTTGCTAAAATCAATAGATGCTGCAATCTCATGGCTTACCTGCGACCACCCGCAAGGCACCATTTCAACTACAGCCAACGCACCACCTACACCTTGATATACAAACTGTTGCTGTTTATTTGCTTTAAAAGTTGCATCTAAAGCAATTACATTAAATTTTTGCCATTTTTTTTCACCAGCCAAAGCTATAGCAGAGTGTGCACCTGTTGTTCCATGAAAAATCAGCTCACTGCTATGATCGGGGTATAACTGTTGTAAGCTTTGAGCTAATAACTGTTTTAGCTCATCTTGAAATGATAATGCCGGTAGTAACCAAATCATCGGCAATGTGCTGTCTGTGACTTCTGCCATTAATTCTTTAGATTTAATTATGCAATCGTAAACACATGCATCCCAAGACTGCCATTGCAACTCATTAAAAACAGCACTGTTATCGTCAAATAATAATGTGTCTACGCTGCTAATATTTGAGACAGAAAAGCATGTCATCTCGATTGAAAATGCACTCATGATGCCACCTCGTCCTGAGTTTTATTGGCAGCGAGATGTTGATAATAGCGATATAAATTAAACACCCCTTGGCTATAGCTATCCATGGCCGATAAATAAATGGCATTAGGCACTTCATCAAGAGGGTGCCCTGCAATCAGTCGTAAACTCGACATGGCGGTTTCATATTTAGACCAGTTATGTTTTAACTGCTGCTGAAACTCTAATAGCGCGCTTTCATCACCTTGCCAAGCGAGTCGCTGGATATCGTACTCCACTAGCTGATCGAGTTTATCACCTAACATGCGTCTTATTAGCGCAATAATTAACGCGGGTTGCTCTACTTGTTGTAATAAAGAATTGGCTAAAACAATCAGTTTTACAAAACCGCTTTGTAATAAAATATGCAGTGTTTGATCAACCGATAAGGTATTACTGGCATGATTGCTTAAGCTATTTACTTGCTCAAAATTTAACGACAACAAAAATAACGACATTAAAGGTGATAGATGGGCTTGCTCACTTAATGCATCAAAAATAGCCGTTAATATCTGTCTGTCGTGGTGCTGCGCAAGCTTGGTAATTTTATTTATCGTTGCCAGTGTTTGCGGGGCAATCTCTTCATCAGCACTGTAAGCAAAAAACAAGGTGTTTAAATTTAATAGCCGAATTAAGTTAAAGCTATGCTGTTGAATAACGACTTTATTTATAATGATTTTAAAAAAGGCACTCAGCGATGGCTCATTAAGTAATTCATTTATAAATATAATATTTTTATTTTGTGGCAAGTTAGCCATGACTTCAATACATGCTTGGGCAACTAATTCATCGTTTTTGGTGTTAGTTATTATTTCAAGTAATTGCTTAATGGTAGGTAGTTCAAAGTTATTTTTTTGATTATTGTTTTTTGCCGTTAACCAACAGCTTTCTAATAGCGTTTTTCTTAAATAGCGAACATGACCTACACACGTAAACGGGCACAGTTGAGCGTTACTAATTTGTAGTAATTGTGCTTGATGAACACTTAAATAGGTCGTTAGCAAAGTTAACCACCAATTAAAACGGTTGGGTTGCCAACGATGATCTTTCCGCCGTGGCCACTATCATCGCCCATTCTAGCCGCAGGTTTACCATTAATTTGAACACTACCCGAGCCTGTTTTCACGCTGTCTGGCGGGCCAACACACACTATCATGTCGCCTTTGCGGGCAGCGGGCATGCCGCCTATTAATACATTGCCAGAGCCAGCAACTATAGGTCCGCCCACATGTGGAACTTTAGCGGTCACTTTAGGGCATACATGCATATGACCAATTGTAGCAGCGGGTTTACCCATTTTGACTCCTTGTCGTGTCTTTGTTGGTTTATGAAATGCTATTCATAAAGCGGGATAACTAATAGCTTGTTACTGGTTACCAGTAGCGAAATTTCTTCAATTAACTCATCTTTACTGTGATCAGAAAGTGCCACAGCGCTTTGAGTTGCATATTGATATAAGTTTGAAATTACATTTTCACTATTAAGTGCATCACTTAAATGAATAAAAAACTGCTGTGCATAATAGCCATTCATGGCTTTTAAATGACTTAAAGCCGGGCTTAGTAATGGATCATCTGGCCTGTTTATCGGTAAACACACTAAATGAGGTAAACCATAACGACAGTAAACAACGTGCCCGTTATTTGCAATGCCGTTTCTAAATCCTGATTGAAAGTTATTGACTATTTCCATCATTAATTTAACTTAATTACACCAGCAGATAAGGTAATGGCACTGCCATCTACTTTTACATTACTGCCTTTAATATCAATGTTTGTACCTTCAATAGTAATATTGCCACTACTGCTCATTTTAATTTGCGCAGAGCCTGTTTTTATCACTATTTCGTCACCCGCTTCAATATTAAGTGTTTTACCGACTTTTAAGGTGTCATTTTCACCCATTTCAGCAACACGGTTAGCTGTGACTTTGAGATTATCGTTATTGAGGATTTCAACATTACGGTCGTTATCTATTTTTTCGTTTTGATCGTTTTTAACGTAAAGCTGTTTATCTTTTTCGGCTTGCATATACACAAGCTCGCTGCCTTTTTTATCCTCAAAACGTAATTCATTAAAATTATCTGCCCCACCTTCTTTAGTTGAGCGGGTTTTAATACCACTTTGCGTTTTTTCGCCAGGTAATGCGTACGGAGGCATTAGGTCTGCATTATAAACAGCACCGCTTATTATAGGTTGATCTGGGTCGCCATTAATAAAGTCGACGAGTACTTCTTGACCTACGCGGGGAAAGAAAAAGGCGCCCCACTTTTTGCCAGCCCAGTTTTGTGCAACTCGGATCCAGCATGAACTTTTAGAGTCTTTTTTACCTTCACGATCCCAATCAAATTGCACCTTAACGCGGCCATATTGGTCAATCATAATTTCATCGGCGCTATCACCCGTTACTATGGCTGTTTGTACGCCGTTGATAACCGGTTTCTTTTTGCTCACTTGCGCTCTGTATGGAATGTCTTTTGGCACACATTCAAAGTGGTTAGAATACACTTCTTCACTCGATGCTTGTGCAGCGCCTGATTGGTTTGGTACCACAATCGACGTCATCATCGAGGTGATAGCAAAGGTTTTACCTTCAAGGCGTGGGTCTTCATGTTTTTTGAAACTAAACAGTTTACCAACAGAAAATGAGCGGCAGTCACTGCGCCCGCTCGAGAGCTTCATGTCTCTTTGCAGTGACTCTAGTTGAACTGATGCCAAATTAGCCGCGCGGGGATGACACTCTGCTTCAGCTGTATATTCAAAAATTTCTGATACCGATTGGGTCGGTAATTCTGCGTTTGCTTGCTCTGCATCAGGGTAACGTGATGGCTGTTTAAAATCGTAGCCCAAACGTTTGAAACTACCTGGCGCTAAGCTTAATCCGCCCTGCCAACGCGAAACATGAGACTCACTTAAATGGCCAGTTGAATGAACAACTTTAGCCTCACCACACATTTCATATGCGGTAATATCATCTGCTAAAACTAATGTATGGTTACTTTTTGTATGCTCAAAGAAGTAAAAAATCCCCTCGCTTTGTAATAAGCGTTGGATAAAGTCAAAATCTGACTCTTGGTATTGCACACAGTATTCGTATTTGGGGTAGGTTTTACTGGTTTTATCTGAAAAAGCCACATTGTGTTGGCCAAACAAATCAGCAAATATATCTTTAATTGTTTTCTTTTGGAAAATGCGACTGTTTTTACGATTACGCATAGAAGCGGCAAAAGGCACAATGGTAGCTTGATAATCAATGTAATTTTTTTGCTCATCAACATCCGCCGTACGGCTTCCGTTAGAAACAAGCTGACTCACGATACCGTGATAATAACGCTCTCCGCCACCCTCGGCATTTTTTACCTTGATAGAAACAGGCTTGCCAACCAGATCTTCATGTGCAATTTGTTGGCCTATGGTGTACATATTGACCGACATAACAAACAAATCTGACATGGCTTCTTGCGCAACGAAGCGTGTTAAATAAAGGGCGTCTTTACCAACAGGAGTACTAATTTGAATTACGTTTTTATCTTGTGTTGCTTTTTGCATTCCTTGCTTTTCCCATCCTGAAGATCAAAAAAAGCCCTGGGCAAAGCCCAGAGCTACAATCGGGTAACAAATATTACATTTGTTGACCTTTAACACCGCTGTAACCATATACAAGTGGTGCAGTGATGTTGTTTTGGTCGTCAGTAGGTGTAACAGTCATCATCATTTCAGTGTAGCTGATAGTGATTGTTTCAATTGGACGGTCGTTTTGAACTGATACTGAGTAGCTAGAGATCATGGCATCTGTAAGTTCGATTTTCATGATTTCTTCAACTTTATCACCTTGTTTAGTGATATGGAAAACAGCAGGTAGACCTTTACCAATAGTTGCTTCTTTGAAAAGATCCGGAGATGCTTTATCTTGAAGTTTAGTAATAGTCACATCGCCTAAACGAGTAGAGCTAGATTCACGATCCATCGCCGTACCAGTCGCTGCGCTAATTTCACGGCTAACGTTCCAATCTAAAGATAAAACTGTAATTAAATCTTTGAAAGACTCAGCAGTAGTTTCGCCTTTGATTGAACCGTATTTTAAATATGTATTTGCTTGCATTTGATAATGCTCCTTTTTATTAAACAATATTATCCATTATGTGGATTCGTTTACTTTGGTTACCCAAAATTCCTTGAAATCATTATCTTTAAAACAGCAATGAAAAGGTCTTCAGAATTCCTTTCCCTAGATGAAGACAATGTCTCAAAAATTCCTTGTTTCTATATAAGACACACGAATTATAATGCCCTAAAACTAAAGAAACAACCTTAAAAACAAGTTATTTTGAATTAACTTTAGCTAATTCAACATCGAACTCATTATCTTTAATTAACAATGAGATAGATGTTACTTTTTCACCTTCAACCATGCTTGAAAGCAAGATCTCAGACAATAGAGGTAGTACTTTATTCTGTAATATGGTGTGAATATTTCGTGCACCCGATCCGGCATTTTGACAATTTGCAATAATGTGCTCAATCACATCATCGTTATACGTTAATTGCGCATCATAGTGCTTTTTAACACGCTTAATTATTTTACTAATTTGCAACGCAGCAATCTGGGTAAGAATTTCATCACTTAACGGAATATATGGAATAACGTTAATTCGTCCTAAAAATGCAGGCTTAAATGCCCCTAATAAATCATCTTGTAGTGCTTTTAATAAGCCTTTAATACTTGGCTTACTTTCTTCATCTTCAAATAAGCTCATTGTGGTATCAGTACCGACATTTGAGGTCATAATAATGATGGTATTTTTAAAGTCGATGCCTCGGCCTTCACCGTCCTTAATCGTACCTTTATCGAATACTTGATAGAAAATATCTTGCACGCCTGGATGGGCTTTTTCCATTTCATCTAGCAGCACCACACTATATGGTTTTCTTCTTACTGCTTCGGTTAAAATACCGCCTTCGCCATAACCAACATAACCAGGAGGTGAGCCAAGTAGTAATGACACTTTATGCTCTTCTTTAAACTCAGACATATTAATAACTGTTACGTTATCTTCACTGCCATACACTTCTTGTGCTAGTGAAAGCGCGGTCTCTGTTTTACCCACTCCGCTTGGGCCTGCCAGCATAAATATACCATTAGGGCGACTTTCATCTGCAAGCTGAGCACGAGAGGTTTGTACTACTTTAGCCATGAGTTCAAGCGCATGATCTTGGCCAACTACGCGTTGTTTCATTTGCTCAGCTAAATTTAAAATGCCATGAATTTCATCTTCATGCATTTTACCAACAGGAATACCAGTCCAATCAGAAATAACCTGTGCAATCAGCTCTTCATCAACTTGCCAATGCACCATATTATGTTCATACGAGGCTAGCTTAAGCTTGCTTTCTTTTAACTGCTCAAGCACTTCAACAGAAGAGTCTGCATCGTTGGTGTTAATCGATTCAAGCGCTTGGTTTAATTCTGCAACGATGCCTTTTTCAACGTTGAACTGCTCATTTAATGGTTCAAGTTGCTGTTCAATCTCAACTAGTTCAGATTTAAGTGCTGATAATTGTTCGCTGTGATCTAAACCGGTTTTTTGCTCACGATTTAACATTAAAACTTGCGCTTCAATTTCACTAAGTCTATTCATTAACTGCTCAATCGCATTAGGTGTCGATGCTTGGCTCATAGCAACACGAGCACAGGCCGTATCTAACAATGCAACTGCTTTATCGGGGAGTTGTCGCGCAGTAATGTACCTGTGCGATAGATGCACCGCACTCTCAAGTGCTTGCTCTGAAATAAACACTTTATGATGCTTTTCCATAACAGGAACTAAACCACGTAGCATAGCAACCGCTTTTTCTGGCGTTGGCTCTTCAACCTTTACCACTTGGAAACGACGTGTTAGTGCGGCATCTTTTTCAAAAAACTTTTTATATTCAGCCCACGTTGTTGCTGCAATTGTACGTAATTCCCCTCTTGCTAAAGCAGGTTTTAGTAAGTTAGCCGCATCGTTTTGACCCGCTTGTCCGCCACTACCAATCATAGTGTGAGCTTCATCTATAAAAAGAATCACAGGGTCAACAGCGTTTTTAACTTCGTTAATTAACGACTTTAAGCGATTTTCAAACTCACCTTTCATGCCCGCACCTGCTTGAAGCAAAGCCAAATCTAGGCTGTGCAACTTAACGTTTTGTAATACTGCAGGTACGTCTTTTTGGGCAATTCTTAGGGCAAGTCCTTCAACCACAGCGGTTTTACCTACACCCGCTTCACCCGTTAAGATTGGGTTGTTTTGACGACGTCTAGTTAAAATATCAACCATTTGACGTATTTCAAAATCACGACCTAGAATAGGGTCTATTTTCCCCGCTTTTGCTTGAGCGGTTAAATCAACTGTAAATTGATCTAAGCTTGGTGTTTTAGATGAACCATTTGCAGGTGTTATAGCACTTGCAGTGCTGGTATTACGTTCTTGCGATTGGGCAACAATTTCAGGCCATGCATGTAACAGTTGGCCTGGCTCTATGTTATTAAACAATTTGCTACAGCGCGTTACTAAACTTGAAAGCGTATCGTCTTTTGTTAGCGTATAAATAACATAAGCACTGCGAATTTGCTCATCGGTAAATTCTATACTGGTACTTAACCATGACTGCCTAAGTAAAGTAGTAACATGCACCGACAGACTAGGCGATGAATCACTGCCCGTTTTAAATGACTCTAATGATTGATTTAAATCTTGCTTCACCTGATCAATATCAATATCAAATGAACCGAATATTAGTCTAACGTCATCTAGTTGCTGCTCAATCATAGCTAACAACCAATGCTCTAATTCAACCGTAAAATGGCTGCGGCTATTACATATTGCAACAGCTGCCTCTAAGCTTTTTCTACAATCTGGACTTAGTTTTTCAACTAATTTATTTAATGTCATCGTTGACATACGCTGTTCCTTTTAATTTTTAATTATCCTTTAAACGATAACTTAATAGGGTTAAATTTAGGGGTGTTTTTACTCGCCATTAAAAAGCTATTAGCGCCAAGTTGGCATTCCCGTTTAGACAACTGCACCGCATCAAGTTGTTGAAAATCTGATTCGATGATAAGTCGAAATGAAATCGCATTGCCCGCATAATCTTTTACAATCTTTGTAGCTAGCTCAAATAACTTGCCTTTCGGTAACAAGGATTTTGCTTTATCAATATCAGTAGTGCTGATATGAATCTCAATATTAGAAGAAATATCCCATATCTTTTTACCTATTACGGTATCAACGCCTAAGCGAGCATGTTGTCCCTCATATAGGCGCTCACTTGCTAAACAAGTTTGTTCTTGTGGTTTCAGATCATGCCACTTTCCTACCATTTGTTTGATGACAACATCACAACCAAGGTAAGAGCTCAATACACTTTTTAAATCAAAAGCGTTACGAATTTTTCGGCTATAAAGGCCTGAAAAGTGCAACTGATGATCATTGTAGCCGCCACTTAAAAGTCCCAATATTTGTGTATATGGGTCTTTGTTTTTATCTTTGTTCACATGATTTAAAGACGGCTTATATTTTTTCCACGCTCGATAATATAAAGACACCAAACGATGATTAAACATATCGTAAAAGTCACGCATGGTGGTATCTTTATAGCGAAGACGCTGCATCACCAGCTCGCTGTAAAATTGAGGTAAAGCGCCCGAGCAACCCGTTAAGCCCATAAAAGAGATCTGCATGTTGACTTTATGTAACCCGTCTTCAAAGCTAGCTTGCTCTAATTTTGTTATTGCATTGCCTGGATAACCAAACTTTTGTGTTGCAGTAAATTTAATTAACTCTTGCTTTGGGCTACTGTCATACCCTACATAGCGATATTCTAAGCCATGCTTTTTAAGCTGGTTTTCAATAATGAAAACAGCTTTATAAAAGTCAACTTGTGACGCTTGAGAAATAATATGCTGGATCATATTAACGGGCTTTCCCCGACTCGAGCAGGCCATTGATAATACACTTGCTCTTGTTCTTTGAGCCTTAAACTGACTCGCGTGAAACTATTGATTGCCGCAAATTGTGCAAAGAAATGATCGAGGATAGAAGCAAAGAAAAACATACCACTTCCCGAAAAATCATCATTGGCAAAGGTAATTTCAATTTCGCTTCCCGTTGCAAAGCTTACCCGCCCTTTTTGTACAACACGCGCCGTTGCTGGTTCTACAATCACGCGGTAAATATTATCGATAAGGCCTTTTGTTTGCGGTGAAGCTCTAAAGTCATACAGCCGTAAAACCTCTTTAAGCTTGCTACACGCATCATCACCACTAAAAGTATCAAGGGTTAAATGATTTACTAATTGCCAACGGGTTGCATCGGCTAATATCGGTCTAACGGCATGAGTAAATGGGATTAAACAACGTATTTTTTTAATTACATCGCCACGTTCAGGCATTAAAAGCCCGAGTTCATCATCCCCAAAAGGCATGCTAGCAGGAAGATTTCGATTACTACAGTTAGCGCGAACAGTGAGTACCGTATTGCCTTCAGCATAATCCATAGCGCTATTTTCAAATCGTGCATCTACCAACGACAAAAACGATTCCGTACCTGACTCAACATAGCCACCGGCCCATGAGGCGGTTTCTCTGCGGATGTGCCAAAATAAATCATCATGGCCTTGGTATCGTGGATGAGTCTGCCCATAAAAAGGACACACTATTTGTTTGTTCCCTTTGTGATCAAACGCAATAACTTCTGAGATACCAATCACCTCTGAGATTTCAGAGTCCATATAGCGTGGTGTTAATTGGTATTCGTATTCACTCAGCTCAGGGCGAATCGGTTCTAATTCTTGCTCAAACATATTAATAATGGGCGTACATCCCATTAAAAACATATTTTTGTCTACTTGCTTTTCAAGCTCGGTTGACTCTGAATCAAGATAAATATACACACTGCATTTGTTAGACTTTTTAGGCAGTGATGAACGAATATTTTCAAGTTCAACAAAACGAAACTTTTCTGGAAAGGTAAAGTTTTCCACCAGTAAGCGATAACCAGCACTTGAGCGCTGCGAATACGGCACCACCGCTTCATTTGCATCAAAGCCTACGGCTTTTAACTGGTTTTTAGAAAGGTACTTTATGCCCTCTTCACCATTGTCAAAAGCAATGCCTATACAATGTTTAAAAAGTAACTCGTAAACTTTAAGCGTATGATGCCATTGCCCATTTATAAATAATCTAAGTTTCTCAAGTCCTGTTTCAGCTAATGACACTCCGGGGTATTCACCCGTTAATTCAAGTTTAAAAATTGACTTAGCTTTTTCATGCCAACGAGGCTTAGGAGCAACAAACGGACTGTTATCAAATTGAGCACTCGTGACTTCAACCGGCCATAAATAGGTTTCGTAACAGGTTTGAAACTTACATTGCTTCATTGACTCAACATTGGTTTCTACTTCACTGCCTCTTGGAATGACCACGCCCGTGGTGGACAGATTTTCAGCTTCTAATTTTACTACCGACATTGAAGGGATAGGCGCTTGATAGTCTGGCAGCATTTGTCCCAATAGAGCATCAGTTAGTTCAGGAAAGCTGTCATCTAGTTTTTGCCTAATATTTGCAGTTAAAAATGCGAACGATTCGATTAGCCTAGATACATGAGGGTCTTCAATATGGTCATCACTTAACTTTAATCGCCCTGCAACTTTAGGGTACTTTTCAGAAAAGTCTTTACCCATGTGGCGAACAAACGCTAGTTCGCGATTGTAGTACTTCAATAACTCATCGTTCATAAAGAGGCCTCAATAATCTTCATACCTAAATTAACCGGCTCAACTTCAGAATCAAAGCTGATAAATTCAGGTTCTGGATCGGCATACAACAAGGCGTTAATCCTTAGGTTTAATACTCTGTTCACGGGTACTTCATCATCGGTAAACACTTCTACTTCAATAAACCGTGGTTCAAATTTTAAAATTGTATTTCTTACGGTTTCGCATAAAAGTGCACGCCCTTCGTGAGAGCTTACAGACATACTTGAAAAATCAGGCAAACCATATGATAAACACGAAGTCGACAACTCAGCATATTGTGATGGCCAGGTATGCCACTGAATTCGAGCATTTAGCAGCGCTTCTATGTCTCTACGCACATTTTTTCTCAGCTCACTAATGCTGATCCCCTCAGTACGAGAAGGCGCATCTTGAAAGTCAGGCTCATCGTCAATGAGCCTATCTAAAATAGATGCTTGGAGTTGCTGCTTATGTTCAATCATAATCGTTTATTGCGCTTACTCTGCTATTTCAACGGCGTTGATTTTTAGACTTGGAATAGTGATTGCTTCATCGTTGACAAATAACATTTTCATTCCTTTACCTACAATAAATTCATCTTGTAGCTCATCCCAATCAGAAACCTGACCTAACTTTTCAAGCTCAGTATTTGAGTTTGCATAGACCAGCGGTAAGTGTGCAGTACCTGACGGACCGTCTTTGATAGTGATCTCAACGCGTAACCAAATGCTCTCTAATAAAGACGCTACAGGTTCTACTTTTAATGTTTCAATTTCATTAAAGTTTGCAAGGTAAAACTCGCCATTCGTGCCTAGCACTTCTAAATATGGGCTTAAGCTATCATCTAAATCTCTAATTGCTGAATGCTCATCATCAACACTTTCAAGACGAAGTGCTTCCATTTGTTTTGCAAGGATTGCCGCTTCAGATGTTTCGCCTTCAAGTAAGGCTACGTGCATTTTTAAGAACAGGGTGTCTAGCTCATTAGCTTCATGAAATAGTTTAGGAATGCCCTTACCTTGATAAAAATCTACACGCGATTGTTGTGCGCGAATTAAATGCCTAAGGTTAACCGCTCCTACCGCAAATTCTGGGTTCTTTTGCACCATAAAATCAAGCTGTTTATCTGCTTTTTCAAGTTCACCGTTAATGCAAAGTAATTCAGAATAAAGACTTCTAATATCAAAATTTAAAGGCTCATCTTGCAACTCTGTAGCGCAACATAATAAAGCATCAGCAAGTTTTCCCTCGCGAATTAAACTGTGTATTTTTTTCATTACTATTCCTTTATTTTATGATGAGGACTGAGCTCTGTTATTAACTTAATACTCGAGACCATTTGGTCTAACTGAAAATGGGGCTGTAACTGCAAAACCGAAAAGTAATGACCCGGATTAGCCTTGTTTTCACTTACTTTTATTTTTGCATTACTGAGTGGGTATTTACTTCTAATGTGCTCAGACGCAGAGTCTGACGCGGTTGTGTAGTTATTGATCCACGCCTGTAAATCTCTTTCACACGCTTGAGCCGTACTGTAAGAGCCTACACGGTCTCGGGCCAATAATTTTAAATAGTGCGCAAAGCGCGATACACATAAAATGTATTGCAACATAGACGATAAGCGCGCATTGATATTAGCAGCGCTTGAGTCGTAATTTTTTGTCTTTTGAACCGACGCATTACTGTAAAAAACAATATGTTCGGTATTTGTGACCGAAGAGGCTGGGATAAAACCGAGTTCAGAAAATTGCTTTTCAAACTTACTGGTTACTAACAAATCCAGTGGCGGCTTAGCTTCTTTTTGATAAGTATCATTAGCAAAACTATCGCGAGCTAGCCCTGTGACTAACCCTTTTGACACTTTTCCTGGCTCTATACCACGTATATGCCCAAACCAGCCGCTATCGCAGTAAGCTCTGATTATTGTTGATACAAATTGATAGGCTGCATTCCCCCACAGCATATCTGTTTCTGGATTAATAATTTGTTCTTTGAAATAGAATTCTTGATGGCGCTTACCGTCATTAGCATAAGGCGGCCTAACTAGCACATGAGGGAGTGTAAAACCCATGAATCTAGCTTCTTCCATTTTTCTAAAGCTTTGCCATTTTATATATTCAGGCTGCTCAAAGTGATTAAATAAATCAGAGTAATAACCTAAATCTGAAAAGCTATCAGCGCCAAATAAGTTAGCCGATGCCGAACATATAAAAGGAGAAAATGCGGCGGCAGCCGTTCTTGACACTTCTTTAATCGTATCTATATCGTTATAAATAGTGCCCGCTGAGCAACCATTACTAATTTCATAATCACCAATCACAATACCAAAGGGCTCGCCGCCGGCACTGTCAAATTCGTTTTGATAGAGTAATTGAAAAAACGTACTTTGATCGAAATCTATCGCTTTATTTACGTCTTTTGAGAGCGTTGGCCAGTCACAATTAAGCAATTTAACTTTTACTTTTTTTTCTTTGTCTTGTTGCTCTGTTTGTAATAATAGCCACCATAGATTTCGCCAACTAGCTTCTAAATTTTGAAAGCTTTTCGCATGAATTATATGATTGAGTTGTGCAGAAATCAGTTGATCGAGTTCAATGATCACACGCTGTAAATAAGGACTCAATGACTCCTTATTCCAAGAAAGTGGAGAATCAGAAGAGCCTTCAAGCCATAATAATAACGCTTTATCTAGGTTTTTTTCGTTTAAAAACCTATCGAGTAAAGCGTCATTATCACTTATTCTAGACTGCGACTTTTGTTGAAAAGTGAAGTCTTGATTGATAAATGAAAACTCTTCGTGATTCATTCTATTGCATCATCCTTAATGCAGAGAGCGGTTTTATTAACCGATCTCTGGGATTTTAGCTACAAGGCGTAAAGAAGAGGTAAGCTCTTCCATTTGTAACCAAGGTTTAAGCCAAGCAACAGCGTTATAGGCACCAGGTTGTCCAGGGATCTCTTTTACAGATACTTTCGCATCAGCAAGAGGGTAACGTGCTCTAATATCTTGACCACCGCCCTCTGTCGCATTTACATAAGACAGAATCCAACGGTTTAACCATGATTCAACGTCTTCGGCTTCCATAAAGCTACCAATTTTATCGCGCGCCATTACTTTAAGGTAATGAGCAAAACGAGAAGTCGCCATTAAGTAAGGTAAGCGTGCTGAAATGGCAGCATTAGCGGTTGCATCAGGTGTTGAGTAGATTTTTGGTTTTTGACAGCTTTGGCCACCAAAGAAAACAGCATAATCAGTGTTTTTATAGTGACATAAAGGCAAGAAACCTAACTGGCTTAGCTCGGCCTCACGACGGTCTGTTATGCCAATTTCTGTTGGACATTTAAGATCTGGATCGCCATCATCACTTGTAAATATGTGCGTTGGTAAGCCTTCTACTTTACCACCACCCTCTGCGCCACGAATAGCAGTACAGAAACCATATTGAGAGAAAGCAGCGGTCATGTTTGTTGCCATAGCGTATGCGGCATTACTCCAACAATAATCACTATTATCAGTACTAACTGAACGGCCATCTTTCGCTTCAACTTCAAACTCTTCGTAGTTAAATTCTTCAACTGGTTTTGACGCTGCACCATAAGGTAAACGCGAAAGGAAACGCGGCATAGTAAGTGATACAAAGCGTGAATCATCGCTGTCTCTAAATGAACGCCATTTAGTGTATTCTAGTGATTCAAACACTTTTTCTAAATCACGTGGCTTAGTTAATTCTTCCCAATTATCAAAGCCAAATAACGACGGTGATGATGCGGCAATAAATGGACAGAAACCAGCGGCTGCAACATTAGACATTAAGCTTAATGTTTCAACATCTTCTGGGTGATTCGTAAATTCAAAGTCACCTACAATCGTGCCATACGGTTCACCACCTGGGGTACCAAATTCTGACTCGTAAATTTTCTTGAAGGTTTGGCTTTGATCAAACTCAACAGCTTTACTTAAGTCTTTATGCAGCTCTTTCTTTTTCATGTTTAAAACACGAATTTTTAATGTTGAGCTAGTTTCAGAATTCATAACTAAGTGATGTAATCCGCGCCATGAGCCTTCAAGTTTTTGAAACTCATCCGTGTGCATTACGACACTTAACTGCTTTGAGATTTTTTGATCGATTAATTGAATTGCTTCATTAAACGTCACAGTCATGTTTTTGTTCCATTGAACTGTGCCTTTTAATGCTTCTTCAGTTAACGTTTTCAGTAACTCTTCAGCACGGCTTGACTCTGTTTGTTTAGTCGCACCGATTGCTTGCTCTAAAAGTGAAGAACTAACTTCTGCTACCGATTCTGATTCTGTTGCTAATTGTTCAGTGCTCATTTATCAGTCTCCTCTAAGTTAAGTTCTTTCGCCATCGAGTCTAAGCTTGCTGTGTTGCTTAATACTTCTTCTAGTACGTTTTCAAGTTCTTCTGAGCGGTCAATCTTCGTCATCAAGTCACGAAGCTTGTTACGCGTTTCCATCAATTTGCGTAACGGCTCTACTTGATTTACAACGGCTGCAGGCTCGAAATCGTCAATCGATTTGAAGTTCAAATTAACTTCAAACTGAGAACCATCATCCGTTAATGTGTTGTCTACTTTTAAACGTAGAGATGGGCTCATACGCTTTAAAACATCATTAAAGTTATCACGATCAATTTGAATAAAACGTCTATCTTTTAGTGGCTTAAGCGCTTCTGTATTATCACCAGAAAAATCGCCCATTACACCCACTACAAAGGGTAATTCTTTTTTTACTGCCGCGCCCTCGGTTTCCACATCATAAGTGATATGTACTCTAGGTTTACGAACTCGTTTTAACTTATCATGGATACTCATTGAGAACTCCTTTTACTATGTTTCAGTTTCGCTGATCTTAATGCCAGACAACTTAAAGTATCCAGTCCTAGCATCACTATCTGTAATTAACTCATTTAATAACTCAGGTAGCGATAATTCGCTCCATCGAATAACTTGTTCTATCGTGTAAGACATCGGTGAATGAGGCTCAGTCTTTCTGAAAAAAGTCGCAATTTCTTGAAGTTTTTTTATTGCGTTTTCTCTTGAATTAATCTCATCACTGCTAAGCTTTTTAGGTTGCTCTGAATCAGCTTGAATCGCATCCTCAACAAGTTCCTCTTCAGGCTCAGCGTTAGCTTTATCTAGTGCAGTTTGCGCTGCTTCAAGCTTATCTGCTGCTACGTGTTTTACCGCCGCTAAGCTCACTTCTAATGCTTGTTTGATGTTAGACGTCGGTTGTGGCTCACCTGTCACCTCATCCATAACTTCGCTCAAGGCAGCAAACTGCTCTATCGCATCTTCAATATCGTTTTTTAAAGACACAAAAAATTCGGTACTGGTCTCAGCGGCACTTTTTTCTAATTGCTCAAAATCAACTGCGCCTTGGGCTATTTTCTTTTCGCGCTTTTCATCATTTAAACGCGAAATATCATACCCTTGCTGATACTCCCAAAAAGAAAAAGGATCCATACTGACACTGTCTGTCATATAAATGCTTTTTATTGGGATGATTAACGTGCCTTCACCGGCTGTACCATTTAAGCCAACTAAGGCAGACACTTTGTCTGAAATTTCATCACCGTCATCAAGTGTTGGATAAAGGGATTCAAAATGGTGTTCAAGCAAATACTTGGCAACGCGAAAACCAAACGCTATTCCTTTAAACCCGTGAACGCGGCATAAACCTTCAATTAGCCATGCAAGGTATTCAATATCCTTGCTTTCGCTTTTAACTGCCTCACTGCATTGTTCAAGTAATGGCAGCCAATCTCGCGAAAGTGAAGCAATTCCCTCTTCATCGACTAAGGCATTTCTTTCAGCCGCACGAAGTTGGTTTCTTAAATCTTTTAAGGCATAGTAAGTAGACGTTGGAGAGACGTCTGAGCGCGGATCAATACCTGCAAACTCAGCATCTGAAATAGGGGAAATATACTCTTCAAATAAAAACATTCCATTGTCCTAAATATTATCCATGTGCTCTAAGAAGCAAAGCGGAAATTATATTACATTCTTTAAATTAAATTACAAGCCTTGACGCTATTATGCCGATAAGCTGGCTAATGTTATTTTATAAATAATTGAAATAACAGTTTTTTTGTTCCTGATTTATTTACAACTTTTTTTCTTGATTATACTAAAACAGGCTTAATCAGCTACTTAGTGAACAATGGAATCGTTGCCTCATCTTGCAAATTGCAAGATTGTATCGATAGATTGGCATCCACATCATCATATTTTACTAAAATACAGGTCACGTTATCTTTGGCTCCTCTGACTAACGAAGAATGCATTAACGCCATTCCTGAATCAATAATACTAGAGGGCTCTAATGACAAACATATTTCTTCATCTGATAACTCGCCAGTAAGACCATCTGAGCACAGTAAAAATATATCGCCTGTGTTTATATCCCCTTCAACAACATCAACTTTTACTTCATCCATTACCCCTACGGCACGGGTAATTACATTAGATAGTGGATGATTTTTAGCTTCTTCAACAGAAATCATTCCTTCATCTATTAAGTCGTTAACTTGGCTATGATCTCTAGAAACTTGAGTCAACTTACTATTGCGCAACAAATAAGCTCTGCTATCGCCAACCCATAAAATGTAATAGCGCTCATTTTTAACAAACAAAGCTGTCACCGTGCTGCCCGCTGTTTTGTTGCTTAAGTATTGCGCGCTATATTCAGTTAATTGTTTATTTGCATCTTCAATGGCTTTAACAATGTCACTGACGTTTAAATCTTCTAGTTTAAACTTTTCAACATGGGTTCTTATAACATCAACAACTAATTGGCTGGCAACTTCACCCGCTTCATGTCCTCCCATACCATCAGCTACTACCCATAAATTATGGCTGTTAATTTCTACATGCGCGTCTTCGTTAAGTTGCCTAACAGCACCTCGGTGGGTAATGGCATAACTTGAGCTTAAATTATTAATCACTATTTTTTACCTGTGTAAAATTCCATTCCCAATGTTTCCATCGTCCATCTAGCATAGCGGCCACTTGATTTACAGGCGGTAGAGCCGAAGTGATCAACACCATAGGCTTAATATTGCATGAGCCATGAGTCCACCAAACACTGTAATCACCATACTTTTTATATAAAATGGCATGCATGGCATCTTGTAAAATGTGATCACTTAATTCGGTACCAGAAAACTCCAATGCTGTAGCCTGTTTATTCTTATCTAGCGAGTTTGCAAAACTAACTTGCTTTTTAGTTGAAGTAATTTCGCTCAAAGTATTAGCTAACTCTTTGCGCCAAGAAAATAAATCAACGGAGCCATCAAGTACTTTGAGTACTGCATCTTCGTACTCCAACGAAAAAACACCAGAATGAAGTACATCGACAGGAGCAATATGTGTTGTTCGCGTTACCGTGAGAGGATAATGCCTCCCCACAGCATCCATACTTGGCAATAACGTGCCCATAACGCCAGTATCACCCACAATATTTGGGCTTAAGGCAAAATGCCAAACGGGACCTGTTAAATAGTTTTCTTGCCAAACATCACCAAGCTGTTCTTTACTTACAGCAATGGCAGCCTGAAGCCATTGCTCCCAATGCTCTGAAAACTCTTTAGTAACATTATCTTGAACAAAGTCGCCTAAACAAGGGACTTTGCCAAGATAACCAATATCTACAATCGGGTCGGACATGAGAACTTCTCTACACTGCTATTCCAAAAAGGATGCCTGATTGAACTCGGCAATAATTCTACTTTTGCATTGTTACCCATTAGTGAGAAATGCAGCTCTAAGTCTTCTCGCGTTTTACTTCGCTTTTCACTCAGTTCATCTAACATTCTGTATAGTGACCACTCACCTTGGTAGGTGGTGTTAATTGAACGCCCACCATTTGGTGGAGTAAACACCACTCGAGTTTTGCTTTGACCACTTGCACCAGGCCAAACAAAATTGGTCACCTTAAGCGGACCATGACGATAAATCATAGATTGGCCATCAATTTCAATCATGAAGCTTGAGACCGTTTTGTCTAATTTAAAGGTACGCAAGCCAAACTCAATTCTTGGAGTATTACTACCACGGTCAAAAAATGCGGTTTGAATTTTGTAAGCATGCTCGAACATTTTTAACGTGTTGTTGCTAATACCAATATCTTTTTCAAACTTCCAAGGGGTTGAGCTCATGTCCACACTCGGGGCTACGTAGCTATTGAAAAAGTTGTCTATGGTGCCATTAGGACCAAAGAAGCGGGTAAAGTCTTTAATGCTGACTTCTTTTTCAGCCTGCGGAGCAAATGGGTAACGGCCCACAATCGCCGCGTTATACTCGCGTAAAACTTTACTTTTCCAAATTTCATTTAGATGCCTGTTAGCACTATTTTTGGTTATGTTGCTAGTATCTCTACTAATATCCAGTAACCAACTATTAAATGGATAAGGTAAGTCGCTGCTTTGATACTCTAATTGGCGAATAAAGCTAGGTTTACTCTTACCGCTTATTTGATCTTTAATGGAGTACTTAAGCTGATCGCCTCTATCAAGCTTGGTTAAATAAATATTTAACTCTCTTAAATTTTTCTGAATATTATCAAGTTGCTGAACATCAATATCAATAATATCTTCAAAGGCTTCTTCTACTTGGTAACCTGGTAGATCAATTTCAAATTTTGGAGCTTCATCAGGTAAAAAGCGCTTAATTCGATTTGCTTTAGTTTGCATAGCGACTTTAGCAGCATTGGCTGCCACATCACCGGCTACTTTTTGATTTTCAGATACTGGTAGTTTAGTAAGCTGAACATTCTTTTTCACCGCATTAATGATATTTTTAATCGGCGCTTCAGAGCCTGCTAATACATCAGTAATATTGACGCCTTCAGCGGGTGAGCTGTATTGATTAAGACTCAAGTCATCTAAAAATGACTGCCAATAATAAATATAATCTTGGAAATAGCGCTGCTCTAGTTTCTTCTCTATCTCCGCTTTAGAAATATCGTAAGTTCCTGAGGCTTCTTGCCCGTAAACCCAGCTACTAGCCATTAAGTTACCAAGCATTTTTCCTTTTTCAATATTAAAAATGCCATGAAAACCATTAAAAGTGTATAACCCTGGAATGCTTCGCGTTAAGTCGCCGTTATTACGAAAAGTAAACTTTTGTGCACTTTCAAAGCTAATAATATCGGTTAGTCTGAAAGGCGGAATACTACTATCAAGAAAATCAGCTTGAAGACGCTGGTATGCTCTTTCCGCAATCGGTAGTTTAGTTAACTCTGCACGTGCAACTCGCACAGCTTGGTTATCTATTTCGGTTTGCGTGATTCCCTCATTGAGTAAAGCTGAAATATGATTCATTAACTCACCACGCGTTTGCATATTCAAATCACCGGGTAAGTTTCTGTCTAAATAAGCACTGAACCACACCACAATATCTTCACTTTCAAAGTATTCAGGTTTAAACAACATTAAGTAACACTTTAGCGTTTCATATAAATAGCTTAAGTGTTCTGGATGCGCTTCCATTTCCTTAATTAAAGTATTAGCAACAAATGGCTCTAAATACGTTTGTAAAGAACGCTTGTAAGCATTAGTAGAAGATTCTTTAATTTCGGTTAACTTATTAAAACCAACTGATGAAGCATCCTCAGGGTTAATGAGCTCAGGGTTAGTAGCAGGTAGATTTCTCAGTGCATTTAGTCTGTCGTTCAACACCAATAAATTATTTCTATCAAACGAAGAGGCATCGAGCTCTTGGTAAGTAGTAATTGCCTCATCGGTGGCGTCTATTAAGTTGCTATTCCATGCAAAACTAAAGTACCACGAAACTGAAAAACCTAATAAAGCAACACACGCAGCTGAAATACTTGCAACGCGAAGCCATTTATTTTGCTTATCATGATGTTTGTTAGTGCTTGCTAAGTTTTGCTCAGGAAAAATAACACTTTCTAAAACATTCTTAATAAAGAAACTTTTAGATTGATTTATGTAATCTGTTTTCCCTGCGCTCGCATCATTTAAAAAGCTTGACGGTGTCCCTTCTTGCGTCGCACTGGTTAAGTACACCCCTCTGAACATGGGTAATTCTTCATAGGCATTGGGGGTGAAAATTTCTTTTAAAAAGTCATCACCTACGCCCTGCAATACCCGTAACTGTCGAGGGAATTCAAAAATCTTGGCACGAATAGCTTCATTTCGCTCATTGATAAGCCGACGATTTAACATCTCTGTAAGCTTAGAAATTAAAGCATGGAACTCTTTATTGAACGCATCTACCTGAGTATCTTTATCTAAATCAAGTTCAAAGGTAATTCCCCAAACCTGCTCACATTCTTCTTCAGTTAGCTCAGCAAAAAACTCTCTAAAGCCTTCAATTAAATCAACTTTAGAAAAAATAACATAAACAGGAAATGTCATCCCTAGTTGGTTTTGTAATTCTTGAAGACGCTGTTTTATAGCACGAGCATGTAGGTTTCGCTCAGTTTTGGTCTGGCTCATTAGCTCAGAAATACCCATGCTGATCATCACGCCATTAATAGGACGTAACGGACGATGCTTTCTTAATAACCCTAAAAAACCTTCCCATGCTCTTGAGTCATGTTTTGCGTGGCTACTTTGTGTTGTGTAACGCCCTGCGGTATCAATTAATACCGCTTTATTGGTAAACCACCAGTCACAATTACGCGTACCGCCTACACCATGAACTAAGTCAACGCCTAGCTTATCTTTTAATGGATAATCGAGGCCTGAGTTATGAATAACCGTTGTTTTACCTGCACCCGGAGGGCCAATCATAATATACCAAGGTAACTGGTATATATTTTTACCTTTAAATAGCTTTACATCTTTTAGTAGATCTATAGCTTCATTCATTCTCGTTTTAAGAGTAGTAATTTCTTCGTTTACTTCACTACTATTAGCATCATTGTTATCAATTAACTCATCTGCCATTTTTTCATCGCGCTTATTTTGCTGCATAAGACGATAAATTTTGGTCACTGAAAAAACTAATAATACCAATAAAATAGTTAATAATCGTGATGCTACACCTGCAAGCGGTACATAGTCTGCCACTGCGATTAAAGGGCCACCAAACCAAATTAATAATGATAAGGCTAAAAAGCCGATAATTAATATAGCGGTTCGTGATGTTAGTGCGTAGGTTATTTTTTTAAATTTTTGTGAGAAACTCATTGCAGCCTCATTAAAATAATAGATCGATTTCAATTCGTCGGTTTAATGACCGAGAAGCTGAATCTGAATTGCTGGCGATAGGCTCTGCAGCGCCCTTTCCTTCTGGCCATAAACGACCGCTTAAGTTGGTACTTTTAGCCATTAAATTAGCAACCTGTGTTGCTCTGGCTAAAGAAAGATGCCAATTAGAAGGATACTTATCTGTACTAATTGGTAAGTCATCTGTGTGGCCCGTTATAAGCACTCGCCCTTTAGTTCCCTCTAAGCTTAACGCTAACTTTTCTAAAATAGGCTGAAATGATGGAAGTAGTTGAGAATCCCCTTGTTTAAACAAATTTTCACTGTTTATCGTTATGCGGATCCCATCGGAATTTTTTGCAACAGCAACAATCCCCATTTTAATTTCTGTTTGCAGTAACTGTTCAAGTACACGCAGCTGCTGATCTTTTTTATCAACCGTTTGATTAACAGCTAACGGATGAATGCCCGCTAGTTTTTCATTAATCGCAAAAACATCGTTATTTAGCTTCATATTTATTGATAGATAAATCATCAATAATATCAGCCCCAGCACAGAAAATATGACCCACAGTGGCACTTGATTTCTTAGTTCAACACCTGCAGCAACTCTTTGTTGCCAGTTTGGAGATAGTTTATTATTAATCGGGCCATCAAGCTGATTGAGTAAATGATAAAGCTGTGAACGATACTCTTCGACTTTTGTATCGCCGCCGGCATCTAATCGATATTTCCCTTTAAAGCCTAAGTTTAAACAGTGGTATTGCAACTCCAAAAACTGTTTGTTTTTTTCAGGTTGCCCTAACCCGGCATCAAGTAGAGTATAAAAATATTCACCACCAAAGGTTTCTTTGTGAAAAGTCGACAGCAGACTTTCATCAGCCCACTCCATTGAGCTCCACTTTGAATTCAATACAGACTCATCAAGAATAGCGCATAGGCAATAGCGTGAATTATTAATCACTTCTTTTGATAGGTGCTGGTTACGGACTTCCACTTCAAAACGCTTTATAGCCTCAACACAGCGGTGTTTGAGCGCTGCTAGATTGCTCATTTCAAGCGATTGATTTATGGATATCACAAGAGAAAAGCAATCTGTTGCCGCTTCTAACAAGGGATTTTTAAAAATTGATACCTTATTATTGCTCATCGGCTTTGCAGAGGGTGGCTCAACCGACATAACGGTTTTATCAGCATCATTTTGCGCTGCACCACTGCTTGGGGTATTTCGCCCTAGTCGGCCAGGGCGTGGTTTTATAATGGTTTCGTCCATTGAAACTCTTCCTTTTTAAAAAGTTAAGTTCTAATAGCCCAAAGGCTTAATTGGAGTTCTGGGTAACTTCCTGAGAGGTGGATAGCAATTCCTCCGCTGGAGCGCAGTTTTTCCCAATGTTCACCATGGCGATTTAATTCAAAATAATGAAAACCAGCATGGTAAGGGATCTGTCTTGGCGCTGTTGGCAAGTTACTAATTGTAATACCTGGGATCTGGTTGTTAACAAGATCACGAATGGTTTCAACGCTGCCAATTTTAATTTGCGAAGGTAGAATTTTTCTCAACTCTTCATGCGGAACGCTTGCTTTAATTGCTAAAACAAACTGCGCTGAATTTAAAATAGATTTATCTTTTAAGGCACCAAACGAAATACCAAACTTACTTTGTTCAAGCTTAATTTCAGTCGCGGTTTGCTCAATTACATGGCTTAATGATTGGTATAAAAAGTTAACCACTTCACTAAACACTTGCCCTAAATTTGTGTGATCATAATTAGGTAATTTAGGCACTCTTTTATTAGCCGTGCTAAAGGTTGATAACTCACCTGCCAGTTCAATTAAGCGGCTATAAAACACGTTCGGATGTAAACTATTAACGCTGAGCAAATTATTAAATATCGCGTCATATTTATTTAGTGTTTGCAGCATTATAAAATCTGCAACTGACGTACTACCCGCATAACCTTGGCACAACCTAGCAGCAATGCTTTCAGCGCGTTGCTTTATCATTGAGCCAATTTCTCTCACTAGCCCCGATAAAGGTTTACACTGCCCTACTTTTAAAGAGGGAGGAATGTACTTTGCATCTAACTTTATTTGCCCTTCGCTGCTCACATCCACTATTCGTGCTAAAGGCAACACGATATACCCTGAATGATCATCAGAAGACAGCATCAACTTACTGTATACTTTTGCAACTTGAATTATTTCTTGAGACTGCGCTCCCAATAAGTCATCACTCACTGCCAAATCGTTAAGCTTATAGCGAGTAACCATATTATCGTCAGTTGACGATATATTAACGCCACTATTTTTTAGCGCAGGAATAGCCAAATAAACAACTTCGTCAAACACATCTTTATTAACCACTAAAGGCTCAGGTAAAGAGGTTGACTGAGGCATATCAATTGGCAGTAGATCCGGGGTAATTGCAGTTAATGAATCCACAGCGAATTGACCACTGTTAAGTAATTCATTATCAATACTAATATCTATTATTCCCCATGGATCAGCAAGGTTTCCAATGCATACTTGCTTAATCACATTTGAAATATATTTATCTGATTGCTGAAAGTGCTGAGGTCTTAAAAACATCCCCTCAGTCCAAGCAACACGAGTGTTATCACTCATTTTAAAAATCCTTTTTTATTGCTCTCTCATGTATGTAGCAATCGCTTCTACATTTACATTTATGTCGTCATAACCGGTGGGGTCAACTTCAATAACCGCTCTCCACCTTGCTTGGTCTATATTTCTGTAAGCAACAACAACCCCAACATAACGAGTATTACGATTAAGGCTCATTTTATATTGCTGTACTGAATCAGGCTGAAGCTCTAACTCATCCTTTTTTAATAAATCAGGGCCTAATATCTTTTCTGGCGTATCGTATAAACTAAAAAAATCCTGCGTGTCAAAAATTGTTCTTGAGCTCAACTCAAAAATTTTCATCACCACCGGAGAAGGGCGTTCTGATGTATCCGGATTAACATTTTTAGATACATTGATGATCAGATCTGTAGAAGGAGGTACGATTTTATTCATCGTAGTACATCCCAGTACCAAAAATAGTAAACTAAAACTCATTAAATAGAGCTTAACTTTATGCATTATTTACTTTCCTTTCTAGAGCGTTTCTTTGATTCGATCGTTATATGCTTTTAAAAAATCATCAGACATAGCCATAGCGCCTTTCGCGTTAACTTCCTGAGAAATATCATCATATAAACTTTGATATAACTTCCAGCATTTAGACTCTATTTGGCCTGGAATAATTTTTAACACGTTAGAATTATCGTTTGCCTGTTGATTAATTTGCACGGGAGAAACTTGCGATAACATCCCTTTGAGCACGCCATCTGCACCAGCGAGCAGTGCTTGCTCGTGCTTGCGTGTATCTACAAAGCTTTCTTTAATAGATTCATTCGAAGACAGAAAGCTTGCACTATTTTTTATGAACAAGTTCTGAATAACATCATCAATATTGGCAGAAAACTTCAATGGGTTGTTCTGTTCGGTCTGAAACATTGTATGGTTCAGTCTTAATTTGTTCTTTACAATCGCGCGTTGGCGTAAAGATTCCATGAGCTCTGTCAGTAATAAACTTAAGCCCTGCCCCATCTCAAACCACAGCTTTTCATTATCTAGGGCACTTTTAAGCTCATCCTTAATCCCCAATCCGTTTAAAAAGGCATCACAAAACACTTTATCATTTTGAGTAAAGCTTTTTACAGGCGCTGTTTGTTTTACAGCTTGCTGCTCAGCATTATAACGTTTAGTCGGTGCGCTTTCTTTTATTGGAGCTGGAGTGTCAACTGGCGCTGAAGAATTCACTTCGTCATTACCAAGATCAAACTCATCGGTATTCATAAGGCGAGTTAGTTCATCCCAATCTTCTGGAATATGATTATCCACTGTTGCTTGTTGTGAAATTACAGATACCGCAGGCATAGACTCATTCATAATTGAATCATTGAATAACGGCGCAGACTCTGCAGTTTGACTGCTATGTGAAGCAAATGTATTTGCTTGTTGAGAACTGTTTGAAGTAATAGGATTACTAATATCTGCGTGTGGCTCATCAGCTAAACTAACATCAACCTGAAAATCACCAATAGTTAAGACATCACTATCTGACAAACGTTGTTTATTACCTTGACCTAAAGGCGCCACTGCAAAATTAATAAACAAACCATTGGTTGAATTATCGTATATATAAAAAGAATCGCCTTCTTTTTCAATTCTACCGTGCTTACTGGAGATAATTTTTTCAGGATCGGGGAGATGCCAATCGCATCCCTCAGAACGGCCAAAAGTGAGTGAATCTTTTACCGTTTTGGTAGCTTCGATTTCAGGCGAAAGTCTGTGATAACTAGTGATGTTTAGTATCAGTTCCATTTGATAAGTCAGTCCCTATATCATTATTGTGAACAGGATAAAGTAGAAGCGAAACTATTGTCAACATTGAAATTAACACAGGAAAATGTCGCATTGTAGATTTTGTCTCTAAAACAATACGCCCTATATACTCATCGACGGCGTTTGTTACTTTTCTTTTTAATGCTTTTTAACTAGGCCAAAAATAAACACTTTAGAGACATCTTCTGGCTTTAAACCGACTTTTTCAATTCACTATAAAGCGAGTTCACCGGCAACAATATGCTATTCAGGCATTGCTATAATTGTATATTTTTGTAAAATACATGCTTATATCAGAGGGAAAATTGATAGGTAAGTAGAGATTATTTACCTTTATAATTATTTAACTAAACACAATAAAAGGATTTTTTAATGAGCAATATTAATGATAACAACGATAAAACTCAGATTGCTTCTCTAGACTCCAGCACAAAAAAAACATCAAGCATCCATAAACAAAACCTCCTCGGCAAAAAGATATCCGATCGCTACCTAATTGAAGAGCTCATCGGGCAAGGTGGAATGTGTTACATATATCGTGCGCGAGATACCTTTTTAGAAAACAGCGGTCGCTCTGAAGCATCGGTCGCTATAAAAGTGCTCCAAGAAGAATTTTCCAACTCTGAAGAAGCTATTTCATTATTGAAAGATGAAACAGCAAAAACACAACAACTTGCTCACCCTAGTATTGTAAAAGTGTACTCAGCAGACTCTGATGGCGATTTATATTATGTCACTATGGAGCTCATTGAGGGAGAAACTCTAGAACAAATTATTAAGCGAAATAAACCATCAGGTTTAGCGTTTAAAAAAGCGAAAATTATTTTAGAGCAATTAACTGACGCCCTTATATATGCCCACTCACGTGGCGTAATACATAATGATCTTAAGCCTTCGAATATTATTTTTGACTCTAATGGTAACCTCAAAGTGCTTGATTTTGGTATTGCTAAACACAAAAGTTTGGACGACCAATATGCTGTTAAAAACGAAAGTGAGTTTGCAACCATTGGTGGTTATACTCCAACGTATGCTAGCCCTGAGCAGCTAAAAGGCGGCGAAGCATCCATTAAAGATGATGTATTTTCATTTGCCTGTATTGCTTATGAGCTTCTAAGCAGTAAGCACCCATTTAACCGCATTGCTGCAGATAAAGTTCCTAAAAATACTACTGTAAAAAAACCAAGTAATTGCCCTCTCCTTTTATGGAAAAATTTACATAAAGCATTATCTTTAAGCGCCAGCCAAAGACTCGATTCACTAGAACAAATTTCAAAAACGCTAAAAGTAAACTTAAAACCCGCTATTTTTGCCAGTGTGGCTAGTGTGGCAATTATTGCCTTAATCACTCAAAATTATTTTTCAAGCTCAGATAATACCAAGCAATTACAGGCACAACTTGATAACGCCAAGGCAATCAACCAACAAGTGGAAGCATGGATGTCTTGGCAAGGCCCTACTATTTTAAACAAGCTAGAACAAATTCCGCCACAGTATGAGGTGCTTAAACAAGGATTACTCAGATCAAATCAGCAAAGTATATTAGATAGCTTTAATGATGAAGCAAGCCAGTTTAATAATATTGCGGGCCGTAAATTTAAAGATTTTGATAAAATAATAGCGGTCTATTCTAATGCACTGAACTACTATCCCGATTCAGAAAAACTTTCGATGCAATTAGAAAGTGTATTGAGAGAGCGCCAATCAATTATTTTTGATATTACCGCGAGAATAGATTTATTACTCGAACAATCACGCTACAACGAAGACCAGCCCAATAGTATTGCTCATCTCGTTAAAGATCTAAAAGAAGTAGATAAAACTTACCGTTATCAACCAACAGATCTGCATCTTGATAACTTTACTGTTGCGTTAAACACAGCCATAGAAAGCGATGATGTCATCTCACAAAAAGTACTTTTAAATGTGGGTAAAATTGTATTTTCAAATAACAAAAAAGCAGAAGAGCTTCTTGCAAATTTAATGAAGCGTGAGTCTGCAATTAATGCACTAACCGCATACCAACAAAAGATTAATTTAGGCGAACAAGCCGAGTTTCCTCGTGCCGATGCGGTCATTTTTTATGGTCCAAAGTTTCAACGCTTTTCTGCACAATTAGAAACTATTGAAGATCATAAAGCTTTAATGGAATTTGAAGAGTTTATTAAATCCGAATCGACAGCACTACCCAACGATTTTTCTCTTTTAGTATCGCTTAGAAAAGAATTATCGAGACGTTACATTAGTACAGCGAACGATTTAATGAAAAAAAGAATGTATAAAGCAGCTGAACGTTTGGTTGAAAAAAGTGAGGCCATCACGCAATCGTTAGACAATATGCTTTAAACAACTCTTATTTATTGCTCAAAAATAACACAGATATAATTGAATATAGATTAGTTAGCTATTAGACTAACCCAAAATATACATAATAAAGTCAAGGACGACGAGTGCATTTTCATCATCATACACTCCGCCAAGATTTTAAAATATTTAGACTTTTTATAATTAATGGAGTACCTATGAAAAATTTAAGCTTATTAGCTGCAGCCGTTATACTTACGGGTTGTTCGACAACTTCTAGTGTAAACAAAACAGAGGAAGTAGTTATTGAGCCAACGCCTCAAGTTAGCGAAGAGAATGCGCCAATATCACTGACTGTTATTACTAACCCTGCTGACTCTAGAGTACGTATTATGAATATAGTGCCTGTATATCAAGACGCTATTGAACTAGATGCAGGTAAATATGATATCGAAGTAAGTAAAGCAGGTTATGTGACTTATAGGAAATGGGTAACGGTTGACAAAAAAACCATCTTAACTATTGAGCTAGATGAAAAGCAGCTAAGCCAGTCTGCGCAATAAGCGAATGATCAATTTAAAATGCCTTTATTACGCTCAATAAAGGCATTTTAAATACGGTAATAGGCAAACCACGCGTAACTAATTACACTAATATTAACCACAATACATACCCATAGCACTGCAATAAAGACTCGCTTTTGTGACTTATGTCGTAAACTTTGCTGCGCAATAAGTGCACCGGGCCATCCTCCAAATAAAGCCAATAGATGTAAGTGTCGTTCAGGTATACGACTCACCTTTTTATGGTTTGATTGTACCGCTTTTCGCTTATCCCATGCGTAATATACAAATGTAATACAGCTGATCGATGAAACATATATGGGTAAGTACATTTCAACTTCATTATTTAAGTAAGCTAACCAAAATAAGGCTATAAACAAGCTGGAAAATATAATTAAGCTACTTTTTATCAAAAAATAATCGCCTATAATGAAGATAATTAAAAGAAACACCAAGGTTAAATTATGACATATTTAAAGGCTTCGATGCTGCTGTTTTCACTATGTATATTCAGTATTCAAGCAAATAATAAAACGGATTTACTAGAGCCTGAGCTTGCGGTATTCACTCCTTACTTAGGTACTTGGCAAGCTGATTTTCATATAGATAAAAACCCGCTTCCAACCCAAGATGTGACCAAATGGGAGCGCACTTTAAATGGTAAAGCCATTCGCACTACGCATTCTATAAATGAAGGTGAGTATGGGGGCGAATCAATGATTTTCTATGATCGCAAAAAACAGTCATTAGTATTTTATTATTTTACTACGGCTGGCTTTTATACCAAAGGAGTCATGAAAGTGTTGAGCCCAACACAATTTGTTGCTTATGAAGACGTCACTGGCAGCCAAGAGGGCATCACTAAAGTTAAATCAACTAGTGAATTCAAAGATGAGCAATTTGTTGTTTCCACCAGTTATTTAAAAAAAGGTGAATGGACTAAGCCGCAAATTCGCACCTACCATCGCAGCAATAAAGAAGTAAAGTTTAAATAAGTTTTACTTATTGCCTTGTAATACCTAAAAACGTATTAGTACTTTAAAAAACAGTGTTCTAGCCATTAATAATTACGATTTTGAACTAGAACACTGATCTTAAGTTACTTTATAAATTTTTTAAACGCATTATCAACAGGCGTATCTGCAAGATGGTTGGTGTAATTACTCATCACCTTTTGCGCAAGACCCAACACAATTTCAAGAAGCTGTTGTTTTGTATACCCTGCTGCAAAAAACTTTTCCTGCTGTGACTGACTTAACACACCACGTTCTCGTGTCATTTCAAGCGTTGTCTCACGAAGTGTCTCAAGTTTAGGATCAGCAAGCGGGGTTTTATTGACTAATGCATCCACAATATTCTCATCAACCTTCATGGCAGCCGCTATACCACTGTGTGCTGGCACACAATAATGGCACTCGTGCTCAACATTAATTGATTGCCAAACAACCGTTAACTCTTGTGCATTAAACGATGTTTTTTGAAATAACTCATGCAGTACTTGATAACCCTTTAGCAATGTTGGTGCCTCAGCCATCACAGCATGAAGATTAGGCAACATTCCAAAAGCGGCGACAGAGTCTGTTAATAAAGGTTTTGCCTCTGCTGATGCATTTTCTTGCGTGTATAAGGTAAATTCAGCCATAGTTTGCTCCTATATAATAAATAGTATTAAGTCGTGTTGAGAAACATATTATTTGATTTTGAGCGGTCGCTCAAGTTAAAATTGAACAGTCGCTCAAATTAATAGAAACTATTATGGCCAATAAAATTAAATTTGAACGTGAACATGTTGTTCGCGTGGCAAGTCAGCTGTTCTGGGAGAAAGGCTTTCATGCTACTTCTACCCGCGATTTACAGGAAGCTATAAATATGCGCCCAGGAAGTATTTACTCTGCATTTGGCTCTAAAGAGGGGTTATACAGCGAATCCTTAAAAGACTACACCGTACAGATGAAAAGCCAAATTGAGGGCTTTATAGCAAACTCTGATTCGATTTTAGGTGGTTTGCGGGCATTTGTTGAAAATGTAATTATTAAAACCAAGGACTGCAGTCCAAGTGCTATTTGTATGTTAGTAAAAGCAAATACCGAATTTGCTGAAAAAGACACGGCTTTAAGTGAGTTAAGCGCAGGATTACTGACTAAATTTGAATCTTATTTAACCACATTGTTTACCCGCGCTATTGAAAATGGTGAGCTAAGCGGTGATTTAACTGCAACTGCATACGCACAATTTTTCCAAGTGCAATTTACAGGATTACGAGGTTACTTTAATCGCCCTGCAGTCGAGCATTTGGCGATGCCGATGATCAACCAAATGTTTGTACTAATCAAAAAACTGTAATCCTATTGGATGCTTGTCTTTGCGCTTAAATAAACTCTTTTTATATTCCGTTTGATTATTCAGCGTATAAAAAAGCGGCTAATCTGTATTAAATTAGCCGCTTGTTTAACTCTAAATAAAAAATTTACGTTTTCAACTTATTCAGCTCAGCGTCTTGCTGTGCAACCAACTTATTGAGTTCTTGGCTGCTATCGCCTGCCTGAGCAGATAAATCAGAGAGCTGAGATGCCGCATCAGAAATAATAGTTAAATTACGATTTATTTCTTCAGTGACCAAACTTTGCTCTTCAGCTGCGGTTGCAATATGGGTGATTTGGTTAGTTATTTCATCCACTTTTACAACAACACTGTGCAGTGCATCAAAGGCAGTAGAAGTTTCATCAACTGCATTTTCAGCACGTACAACGCCTTTTTCAATGACAGTTGAGGCATTTCCTACTTCTGATAACAAGCTATCAATTAGGCTGCTAATATCGTCGGTGGATGAGCGAGTTTTAGACGCTAAAGCCCTAACTTCATCCGCAACAACAGCAAAACCTCGACCATGTTCACCGGCACGTGCAGCCTCAATGGCGGCATTCAATGCCAGTAAATTTGTTTGCTCAGAAATAGTTCGGATCACATCCAAAATTTGCGTAATATCATTACTACGTGAAGCCACTTTTTCGACTGCTTGGTTGGCTTCTTTGATTTCCTCAGACATTGTTTTAACTTGGGTCATCGCAGAAGATAAACTCGACTCGCTGCTAACCACTAAGGTATTGATTTCATCAGCTTGTTGCGCAGATTGCTCAGAAGCTTTTGCCACTTCAAGTGCTGTCGCGCTCATTTCGTTCATTGCCGTCACAACACTTTCAATTTCTTTAAACTGTGCCTGAACATTATGCTTGGTTTCTACGGCAATATTTGAGGTAACTTCGCCTTGATGCTTGGTTTGATCCGAGACCGCTTTTAGCTCACTAATAAGTTCACGCAGTTTTGATAAAAACTTATTAAATCCTCCGGCCAAAGCGATAAGCTCAGCATGCGTATCAACATGTAGTGTTTGTGTTAAATCACCTTCAGAGCTGGCTAGGTTATCTACACGTTCTTGTATTTGTTTAAGTGGCGCCACAACACTGCCTACAACAAGTTTCATTACTATAAATGCCAATACCGCAATCACAGTTCCCGTGATCAAAATAATCACACCCAGCTCTTTTGCAGCCTCAGACATCCCAGCAGTTAATTGAATAGGTCCTTCAAAGGCAAGTTCAGCGGGTACTTCAATTAGCAGCATCCATTTCACATCAGCAAGCTTAATTTCAATCGGGTAAGACACCATTATTTCAGCGCCTTGTTTGTTTGTTCCTTTGGTGCCTTTTAGAGCTTTATAACTCTCATAACTTTTAGCGCTAACCGCTTCTTTTAAAGGGCGACCTAGTTTTTCTTTGTAGTGGCTCGTACCGACAATTAAACCTAAATGACTAAGTAACGTTACTTTTGCTTTACCATCGTAAAGCGCTTTTGAAAGCTCTTCTGTCAATTTTTGAAATACAGGTAGTGTAATATCCGCGCCTGTTACCCCTACAAACTGGCCTGATTTAATAATAGGCACCACTAAAGAGGTCATCATTTCAGAATAACCCGGTGTTATTTCATAGAGGTAGGGTTCCATGATACAGGGTTTTAATTTGTCTTTTGCACATAAGTACCATTCGGCTTCACGTAAACCGAATTCATTAATTTTATCAACATATTTTTCTGAGGCATCTTCTACTACTTGTTGTTCAACAACGCCGTTCGAATTTCTCGTTAGATAAACCTCTAGTGTGCCAGCTCCAGCAACTGAATGATCGTACCCTTGGGTAAAATCACTATCTTTGCCATCAAAGCCATTTTTTTCAAACTGTGAGTAAATACTAGAAATCACATCATTGCTTTCTAGTATTGAGCGATTTAGTAGAACGACAGATTCTCTGTTTATGGATGTTTTATCGGCGTCTTCTAAAATACTGCCAAGAGAGTATGGGATCCGATAAGCTTCATTGATAAATGCAGCAATTTTCTCACCGTATGCGGCTGCATTTGCGGTTAAGCGACCATCTACTTCACTGACAATTAATGTTTCTGCCTCTGAAGAGGTTTGTGCATTACTTGATGATAATTTAGACCACAATATTCCTGAAAATAGTACAACCGTTAAAAGTATACTTCCAACACTTATCCACAATAACTTTTTTGCTAACGCTATTTCCCGCATTAAAATTACCTTACCTTACATATGTATTTTTTAGTTTAGACCAATTAAAAGAACATACTATAAAATATTTCAGAAATACCGTTTAGTGACTTATTTTAGTATTTAGTGTTCGGCTAACTTTGTTTAGTTAACCGTTGAGTGATTAAACAAACGAGCAAAAGTAAGCTAGCGCTTACCCACAAACAGGCCTGCAGGCCATATACTTTATACATAAAACCAGAAAGTACTGTCCCGACCAGTCTTCCTGCAGCGTTAGCCATGTAATAAAAACCTACATCCAGAGAAACACCATCACTTTTAGCAAGGCTGACAATCAAATAACTGTGTAATGATGAGTTAATAGCAAATGCAGCACCAAAAATAAATAACCCAACAATTAGCGTAGTGTTTACAGCTATATTCAACTGCATCAAACAAGCTAATAACAAGGTGACACACGCCAATACTCCCCCCCAGTAATACGCTTTCTTTATCGCATCATTACTGACAAGTGACTTACCCGTAATTTTTGGTGCTTGAGATTGCACTACCCCATAAGCAATCACCCATAGTGCCATAAAACCACTAACCCACCAGTGTGGCCAATTAAATTGCGAGGCTAAATAAACAGGCAGTGCAACAACAAACCATACATCACGAGCAGCAAATAAACAAAACCGAGCGGCACTGAGTAAATTAATTGCCCTAGACTTAGAAAATAACGCTTTAAATTTTGGTTTATTTTTAGCTTTGCCTATATCACCCTCTAAATACACTAAGCTAATGATCCAAGCGATAGTTAAAAGCATAATTAAAGCAACTAACGCTCCAACAAATCCTAGTAAAGTAAGTAATAGCCCCCCTAAAAAGAAGCCAACCCCTTTTAATGCATTTTTAGAGCCCGTTAATATAGCAATCCATTTGTATAATTGGCTTTGCTGATTGTCACCTTCGGGAACTAAATATTTAATCGCACTTTTAGCGCTCATTTTATTGAGATCTTTGGCAACCCCACTTAAGGCTTGCGCTAACATTACATAACTTACCGATAACCAATCGCTTGGTGCACACAACATAGCTAAAGCCACAACTTGCAACCCTAATCCTATGTTCATGGTTTTATTTAAACCTAAATGCGCACCTAACCAACCGCCAATTAAGTTAGTAATAACCCCAAATAACTCATAAAACACAAACAGCATGGCAATCGCGAGCGCGCCATACCCTAACTGATGAAAATACAGCACCACTAGCATGCGAAGTGCGCCATCTGTTAGTGTAAAAGCCCAGTAATTACCCGTAATAATACCATACTGTTTTAAAGCCGATGGTAAATTGGCGATTTGCGAAAACATCTTCAATACCCTGAACTAGTTTACTAAATCACTTTGTCCTACTTTGAGCATCAGCTCAGCAGTCCGGTTGGCATAACCCCATTCATTGTCATACCAAGCATAGAGTTTAAGTTGAGTATGGTTTATAACCATTGTCGAAAGCGCATCTATAATTGTGCTACGAGGGTCTGTTTTGTAATCAATAGATACCAATGGCTTTTCTTCATAGCCTAAAATGCCTTTTAGCTCGTTATTAGCCGCTTGCTTAAACCATCCATTCACTTCTTGTTCGGTTACACCACGCTCTAGTTCAAACACGCAATCAGTAATTGATGCATTGGTTAGGGGGACTCGAACTGCATGGCCGTTTAATTTTCCTTTGAGCTCAGGGAATATCTGCGTAATAGCCGTTGCACTGCCGGTAGTGGTAGGAATTAAACTTGTTCCGCATGAGCGCGCGCGACGTAAATCTTTATGAGGTGCATCTATAATGGTTTGGGTGTTGGTAATGTCATGAATCGTTGTTATGGATCCATGCTTAATCCCTACTTTTTCTTGCAATACTTTTACCACAGGCGCTAAACAATTTGTTGTGCATGAAGCCGCGGTAACAAGTTTATGTAACTGCGGATTATAAAGATGATCGTTCACCCCTATTACCACATTCAAAACACTCTCTTCTTTAACTGGGGCAGTAACAACCACACGCTTTACACCTTGCGCTAAATAAGCGTTGAGTAATTCTGTTGTTTTCATTTTACCGCTGGCTTCAATCACCACATCACATTGTGACCAGTCAGTCTCTGCAATCGATTTATTATTCGTTACTTTAACCGTATGCTTTGCTACAGAAAAACTATTATCATCGGCTTGCACCTCATATTTTAGGCGTCCGTGAACCGAGTCAAATTCTAATAAATGGGCATGTGTTTTCGCATCAGCAGCCACATCATTAACATGTACAAATTCAACCTCAGGCCAATCAATTGCCGCTCGTAAGGTTAAACGTCCGATTCGTCCAAAACCATTTATGCCTACTTTAATCGTCATTATAAAATTCCTTTAGTTAGTCACAGCATTTTAAAATTCGCTCAGGACGCTTGCCCATCACATTTAAACGCTGTAATTGATGCTCATAAAATGTAGGGGTGGCATGTAATGTTTTTGTAATTACATCTTTCGCCCAATCAGGTAGTGATTTATTTAAGCTATAGAACACCCATTGATTTTGCTTACGATCAGCAAGCAAACCGCATTGACGTAATACAGCTAAATGCCGTGAAATTTTAGGCTGGCTTACATCAAGTGCCGCCACTAATTCACATACACATAACTCATCTTCATGCGCAATAAGCAGTATTGTCTTTAAGCGGGTGTCGTCAGCGATACATTTAAAAAAATGCAGAGGATTTAGTTGATTCATACAGTGTAGTCTTGTTTTGCATACAACAACAATATATGAAAAGAAAAACATATGGAATAGTGAATATATGAAATTTCATATATTCAGGTAAAGTTATCTATTTTCCGCGTCAACTCAAGTTTGGCTTTTAGAGGTGTGCCCAATAAAAAACACGCAATGATCACTCATGGCGTGTTTTTATAAACAATATAAAGAGGTTAATTAAATAACCGACAGCTCTACTTCAATATTGCCACGAGTTGCATTTGAATATGGACATACTTGATGTGCTTTCTCTACCAAGGCTTGTGCCGCTGCTTTGTCCATATCACCTAGTGATACAGCCAATTTTACAGCAATACCAAAACCGGCATCAATCGCACCAATAGACACTTCAGAGTTAATGTAAGTATCACTTGGCAACGCAATTTTTTCGCTACCCGCTACAAACTTAAGTGCACCAATAAAACAGGCAGCATAACCTGCTGCAAATAATTGCTCTGGATTAGTGCCTTGTCCATCGTCACCACCTAACCCTTTAGGTGTTGATAAGTTAACATTTAAACGACCATCATCCGATTTAGCAACGCCTTCACGTCCGCCTGTTGCCGTTGCTTTTGCTGTATAAGCTACATTTTGTAATACATTCATAGTGAACTCCTAATATTAAAATTTTCAAGCCAATTATTTTGCATGCAAAATAATAGATCAACTAAATTCTGATTGCAAATACTTTGCATGCAAACTAAAATGTTCTGTATTGAAATGAAGGACAAAGCGATGTCGTTTGAACAGTTAAAATTAAAAAATCAGTTATGCCATCGTTTATATATGGCGTCCAACAGCATAGCCCGTGCCTATCGAGAACCTCTAGCTGAGCTTAACCTTACCTATCCTCAGTATGTTGTTATGATGGCGCTGTGGGAACAAGATGAAGTAACCATCGCTGAGCTAATAGATAAAACCGCAATTGATGGTGGCGCGCTTACTCAAATATTAAAAAAAATGACCGACAAGTCATTACTTAACGTTATAAAAGACGAACACGATAAGCGTAAGCGTATGGTGCAACTGACTCACACGGGTCACTCTTTAAAACTTGAAGCTGCCGACATCCCAAAAAGGATTTTTTGCAAATTTGACAGTATCGACACAACCCAAGCACAACAATTAATGCAGTTACTCGACTTAGTGGTCAATGATCTGACCGACTAAAAACCCAGCTTTACCCAGCTATAACTTAACAAACAAGGCGTTAATTAATGACTCATTTAAAAAAACGACTTATTGCTATTACTTACAGCATTACATTACTGGTAAGTAATGGAGCACTTGCCAATAATAGTGAATTAACCACTGTTGCGACATTTGATGCACAACACCCGCCTGGCAACATAGCCATTACGCCATCTGGCCGTAAGTTCTTATCTATACATGGTTTTTATGGGCAAAATCAAAAAATCATGGAGCTATTAAGTGATGGCACCACTAAACCCTACCCTAATGAGCAATGGGCTTACGCATACAACAAAGGTAAGGGCTTTTACGGGGTACTCGGTGTTAATGTATCAAGCGACGGCATACTATGGATGCTTGATACCTCAGGGCCCGATCATGCGGGGCGATTAGTTGGTTGGGATACCAACCAAGAGCAACTGCATAAAATTATTTACCTAGCCAAACCAATAATTACCGATACCTCGTTTTTAAACGATTTAGTCATCGATAATAAACACGGCGTTATTTACATTGCCGATACAGCACAAGGCAGTCAGGCTGCAATTATTATAGTAAACCTAAAAACCGGTGAAGCGCGAAGAGTATTACAAGATAGCCAATACACCACCGCCGAAAATATTGATATGGTTATTAATGGCCGAACAATGCGCCTGGGCGGACAACCTGCGCGTTTAGGTGTTAACCCAATTACGCTTGATCCTAACGAAGACTGGCTCTACTTCGGGTCAATGTCGGGGACTTCGGTTTATCGTATTGCCACCAGCGTAATTAACAACGAGCAGCTTTCAGCAAAAGCGCTAGAAGCTAAAGTAATGCGCTACGGCACTAAACCCATTTCCGACGGCATTACGGTGGATGGGGGCGGTAACGTCTATGTGACCGATATAACCAATGGTGCAATTGGCGTCGTAAAACCAAATGGCGACTATGAAGTGTTATTTAAAGATGATCGCCTAAGCTGGCCAGATGGCTTTAGTTATGGTGCAGATCATAAAATATATTTTACAGTAAACGATTTGCACAACTCGCCGGTGTTAAGCAATGATAAAACTCAAAACCCTAATAAGTTTAAAGTGATGTCGTTTACGCCCCTTGTAAAAGGTAAAGTAGGTCGTTAATAACCTAACGCAATTACCCTAGCCCTGTCATGTAATGCAGGGCTTTATAACATCACACCAAAAAAGTGCATATTTTATAATTACTCCCCCAATTTGGTGCCTCAACCAAACTAGGTATTAAAGAAATAATAGTAAATATCTGATTTATATTCATAAAATATTCAATAAACAATTGGCATACTTCTTCCTTATATTTAATTGTCATTAGTTACACCAAGGAAAAAAATTATGTCTAATTTATACAACACTCTTTATTTTTTATGGCGCTTAGATATCACAGTGTGGCAAGTTAATGAGCCAACAAATACGCATACCACCAGTGAGAAAGAGCGTATCTACTCGCGTTAAAAACTATTTTTGAACAGACTTTGCAAGCTAAGTCATAGCGTTGTATTGTAAAAGACTATTTAATTGGTTAGTGGAACGTGTATGCATGCTTTAGAAGTTAATTTTGACGGCTTAGTCGGCCCTACTCACAACTACGCAGGTTTGTCGTATGGAAATGTTGCCTCGTTAAATAACGCGGCGAGCTTTTCAAACCCGCAAGAAGCAGTATTGCAGGGCTTGGCTAAAATGAAAGCCATGCACGATAAAGGCTTAACCCAAGGGGTATTTGCGCCTCATGCTCGCCCAGATTTAAATGTATTGCGGCGTTTAGGGTTTACTGGCAACGATGCACAAGTCATTAATAAAGCCTTTAAAGCCGATCCTATTTTATTGCGCGCTTGTTACTCAGCCTCAGCCATGTGGACCGCTAATGCAGCCACCGTATCGCCTTCACCTGATACTAACGACGGCAAAGTACACTTCACTGCGGCTAATCTAAATAATAAATTTCATCGCTCTTTAGAGCCAAACACCACTACACGTTTGCTCAAAGCGATGTTTAATAACGAACAATACTTTGCACACCATTCACATTTGCCTGAGCAAGGTTTTTTTGGTGATGAAGGCGCAGCAAACCATACTCGCCTGTGCGACAGCCATGGTGAAACCGGGCTAGAATTATTTGTATTTGGTGCAAGTGCCTTTAACAGTCAGCTTGTTAAACCCGTTAAGTTCCCTGCAAGGCAAACCTTGGAAGCGTCTGAAGCTATTTGTCGATTGCACAATATAAAAGATACCAGCCAAATACTTTTACAACAAAACCCTGATGTGATTGACCAAGGGGTGTTCCATAATGATGTAATCGCGGTGGGTAACGCCAATGTTTTATTATGCCATCAGCAGGCATTTTTAAATCAAACGCAAGCATTAGACGATATCCGCGAAGCTTATGTAGGTAACAAACAGCTTTATATTATTGAAGTGCCAACCAGCAAAGTGAGTATTCAAGATGCCGTTAGTAGCTATTTATTTAATAGCCAACTGGTTAGCCTTAGTGACGATAAAATGTTGCTCGTTGCCCCACAAGAATGCCAGCGTAATCCTGCTGTAAAAGCGTATATTGAAGAAATGATTATTGCCGATAACCCCATAAATCAAGTGCAGTTTTTTGATTTACGCCAAAGCATGCAAAATGGCGGCGGACCTGCTTGTTTGCGTTTACGTGTGGCGCTCAATAGCCAAGAACTAGCAGCGGTAAATCCAGAGGTTATTTTAAATGAGCAAAAGTACGCCCAATTATGTGATTGGGCTACGCGCCATTACCGCGATAAACTCGGTGCTAACGATTTTGCCGATCCAGCGTTATTAACCGAAAGTTATCAAGCGCTTGATGAGTTAACCCAGTTACTTAGCCTAGGATCGGTATACCCATTTCAACTAGAAGCTTAATTGCTTTCGGCTACTAGGGTTTGAAACATACGTTCAAACCCTTATCGCTAATCTCTCTAAATTCAATTAAGGTTAAGTTTATATAATTATACTTATAGCTTAACTATTCAAATAAATATGATTCTATCTATTAGGGTAATGAATTACTCCTGATAGCATGCTTAAACGACATTACTGTCACTCAATTAACCCTAACTAACTCATTTAATTGAGTCTATACACTCAAGCTTGGCAGAATTCCAAAAAAGGAGACAAACCATGGCAACACATAAAGTAATTTTAATTACCGGCGCATCGAGCGGCATTGGCGAGGCAACCGCTAAAACATTAGTCAATAATGGCCACAAAGTGATCTTAACCGCGCGCAGCGAAGATAAACTCAATAAACTAGTTGACGAGTTAGGCCATGAAAATGCATTTAGCGTTTCAGCCGATGCCACTGAATTTAATGAACTTGAGAATGTAGTGAGTAAAGGCGTTGAAAAATTTGGCCGATTAGACGCAGCATTCGCTAACGCCGGCATGGGTGTGTCATCACCTGGTACAGAGAATGGCGATCCTAAAGAGTGGTCAGCCATGGTTGACCTTAATATTAAAGCACTACTGTGGACCGCCAAACTCACTTTGCCTCATTTACGTGAAAACCAAGGGCATTTTATTTTAACCAGCTCTGCAGCAGGGCGAAGACCCATTGATGGCTCTATTTATGGTGCCACTAAATGGTTTGCCCATGGCTTTGGTCAAAACCTTGCAGAAGAAATGAAACCTTGGCATGGCCGATGTACAACCATAGCCCCAGGCATGGTGAATACACCATTTTTTGATGAAGCAAAACCAGATAAGCTCGACCCTCAAGACGTGGCCGATGCCGTTTTGTTTGCCATTGAAGCTAATCAGCGTAATAGCGTACGCGAAATCTATTTAATGCCCACCAACTAATAATAAAATATAAAGGCCAATGTTTATTGGCCTTTACTATAAAAGTGCTTACCTGTGCTTTGTTCAAATCACTATCTATTCAATCAATAAAAAATCACTTATTGAAACGCCACTTACCATGCTAAATCACAACTTTATGTCTATTATATAAAGAAAGTAATTCAATAACTGGAACCCATTTAATGGCTCCCAATAAAACTAATAATATGCCAGCTCATCAATATGTTACTAATGACCCGTTGCATCAACTTTTTGATGCTGTCGATTCTATTTCAGTACAAGGTTACGATGAGCAAAGACGTGTTATTTATTGGAATAAAGGCAGCGAATTACTTTATGGGTATACACACCAAGAAGCCATTGGCAAAAAACTCGAAGATTTAATTATACCCGCGCCAATGCGAGAGCCCGTTATTAAAGCGCATAGTAATTGGATTAAGTATGATATTGAAATTCCCGCATCAGAACTCATACTCAGCCATAAAAATGGCAATGATGTAGCCGTATTTTCAAGCCATGTTATGTTTACCAATCAGTACAATACCAAACAAATGTACTGTATTGATATTGATCTGTCTGAGGTTCACAAAGCACAAGCAGAAGCCGTATTTAATGCCACCATGCTCAAAACTTTATTTGAGGCAATTCCTGATTTATTTTTTGTACTAGATCAAAATGGCACTATTACTGACTACCATGCAAATAATGAAAACGATTTATATATTTCACCTAGCCAGTTTATTGGTAAAAAAATGGTGGATGTATTACCTGAAAAAGTAGCGCAAAAGTTTCAGGTTCATATAGAAAAAACGATAACACAAGACAGTATGGTCAGTTTTGAATACGAATTAAGCATGCCTGAAGGCGTAATTTATTACGAAGCGAGATTGCGTTTACTGCCGAAAAAAAACCAAATTATGGTGATTATTCGTGATATTAGCGAACCACACCGCTCCGCTGAACTAATTCGCCATCAGGCCCACTTTGATAGTTTAACCGATTTACCTAATCGCTTTTTATCTCTAGACCGCTTATCACAAATATTACTGGAAGTACAAAAGAGCCACGAAAAAGCCGCGGTGTTCTTTTTAGATCTTGATGACTTTAAAAAAGTGAATGACTCTTTAGGCCATGAAGTGGGCGATGAACTATTAATTGCGGCAGCAGCAAGATTACAGCAAACACTTAAAAAAAGTGACACAATAGGCCGATTGGGCGGCGATGAGTTTATTGTTTTAATATCCAATTTAAATGATGAAAACGATGCTTTAGCGATTGCTGAGCGGTTACTTCAAGCATTTAGGAAACCCTTTAAACTTGTAGGTAGAGACTTAATACTGACATTAAGTATTGGGATTGCTATTTCCCCTAAGGATGGCACCTGCGCCTCGGTGTTGTTACGAAATGCCGACACCGCTATGTACCAAGCAAAAACCATGGGGCGAAACACGTCCTCTTTTTTCACCCCACAAATGAACGTCGCCATGCGCCGCCGCTTTGAAATAGAAGAGCAAATGCATGGTGCACTGGAGCGTAATGAATTTGAGCTTTATTACCAACCACAAATAGATGTAAAAACAAACACCATCGTTGGCGCTGAAGCCTTGCTTCGTTGGCATAATATAGTGTTAGGGGAAATAAACCCAGATGAGTTTATCCCAATTGCAGAGCAAACCGGCTTAATTACGCCTATTGGTGTATTTGTTCTTCAACAAGCCTTACGCTTTTTAAATGAATGGCAATCAATTAACAAGCAAAACTATACCATGGCGATTAATTTATCACCGCGCCAATTCAGAGACCCGGGACTGGTTAATATAATTAAACACACTCTGCATAAAAATAGTATTAATAATGAATGTTTAGAGCTGGAAATTACCGAAGGGGTGCTGATGAATAGCCAAGCGTCAATTCATGATGCCTTATTGCAAATTGATGAGCTGGGCATAAAACTGTCCATGGACGACTTTGGCACAGGGTATTCATCATTAAGTTACTTACGAGAATACCCTTTTGATGTGCTAAAAATTGACCGCAGCTTTATTACTGGCATAACAGATAACAAGGCAGACTGTAATTTAGTGAAAGCGGCCATAGCTATGTCACACAGCCTAGAAATAAAAGTAGTGGCTGAGGGGGTAGAAACCAAAGAGCAGCTAGATTTACTCAACGAGCTAAACTGCGATATTGCTCAAGGATTTTATTTAAGTAAGCCCTTGCCGGCCGCCAAGCTGCTCAATTTTTCATTGCGTTACTTAAAAGCACTTTAGTTAAAAAGTGCTTTTATAGTTATGTTTTAGCTCATGATTTTAAAGAGTAAATCGCGCACAGTAGCGGGCTCAAACGGTTTGTCACATATTGCGTCCACACCCGCTTGAGCAATATTAGCTAAATGGGTATCGTTAGCTTCTGAGCTCACCATCAAGATTGGAATATGCGAGTACGCATTCGATTGCCTTACCGTTTCAGTTAATTCTTTACCGTCCATTTCTGGCATATTGTAGTCAGTAACAATTAAATCAAATGATTGGCTGTTTAACATTTCAATTGCTTGTTTACCGTCTTCGGCCTCTACCGGTGCTGGAATTCCCATCCCCGCTAGCACTCTTATTATGTGTTTTCGTGCAAAACGGCTGTCATCAACTACAAGCACTCTAAGAAGCGTCACATCAAAGTGCTCTAGTTCCACTTCTTGCTCGCTAATAATATCCAAAGTCGCTTTAAGCGCTCGGGTTATTTCGTCGGCACTAAACGGTTTAGGTAAAATCGCTAATACCCCCGATTGCCTAAGTTGCTCTAAATGGCGCTTATTACGCTCGCTCGATACCAACATAAATGCCTGTTGCTCAGTATTACTATTACTGCGTATTGCCTGTAATAAAGAATCTGCAGTACCGTCACTAAAATACATACTACTAATGACTAAATCAGGGTGATAATTTGATAAAGCAGCCAGCGCGTTTTCTTGAGTGCTGGCCGTTTCAATTTGTGTAACACCGCACTGAGCCAGTGATTTTTTTATTAGCTTTTGTTGAACTTCAGAAGGCTCAACTAATAAAATAGATAAGTTGGCTATTGCCGTTAAATCACTCATTTCAATCCTGTTAATATTAATTCTATAATTTTTATAACGCTCATTATAAAGTAATAACTTACAAGAAAAAGCTAAAACAGCAACAAAACAGCTTGTTTACCTAAACTCAACACACTCAGCTTAAAAACGGTAGTTTATGCCCGCATAATAACGTCTTCCCGAATAGCTTGAGTTTAATAACCGAGACTCTGTATCGTTACCTAGGCGCTTTACCGACTCAGATTTAGTTAAATTAATAACTGCAGCGGTCAAACTCAAATCCTCTAATAAATTAATCGAAGCATTTACATCAACTTGCTCGTATGGGTCTTGGTATACATTTAAGCCGCTATTTAAACCCAACACAGTTTCACCGCGTTTATTATAAGAAGCTCGAATATTAAAGGCATCTCCCTCATAATATATCGAGGTATTGTATTGATACTTAGCACTGCCTATTAGTGGCGATTTACCAAACTCTTTACCATCCACTTCTACATCGGCTTTATTGGTTTTGTTATAAGTGTAGTTTGCATAAAAACCAAAACCACTATCAAAGGCATGCTGTATAAATACTTCCGCCCCTTTAGATACGGCATCAGTGCCATTACCTACTGTGCTATATGGCGATATAGTAATATTTCCTGCCTCAACAATGCCCTCTTTACCAGCAAAATCTTGTTGTACATCAATGACTAAGGGTACAACAAAATTATCAACAGTTTTATGAAACAGCGCTAAACCAATGGCAGAGCCTTCGCTGTAGTAATATTCAATAGATAAATCAGCTTGCACCGACTCAAATGGCTTTAAGTTTTTATTACCGCCACTGCCACTAAAACCCGGAATTTCATTAAACTCAGCTCTATCGTCTGCCCACTCATCTGAGACAAACGTAATGCGTTGTTGTGCGCCTAAATCGGCATAATCAGGTCGTGACATCACTTTAGCAACCGCGCCTCGTACCACTACATCATCACTTATATCCCAAGCAATATTAAAGCTAGGAAGAATTTGAGTATCGGTACTCTCTTGAGTAATAAGTTGATAGTCTTCAACAAATCGATCATCTCCCGTTACCGGCTCGCCGGTGTCATCATTGGTATGATCTAATAAATAAGTATATAGGTCGGTTGATGATGTCATGGTTTTAGTGCGCACCACACGCACCCCTAAATTACCTCGCACGCTATTAAACTCAAAGTCACCTTGCAGATAAAACGCCGCTATTTGCTCTTCAATATCATAAATAAAGTTATCTTCTTTGCGTGTATACGGCACATAATGACTGGTCACAATGTCACGATATTTTTGCCAATCAATACCGGGCATTTGGTTTATATTAAAACCACCAGCAATGTTACCCTCGTTAATAAACACGTCTTGTGCTAGTGGCATACCGTTGTTCCACTGATAACTGTCAAAACGTGTGATCCCCCCCTCGCTGGCTTCTCCTGCAGCAATATCAAAATTAGGATCTAAAAAGAAGGTATTACCGGTTTCGCGATGCAGCGTAGCTTCTCGGTACTTTACGCCGGTTTTAATTGTTCTTAAAATGCCCCAATCGGTATAAATATCAAAGTCAGCTTGGTAGTAATCTTCTTCGAGTTCACTGCGTACAAAACTTGAATTTGACGAGCCCGGATCGCGACCGCCTCCCACGCCATTAAGTAGGTTTGCTAGCGTATTTGGGTCTATATTTAAACTAATGTCGTTTTCATTAATTTGCCAACCCGCTGTTTGCGATGCATTTTCTATACGGCTTTCATTTTCACCGGCGTTTGAACTTTTATACGCCGCTTCCCAACTCTCCTTTGGCCCGCCTTCAGAGCGCGTATTGCCCGCCACAAAACGGGCTTTAAAATAATCGCCTTCATAGGTTAAATTAAAATCAAAGGTGTTTGAGGTCGACTCTTCACGCACATAACGGCCTCGCATCCACGGCAATTGCATATCATTCTCTGCGCCACTCGCAGCTGCATCAAATTGCATCCCATTGATAATAGTGCCCGACTCATCCAAACTTACATCGGTTAAAAAGTCAGGATTTAAAGACCACTCAGGTATATCAATCACCGACTCTGTTCTATTTTTATCAAGTGAAAATCCAAAATAGTTAAAGCCAATTTCAACACGGCTGGTTGGACGCCACTGCGTGCTAAATTGCACCCCTTCTCGCTCACGTAATTCGTTTACAATTGAGCCACGAACCACTTGAGGAAACCAAACATCGTTATAATTATTACCCTGAGCATCACTTATTGAGCCCCACTGATTATTATTATCAACCGGCTCACCATTGGTATCTACCGGGTTATCACCGGCAAAGCGCCATACGTTTGCATCTGTGCCTCCTGAGAGAGTTCGGTTAGTGCGTTTTTGTGAGGTATAACCAAACAACATGCCAAAGGTATCAGCCTCGTTCTTCCAAGAATAAAGCGCGGTTAACTGCGGCTCAGATTCTTCAGTCACATCGGCATAGGTGCTTTCCATGTTAATTACCCCAGAGTTTGCCTCCATACTCAGCGGTTTACGACTATGCATTAATACCGTGCCGCCTACGCCCCCCTCATCTAAACGCGCTTCTGGCGATTTATACACTTCCACGCTTTCAATCATGGCTGAGGGCAGTAATGCATAATCAAATGAGCGAGACGGCTCACCTGGTGATGACGCAATAAAATTACCATTTAGCTGAGAAAAGGTTAGCTCAGATGATAACCCCCTAATACTTACCGATGAGCCTTCGCCTCCGTCACGGTCAATCACCACGCCAGGTACGCGTTGTAATGAATCAGCGACATTTTTATCAGGAAACTTACCAATATCTTCTGCTGTTATGGCATCAACCACAGAGCTCGATAAACGCTTTATATCTAAATTAGCCGCCATACTGGAACGAATACCACGCACCTCAATGACTTCCATATCTTTGCTTTTTAATGTTTTATCTTCTGCTTCATCAGCATATGCATGATTGACAACAGATAGAATAGACACGCATAGCGTTGATTTAATAAAAAGTGGAAGAGAGTGATGTGCAGCGTGGGTTATCCGATGAGCGGTCATAGTTTTAACAGTTCCATTTAAAATACAGTTAATACTTAAAGATGAGCGTACCGGCTAAAGCTGATACGAAAAAAGTAGCTGTATTTTACACAACCAAACTTAATAGTTTGTTAATGTAAACTGATAAGTAACTGAATAACCTATCAAAAAATAGTCAATTCGAATAAAGGTAGGAAGTTAAGCAGCAAAATTGCTATTTAGCTGCTTATTAAAAGAGCATAAAAAAGGAATGACGCGATTAAACAGCAATACACCGTTATTTTTTATCACTAATAGCCTGAATATAATAGCCTAAACTCGCATGAGAAAGTTCTCCCATATGACTGGTAACTAACTCACCTTGGCTATTATAAAACAAAGTTGTTGGTAAGCCCGCAGCACCTGATTCGCGACTCACATTACTACTTTGATCAAAAAACACATGATTTAGGTCGAGTTGCTGTTCATCAAGGAACGCTTTTACCGTGTGTAAGTCTTCGCCTTGATTGACAAATGCCACCGTGATATTCGGGTTATTTTTTTGAGCCGCTTGCAGTACCGGCATTTCTTTTCGACACGGCGGACACCACGACGCCCAAAAGTTAATCACCACCGGCTTACCTTTGAAGTTTTGTAAGTTAACTTGCTGCCCTTGAATATTATGCACAACAGACTGCGGTAACTGCACACCCGTTTGATAAATAGACAGCGCAAAATTAGGAATAATCATTGAACAAAAACCAACAAACCCAGCAATAGCGTAGTTTTTCATTACCGCTTTTTTACCACGTGCATAAAACGCTAAAACCACTATACCGCTGAGCCAGCCATAATAACCAATAAAGCCGCCATCGCTAATATTAAAAAGCTGCCACCAGTTACCTTGATAGGCATCCCACATAGTAAAAACAAACGCTAACCGAGAGACTAAAAACCCCACCACAATTGCTTTAAAAACAGTGTCTAAAATCGCTTTTTGTAATGGATGTTGGCGTGTCAATAAATAGGTAAGCCCCCAAAAAATGCCTAACCCTAAAAAAATGATCAACTGTGAAATGGAAATAACCAAAGGCCCAAGAGAAATACTTAACATTGCTGTCGTCTACTTATAATGTATTTTAGTACTTAAAATAACCGGTACATAGTGTGAATTAAAGGCTAACAATAACATAGCCTAAACTGTACTGATTATTAATAACGCATAATAGGTTATGTATACCAGCAGCAATACAAAACCTATTTACCTAGTTAACCTTGTTGCTGTATGTACTCCAACGCAGTCATTTTTTTATAACTTACATTTGAGTGCAATACATGAGTAGGTTCAGGATCAACAATTTCAATAGGAATAGCGTAATTACGTGCAATCTCTAATGCCATTTGGGTAATATTAACGCTGAACGAAGTACCCATAAACACCATTTTATCGGCATCAATCATTCGCTGCTGCGCTTCAGTAATGCGGTATAGCTCGGTGTAATATTCATCAAATAACAACACAAAGGGCTTTAAAGAATGATTAAGCTTTGGCTGATGGTTTTCAATATTGAATAACGCAAGTAGAGAGCGATGTAAGTTGCTCTCATCAACATTACTCCATAGCGTAGCTTGTGGTGTAACGTTATCACCTTGATGATGAAATACAGTCATTTGATCAAGCCGACCATGAATCGCAATGTAATTTTTATTTTCCGCCTTACCATCTAGCCCATCAATATTTTGAGTTATTAAGTTTTTATCACTAAGCCAATGATGCACTTCGTTAGGACCATGATGACGATAAGTTGCAAAGCGATGATAATACCAAGCTAAAAACTCACTTGGATTATTTTCATACATTGCACGTGTCGCCATTTCCATTGGCGTATAGTTTTTACTACCAATAGTCCAAAAGCCATCTTCACCGCGAAAGGTGGGAATACCGCTAGCAGCACTTACACCTGCTCCAGTAATGTATAATGTATTCATAAAGTCATCTCTTATATTCAATAACCCTATAATACTTTATAAGATTGTATATTTGTGACCTTTACTCTTTAGCTATTAAATTATTTAAGCTTCGGCCATTTAGCTGAAAATAAAGTTGGGCACCAAGAAAGCTCTTTATATTTTTAATTTCGCTCAAGAGCACTTTAAATCCTTTTTTAATTGTATGTGGGAACTATGCCAAAAATAAACAATAACTAATTAGTTACAATGCACTTAGCTTTCTCAGAAAAACATATAATTAATCTACATATTAAGTAACTAACCCATTAACCTCACATATTTTTCTGCCAGCTCATCTATAGTTTCTCGGTGATTAGGGTCGGGCTTTATACAATCAATGGGGCATACGCTCACGCACGTTGGCTTGTCGTAATGACCCACACATTCGGTGCATTTATCTGAATCTATTTGATAAATTTTAGCGCCCATATAAATGGCTTCATTTGGGCACTCGGGGTCGCACATATCACAGTTAATGCATTTATTATTTATTAATAAAGCCACTTTCTAACCTCATTGCTTATTACTAGCATAAAATTACAGTCGTAAATTATGCACTTTATTCTTTGTTACTTTATTGATCTCAAACAATAAAAAATTTTGAAATTACTCGACTAATTTCATTCATGCAGCTATTACTTTTTTGGCAAACACTCGACGACTTAACTCGTTTAGATGACTTAACAAAAGTGCCAACTCAAGGCAAGAATGCGCCAACGTCTATCGAACAGGTATTAAAGCGTTATTAAATAATATCGATTCAAAGTTTATGGTAGTTTGTGTTTTTAATTTTAAGCTTTAATTATGATCTCGATTTAACGCGACGAGTTGCAATGTGTTACTTTTACCACAGTGATAAACCCCTTCACTTATTTCTCGCTCTACTTCATGAAAAATAATAAATGAAAGTGCTGAAAAATCATTAATAAACATTGGTTGAGTATATAGAAGCGATTCGTCTTTTGGGCCACCGGTGTTGTTATTAAGTTGCAAAGGCGTATAACCTTCAATTATAAGTACACCATTGTCTGATAATCCAGACACACACTGAGAATGCACCTGCCTTCTAATTGCTGGTGGAAGGTGTGCAAATATCATAATAATTGCATCCCAGCTATTTTCAGCTATTTGATACTGTGACAGATCACTTTGAACAATTGTTATCTCAACTTGTTGCTCTTGTGCTAAGGCTTTAGCCTTAGAAAGGGCGGCACTTGAAAAGTCAACTAAAGTAACTTCGTAACCTAGCTTGGCTAGATAAACAGCATTACGCCCTTCCCCTTCAGCTAAACACAATATTTTTTCGCCCGTAATGTAATGTGTATTTGCTTTTAAAAAATCATTAGGCTCTTTGCCATAAGCATAGTCACTTGATGCAAATCGGTCGTCCCAAAAGTCAACAGGATTATTCATTATTAAGCCTTATTGTTATCAAAGTTAGTAGGGTTGCTAGTCTGATTTATCTGATAACTTCTCTGGTTTTGCCATCCACTCTCTGCCTTTTAACATGCCTAACCAATAAATAGGCGGCAACAACTTTTCTTTTAGTAGCCAAGCAAGTCTAGATGGGCGTTTACCATTAATAATCCATGACGGAAAGCTATTCATTACTTTACCACCATAACCAAATTCAGCTAATACGACTTTGCCAAGTTCAACAGTCAGTGGACAGCTACCATAACCGTTATATATAGCTTGATATTTAGATAATCCTCTCGCATATAAAAGATTAGTAGCAACAACTGGTGCCTGCATTCTTGCAGCAGCAGCCGTTTTTGCGTTTGGCGCATTAGTAGCATCACCTAATGCAAAAATATTACTAAACTTTTTATGCTGTAGTGTTGATTGGTCAACATCTATCCAGCCATTTTCATCGACAAGTGGGCTCACTTTAATAAAATCTGGAGCAGATTGAGGGGGCACGACATGCAACAGATCAAATTTAACTTTTTCCACAGATTCATTTTCGCCATTAACCACTTTAAAAGTCGCTATTTTTTGCTTTCCATCAACAGCAATTAACTCATGATTGAAATTCATATTGACATCGTACTTTTTAATATACTCTAGTAGAGCAGGTACATACTCTTTAACACCAAAAAGAACTTCGCCTTTATTGTAAAACTCCACATCTATATTATTAATTACTTTGTTTTTAAACCAGTAGTCGGATGATAAATACATGGCTTTTTGGGGAGCTCCGGCACACTTTATCGGCATTGGTGGCTGAGAGAACACCGCCTTTCCCTTCTTGAGGTTTTGCACCAACTCCCAAGTATAGGGTGCTAAATCGTACCTATAATTTGAGGTTACGCCATTTTCACCTAATGTTTCGCTGAGCCCATCAATTTTATGCCAATCAAGCTTAATTCCAGGACATACTACCAAATGTTCGTACTTAACCGTTCTACAACCGTCAATTATTATCAAGTTTTCATCGGGTATAAATGCAGCTGCTGCACCTTTAAGCCACTTTACACCATCAGGTATTACCGACGCTGTAGTTTTAACCGTTTGTTCAGGAGTAAAAACCCCTCTGCCAACTAATGTCCAACCAGGTTGGTAATAATGTATTTCATTGGGCTCAATGATAACTATTTCACTCTCTGGTGAACGTGACTTAATACTCGCAGCAACAGCGACACCACCTGCCCCAGCACCTATTATTACAATAGGGTAAGCAAAATCAGCTTTACTGATTTGCGTTTCACCATTATTTTTTAAACGTCTAATAACACCACTTAAATCATAGCCCGCTTTTTGTGATAAATTTAAAATCTCTTCATGAGAATATGTTTTTGGTGCACTCATGGCCCATAGCGTGATTGAGCGAGTACCTGTTCTACAATAAGCTAAAATAGGTTTCGGTAAGTCTCTAACAATATTTTCAAAGTTTTTAATATCATCATCGGTCACCTTACTACTTACAACAGGTAAGTAATGGCAATTTAAGCCTAAATTATTTGCTTGTTTTTCTATTGCAGCAAAACTAATTTGATCAGCCCCCTCACCATCAGGTCTATTACAGACAATAGATTTAAAGCCTTGCTCTTTTATATGCTGCAAATCGTTCAGCGTTATCTGTGCTGATACAGATAATTCAGGTGTTACTCGCTTAAAGGTCATAATCGTTCACCCTCACTATTTGCACTAACCATTGAATAAAGAATCCCTGAACGAGTGCCCGTTCTGCAATATGCAAGAATAGGTTTTGGTAGCTTACTAAGGGCAAACTCGAATTCTTGCTTGTTTTCTTCTGTAATAGCACCGCTAATGACTGGTAGATAATAAGTTAATATACCAAGCTCATGAGCTTGTTCATTAATAGAAGAAAATGAGGGCTGTGTTTCGCACTCACCATCGGGTCTGTTACAAATAATGCTCTTAAACCCCATTTTTAATATTTCCGTACAGTCTTCAATATTTATTTGGGGTGAAACTGATACATCATCAGATAACTTTTTAATATTCATAACATCTCTCCAACTATATTGAATTAACAGGAACTCTAATAAAAGGTTTGCCTGTCTGTTCAGATATTAAAAATTGGCCATTTCTCAAGTTACATTGAATTGCTGGTAGTAGTAATTTAGGCACTGCTAATGTCGCATCTCTTTTTTCACGCTTGGTAATGTATTCTTGCATTGTTACACTTGGCGAGACTTGAACATTTTCAGATTTGGCTTGAGCAATTGAAATACAAGAGAGTGGTGATGAACCTTCTTTAGGGTAATCATGACCTAAGTAAACCTTTGTATCATCACTCAAAGTAAAGAATCGCTGGATTGTATTATATAAATCTTTTGCACTACCGCCTGGGAAGTCACATCTAGCAGTCCCAAGGTGGGGTGCAAACATGGTGTCACCGACAAAAATTGAGTTATTAACTAAATAGCTTGCGCAAGCAGGTGTATGACCCGGTGTATGCCAAACGGTTACATTAAGATCACCAATATTAAATGTATCACCTTCTTCAAATAATACATCGTACTGACTTCCATCGCTTGGCGTGTCATCACACATTTCGAATACAGGTAACCAAGTATCTAATACTTCTTTGATACCGCTGCCAATGCCTATTTTTCCTCCAACCTTTGTTTTTAGATAGTGGGCAGCTGTTATGTGATCTGCATGAACATGAGTCTCTAAAATCCATTCATTCTGTAAATTGTTGCTATTAATAAACTCAATCACTTTGTCTGCATTAACAGTTGATGACTTTCCTGAAAAAGCGTCATAATCAAGTACAGAATCAATAACAGCGCACTTACTTGTTGCTTTATCAACAATAACATAAGTAAAAGTAGCGGTTGTTGTGTCGTAAAATGTTTCAACGTTCATAGTTTTTTCCTTCTAGATTAACTCTTTAGAAATAATAAAAATGGCGATTATCAAAGTGAAAAAGGCAAAGAACTTTTGCAATGAAGCACCGTCTAATTTACTCGCTACTTTTGTTGAAATAGCCATACCGATAAAGGTGGCAACGAGCATAAGTGGAAGCAACGGCACTTCGAGAGAAATACCTGCTTGTAAATCGCCAACAAATCCGAGTAATGATTTAAGCGCAATAATAAAAAGTGAAGCACCAACCGCGTTTTTCATCGGCATACCTAAAAACAAAACAAGTGCAGGTATAATTAAAAAGCCACCTCCAGCCCCTAAAACACCTGTCACTAAACCAACTACAGCGCCTTCAGTCATTATTAAAGCAACTCTAGAACTAGAGTTTGAGATAGCAGGTGCGGAGTTAGTTACAGTTTGAGATTTATACGCTTTACGTAACATCATTACAGCCGATGCCAACATTAAGATGGCAAATAAAACCATAATCGCTGTATTTTTAGTGATATGTATGGGCGACAAAAGTATGTCGTCAGGGATATTTGGCATTAAAAAAGCACGAGTAAGATATACAGCTACAATTGACGGTATCGCAAAAAGTATTGAAGCTTTTATGTCAACTAGCCCTTCACGAAAATATCGAATTGCTCCAAATGCAGCTGTAGCTCCAACTAAAAGTAATGAATATCCAGTTGCGATATCTGGTGAAATTCCCATTAGGTAAACAAGTATAGGAACTGTAAGTATTGAACCCCCTCCCCCTATAACACCAAGAATTAGCCCCATAAAAACGGCCATTAAATATCCAAGAATAACCATACCGCAAACCTCAAACCAAAAAGAATATAATATAATTAAATGTTATAACAACTGAGAGGGAATATGTCTAATTAAAAAAGGTGAATCACGCAATCTATTTTTAAGATAATGGAAAATCAGCCAGCGAAATAATTTTTATCAACATTAAAGCCATTGATTTATATGAATAAAAATCAACATTAGACAACACTAATGTTTAAAACAAACAAACCCAACCTTGTCAATTTAATTTTTAAGATATAATATAACATCTTACTTTTTGTAAGGGCTAAGTATGAATCAAATTAAATTGATATTTTTTTTACTGCTGTTTTCTAATTCTTTATTTGCAAATCAAGACAAGCATAGTTATTCAGAAATAGACCGAATAACTGTAACCGCTTCTCCTTTCGCTACTAAGGTTCTTGATTCTGCAGCAGCAATAAAAATACTAGATGGGCAAGAAAAGAGCTTAAAACAGACTTTATCTTTAGGTGATTCATTAGCCAGTTACAGCGGTGTTAGCTCAATATCAACAGGCAGCCAGTCTGGGAAGCCAGTGATCAGAGGTTTGAGTGGAAATAGAATAAAAATTTTATGGAATTCAGTGGCGCAAGACTTTTTACAGTTTGGTGTTCGTCATCCTCCAGGTTTAACACCTGTACTGGCCCAAAGAATAGAGTTAGTAAAAGGGCCGATGAGTGTCTTATATGGTGCAGATGCAATAGGTGGCGTTGTTAATTTAATAAGCAGCGATATTCCCATTGGCGCAGATAACATTATTTCTGATGCTAATTTAGGGCTATCCTATCAAACGAATAATTCACAAAAAGATTATAATCTTAGTTTGTCAGGTGGCTCAAACCGATGGGGCTGGAACGCAGCTTTAACGGAGTCTGCGGCTGATAATTTCAAAACACCAAACACTCAATCTTATTACGATTCACAAACACTAAATGCCCCGAAGTTTACAGGTGAAATTCCTTTTACAGACTTCAATATTAAAAATGCTGATGTTGCCATAGGGTATTCTGCCCACCACTTGGATGCGGATTTTCGCATAAATATTTGGAATAACGATCAAAACTTCTTACAACCGAATGGCCTTCCTACAGGTCAAAAGTTACGCAACGAAAACTTTGCAGCAAACTTAAATTATGAATTTTTATCTGAGTGGTCAGCTAATATTAAACTAAGTCTACAAAAGAATGAGAGGGATGCAGTAACAGGCGCTTCCTATCAACAATTAACGGAATATAATAAAGATTTAGCTATCTCTTTAGAGCGAAAGCAAGCCACTATTTCACTCAATCACCCACAAGTACATGGTTGGAAGGGCCAATTTGGCACTGAGCTTGTTAGTAAAAATCAGAATACCTCAATCGGCACACTTGTACCGGATGCTGACTATAATTCCAAAGCGATATTTTTATATGAAGTATTAGACTCAGATCTATATATAGCTGAGTTCGGTGCTCGCTATGACTCAATAAAACAACAAGCTATTAATAAAGAACAAGCATGGGTTAATGATTTTACAGAACACCAATGGCAGGCACTGAGTGGATCAATTGGTATAACATGGAAGCTTGACAACCAATGGCTATTGATGAACAGGGTTGCACGAGGTTTTAGAGCTCCTTCAATATTCGACCTTTACGCAAATGGTGTTCATGGTGGTGTGGCTGCATATCAAATAGGTAACCCTGAACTAAAAGAAGAATATTCCTTAAATAAAGAAATTGGCTTAACTTATTTAGGAAATAAACTAGGTAGTACAATAACCTATTTCCATAACAAAATAGACGACTATATATACCAAGCAAACTCCTTATCGTTTGATCATAACTCTTCGCTCCCCATATACGTTCAAAAACAAAACAACGCCACTATAGATGGTGTAGAAGCTGAACTAAATTGGAAGATTAATGAAAAAACGTCCGTCGAAGCAAACTATACATGGATTAATAGTGAGTTAGCGCAAACAACTGAAGAACTTCCTATGATGCCCGCGGATAGTGGCTACATTGCAGTGAATTATTTGTTTGACGATACCAAGCTAGCAAAAAATCTACAGCTCAACGCTAACTATTCTTTTTATGCAGATAAACAGTCAGCTGGGGCTTATGAGCCATTCTCCCAATACGATGATTTACCTTTTGGAACCGCGTCAACTAAAAGCTATGGACTTTTTGGGATTAGTGCATCGGCAGATTCGCTGTTGCTTGATAAGCCTTTTTTTATTCAACTTAAAATAGATAACCTTTTTGATAAATCATATCGAAATTTTTTAGATACTTATAAAGGTTACACATTAGGAATGGGGCGAAATGTTCGTTTATCTGTATCGATTCCTTTGATATAACCCTTTGGAGATTAAAATGAAATACCTCGTCAAGCTCAGCTTTTATTCAATTATATTAGGTACTCTCGCAACTGCAATGTTAGATACTTGGAATTGGAGTCGACATTACCTATTTGATACCCCGTTGACCAAATATGAATTTATAGGCCGGTGGATGCTTTATATGCTTGATGGTCAGTTTTACCATGCTTCTATAAAAGCATCTCCAGCACTGCCCTATGAGCTATTAGCTGGCTGGTTAGGCCATTATTTTATAGGTATTGTATTTGCTGCCCTTCTACTCCTTGTATTTGGATTAAAATGGCTTGAAAAGCCAATGTTTAAACCTGCAATAATCATAGGTATGGTTACCGTTGTTATTCCTTATTTAATCATGCAACCGGGTATGGGAATGGGTATTGCCGGTTACTTAACTCCCAACCCCATGTTTGTTATTACAAAGGTAATTGTATCTCATGTTGCTTTTGGGGTTGCACTTTACCTCGGTGGAATATTAATCAAAAGCGTTAAAACTAACAGGTAAAACCAATGCAATAAGCTTCACACCAGCCGTATTGCTGTGAGCTGAAAATTAAAAGCGAGAGGCTTTATGAAAAATATCCTATCTAATATTTTAAATTTACTACTTTATAACTAAAAGGTGACCTATGAAATACACTGAAAAATTTCAAAACTTGGCAAATATAGCCCAAACTCAAGTCGAAAAAGTAGAAGCCAATACGGTCAATAAGTTGATTGCATCGGGGGCAATAGCACTTGATATAAGAGACCCTGATGAACATGCAAATGGTCATATTACAGGCTCATTAAATATAAGTCGGGGGAAATTGGAAATGCTCATAGAATCTAAGCTCCCAGATTTAAATACTGAAATATTATGCTACTGCAATGCAAATAACCGAGGGGCATTATCGGCGGCCACCCTCAGGTATATGGGTTATGTAAATGCGAAATACATTGCAGGCGGTCTAAATGAATACAAAAAAGTAGCATAAAAATTAGTTAGATTCTTGTTACAAATGCTTGTCCTGTCCCCGCAAAAGGACTGGGATTAGAGCTTAGGTTAAAAGTAAGTATTAATTTAAACTTACTTTTAACTATGTATTATTAAAGCCCTCAATTAACTCTAAAAAAATTTTTTTTTGATATTTAGTTTTTTCATATTATGAACGAAGAAAAAGCTAATTACGTTAGGGTCTGTTGATCTTTCAAGGTTAAATTTGCAGCAGTCTGTTTCGTATTTAGGCAAGGCAGAGCCTATGTGGTGTGGTTATTCCCCATAAATAGGCGATAACGCAGCATCAATGCCAAACAGGCGCTGCCCGAAGGGTTCTGCCTAGGAACGATTTACTCTTTGTTGCCTACATGGATGTAGGTAAGGGGCGTGAGCAGGACGCGGAAGCTTTGCTTGGTTTTGACTTAGCCCACTAGGTTACAAACCTCGCGCCGCGATTAAACCGCCCCTAGTTTGAACAAATTTTAATCCGCAAAGGTCAACAGACCCTAATATCTAACCTTGAGTTATAGAGCATTTCGACTTATTCAATTAAATATTAACTTTAAGTATAGACTTCATTCAAAACTTATACTTGTCAGTCATCAAAAATCAACAAGTTAAAATTTACATAAATTAATCAAGCGATATTACTAAATCAGCAGTTTTATTCCTTAAAAATTGAGGGGTTTCATGAGTTAACAACACAATTGTTTTTTTAGCTAACCAAGGAGCCATATTAGCCCATACTCGACACGCCATTGATTCATCAAGATTACTAAAGGGTTCATCTAAAACAACTAGTTCAGGGCTTCGAAGTAATAATCTTGCCAAACAAATACGTCTTGCCTGTCCGCCAGAGACAATACCTCCGGTTTCACCCAACCAATAATTTAAACCATCAGGTAAATTAATCGCCCAATCGTATAGCTCTACTGTTTTTAGAACTGACCAAATATCACCCTCTGAAATGCCATCTAAACCTAATATTAAATTATAACCAAGTGTTCCTGAAAAAATGGCATCACTTTGAGGTAGGTAGCTCACTTTTTTATACCAACTATTAGATGCTATCTCTTGCAGGTTTATTTGGTTAATGTAAACACCTCCATGAGCTGAATCAATGCTTTCAATACCCATTAACAAATTAGCAAACGTTGATTTACCAGTACCAGAGCGGCCAATAATTGAAACACACTGGGTCTGTTTTATAGATAAACTAAGAGGCGTATCTAAGCTTTTAGCTATTTTATTATGATTTTTTATATCAATTTGAATATCGCTTAGGGACTTAATCTCTTTGTATTTACTTGATGGATTAGAACTGGATAAAGCTGCTAGTTTTGTCGCAGCAAAAGAAGTCTGCCCCCAAGAGCTAAAATGGTTAGGTAAACTTTGAATAACCTCATAGGTGCCTATCAGCATCATTACGAGCATAATTGCTTGTGCTTCACTTATCAGCTGTTCATTAACTGCAAAAAAAGCACTCACAACCACAACAAACAATGCAATATTTAATAATGAATCAAAAATTAGCTGAACATTAGCAATTCTTGCATTCAGCTGTTCTTGCAAAGAGTTAAATAACGCCAATTCGTCAATGATAATCTGCTCATGATGTTGCATTAGCCCTATTGACTTTAGCTCAAATGCGCCACTTAAGTGCTCAATTATTTTTTGCCTAAACTGGTCCATCATACTGGCATATTTATATGAAAGCTTAGCTGTAAACTTGGTTGTTATTGCAATTACTGAGGTAATACTAAATAGTAAAAACAAAGCAAAATACAATGCAAAGTCCAACCAAATAAAGCCAGTAAATACAGTTAATATAGTGATCAGTAATACTGAAATAATTGGCGGGACAATATAACGAAGAAGTAAACTATCAAGTGAATCTAAGTTAACCGTTAGCTTACTAAGCCATTCGCTATCAGAACGAGCTCTCAACTGCTCGATGGTTGATTTTGAAAGGTTATTAAAAAGAGATAATCTAAAAACAGATATTAATCTTAAAATAGTATCGTGGTTGTAAATTCTTTCTATATACCGAGAGATCGTTCTACTTAATGCAAAAAAACGAATACCGGAGCCTGGTATATATAAATTTAATATAGAAGTAATGCCCAAGCCTATTGCAATACCAGTTAATGCAGTTGCTGTGATAAACCAGCCCGATACCATTAATAAACTCACACCTGAAATAACAGTTAATAGAGCCCAGAAAACACCTAAAAATAGACGTTTTTTTTGACTTTGGTATAAAAGTTTAAACCAATACTTCATTGTCATCCTCTGTGCTTGTTATTGATAAATCTAAATGGGCATCAGCAATATTCAAAAGTAATGGGTCGTGCGAGGCGACAATTAATATATGCTCTTTTTTAAGTATTTTAAGCGCACTGATAATATATTTTTTACTCAATCTATCTAACTTAGAAGTGGGTTCATCTAATAAAATCAATGGTGCTGGGTTTAATAATACTCTTGCAATACTAATACGCTGAATTTGCCCGCCAGATAAACCTTGCCCATGTTCGCCAATAAGAGTATTCAAACCCGTGTGTTTTTGTAATAACTCTTTATCAAGACCAACAATTCGAAGCGCATCAAACATCTGCTCTTTTGTGGCATTAGGTGCTAACGCTTTTAAATTATTAAAAACGGTGTCATTTTTTATCCACCCTCTTTGAGGCAAGTACGCAATGGGTGCTGCTTGCGGATAAATACTCATGGTGCCCGCTATCGGTGCTGTATATCCTGCAAGTGTGTTTAAAAGTGTTGACTTACCTGCACCCGAAGGCCCCGTAATACTTAACATTTGTGCTTGTTGTATATCAATATTAATTGTATGAGGAAGTGGTAACTTCTGGTTGTATCCAATGACTAAGTTTTGCAATCTAACCGCAATGTGTTGCTCTGAATCACTATCAGATGCACTTAATTTATAATACTTATTACTTGTAGTGCTTTTTTCATCACATGCATCGCTATCAAGCAATAAGACAAGGTTATTAGCAGAGCCTAAAGCAGTCGCTCTGTCATGGTAAAATGCGGCTAAATTTCTAAGTGGTTGAAAAAATTCAGGTGCTAAAGTAAGAATTGCCAACCCTGAAAATAAAGTAAGACTGCTTGCAGGTCCCCAATCGATTGACCCATATAAAGAAAAGCCAATATAGATTGCCAAGCTAGCAATCGCGACACTTGTAAAAAACTCTAATACCGTTGAGGATAAGAATGCTAGCTTAAGCGTTTTCATTACAACGGTTCTGTAACCTTCACTATTAACTTTAACCTCATCATAAATTGCACTTTCTGAGCGCAATAATTTAATATAATCAAGATTTGCCACTCTATCTAAAAAATGACCAGCTAAACGCTGACGGATCAATGAATACTTCTGATTAACTTTTTCCGCGCCCATTCCCACCAAAATCATAAATAACGGGATAAGAGGCGCAGAAATAAGTAAAAGCAATGCCGATAGCCAATCAAGCCAAGCGATAACGCTTAATATTAAAATAGGAGATATAATAGCCAAATTTTGCTGCGGCCAATATCTAGAGAAGTAACTATCCATAGACTCAACTTCTTCTACCCATTGAGCTGCAGAGGCCCCTGCAGAGTGTTTTTTTAACACCAAAGGGCTCGACATACGCCATTTAGCTAAAATTGATAGCCGAATATCATTTCTGATCAGCACACTGGCTTTTTGACTCAAATGAACTTGTAGTCTTGTAAACAATGGCTGGCCGATTAATGAACCAAAGAGCAATATATAGGAGCTATAAAAGTCATTTAATTGTGCTTTTTCAATAAATAGGCTGTGTGCTAAATAGCTAAAAGTAACCCACTGAATTAAAAGAAGTAACGTAGAGGCTGTTCCTGACAATACAGCCGCATAAAGTAAAAATGACTGTTTTTTACTGTAGCGTTTTAAAAACAGCTTGCCAGTGAGAGCTGGACTCTCACTGGCGGGTTTATTTTTTTTAAGCATCTAGTGGTAACCAGTATCCTTAACTTTTCCTCTAAATACCCAGTAACTCCAGCTTGTATAACCTAATACAATAGGAATAACAAAAAGAAACCCTATAAGTAAAAATAACTGTGAATTATACGACGAAGCAGCGTCCCAAATTGTAAACTTAGGTGGGACAATATATGGCCATTTACTGGCTAATAAGCCTATGTAACTAAACAAGAAAATACCCATTGTTGCTACAAACGGCATACCGTCACTTTGCTTTTTAACTGAACGATAAACAACGTAAGCACAATAAATCACTAAAACAGGAATTATCCATAACAAGCTTATCTCATCAAACCATCTGCTCATAACGCTGTCATCGATGTAAGGGGTATAAACACATACAATTGCAAACATAACTAAAAATGCGACTAGTAATTTTGGCGTAATTTTATAAGCCCACTCTTGTACTTCACCATCAGTTTTCATTATGAGCCAAGTACTTCCCAATAATGCATAACCTACAACCAATCCTAATCCGGTCAATATGGTAAATACACTTAACCAATCAAGCGGGCCACCAGAATACACAAAACCCTCTGTTTCAAAGCCCTGTATATAAGCACCAACGACCGCTCCTTGAGCAAATGAGGCAACAATAGAACCTACTGAGAATGACCAGCTCCATAAATGTTTTGACGTTTTTGCTTTAAAACGAAACTCAAATGCAACTCCTCTAAAAATCAGTCCAGCCAGTAATAAAAAAACACCTATATATAGTGCAGGTAAAAAAACAGAATAAACCAGTGGAAATGCCGCAAGTAAACCCGCACCACCAAGTACTAGCCAAGTCTCATTTCCATCCCAGACAGGGGCGACTGAATTCATCATTTTGTCGCGTGCTTTTTCGTTTGGGGCAAAGGGAAATAAAATCCCCTGCCCTAAGTCAAAACCATCCATTAATACATACATCATGATCCCAAAACCAATAATGCCTGCCCAAATAATGGTTAAATCAAATGGTTGTTCCATAATTTATTCCTTTTCATCGATAGCAACATGTGCTGCAGAAAACGGACGCATAGGGCGCTCAATTTCATCCATCTCATGTGGTGCACTCGCCTTTTCTATTCCGCCTTTAAACACTTTTAATAAGTAGTAAACACCAGAGCTGAATACGAGTGAATAAACGATGATATACCCAACTAAAGTAAATAGTGCCATACCGCCGGTTAGTGAAGGGGTTAGTCCTTGCGCATGGGTCATTTGACCATAAATCAACCAAGGCGCTCTGCCAGTTTCTGTTACTATCCAACCAGCTAAAACAGCAAAAAACGGGCTTAAACTCATTAATCTTAAGCCATTTAAAAATAAAGGCGATTTATAGTACTGTCCTTTTCTTCTTAAGATTAAGCCCCACAATGCAAACCCTATCATTAAAAAGCCAAGCGCAACCATGATTCTAAACGACCAAAATACAATAAATACTGGTGGCTGCTCTTCTTTGGACACTTCTTTAAGGCCTGGTACTTCACCATCCCAGTCATGAGTTAAAATGAAGCTGGCTAGTTTTGGAATTTTTACTTCAAAATGATTTGTTTGCTCTTCTTTATCAGGTATTGCAAATAGTAACAGTGGAACACCTTTTTGTGTTTCCCAGTTACCTTCCATTGCAGCTACTTTCATAGGCTGATATTTAAGTGTGTTAATTCCATGAAAATCACCTACAAGCGCTTGTGCCGGAGCTAAGAAAAGTAAAAACCATAATGCGATTGAAAGCGCTTTTCGGTTAGCTTCAAACTCTCTGTTTTTAAGCAGGAACCATGCGCTTACGCCTGCTACAACCAATGCCGCAGTTAAAAAAGAAGCCAAAGCCATATGTAGAAAGCGATATCCAAACGAGGGAGTAAACAATGCCTCAGACCATGAAGAAACATGATAAATGCCATTTACTAATTCTAATCCCTGAGGCGTCTGCATAAGGGAGTTAGCTGCAAGTATCCAAAAAGAAGATATAAATGTACCTAACGCAACCATACAGGCGGCGAATAGATGAACACCTTGTGGCACTTTATCTCTACCGAATAATAGTACACCTAAGAAGGCAGCCTCTAAAAAGAACGCAGTCACAACCTCGTAACTCAGTACTGGACCCAAAAAGTTTGCGGTTGCATAGGAGAAGTTACTCCAGTTAGTTCCAAACTGAAAGGACATGACGATACCGGATACAACACCAATACCAAATACGACTGCAAAAACTTGAATCCAAAATTTAGAGAGCCTTTGCCATATTGGATTACCCGTTTTAAATGATAAGAATTCAAAGCCAGCAATTGTGCTTGCCAAGCCTATAGTGAAGACAGGGAATATTGCATGGAAACACACAACAAACGCAAACTGTATTCGAGATAGTAAAAGTGGATCTAGTTCCATATCCATTCCTAATATTTTAAAAATTACGCTCTGATCTATTGACCTTAGCAGAATAAAATTTATTTAACTCACCAGTAATTCATAACAGTAAAAGGCTTTTAATAGTCTTTATTCCATTTTAATATATGCACCTTAAATTTTAATATAAGGATTATATTTGATCTGATCAAAAAATCAACTCTCAAATAAAATATATAATAAAAAATTCATTGTGCTAATACTAACCTCAGTACTGTTTACATTAATTAGTTGCTTTTAATTGTTTTATTAGTGTAAACGCGCCGCGAATATCACCCACATTAAATCCAATTGCTTTATCTTCAGGGTAATAATGCTGAATAACTTTTTTGACTTCAGGTTTGACTGAGGAGCCATGACAAGCCAAGCACAAACCGCCGGTTGGTATCGCTTTCATGTAACGAAAACTTTGTTCATCGTAACTCGACTTTGCCAATGTATTAACCTCAATACCTTGTTGTTTGAGTTTTTCAAAATCAATCAGTGTTTTTAGCTCCCATTGATCAGCCGTATTGCTGGTGTTTCTGGTGCGTAAGCTAGTACGACCAACAGACCAACCGTCAGTTGACAACTGCTCAGCTATTTTTGGTGCCTGCTCACTACACACTTTAACACCAGCGCTGAGCCCTCCTTTATTGATAGCTGACTTTAACTGCGACTTTAAACTGCTCGAGAATTCTTTTATTCGCTTTTGTGCTTCTTGCTCCAATACACTTTTATTATTTTCACCAAGTGATGTTGAATTTACAGCTAAAGGAGTAAAACCCATGATTAAAATTAAAACTAAGTAGTTTTTTAACATTACTCTTCCCTCTGAGCTCTTGTAAAATAGATTAACTATAAAAGTAGCTATAATTTTAAAGCTGATTTAGTGGTACTTTTAAATAACTTACACCGTTATTATCTGCAGGTGGAAAATTACCAGCCCTCACATTAAGTTGAATTGCAGGCAAAATAAGGCGCGGCATAGATAGCGTTTTATCACGTGTTTCACGCATTTCTATAAATTGCTCTTTTATTACGCTATTGTTGGCATGGATATTAGACTCCTTTTGCTCTTTAACCGTTACGCTATGGCGATAATCTCGATCTTCGTTTGGGTAGTCATGGCATACTTGAATCGTTGTTTCATCCGGCAAAGCCAATACTTTTTTTATCGAGTCAAAAAGCTGTGAACTGCTCCCACCCGGAAAGTCACAACGCGCAGTTCCAACGTCCGGCATAAAAATTGTATCTCCAACAAATACAACACTTTCATCAATTAAATACGCCAAGTCGGCAGGTGTATGCCCAGGTGTATGCATTACTCGGATAGTAAGTTCACCTATATGAAATATTTCACCATCTTTAAATAATTTATCGAACTGAGTTCCATTTGGTAGAAATTCTTTTTCTAGGTTAAATAACGTTTTAAATGTTTTTTGGACCGTTTTAATATGTTCACCAATCCCAATTTTTGCACCAAATACCTTTTTGAAGAATGGAGCACCTGAAATATGATCAGCATGTGCGTGGGTTTCTAGCACCCACTCAAGATTTAGCTCATTTTTCTTAATATAATTCGCTATTTTCTCAACCCCCTCCTCTGAAGTGCGGCCAGACTTATAATCGAAGTCCAATACAGGGTCTATGACTATAGCTTTCTTTGTCTGTTTATCAAAAATGACATAGCTAAATGTTTCACTGTCTTGATCAAGAAATTCTTGTATCTCATAGTTTGTTTTCATAAATATTCCCTCGAAGTTAGCCCAAGGAGAAATCCTTGGGCTAACGTTTCATTAAACAGTATTAAAGAGATTTTTTACTAAAGTACCAATCAACGTAATCGTATCCTTTATCTTTACGACCAGCAGCGTCTTCAACGGTATGCGGTGGTGGTACAATAACTGGTTCGCCTTCTACCCAATTCTCTGGTGTAGCTACTGAATTTTCATCACTTGTTTGTAGTGCTTTAACTAAACGTAAAAATTCATTTACTGAGCGACCATTACTCATTGGGTAATAAACCATCGCTCGCATTACCCCCTCAGGGTCAATGATAAACGTAGCTCGTACAGCTGCAGTATCGCTTGCACCAGGTTGAACCATGCCGTAAGCATGAGCCACTTCCATTGAAAGATCTGCAATAATTGGGAAAGGTATATTCACACCAAAGTTTTCTTCAATGTTACGTACCCAAGCAATATGCGCATGAATACTGTCAATCGATAAACCTAATAATTCAGTATTCATCGCTGAAAACTCTTCTGCTGCATTTGCGAAACCCATGAACTCGGTAGTACATACCGGAGTAAAGTCTGCTGGATGCGAGAAAAGCACTAACCACTTACCTTTGTAATCTTCAAGTGTACGATTACCATGAGTTGTCTTCGCATTAAATGCAGGTGCTGGCTTGTTTAATTGTGGGAACTGTAATTGTCTTTCATTTTGTTCAGTCATAACATTCTCCTAATTGATGTTTATCGTTTTGACAAGATCAATATCGCATAAGCATATAACTAAAAGCAATATCAAAAAACAGATTAACTTAATCAATATTATCGATGAAAAAGTAAGCTTTAAGAGTTAAAAAAGATTACCAACCTCGAAAAGTAAAACTCAATTTTATAAATTTAGTAAAGTATTCACCTTTTATATTAGAACAATCTAATATAAAGTACAGCTTGTTCTAAATAATTTTATTTCATGAGGAAATTAAAAAATGCAACCAAAAGAAATATCTGCAAATGAAGCTTTCATGTTAATTGAAAGGGAAGATGTAGGAATAATTGATGTTCGTGAACCAGCAGAACACATGACTTCACACATAGAGGGCTCTGAATTACTCCCTTTGAGTAAACTAAAAGGAGAAGATATTAAACATGAGAAAAGCGCTTATATAATATATTGCCAAAAAGGCGGTCGTGGTAAAAGTGCGTGTGAAAAGTTACTTGCCCATAACCCAGATTTGAATATATACAATATCAGCGGAGGCATAAATGAGTGGGTCAATGAAGGATATAATGTTCGTAAAGGTGAAAAATCAATTTTGCCACTAGATCGTCAAGTTCAATTATCTATAAGTACTCTAATTTTAGTGTTCTGTGCTCTTTCTTTAACAATTTCGACCGCTTTCATTTGGCCAATAATATTTATTGCAGCAGGCTTGTTTGTTGCTGGCGCAACCGGTTTTTGTGGTCTAGCAAGAATTATAGCATTGATGCCGTGGAACCAGAGAGTGTAATTAAAAACAAGTGCCCTCAATTACTGAATTAAAAAAGGTAAATTTTATGCGAATATTAACAGTCATCTTATTATTGGCTTCTACTATTAGTTTCAGTGCTTTTGCAGACGATAATAAGGCAGGCACTAAACCTAAGCTTTTATCATTTATAACATCTGACAACACACAAACTCAGTTAATGGGTATGGTTTTATCATTACAAGCTTTAAAACAAGGTGCTGAGGTCAATATCCTTTTATGTGGGCAAGCCGGCGATATTGCACTGATCGATGCTCCTCAATCAGTTTTAACACAGCTAAAGCCTAAAAATATGAGCCCACAAAGCTTAATGAAAAACATTATAAAAATGGGGGGAACAGTTCAAGTTTGCGCTCTTTATCTACCTAATAAAGGTGTTAAAAAAACTGATTTGATTGAAGGTATTACCCCTGCTTTACCTCCCCACATAGCTAAAAAAATGCTTGATGCTGAAACAAAAGTCATATCATTTTAATCACTGTGAGTAACTGATTCAGGCATTACGATTCGTATTGTCCTGAATCAACATAAATCTAGAGCGTGTAGATCCTCCAAGCTCTATTCTATTAGAAGCTATTCATGCTAAGTGTGTTTAGCTTTTTATACTGTTCTAATATGGTTATGTGTTTTCAAATTTTTTAGTTAGTGCAATTTGCTTTTTTGAGCCGTTTTTAAGATACTAAGTAAGTGCTGACGAGTTACGTAAAATCGTAGCACAAACCATAGCACGACAAAGTAACAACCTGTTTTTAAAGACTTTAATTGAAAACCTTATAACTGTCACAGTTAATGCATTTGCTGTTTATAAGTAAAGCCATGATTAAACTCTCTATTATGAAACAGCTTGTTTGAAAGGATTGCGGGTGTCTTGGTTTTCATCCAAGTTGCGCATAAGTATCGCGTGCTCTAAATCAATGTTGTCAGGCAGTGGAATTTTTACGATATGGCCTGAGCCTTTAGCATCAGTAATGCTTTCGCCTTTTTTGTTTTCCATACATTCAAGCACAAAGCTAATATTACCTTTTGGCGTCATTAATTCTAATGAATGGCCAACGCAAAATTTATTTTTTACATCTATTTCAACCAAACCATTGGCATTACGCCCTAGTACTTCGCCTACAAATTGCTGCTTGGTAGATACAGAGTGACCGTATTCGTAATTTTGATAATCTTGATGGGCGTGGCGTTTTAAAAAACCTTCGGTATAACCGCGGTGTGCAAGGTTCTCAAGAGTTTTAAATAAATCAGCATCGAATGGTTTACCTGCAACCGCATCGTCAATCGCTTTACGGTATACCTGTGCGGTACGGGCAACATAATAAAATGACTTAGTACGCCCTTCTATTTTTAGGCTATGCACCCCCATTTTTGTTAGCTGCTCTACGTATTGCACGGCGCGTAAGTCTTTTGAGTTCATGATATAAGTGCCGTGCTCGTCTTCAAATGCAGGCATATATTCACCCGGGCGACCTTGCTCTTCTAGCATAAATACATCGTTACTTGGTGCGCCTTCACCTAACGTAGGTATAACCGTTTTAGGGTCAATTTTATGTACCATTTCACCGGTTTCGTTTTCTGTACCAGGTTTAACATCATACTCCCAACGACATGCATTGGTGCAGGTGCCTTGGTTGGGATCGCGTTTATTAATATAGCCTGAGAGTAAACAACGCCCTGAATAAGCCATACACAGTGCGCCATGCACAAATACTTCTAGTTCTGTTTCTGGGCACAGAGCACGAATTTCGCTGATTTCTTCAAGCGATAGCTCGCGAGACAAAATTACCCGCTCAATACCTTGTTTTGCCCAAAACTGTACGCTTGCGTAGTTCACTGCATTGGCTTGAACCGACAAATGAATTGGCATATCAGGCCATTTTTCACGTACTAGCATAATTAACCCAGGATCTGACATGATCAATGCATCCGGTTTCATAGCAATCACCGGCTCTATATCACGTAAATACGACTTAACTTTTGCGTTATGCGGGGCAATATTCGACACTACATAAAACTTTTTATTCAGCGCATGTGCTTCGTTAATCCCTATTTGTAATGTATCTAAATCAAATTCGTTATTGCGCACTCTTAAACTGTAACGCGGTTGGCCGGCATAAACCGCGTCGGCACCATAGGCAAAGGCATAACGCATGTTTTTTAAGCTGCCTGCGGGGCAAAGTAATTCAGGTACAAATAAGGTTGAAGAAGAAACAGCTGACATGTGCGCTCCATACATCGAACCGGGTTCAAGCCGGTTGCATGAATAATTAAGGGAAATAAAGCGCGCAAGTATAATGAGATGGCAAAAGAGAAACCTTGATCAAGATCATCAAAATTTCTCTTCTGCGCTAATAAATGAAGAGCTGTAAATTTAAGTTATTTTTTACTGCTTAATTGGTTCGAGAATTGACTAACGGCATCAACAACTTGTTGCGCGCCTTTTTTAATATCACTCATTACATCACCAGATTCTTTGGAGAGCGCTAGACCTTGTTGCGCTTTATTTTTACCTTGCTCAATTACTGCAACGGTTGATTGAGTTAAATTTTGGTTTTGCTGTACAACATCCACGATTTCTTCGGTAGCTTTACTGGTTCTGGAGGCAAGTAAACGCACTTCATCAGCCACCACCGCAAATCCACGGCCTTGCTCGCCTGCACGCGCGGCCTCAATAGCCGCGTTAAGTGCCAATAAATTAGTTTGATCAGCAATACTGCTAATGCTCTGCACTATGCTCGCTATCAGTTGCGACTGTTTATCTAATGCTGAAATTTCTTGAGCAGCTTGCTCCATTTGTACCGACAATTCGTTCATAACCTGAACTGTTTTTTGTACCACTTCAGCACCTTTATCCGCGTTATTATCAGTTTCGATAGAAGTGCCATGCGCAATACTCGCCGCTTGCTCTGTAGCCAGTTCTCTTTCTACTTGGTCAGTGATCACTGTGGCAAATTTAACTACTTTATAGAGCTCATTTGCTTCATTAAAAATCGGATTATATGAAGCCTCTAACCAAACTACATGGCCGTGTTTATCAATACGTTTAAATCTGCTCGCAATAAACTCGCCATTACGCAAACGTTGCCAGAAGGCCTGATACTCTTTACTACTCGCTTCTTGTTCGTCACAAAACATACCATGATGCTTGCCCACCACGTCTTGTCTTGAATAACTCATACTTTTTAAAAAGTTGTCATTAACACGTAGAACTATACCCTGAGTATCAAACTCAATAACCGCTGTTGAACGATGCAATGCTTTGATTAAATCTTCGTTCTCTCTTGAACTCTCAATTATTTGTGTAAGCACAGTGCAATGCAGGGTTAAATACTCTAACTGACCTTGCTCGTTTTTTATAGGATGTAAAATGCAGCGTAACCAATCTCGTTGTCCGTTTGGGTGGGATACTTGGATAGCGCCGGCAAAATGTTCTACTTTACTTAGCGCTTTTTGAAAGGCATGAAAATCCGCGTTATTTCTAGCATTTTCAGGAATGAAGTCTAAAATATTTTTATTAATTATTTTGTTATTTGAGTAGTTAAACTCTCGCTCAAAATTTTTATTTTGTCTTAAAATAGCACCTTGCTTATCAAGCTCTAACACCAGCATTTCACTGTCTAAGCTTTGCTTAACCTGCTCCCTTACAGAAAGCTTACTTTGTAAATCAGCGATTTGATTTTTTAAAGATTGGTTAAAAAACATATTGTTACCTTAGTGTTTAAATGTATCGGCATGCATATTGAGTCTATAAAAAGTGTACTATGAATAAAAAGTCTCACCACTTAAACAAAAGTATAGCTCATGTTTATAAACACATAGTAAACGTAAAAACATTGTTTTTAGTTCATAAATCGGGGTTAGCAAATTAAAAAAAGCAAGCAAGGTAGAATAAATTAGGTTTTTTTGACTAAAACGCGTATAATTCGCGCCCGTTAATATTCAACCTTTTATTTAAATTATTGGAGCACAAAGATGGCTTTAGAGCGTACTTTTTCAATCGTAAAACCTGATGCAGTTGCTAAAAACCACATCGGCGCAATCTACAACCGTTTCGAAACTGCAGGTCTTAAAATCGTTGCAGCTAAAATGGTTCACCTTTCACAAGAGAAAGCTGAAGGTTTCTACGCTGAGCACAGCGAGCGTCCTTTCTTTGGTGCTTTAGTATCTTTCATGACTTCTGGCCCAGTAATGGTTACCGTTCTTGAAGGCGAAAACGCTGTTCTTAAAAACCGTGAAATCATGGGTGCTACTAACCCAGCTGAAGCACTAGCGGGTACTTTACGTGCAGACTACGCTGATAGCATCGACGAAAATGCGGTTCACGGTTCTGACGCTGTTGAATCTGCTGCTCGCGAAATCGCGTACTTCTTCGCTGACGAAGAACTTTGCCCACGTACTCGTTAATTCGAGTTCACAGCTAACCCTGTGATGCAAAGTATGAAAAGGGCTTTCGAGCCCTTTTTTAGTTATTACGTAAAGTATTAACCGTTTATTTATGATGTTTTACTTAATGATTATAGTGGATGAATTGTGTACAATTCGCCCTTGTAAATTTTTACCATCACCGCCACCGATTGAGGTTGTTACATGACCGAGCAAAAAAAGATTAACTTATTAGATTTAAACCGAGATGCAATGCGAGAGTTATTTGTATCATTCGGTGAAAAGCCATTTCGTGGCGATCAGGTGATGAAATGGATTTATCATTTTGGCGTAGATAATTTCGACGAAATGAGCAACGTAAACAAAAAGCTAAAAGAAAAGCTTAAAAATGAGTGTGAAATCGTTGCACCTGAAATTTCAGTTCGCCAGCAAGCCAGCGACGGTACAATTAAATATGCACTCGTACTTGAGGGCGGCCAAGAAGTTGAAGCTGTTTGGATCCCAGAAAAAGATCGCGCCACATTATGTGTATCGTCTCAAGTGGGCTGTGCACTGGAATGTACTTTTTGCTCAACGGCACAACAAGGCTTTAACCGTAATTTAAAAGTGTCTGAAATTATTGGCCAAGTATGGCGTGTAGCCAAAGACATTGGCCTTGATGGAAACAGTGAAAAACGCCCTGTCACTAACGTCGTTATGATGGGAATGGGCGAGCCGCTACTGAATGTTAAAAACGTAGTCCCGGCGATGGAGCTGATGATGGACGACTGGGGCTTTGGTTTATCTAAGCGCCGCGTTACATTAAGTACCTCGGGTGTAGTACCTGCCCTTGATTTATTAAAAGAAAAAATAGACGTAGCACTGGCTATTTCACTTCACGCTCCTGATAACGCACTGCGTGATATTTTAGTACCGATCAATAAAAAGTACCCAATTGAAGAATTTTTAGCGGCCTGTCGTCGTTATATTGATGGCTCAAAAGCCAATAAAGATGTCACCATTGAATACGTTATGCTTAATGGCGTAAACGACAGTACCGACCAAGCACATGAACTGGTTAAAACGCTAAAAGGTACGCCATCTAAGGTAAACCTTATTCCGTTTAACCCGTTCCCAGGTAATGAGTATACGCGTTCAAGCAACAGCCGAATTGACCGTTTTTCAAAGGTATTACAAGCTGCGGGGATTACCTGTATTGTTCGTCGTACACGAGGGGACGACATTGACGCTGCCTGTGGTCAGTTAGCTGGCGATGTGGTTGATAGAACAAAACGTATGGCTAAAAAGAAAATGCGTGATGACAATGCAATTGCAGTAAATATTCACCAAGCCTAACTAAGTAACTCTGTGCCTTTGTGCCTTTGTGATAAATTGTTTATTTTTAAATAAATGATGCAACACAAAGGCTTTGAGGTAAGATAGAGGCTATGGAAATAAATAAAGAGACAAGGTAATGCGATCTTTACTTGCTTTAGCACTATCAACACTACTTTTAAGCGGTTGTGTGACTGAAAATAGTTACAACGGCAGTGACAAACCCGTCGTCGAAAATAAAATAAACAACGCAGGCGCAGCACGTACCCGCATTGCTTTGGCATTACAATATTTAAACACCGGTAATAATTCCCAAGCAAAATACAACCTTGAGCGTGCGAGCGAATATGCACCAAATCTTCCCGAAGTTCATTATTCTTTAGCCTATTACTACCAACAAGTTGGCGAAAATGCATTAGCCGACAAAGCCTATCAAAAAGCGTTGGCGATTAAGCCTGACGATCCGAACACCCTAAATAACTACGGTACGTTTTTATGTAGTATTGATGAGTATGATCGCGCGACCGATCAATTTTTAAAAGCGATTGAAATTCCTAGCTATATTCGTGTAGCACAAAGCTATGAAAATTTAGCCTTATGCGCCATTGAATTTAATGACTTTACCAATGCAGAAAGCTACTTTCAACAAGCGCTAAACCACAGCTCGCAACGCGCCTCTACATTAATAAGCTTAGCGGCTTTGTATTACGCCAAAAGTGACTTATATAAAGCCAGTACTTTAATACAACGTTATGACGATACTGCACAGGTTTCTTCGCGAGCATTGTTACTCAGCTACTTGGTTAAACAACGCATGGGTAGAATAGAAGATGCTGAAAAAATTGCAGCTACCATTTTGCAAACGTACCCAAATAGTGTTCAAGCTAACGCCATTCGTGACAACCAATTAAGGCAAACAGAGTTTGAAGTGCTGCGAGAAAAGTACCGTCAAGCACAACTTGATGAATTGCAAGAAAGCAGTAATAACAATCAAATTATTGTGGAGCCAAAAATAAAAATTATTCGTAAAAAAAGCCCAACATCTGCTGTAAACTCTGATGATTCAGTAAAGTAAGCTGCATAAAATACAACAGAGACACAAATACCTTTTTAAATTAGTATAAATAAGAGTAAAAACGAGTGTATCGGTTGATATCGCTCGTTTTACTGTAAACCAATTTAGCATTTCAGTGTGATTCAATGCTAAACTGCTATATGTTAGGTGCATTAAAGGGCTTTAAAAATAAAAACAGCAAAAATTTTAAAAGGGCGATACTAACGTTTTTATAAAACCGCAGCTGATGATACCCTTTAAAAGCGTGCATTCTAGTAGCAAGAATAAACGAACACTAAAAAATAAAAACAAAGTCTTACTCTGGTTATTAAGCCAAAACATTAACTTTTACTCGTGGATCCAGACTCATACATATTATGAATGAAGATAATACACAACCGCAGAGCGACGAACCCTCTGTAGGACAAATACTAAAATCGCATAGAGAAAATGCAAATATCAGCATTGCTGAAATCGCCTCGCTATTAAAGCTAACAGAATCACAAGTTGAGCATATTGAAAGCGACGAGTATCATTTACTCGGTGCAAAAACGTTCGTTAAAGGCTATATAAAAAACTACTGCCGCACACTAAACATTGATAGCGCAGCTATTTTAGCGATGCTGCCGGCCTTTAGCACATCAGATAAACCGGTCGATATGCAAAGCTTTTCAAGGCGCACAGAAAAAGAAGCCCATGACAGCCGACTTATGACCGTAAGTTACTTAATTTTAGCTATCGTTATTGGTTCTTCTGCAGTGTGGTGGTGGCAAAATGCAATGCCTATTGATGAACAAACTAAAACTATTAATGCTAATAACTCGCTCATAACTCAACAACAAGAAAACACCAAGCTGTTAGCTGAAGCCGCCGACGAGGCACTATTAAATGACATTGAATCTACAGAAGAAGTAGATTCTGCATTACAAAATGAACAACAAACAATTCAAGCTGCGCCAGTTAATAACGCACAGAGCACCAGTGAGCCAAAAAACAGTGATTTAAGCACCATTTTTATGATGTTTAACGATGAGAGCTGGGTAGAAATTCACGATGCCAATGATGAAAAAATTGCTTTTGGTGTAAAAAAAGCAGGCTACGAAATGACCCTAACCGGAGTAGCGCCTTTTTCAGTGGTATTAGGCAAGCATGATGTTGTTCGTATTACCCTAAATGGTGAGCCAGTTGATATTTCGGCCTTTCCTAAAAACCGTTTAGCTAAATTTAAATTACCCTTAGCAGAGTAGTCGCTATGTTTTCAGAATCTCCTATAAAACGCAGAAAATCCACACGCATAAATGTGGGTAATGTTCCTATTGGTGATGGTGCACCTATTGCCGTGCAGTCGATGACCAACACAGATACGATGGACGTTGATGCCACTGTAGCCCAAATTCAAGCTATTCAAGATGCCGGTGCAGATATTGTTCGCGTGTCAGTACCTACCATGGACGCCGCTGAGGCATTTAAAAGTATTAAAGAGCAAGTGTCGATACCCCTTGTCGCCGATATTCACTTTGACTATCGCATTGCATTAAAAGTAGCAAAATACGGTGTTGATTGTTTGCGTATCAACCCAGGTAACATTGGCAGTGAAGAGCGCATTAGAGCGGTAGTTGATTCAGCGCGTGAGCATAACATTCCTATTCGAATAGGGGTAAATGGCGGCTCACTTGAGCGCGATTTACAAGAGAAATACGGCGAACCTACTCCAGAAGCCCTATTAGAATCGGCTATGCGCCACGTAGATATATTACGCCGTTTAGACTTTGATCAATTTAAAATTTCAGTAAAAGCATCAGACGTATTTTTAGCGGTAGGCGCATATCGCTTGCTCGCTAAAGAAATCGACCAGCCACTGCATTTAGGAATAACTGAAGCTGGCGGCATGCGCTCTGGCTCTGTTAAATCGGCCGTTGGTTTAGGGATGTTATTAGCGGAAGGCATTGGTGATACGCTGCGCGTATCTCTCGCTGCAGACCCAGTACAAGAAATAAAAGTTGGCTTTGATATATTAAAATCACTGCGTATTCGCTCGCGCGGGATTAACTTTATTGCTTGCCCAAGCTGTTCACGCCAAGAGTTTGATGTGGTGAGCACCATGAACCAACTTGAAGAACGTTTAGAAGACATTATTGAACCGGTTTCAGTGTCTGTAATTGGCTGTGTTGTTAACGGCCCAGGCGAAGCGCTAGTCAGTGATATTGGCCTTGCCGGTGCAAACCGTCGCTCAGGCTTATACATAAATGGCGAACGCCAAAAAGCCCGTATTGATAACAATAATATTGTTGATCAGCTCGAAGGCTATGTGCGCGATTTTATCGAGCAAAAGCAGCAACAAACACCAATCGATATAAAAATCGTAGAGTGATACGTTGTTACAGCACTATGTATTTAATTGACCTTTTTTAGCCGTGGCATTCAAACGTAGTATAAAACACGTACGCCCCGCTGCGCTCGCAATTAACTTATAGTTAGGGTTATAATGCAGGGTCGATTTTTTAGTTTTACGTGGTTGCAGCCCAGAGCTGCACATAAACAGATTTAGGATTTATCAGTGGCAAAACAAATTCAGGCAGTTCGCGGTATGAACGATTGCCTGCCAGGCGATACGCAAGTTTGGCAGAAAGTAGAACACATTTTACGCGAGACCGTATCATCGTTTGGTTATCAAGAAATTCGTTTTCCAATTGTAGAATCAACCGACCTATTTAAACGCTCTATTGGTGAAGTAACCGATATTGTAGAAAAAGAAATGTACACCTTTGCCGATCGTAACGGTGATAATTTAACTCTGCGCCCTGAGGGTACCGCGGTGTGTGTACGTGCAGGTAACGAAAATGGCCTGTTATACAATCAAGAACAACGCCTTTGGTACATGGGCCCTATGTTTCGCCATGAACGCCCACAAAAAGGTCGTTACCGTCAATTTCACCAATTTGGTTTAGAAACCTTTGGTATTGCCAGCGCCGATATAGACGCTGAAGTTATATTACTCACGGCGCAACTTTGGGAAGCATTTGGCATTACTGACCATGTGCGTTTAGAACTTAATTCATTAGGTTCAAACGAAGCTCGCGCGCAGTACCGTGATGCCTTAATTGCCTTCTTAGAACAACATACCGATGTACTAGATGAAGACTCTAAGCGTCGTATGTACTCTAACCCGCTGCGCGTTTTGGATACTAAAAACCCAGATATACAGGCAATATTAGTGGATGCGCCAAAATTATCTGAACATTTAGATACTGAATCAAAAGAACATTTTGAAAATTTATGTGAACGATTAGATGCCGCAGGCGTCAAATACACGGTTAATGAAAAGCTAGTTCGTGGCTTAGATTATTACAACCGTACTGTATTTGAATGGGTAACCGATAGCTTAGGTGCACAGGGTACAGTATGTGCCGGTGGTCGTTATGATGGTTTAGTTGAGCAATTAGGCGGTAAATCAACCCCAGCAGTTGGTTTTGCGATGGGATTAGAGCGCCTAGTTTTACTACTTCAAGCACTTGAATGTGTAGGTGACATACGCCGTAGTACTGATGTATATTTAGCAGCCATGGGCGACAAAGCCAGCATTCAAGCGCCTATTATTGCATCTACGTTACGTCGAGACGTACCTGGATTACGCGTTATGGTGCATGCTGGCGGTGGTAACTTTAAAAAACAATTAAAACGTGCTGATAAAAGCGATGCATTAGTCGCGGTTATTATCGGTGAAGATGAATTAGAGCAAGGCGTTGTGACCATAAAGTATTTACGTGAGCGTAAAGAACAAGTCACATTAGAACTAGAACAAGCTAAAGCGCTACTTGCAGAACTAATTAATAGTTAAAATTACATAAAGCGCAGCGAGTAAAGCGCTTTAATAGAGGTAAGCATGGAAATTTATTCAACTGAAGAACAACAAGCAGAAGCGATTAAACGCTTTTTTCGTGAAAACGGCCTATCACTTGCTTTAGGTGTAATTGTTGGCTTAGGTGGTTTGTACGGTTGGAAGGCCTACAACCAGAACCAAATAACAACAGCAGAGCAAGCATCTGATGCTTACACTAAGCTTGTTGAAAGTGATGACGTATTAGCCTCTGCTGATGCCTTCATCAGTGAAAATAAAGACACTCAGTACGCAACTTTAGCGGCATTTATTGCTGCAAAAGAAGCGGTAGATGCACAAAAATTAGATGTAGCGAATGAAAAGCTAAGCTGGATTGTATCAAATGTCGATAACGCGCAGCTAAAAGCCATTGCCACTACGCGTTTAGCGCGTGTGCAAATTGCTCAACAACAATACGATGATGCATTAACTACATTAAATTCACCATTGCCAGAGGCATTTAATGCAAATGTTGCTGAGTTAAAAGGCGATATTTACACTCAGCAAGGCAATAAAGAACAAGCACGCGTAGCCTACCAAGCTGCGGTTGATGCCGGTGGATTAACCAGCAATCCTCTATTACAAATTAAGTTAGATGACCTAGCAGTAACTAGCCCAGCGGCATAAGGTTTTAGGCATGAGAAAAATAACAACAGCAACGCTCGCCCTTTGTATGGCAACACTTATGGGCTGTTCATCAAGTGATGATGAAGAAGAACTGGTACTTCCTGAAATAGCCAATCAGTTTGAAACAGAAGTTTTTTGGCAAGAATCAATAGGTAGCGGTGTAGAGCATTACTTCTCACGCCTATCACCAGCTGTTTATAAAGATACTGTCTATGTAGCGAGTCGCGAAGGCCAAGTAGAAGCGTTATCACTTGCCAATGGTGATACGCTTTGGGAAACCGATGTTCGTCATGATTTATCGTTTTGGCCTTGGAGCGATAACGATAGTGCAAAATTATCAGGCGGAATATTACAAGCTTATGGTAAAATCTATTTAGGTTCAGAACATGGCTATGTCATTGCCCTTGATCGTGAGACAGGTAAAGAGGTATGGCGTAAAAAAGTGCCCGGCGAATCACTGTCTAAACCTGCTGCAGGCGATGGTTTAGTGTTTGTTAATTTAGCATCAGGTAAGTTACTGGCCCTGCATCCTGATACGGGTGAAGAGCGCTGGAGCTTTGAGCAAGAAGTGCCAGCACTTACCTTACGCGGTCAAAGTTCACCAACCGTCGCTAATGGTGGTGTGTTGGTTGGCCTTGAAACAGGTAAGCTCAGTGTTTTAATTTCTGAGAGCGGCTACTCAGCGTGGAGCGCAGAAATTGCAGTAGCAAAAGGCGCATCAGAGTTTGAGCGTTTAGTTGATGTTGATACACAACCACTTATTAGTGGCCCGTTTGCTTATGCGATTGCATACAATGGGAACTTATCAGCAGTTGATATTCGTTCTGGTAATGTTGTATGGAAACGTGAATACAGCAGCTACCGTGAAATTGCCATGGATTTGCAAACAATTTACGTTGTTGATAGTAACGGCGTTGTTTATGCACTTGATAAAGATTCAGGCATTGAGCGTTGGAGCCAACCCGCTCTTCGTGGCTGGTACTTAACAGGCCCAGCGGTTGCCGGTAATTATTTAGCGTTAGGTGACCAAGAAGGCAATTTGCATTGGTTAAATAAAGACACTGGCGAGCTAGTATCTCGTGAAGACTTTGACAGCTCAGGTTTTTTTGTTGAGCCTGTTGTTGCTGACGATAAGTTGATTTTATACACCCGTGATGGTGAAGTTAGCGCGGTAAAAATACCGAACTAACTGTCTACTATTAGTGTAAGGCACTAATAGTTAATTATTTTTTGTAAGGCTTCGCACTGCGAAGCCTTTTGTTGTTTTTTAAAGAGGTAGTTTATGCTTCCCGTGATCGCTCTTGTAGGGCGACCCAATGTGGGCAAATCCACATTATTTAACCGTTTAACACGTACTCGTGATGCACTCGTTGCCGACTTTCCTGGCTTAACGCGTGATAGAAAATATGGCCAAGCAAATTACGATGGCTTTGAATTTATCGTGGTAGATACGGGCGGTATTGATGGCTCAGAAGAAGGTATCGAAACCGAAATGGCTGATCAGTCATTACTAGCCATTGAAGAAGCGGATATTGTTTTATTTTTAGTTGATGCTCGCGTAGGTATGACAGTGGCTGACCAAGCTATTGCTAACCACTTACGTAAGCAAGAGAAAAAGTGCTTTGTGGTAGCCAATAAAACAGACGGCATTGATGCTGACTCGAACTGTGCTGAGTTTTATCAACTTTCACTCGGTGAAGTTCATCATATCGCTGCCGCTCATGGTCGTGGTATTACTTTACTGCTTGAGCAAACACTTCAGCCAGTTATTGCTGAACTTGCCGCACTTGATGAAGATGTAGCCGATGACGATGAAGAACTTATCGACTTATATCAAGAAGGTGAAGAAGATGACACAGATCACCAAGCGTTTGCCGACAAGCCGGTAAAGCTGGCTATTATTGGTCGTCCTAACGTTGGTAAGTCAACCCTGACTAACCGTATACTGGGTGAAGATCGCGTTATTGTATACGATATGCCAGGTACAACGCGCGACTCTATCTATATTCCGATGACCCGTAATGATAAAGAATATATTCTTATCGATACAGCCGGTGTGCGTAAACGCAAAAAAGTAAGTGACGTGGTTGAGAAGTTCTCAGTCATTAAAACACTACAAGCAATCGAAGATTGTAACGTGGTGCTATTAGTGGTTGATGCCCGCGATGGTATTTCAGATCAAGATTTAAGCTTATTAGGCTTTGCCCTTAACTCAGGGCGCTCATTGGTGATTGCCGTGAACAAGTGGGATGGCCTAGATAACTACGTTAAAGATCGTATTAAAACTGAGCTTGATCGTCGTTTGGGCTTTATTGATTTTGCCCGCTTGCACTTTATCTCTGCGCTACATGGTACGGGTGTTGGTCATTTATTTGAATCAGTTGACGAAGCGTATGAGTCGGCAACTAAACGTATAAGCACCGCTATGCTGCGTCGTATTATGGACATGGCACAAGCGGATCACCAGCCGCCACTTGTTCGCGGTCGTCGTGTTAAGCTTAAATATGCGCATGCTGGGGGTTATAATCCGCCGCGTATCGTCATTCATGGTAACCAAGTTCATGATTTACCTGATAGCTACAAACGCTACCTAATGAACTACTACCGTAAAGCACTAAAAATTATGGGTACGCCAATCAAAATTGAATTTAGAGAAGGCGATAACCCATTTGCAGGGCGTACTAATAAAGTAACCTTGTCGCAAAAACGTAAGATTCGCGCGTTTAGTAAAGAAAACCGCAATAAATCGTAATGGCTTTAATTTAGTCAATTGAAAAAACGGCGTACTTTATAGGACGCCGTTTTTTATGATTCAAAATTAAGTAATGCCAATTGCACCAGCCGTTCAACTGTAGTGCCTTGAACGTTTTTAGGCGCTTTAGGATAATATTTCGATTTTGGCGGCTTAATAGTTATAAACCCATGATTGGTGGCCATTTCATGGGCTAGCAGTTTTCGTTCTTTGGGTGTTAAATGGTTTTCGTGTATTTTGCTTAATTCGCCACTATCAAGCCATATTCCTGCACAGCTTGGGCATTCATCTATTTCAACTGCTTTTAGCGGTGAAAAATACCTACGCATCATCACTATGCTTGGGCATTTAGGGCAATTTACTCGCATTGCGACTTCACCCTCACCTTCGGCATAATTACTCAAATACTTAAGTAAAACCTGACCATGTTTTAACTCTGGCGAGCTAAATTTAAAAATTTGGCTGTTATCGAAAAAAACGCCGCCTAACGACGATGTATAAACAGTGATACCGCCAACTAATATAGGCTCCAATGGTGTATTTGTTCGAGGGCACAACATTTTCAAAAATCCTTTTTATTTTAATACCTAAAGTTAAATAGTTATTCTAACGCTTTGTGTATCAGGCCAATTAATGGTGTGTGACCTGCCAATACAAACTCATGTGCATTATCTGACATTTTTTTCCAAGTACAGCGAGTAATCCCAATCCATTTTTCTTCATCATAATCGGATTTCGAACCTGCAAAGCTAAGCATGAAATGCTCAATAAATATTTGGGTGTTGGCTATTCGCCTTATCGGTTAGCAAAATACGTTATTAAATATCGCCACCCCAATATGTTTTATTTTAAACACCAGTAAAACAATAAGCTAGACTGCTGTTAAAAACCAACGCATTAATTGAGTGAACTTGTTATTATCATAAAATCAGCGCGCATAAATAATAATTAAAATTTTAAAAAGTGAAATTCAACATGCTAAAAAAAACAATTTTAGCTATTGCCTTAGCAGCCACCTCGCTGCCAAGCTTAGCCGACAGTAACAGCGATTTAAAAACCATTATTGATAACCACTGGCAAAACGCCAAAGCTGAGAAAATATTTTTTAGAACTGATCCTGATGGTTGGAAGCCCAACGGCCCCCTACCCGATTGGAGCGAGCAAGCCATTGCGAAGCGCCAAGCTTACAACAACAGCGTACTAAAAAACTTAGCCAGCATTGATCCTAAAACGCTCAATAGCGAGCAGTTAATGAACTACCGCTTGTTTAAATATGAGCGAGAAACCGAGCAGCAAAGCTACCTTTACCAAGATAAATACTTTCCGGTTAATTTTTTAAGTGGCTGGCATACTTACTTTGCAGAAGCGCCGGCTAACATGGCCTTTTTAACCGCCGAGGATTACGATGCCTTTTTAGTGAGCCTTGGTGATTACCCGCGCTTTAATCAGCAAAACATTAATTTAATGAAGCAAGGCATTCAAACTGGTTTTACCCACTACTGCGAAACGTTTAAAAATTATGGCCAAAGTATTAGCGCCCATATAGTTAAACAACCTGAGAATAGCGCCTTATATGAGCCATTTACCCGTATCCCTAATACATTTAGCGCAGCGCAAAAAGAAACTTACCAAAATAAAGCTAAAGCGTTAATTGCCTCAAAAGTTGTGCCTGCTTATCAGCACTTTTACGACTTTTTTGAAAACGAATATATGTCACATTGTAGATCGCAGCCGGGTATTACAAGTATTAAAGGGGGCCTTGATTATTACAAGTACACGGTTAATTATTACACCACAACTAACGCTACACCTAAACAAATTCATGAACTTGGTCTAAAAGAAGTGGCGCGCATCAAAGCGCAAATGCAAAGTATTATTGATAAAGTTGGCTTTGATGGCAGCTATAGCGAGTTTTTAGAATTTTTGGCAACCGATGAGCAGTTTTACGCAAAAGACGCCCAAGACTTGCTCGAAAAAACCGCCTTTATAACCCAAAAAATGTATGGCAAACTCCCTACTTACTTTGGCCACTTACCGCGCAATACTTTTACTATTAAAGGCTCAGCGAGTCGTGGCGCATTTTATATGCCACCGCCAGATAATCGTTCACCGGGGACTTACTTTTTAGCCTCAACTCCAAAACTGCAGCCTTTATATAATTTAGAAGCACTTAGCCTACACGAAGCCATACCTGGGCATCATTTACAAAACGCCATTGCTATGGAATTAGACGTTCCTGAGTTTAGACGCACACTGAGCCACTCTGCTTTTGGCGAAGGCTGGGCACTTTATACAGAGCGTTTAGGTAAAGAAGCGGGCTTTTACCAAAGCCCGTACAGCGATTTTGGCCGTTTAGGCTACGAAATGTGGCGCGCAGTGCGCTTAGTGGTTGATACCGGTATTCATGCCTTTGGCTGGAGCCGCCAAAAGGCGATTGATTATTTGGCTGATCATACCGCTTTGCCACAAAGCGCAGTGGAAGATCAAATAGACCGCTATATTTCTTGGCCAGGCCAAGCGCTTTCATACAAAATGGGCGAAATTAAAATACGCGAACTACGTGCCAAAGCAGAAAAACAGCTAGGCGCACAATTTGATATACGCAGCTTTCACGATACCGTTATTGGTCAAGGTTCACTCCCTATGGCGGTACTTGAAGATGTAATTAATGACTGGATAGCACAGCAAAAATCAGCTATTTAAAATAAAGCTAGAACAAATTGAGAGGCGGTATTGTTACCGCCTCTTTTTAAAACCCTATTAAACACCTCAAAACTAATCCCTACCCGCTTTTGCTTCGTAAAGTTAATGATTTTAAAAACCAGAGCTTAAGTATGAAAAAACGTATTCTGTATTGGCTGCAAAATGATTTGCGCATTGATGACAACCCCATACTCAATGATTTATCACAACAACAATGTGAACTTGATATCGTATTTGTGATCAATCCTGCTTGGTTTAAAAGCAATAACTATCAACAAAAACCCTATGGTGTACATAAACAACGCTTTTTAATGCAAAGCCTATACGAGCTACAGGAGTCTGTTTTAGGGCTTGGCCAAACCTTGCATATTTTAGAAGGCGATCCGGTAAAGGTATTCACACAGCGTATTAATGAGCTTGGCATTGATGAAGTTGTTTATAGCGAGCAAATAGGCGTTTATGAGCAACGCCAAATTACCGCAGTTAAATCGAAATGCGCCACTGTGGTATTTAAATCTGTGATGCAAGACACCTTATATCAACAGCAACAACTGCCCTTTGAACTTGCTGATTTACCAACCGGCTTTACCCCTTTTAGAAAAAAGATTGAAGCCACTGGTATCAGTTTATCCTCAGTGCCGTTCTCAGCAAAAAGACTTCCACCGCCTATTATTTTATGTGCTAAACAGCCTATATCAGAGCCGCCAACAGGAAACTCTTTACTCCAAGGTGGACACAAAGCCGGCCTTACGCATTGTCTACAGTACTTTTCATCAGCTTTACCAAGCAGCTATAAAATCACCCGTAATGAGCTGGATGGCTTTGATAACTCAACTAAATTTAGTAGCTGGCTGGCTTTTGGTTGCATTAGTGCCAAGCAAATTTTTTGTGCAGTCGATGCTTATGAAGCGCAGCATGGGGAAAATGAATCAACTTACTGGATTAAGTTTGAATTACTCTGGCGTGAGTATTTTAAGTGGCATGCAATTAATGTGAAGCATCAGTTATTTACTTTTAAAGGTAAAAAACAAAGCTCGCCACTTACCACTTTTAGCCCGAATCGTTTTGCTAAATGGTGCCAAGGCAGTACCCCTTATCCGCTAGTTAACGCTATTATGAAGGAGCTTAACGCAACGGGCTTTATCACTAACCGTTCACGACAAATTGCAGCCAGCTGTTTGGTCAACGAACTACAACTAGACTGGCGCTATGGCGCTGCTTACTTTGAACAACAACTTATTGATTACGATGTAGCCGCTAATTGGGGCAACTGGCAATATATTGCTGGAGTTGGCGTAGATCCGCGCGGCGGACGTCACTTTAATTTGCAAAAACAAACCCAGCAATATGATCCGCACGGTGAATATATTGCCAAGTGGCAAGGAAATGAGCACTGCGATGCACAATTAGATGACTTAGACGCCGCTGATTGGCCAGTGTAAAAATAAAACCTCGAACATAATACTGGCTAGCTGACTCTCGTTATAAGCCCAAGGTTAAATCTTGGGCGAGAGTGCCGCTGGGTTTTTCTACTACGCGGTTAACTTCAACCCCGTTATGCTTAATAATAAAAGTGGGGGTATATTGTAAGTCATGCGCTAGAGCAATACCTGCCTCATCACGTTTGTCATAACCGACTGTAACAAAGGTTATTTTCGAAAGTTCAACCTTAGACTCATCAAGTAACTTTATTAATCGAGGTACTTCGCGAGCACTGTCATGACACCAGCTACCTAAAAGCACTAACACCTCTTTACCTACTAATTTTTGCATCAATGCAACGTCTTGGGGTGTAGGCGAAAATGCTTGGTATTGTTTAGCAAATTTATCGTGCTCGCTTAATAAACGCTTAGCAGAAATAACGTCCGAGTGTGGTTTGAGCGTTGCATTCACTGCCAGTGGTAAACTCAACATTAAAAGAAAAATTAATTGTTTAAACATAATCTTATACTTAAATAGTGTTTTAGTTACTATACCCACAATCGAGCTTAAGTAAATAAAAGTTACTTGCTTTTATCCATAAAATCATCCACTTGTGATAAAACGGCTAAGTACTCACGTTTGGCTTCTTTGTTTTGTTCTAATTTATCTAAGTCACCGATTAATGTTACTAATTGCGTATGTGAATAACTCGATGTTGTTCTAAACTCATTCGTCGCCCCCACACCACTGAGTCGTTTTCTTTCATCCATACGATGACTATCTTCATTTTTCTCGAGCCAAATATCGTTAATAACACGAATATTGCTCTCACTGGTGGTTGTTTCTTTTAATTCCTTTTTTAGCTCGTATTGAGATATTTCGGGATTAAACTGATACACTTTTTTATCTACATCCACCTCATGAGCCTGATCAAGGGCAACCAATTCGTTATTTTTTACAGCGGTACCAATAGTGTAATTTTCTTGTTTGTCATAATAATCAGGAGGGATGTCAGAGCGGTTACCTTCTTCATAATTAAAACGCGTGCTCGCCGCTTTATCTTGAGTAACTCCAGTTAACCCTGCTGATTTTTGGTGTTCTGTATTTTGACTCAGCTTTGTGGTGCTTGTTGCTATGTAATCACCTTGATCCATTGCAAAAGAAAATTTCGCATCAAAATCAGCTAACTTAGATATACCATCACCTAAGGAATTTTTATTACTGCTTCCTAGCCCTTGATAACGTGGATCACGGGTGATCATATTGTCAACTAAATTAGCGACAAGCTCGCGTCCATTAGTAAACTGCTTTGTAGCAACTGACTCAATTTCACTGTAGCGCTCAGCGGCTGATGACATACTACTAAACGCACTTTTAAATACAGCCAACCCTTGTTTCATTACTTCATCACTTTTTTGGCCAAACGCCGAACGCGTACTTTTCTCTGAGCTATTGAGCTGGCTATCTTCTAAACTCTTATCGAGCGCTTTTATGTATTGCTGCATTTGGCTTTTGTCTTGAGCGCCAATGGTTGACATATCAAGCGAAAAATCAATGTTGTTCTGTCCATTTACCGATTCAAACTCTAGTATTTGCTGCTCAGAATCCTCATCAAGGGTATAGCTTAAATTAAGCTCATTGTCTTTTCCAAGTAGCGCTCCATCAGCATCGGCAGTATTTCCCTCTGACGTTGAAAAATACAAATCAAAACCCGAAAGTTCTTTGTTATCAAAATTGCTTAGAAAGCTTAAATCTAAATCAGCTTGGTTTGCGGGTACGTAACGACTGTAAGCGCTTTGTTTAGCCTTAAAAAATTCATCCGCCATTTCACCAACACCAGAAAGTACTTGCGTTAATGCTTGGTGTTCAGCCTCAGATAAGTCGCCATCTACTTCATAACTTACGCTAAATTCGTCAGTGGTTTCGCCTGTTTCCTCATCATAACCTTGCGCAGAATGAAGAGTGATTTTAATAACATCACCTTCTTTGGTTTTTACCGAAAGCTCAAACCCATAGTTATCATCATCTTCATATCGCTCGCGGTTAAAACTTTCCATAAAGGGGTCTAGCGAGCGTTCAACACGCTGCTGACTAGACGCTAAAAACGTTTTTTGATTGAACCCAAGCTGCCCCAAGTTTGATAAAATATCGCTAGTGTTAGCATAAGCGCCTTGAATATTTTTTACCGAGCTGTTTAAACGCTCAATTAACTGATCACTACGTTCATTTTTTAATAGGCCCTCTTGCTGAGAACTTATCACCGTACGTAGTGCAACCTCTTCACTAGAGAGCTTATAATTTGAGCCACTGGGTGTGCTGGAAATCGTGAGTAAAGAGGATAATTGCTGATTAAGTATTTCATCGACTTGTTCGTCACTAAACTGACTGAGCATTTCATCAGTGATTGTTGCCGTGCTTGGCGCTAAGTGAGCTCTCGATTGTAAACCTGTGGGCACATTGCTGTGGTTTGAATTATTGACTGATTGGGCAAGCAACGCATTTAGGTTAGCATAATTGCCTTGTAGTTTATTAACCATGATTATCCTTAATCTTCAGTACAATTAAGTACTTTGTCGGCCATCTAATTAAAACCTTTAATTCTTTTTTTATTATTCAAGCATAAAATATTTTAATAAAAACGTTAGTTTAAAAGTAATTAACACGTTTTGGCGAGCAATGATTTGAGTATATCAGGTACAAATTTGCGCTGTGCGGTAATGGCATAAAAGTGCTCAAATGCATCAGGTAAACGTTGGTATTCAACCAGTAGGCCTTGTTCTATTTCATCCTTTACTACAACTGATGGCAATACCGATAGTGCACCACTATCACGAGCAAGTAATCGCAGCATAGCCATATCATCAGCCTCTGCTTTTATTTTTGGCTGATATTGCCAGCGGGCACACAAAGCATTAAATGAGTCTCTAATCGCGGAGGTTTTACTGGGTAGCACCCATTGTGCATCTGTGTAACCGCTAGGAAATTGACCGCGTGTTTTTTTATCTGCAGGGCCCACTATGGCTAATGGCTGACGAGATACCAACTGGCTTTGCCACAGTTGATCGTAGTGCTCAAGTCCGATGGGTTTATTGGTTAAAACTAAATCCAGTTCGTGCTCTGCCAAACCATTTAACAGCCCATCCATACGCCCTGCAGTAAGCGAAAAGCGTACTTCGTCGTTACTCATTAAAGGGTTAATAAATTCCTCGATAAAGTTACGAGAGAGCGTATTAAGCACCCCGATTGATAAATGCTGAGTTTGGGAAATCATCCCTTTATGAATAAAAGACGACAGCTCTTCGCCCTTAGTGAATATATCGTTAGCGTACATTTGCACCCGCTTTCCCATATCGGTTAATGCCAAGGTACGTCCTTTACGTTCAAATAACTCAATATTAATGGTGTGCTCTAGCTGTTTAATTTGAGTGGAGAGCGCTGACTGCGATAAATGCAGCTCTTTAGCGGCTTGGGTTAAGTTACCAATTCGGGCAACAGACCAAAAATAATACAAGTGATGGTAGTTCAAACGGCTCATTATAGTTCTCTTTTATAGAACGTTTATATGCATTATATCTATTTTTATTTAGTTATCTAGTTTGTCATACTCCAATAACTAAATAAGGAGCACTGAATGAGCGAGTATATTATTTCGTTGTTATTACTAATGATGCCATTAAGCACATTTTTAGCGGCGTGGCTAATTGGCCGACAACCTTGTGCCTCAAATGGCAATGTACTGTTTAAAGTGATGCTATTTAATAGTGTTGCATTTATCAGTGCCGTTGCACTTTATCGTATTTATGCCTTTGATTTACTGAGTTTCTTATCGCTCTCAGTGACCCGCGCTATTATGCTAGGACTAATCCTGTTCATAACGCTAATATTAATTCGGTTTTGCAAACACTATATGCAAGGTGAGCCACGTGTAAACTATTTTTGGCGCTGGCTGCTATTAACCGTAACCGCAGTGCTGATTGTAGTTATGAGCAATCACTTAGCGCTATTTTGGCTAGGCTGGGTGTCAATTAGTTTAGCACTGCATAAACTATTAATGTTTTATCCTGAGCGCCCTCGTGCGGTACTCGCCGCTCATAAAAAGTTTATTGTGGCACGCGTAGCTGAATCCTTATTACTCGTCGCATTTATTATATTATCGGTTACTCACAATAGCCTATACATTAGCGATATCACTACTTTTTATCACACCACCACACTACCGCTACCTTTGGCTGAACAATTCGCGGCCTTTTTAATCGCTTTTGCAGCTTTAATCAAATGTGCTCAGTTGCCTATGCATGGCTGGCTAATCAAAGTGGTTGAGGTGCCTACACCCGTCAGTGCCTTATTGCATGCTGGGGTGATAAATTTAGGTGGCTTTTTATTAATTTTATTTGCGCCTTTGTTTATTCAAGCTGCGGCTGCACAGTGGTTAATTTTAATTATTGCTGGTTTAACTACGGTGATCAGCGCTTTGATAATGACTACCCGAATAAGCGTTAAAGTAAGGCTTGCTTGGTCTACCAGTGCGCAAATGGGATTAATGCTCATAGAATGTGCGCTGGGATTATTTGAACTGGCTCTGCTTCACCTTGTTACTCATTCAACCTATAAAGCCTTTGCATTTTTAAACTCAGGCAACGGTGTAAACGAAGATCTGATTCGCCGCCACATTCCAAAACAATCACCCACGTGCTTTGCTTGGTTAACGGGGGCATTGGTGTCGATTACCCTAGTTGGCGCTGCATGGTTCATTAGCGGCTATCAAGGCGCGGTCAGTGTGTGGCTACTTTTAGCATCGGCTTTAACTATTTTACTGGCCAACCAACATGGCGCTTCTAACGTGCAAACTCGCAGTAAAAAGTTGTTAATTGCACTCTTAGTAGTTTTTAGCTATGTGGTTGCTAAAAATATATTTACTTTAGCACTAGAGCTTGAGCAGTGGCGCGAAGCTGCATTTAGCCTCGCCGATAGCTGGGTAATAGCCCTTATTTTAACGTTAATGATTGCCAGCTACTTTTTACGCTACCAGTCTTGGCGACCACAGGTTAAATCACTTTCCACCCTATTATTTGCAGGTTTGTATTTAGATGAGTGGTTTACGCGGTTAACCCTAAAAATATGGCCGATAAATTTACCTAATAATGGCCACACCGATTTAAAAAATCATGCAGCTGGAATCACCGTTGAGGAATCAAAATGAGCAATCAAACGCATTCAAATCACACGGCATTATCGTTAAGTGACACTGAAAACAACATACTTAATAAAGTATGCGGTTACATAGCACCAAACTGGCCTTTAGATCAGATGATTGCCGTTAACCCATTTTGGGAAATGCGCCACCTGCCTATTGAAGATGTAAGCGCACGCATTGATACCTTATGTAATGCCAATATGCTCATGCCTAAAGACTTTTATCAGCACAAGTACGACAACGGCATAATTACTGATAACCACTTAGCCGATGCAGCCAAGTTACTTAACAGTGACTTTACGCATGAGCAACTCATAAAAACCCTTCACATTGATGTTCCTTTAGTGGATTGGCACAACATTGCAGATTTACTCGACCAGCAGCGCAATAAACATAAAATGGCTTGGCATGATGAAATCACCCATCAATTGAGCCAGTTTTGTGCCGCGCATTATCAGCAGCTTGGCCCTATGCTTCATGGTGATGACACATCATCACAATCACCTTTATATCGCCATTGGTTAACCGTTATTCAAGCGGATAAAGGCATTAGTATTGTAATGGATGAAAAGCATTTAAATGGCTACTTTAAGCGACTGCCCACTTGCGCTGATGAACTGATTGCACTAACACTCTCAACCCTTAATATAGATAACGACTCGTTAGAGTTATATGCTCATTCGCTGCTTTTAGATATTAATGGTTGGGCATCGTGGTTGGCGTATTTGCGATTCCAAGGCCAACTTTACGCTAAACCCAAAGATGATATGAAACAGCTACTGGCCATGCGAATGGCATGGGACTTGGTTATTTGGCAGTATCTGGCAGATCATGATAGTGCTTCATTTAAACAACTACAAAGTCAGTGGCAGCAAGAAAAGTCACTCGTAGTTGAGCGCCTGCATGCACACAAATTAGCACAAAAGCCATTATGGGTGTGGGCAAAAGCACTGGAGCTGAGCTATCAATACCCGCTTAATCATGCACTGCAAAGCGCCACTAAAACACCAGTGAACAACGCTCAATTACAAGCGGTGTTTTGTATTGATGTACGCTCAGAGGTTATTCGCCGCGCGCTTGAATCGCAAAGTAAAAATATAGAAACCTTCGGCTTTGCCGGTTTTTTTGGCTTGCCACTAGAATATCAAGAAAATGGTAGTGCAATTACTCGTCCTCAACTACCAGGGCTACTCAAACCAGCCATACATGCCACACAAACACACAAAGACGCGGCGCTTGAAGCATCTCGTCAAAATAGTGCTACATGGCAAAGTTGGTCAAAATCAGCCCCCTCATCGTTTTCTATGGTTGAATCAGCAGGCTGGCTGTATGCATTTAAATTAATAAAAAATACCTTTTTATCTAAAGGTAAAGCTAAAAAGTGCGCAACCACCGACTGGCAATTAACACAAAACCAGCAACAACTGACACTAAAAGACAAAACCGACTTAGCTCAAAAAGTGCTTAACACCTTAGGAATAAAAGAGTTTGCGCCGCATGTTATGTTGGTAGGTCACGCCAGTCATACAACTAATAACTTGCACAGCGCTGGCCTAGAATGTGGAGCCTGTGGAGGGCAAAGTGGCGAAGTTAATGTACGCGTGCTGGCTAACTTACTAAACGATACCCAAGTGCGCCAAGCGCTTAAAGAGCGAGGGCTAACACTGGCACATAGCACGCAATTTATTGCCGCTATTCATAACACAACCACGGATGTCATCACCGCTTACGATACCGAGCTTAATGACAATCTGAAAAAATGGCTAACTGTTGCCACGCAAACCGCTCAGCAAGAACGCTTAGTAAATATCGACCCGCAGTTAGTTAATAAAACCGCGGATGAAATTAACCATGCTTATCATCAGCGTGCCCGCGATTGGTCGCAAGTACGCCCAGAATGGGGGCTTGCTAATAACGCCGCCTTTATTGTTGCACCACGAGCATGGACTCGCAGTGTTAACTTACAAGGACGCTGTTTTTTACATGATTATGAATGGGAAAACGATAACGAATTTGCGGTATTAGAACTGATCATGACCGCACCCATGATAGTAACCCATTGGATCAATAGTCAATATAATGCCTCGGTTACCGACAACCATAAATACGGCAGTGGTAATAAAATACTCCACAATGCAGTCGGCGGTAATATTGGATTATTTGAAGGTAATGGCGGTGACCTTCGTATTGGCTTAGCCATGCAGTCACTGCACAATGGGGAAAAATGGATGCACGAACCAATTCGCCTTAATGTATATATTGCTGCGCCGCAATCGGCAATCGCGGCAATTTATAACAAACATGTCATGGTGAAGGAGCTGATTGATAACCATTGGCTCACTCTCATTCGCTGGGGCGATGATAATACCCTAGAGCAGTTCGAAAATGGACATTTCTCAACTATTTCAGCCTCTAATGAGCCAATATAAGCTATGCCAAAGATAGTCATTGCCACGAAACATAAAAAGGCGCCTTTAGTAGCTCCCGCTTTGGAGCCACTTGGTTTTGAGGTATTCACTACTGATTTATTTGATACCGATACACTTGGGATGTTTAGTCACGAAGTACAACGTCATTGTAGTGCCAACACAGCGGCACTGACAAAAGCTCAGCGCGCATGTGAACTCACAGGCGAGCAATTTGGGCTTGGCAGTGAAGGCAGTTTTGGGGGTGGGCCGTATCCGGGTTTAATGAACTGGGACGAAGAAGTTATTTGTTTTTATGATAAACACAATAACAATGCTATTTATGGATACTCTGGTGGGCCATTTTCGCCGAGCAGCTTAAGCATTAGCAGTGAAACCAGTGCTGAATCAATCACTACTGCATGTCAGCGCTATGAAAACCAGCATTGGATACTTGACGACACCCAAACGCTTCATAAAGGGCTTAGCATAGAAGCGCTTATTGCTTTGTATACAGAAAAAACGCCAAGCACAGGTACAATCACGCCTGATCTGAGGGCCATGTATAGCCCGCAACGCCAAGTAATTATTAGCCGAGCTGCAGAAGATCTTGCAAGGCGATTATCATCAACATGCCCACAGTGCCAAAACCCTAACTTTGTTGCTAAACAGGTCACAAAAGGCTTGCCCTGTGAGCTATGTAATATGCCAACAGAACAAATGAAATCAACTACTTCAGTATGTGATAGTTGCGGCTTTAGCCACATTGAAACGAATAAAAAACGCGTTGCTGATGCAACATATTGCCAGTTTTGTAATCCTTAAGAGTTATTATGACATCATTACAACCCACTCAATTATTGAATACTGAAGAGCGTATTAACCAAGCCGTGGCACTATTAAAAGCGGGCGAATGCGTTGCCTTACCCACAGAAACTGTGTACGGCCTTGCTGCCGATGCGAGCAATAGTGATGCTGTAGCAAAAATATTTGCCGCTAAAGGGCGCCCAACAAACCACCCATTAATTGTGCATATTCCTGAACTATCACATGTGCACTACTGGGCAAAAAATGTAAATAAGGCAGCGATTACACTTGCTGAAGCCTTTTGGCCAGGCCCGCTCACACTTATTTTAAATGCAAAAGATAATTTAAATAGCCCTGTAACAGGTGGCTTGAATAGCATTGGTTTACGCGTACCAGCACATCCGCAATTTTTAGCCGTTTTAAAACAATTAAATACTGGGCTTGCAGCTCCCTCAGCTAATCGCTACAAACAACTAAGCCCAATAAACACAGCCCATGTTATGCGCGATTTAAATGGCCGAATTAGCGCGGTATTAGAGGGCGGTCAATGTGATGTGGGTATTGAATCAACGATTGTTGATGCCACCACTGAGCAGCTTCGCATTTTACGCCCAGGACCTATATCCGCTGCAGATATTTTGCAAAAAACCGGACTGAATGTCACTACACCGCTTTCACATAATGAGGCAGTGCCTGGCAATGTAAAGGCGCATTATCAGCCCCATGCTCCTGCAATACTTATTAATAGCGCAGACTTTCAAAGTGTTTTGAGTAACACTCCCCATTTGCAAACACATTATTTAATCTATTCAACCAAGGCAGAGCAACAGTTATTAGCTAATCACATTTCGCCTCAGTACATTACTAAGCTCAGTGCTTGCCCTGTTGAGTATGCTAAAAACATGTATAAAACGCTGCATAATATCGATGAGACAACACCGATGAATATTTATATCGAAAAGCCGCCAGTAAGCAGTAAGTGGGGGGCTGTGAATGACCGCCTTAGCCGTGCCACCACAGTATTTGCAGGATAAGTTAATTAACCGTTAGGTATTCAATAACCGTTGCTGCTGCCACTGGTTTATAAAAGTAATACCCCTGAAAACGTTTACAGCCAATATCAACTAACATATCAAACTGTGCCTGTTCTTCCACGCCTTCAGCTATAACACTTAAGTTATGGCTGTTGGCAATGGCAATAATACTTTGCACCATACTATTTGATTTAGAGTCCACCAAAATATCATCAACAAAGCTCTTATCTATTTTCAGTTCATCTATCGGTAAGCGTCTCAAAAGACTCAGTGATGAATAGCCTGTGCCAAAATCATCCATTGAAAAGCGTATTCCACGTGACTTTAAGCTCTTAATCGTATCAATCACATGTTCAAGATTATCCATAAAGAGGGATTCTGTTATTTCTAAAATGATACTTTGCGCAGTAACATTGTGCGTCTCTAAACTGTGTAATAATGTAGGAATAAATACACTACTTTGAAATTGCATTACTGAAATGTTTATTGCCAATTCAAGAGGGGTATCGCTGTGTTGCTGCATTTTTGCAAACTCACCAATAGATCGCGCTAAAACAAAGTCACCAATTTTAAAAATTAAATCACTTTGCTCTGCAATAGCAATAAACTCAGCGGGTGATACCATACCAAGCTCACCATCTTGCCAACGAATGAGCGCCTCCATAGCATGGATTTTACCCTGTTCATTTACTTGGCACTGATACGCCATAGACAATGACTGCTCGTTTAACGCCATATTAAGCCGCTCTTCTACTTTTAAACGACGTAAGTAAGCTTGTTTAATATCAGCATGATAATGACACAGCCATTGGCCGGTATCTTTTGCCCACTGGTTAGCTAAATGCGCACTTCGTACGAGCTTACTCTTTGTTATACCATGCTCTGGATAACAGGCTATGCCCACACTTATATTAAGTAATCGTTCACTATTGTTGGTTTCATATTGCTGGATTGCTGACTCTAAAATATGCTCGAATGCACGTCTGTTTTGCTCATCAAAAGTGTGAGGTGCAATAATACAAAATTCATTCCCACTATTTCTAAATACTAAATAGGGTGATAAAAATGTTGTTTTTAAAAAGCCAGCAAAGGTTTTTATCGCTTTATCGCCAAACTCCATGCCAAAGCGATTATTCATAGAACGCAAGTTGGTAATGTTAATGATTGCTAAGCTAAACGATGTTTCTTTTTTCTCTTCAAAGCTATCTCGTAACGCTTTTCGATTTGGGAGTTTGGTCAAATCATCATGTCTTGAAAGATGGAATAGCTCATCAATACGCTTTTTTTCAGCACGTGCAATAAGCCTAAAACCAAAAAATAGCACCATACAAATAAACACATAAACTAGGACATACAAGCCAACTTTCCAATAATACAGATTTTTTATTGGTTGCATCGCCATTTGTGACAGAGTCCACAACTGATAACGGTTATCAAATTTTGCTGAGGTGATATACGGTTTACCTTTTACCGTCGTTTCTATGCTAAACACTTCCTCGGAAGATTTAAGTGTTTGCTTTGTTTTACCTGTTTGCTCTATCAAAGCATTACCCGATAACCCCAATGCCTCTTTAGTCTGGGTTTTTATATAACTTGCTATATCTGCATCTCTAATCGAGCTGTATTGAATAAAGCCATCTATTTCTCTTGCTAGCATGATGTAATCATCACGATTACTTTGCAAAATATTTAAGTACTTAGCCCCTCTCGACACCGCCATACCTGCCGTCATAACCGCAATTACTGTGCCGCTCTTATCGCGTAATGCTTTTCTTATTGGGATGACCCACTCTTGTAAAGATTCATTAAAGTAAGTCTGTCCTAATACCATTTTGTCTGATACGAGGGTTTGCGCAAAGCTTTGGCGTGTATTTTTATTTTCTTTCAGGTTGATCATGGTTGAAGCGTTTAAGTTTGAGCTGTAATAAATAATCTCGCCTTGCGGATTAAACAGTCCAAAGCCTAATAACACGGGATTTTCGAGCAAAATATTATCAAGAAGTTTAATTGTCGACGTTTTTTCATGTAAATTATTATTAGAGAGAATATCTCTACCAATTAAATCTAGCATCAGCTCTTTATTTCTAAGGGTGCTTTTAAGTGCTTGCGCAGAAAATTCCACACGATTTTGGGAGCTCGTGCGGTAATCTTTTTTGATGTTTTTCCACTCGTAAACCAAAAGCACGCTTAATAAAATTAAGCCACCCAACAGCAAAAAACAGAAGAGTTTCCATAAATTATTTTTTATTAGTGCCATCTAATTCTCACAACCCCGCCACAACCTGTTTGGTAGTGTGTTATGTATTTGGGCTCTTAAAAGCACTTTATGGCTAGCTTGGTTTTTTTTCAAGCAATTTTATTGCAAAATTAAGAAAACACACACAAATAAACACCTTTAATTAACAATAAAGGCAACATTAATTAACAACCAGCAAGCTCGATAAAAGCATTATTGTTATTGCTAAGCTAAGGCCTCGTTGTGTCCTTGCATTTAATAAACGATATTATTAAGCGACTATTGTAGTTTATTTATTAAATATAATATTGATTTAAAACAATAGCTTTAGTTGTAAAATGTAATTTAAACCAGCTCATGTATGAAGTCGTTTTGTTTAGTCATAATTTTGCAATAATGATCGGTAATAATAGCTGCATTATTAATCAAAAATAGCATTTGAAGCCCCTCATGAGCGAATCTATAGTGCAACTTACCTTTGCACTTCCGTCATTTGAAGATCCTATGTCTGCGGCAATGAGTCACAGCATGGAATTTGAAACGCTATCGCAGGATGCTAACAGTCAGCATCAAATCACACTGCAATGCGTTTTACCTGAGGCTGCTCATGAAAGTGATATTATTTCACTCAGCGCAACTGAGCCAAATGCACGAGCGGCTCAATACTACACAGAAAAAACACTCAACCTATCTGATCTAGAACAAGGGCGAGTCAACCTAACTTTGAGTCAAATAGCACATAGTCATGATTTTGTGATGCAAATGATTTTGCATGGTAAGCACGGCACGTTAAAAAATAGTTTGCAGTTTGATATGCATATTAACCAATTTGGTAGTGGTTATACTGCACCTGCAACTTATATAGCGCCGCCTAGGCCGCATCGGGTACGTCAGTATTTCGCTAATATGGGAACAGCTTTACTTTCGCTTTTTTAGTTATTGGCGCACAATTTTCCACTGGTTTTTTATTACTCAATCAGCAAAGCTCACTTTACCCATAGTTATGTCTAAAATCCCTTGGTTGTTATTATTTAAGCTTTGACGTTGCCCTGCCAAACATTCATTTGCCAAAATAGCAAACAGCACGGCCTCTTTGGCATCAGGATTTACGCCTAAACTCTCGGTGTTTTTAAACGCCTTAATGTTTGGGCTGTGCATCAATAATTGCTCCATTAATAATGGATTATGAATACCTCCACCACTGGCATACACTACACAGTCTTGAGTATGTTGAGCACAGTCATTTAATGCCTTAGCAATCGTAGTGGCAGAAAGGGCATTTAAAGTCGCTAAAACATCTTCGTGGTTTAGTCTTTGTGTCGTTGAATGCATTTGTGCCGCCCGTAAATAAGCTAAATTAAACACCTCAGGTCCGGTTGTTTTAGGCAGAGGTAATTTAAAAAACGCGTTATCGGTAAGCGCAGTAAGAAGCTTTGTATTCACTTTACCAGCTTTGGCAAGTTTAGCTCCCTCATCATAATGGAGCCCTTTAAAATAATGCTGTACATAAGCATCCATAATAGTATTGCCAGGGCCAATGTCAGAGCTAAAGACCGCTCCAGTATCGCCGTTTTTAGGTAAAAATGTTAAATTAGCAATGCCCCCCATGTTGAGTAAAATACGATTTTCATTTGGGCTGGCAAAAAACAAATAATCTCCATACACAGCTAATGGTGCGCCTTCACCACCAGCAGCAATATGCTTTTGCCTAAAGTCACCTATCGTGGTAATGCCTGTAGTAACCGCTATTTGATCGCTGTCGCCAATTTGTAGCGTGCCATTTTTAAAATCGTGGTGGTTATGTTGGGATTGCGGGCAGTGATAAATAGTTTGCCCGTGACTGGCTATTACATCAATATCGGCTGGATTTACTTGCCACAGTGCTAAACACTGATTAACCATAGCACCATGGAGTTTACCTACCCACGGATGTAACAAAGTCAGCACTTCTAAATCGCATTCGCGCTTAGCAAACACCTGTTTTATTTTAGTTTTATACTCGTCGTTGTACTCAACCGTGGTGAATTTTAATACCTCTATTTGGGTATGCAAACCCGCTCCGGTTATTTTACATAGCGCCACATCTAAACCATCTAAAGAGGTGCCACTCATTAGGCCAATAATTAAACGACTGGGCTTTTGAGCGCTATTATAAAGGGCGGCAATGTGTGGGTGCATAGTGACTCTGTGTAGGTACTTTTTATTATATTTTAAAAGAGTTTAAAGCAAAGTTATAGCTGTATACACTTTAATTTTAAAAAGATAGTTTCATTGTTTAAACGCCTAAAGCTTGCTAGGTTATTGGTTGATAATAATAAACTTATTTACCATATGATGATTTTACGTGAGTTCAAGCAACACGATACCTTTCAAATAGTAACCATTTTGAACGATAAGCAAGTAGCACGCTATTTATCCTCTAAAATTCCATTTCCGTATACGCAGGCAGATGCGAATTGGTGGGTAAACGAGGGAGCAAAATGTGGCATCATTAAAGCCATCGAAGTTGATGGCCTGTGCGTTGGGTGTATTGGTATTACTCCTGGTGAATTTGAGTATAGCCGCAGTGGCGAAATAGGCTATTGGCTTAGTCAGCAATATTGGGGGCAAGGTATTATCACCCAAGCCATTGGGTTGATTACTAAAGAAGTGTTTAAAAGTACTAATTTAAACCGTATTTATGCGGCTGTATTTGCTGGTAATGCGGGCTCAATAAAGGCGCTGCTTAAAAGTGGCTTTAATACCGAGGCTATTTTAAAACAAGCAATTTATAAAAATGGTCACTATTTTGATAGCCATATATTTAGCATGCTAAAAACAGAGTAATTATTCTAATTAAATGTTTGCAAAGGTTGAATTAACCCCCTCTCGCCCAAAGCTCGTGTATCAAGGTACAAATTTTATCTGCCTATCCGCGCATTATTGTTGAGCCGTGTATTGTTTTAAAGCTTAAACATTCGGTAATAGGTGGTTTTTTCACTTTATTTTGGAGATTTTTATGTCTACAACTAGCCGTCAATTTACTTTAGCCTCGCGCCCACATGGCGCCCCTACCAATGACAACTTTGAATTTAAAAGCAAAGAGCTTCTATCGTTAAAAGAGGGCGAAGTACTGTTGCGTACAATTTACTTATCATTAGACCCCTACATGCGTGGCCGTATGAGCGATGCTAAATCGTATGCCGACCCTGTCGAAATTGGTGATGTAATGGTTGGTGCAACGGTGTGCCAAGTAGAAACATCTAAAAACGATAAATTTAGCGAAGGCGAATGGGTATTAGCGTACACAGGTTGGCAAACTTACGCCATCTCAAATGGCGAAGGCTTAATGTCATTAGGTAAAGAACCAACAAACCCTTCATACGCATTGGGTATTATGGGTATGCCTGGCTTTACCGCCTACATGGGTTTACTCGATATTGGCGCCCCTAAAGCAGGTGAAACCGTGGTCGTTGCAGCAGCAACGGGACCTGTTGGTGCAACGGTTGGCCAAATTGCTAAAATTAAAGGCTGTAAAGTGGTTGGAGTTGCCGGTGGCAGCGAAAAATGTGCTCATGCCGTTGAAAAGCTAGGCTTTGATGCCTGTATTGATCACAAAGCCGATGACTTTGCCGAACAATTAGAAAAAGCATGTGACCAAGGCATTGATGTTTATTATGAAAATGTGGGCGGAAAAGTGTTTGACGCCGTATTACCTTTGCTTAATACCTCAGCGCGCGTGCCTATCTGTGGTTTGGTATCGCAATATAATGCGACCAGCTTGCCTGAGGGCCCAGACCGCATGGGCATGCTAATGGGGCAATTACTAACTAAGCGCATCAAAATGCAAGGCTTTATTATTTTTGATGATTATGGCCACCGCTATGACGAGTTTGCAAACGACATGCAAAAATGGCTACAAGACGGAAAAATTCAATACCGCGAACATCTGGTAGAAGGCATTGAAAACACCATCAGTGCATTTAACGACATGATCAGTGGGAAGAACTTTGGTAAAACCGTAGTAAAGATTAACAGCCCACTATAATAACATTCAGGCTGTGTTGTAATTCAACACAGCTCAATAAGGAAGAAAATGATTAAACTACACCATTTAAATAAATCTCGCTCTAAACGTATTATTTGGTTACTAGAAGAGCTTGAGGTCGATTACGAAATTGTTGCTTACCAACGTAACACTGAGACTTTTTTAGCCCCTGATGAGCTTAAAAATGTGCATCCGCTGGGTAAATCGCCAGTTATAGAAGATGATGGCTTAGTGATTGCCGAGTCTGGCGCTATCACAGATTACCTGATCACTAAATATGGCAAAGGTAAATTTGTCCCAAAAGCAGGCACCCCTGATTACGTTGACTACCAGCAATGGCTACATTTTGCAGAAAGCTCAGCAATTTTACCGCTTTTACTCAAAATGTTTGTGCAAAAAGATGGTGCTAAAACCCAGTTTTTAGAGGGCTATGCTGATGCAGAAACCGCTAAAGTGATTAGCTATTTTAACAGCCGTCTTGAAGGCAAGCGTTATTTAGTGGGCGAGACCCTAACCGGTGCCGATTTTATGATGTCGTTTATTGTTGAAATCGTTAAAAATGCAGGCCAGTTAGAGCACTTTAAAAACCTGGTTAAATACGATGAGCAATTACAATCTCATGAAAAATTTCATACCGCTAACGAGTTAGAAGCCAAGTACGACTAACTTACCTTTCGCTTTGATTGTGGTTTCACAGTCAAAGCGATACCCGCTTTTCTACTCAGGTCTATCAAGATAAATTTGTTTAAAATCATTAAAATGTGCTTCAAAAAGTGCAACTAAGTTTGGATCAAAATGATTACCTGCACCTTTAATTATTTCCGCTTTTGCGTCATCCATACTCCAAGGTTCTTTATAACAACGGCGACAACATAACGCATCAAACACATCAGCAATCGCAGTAATTCGTCCCTCTAAACTGATTTCTTGCTGTTTTTTTGCGTGCGGATAACCGGCTCCATCCCAACGCTCGTGATGATCAATCGCAATGTTTGCAGCCATATCAATAACAGGATTAGCTGTCCCTTTGAGAATTTCCCAGCCCTTAGTGGTATGCTGTTTCATAATTTCCCATTCGTCAGCATCTAATTTTGCCGGCTTGTTTAAAATGAGATCTGGTACACCTACCTTTCCTACATCATGTAATTGCGCAGCTAGGCTAATTTTATCGCAGTACGCTTGATTTTGATTATGCAGCTGCGCGAGTAATTTTGCATATAAGCCAACCCTAATTACGTGAGATCCCGTTTCCTTGGAGCGCGACTCCATGGCACCTCCCATCAGTGAAATAGCCAGCTGCTGGGTTTCTTCAATTGAATTAGCTAATAATAAACTTTCAAATGTGAGAACAACATTGCCCAAAAACAAGTCAACAAGCTGTTGCGCTTCTTTTTTAACCGGTTGCAATGATTGAAATGCGAGTATTGAATCTAGACCTTTTTGTGAATGATGAAAATAAACATAATGATCTTCTGCAATAAAATTCTGCTTGGTTTGTTTCGCCCTTAAAAAGTACTCTTGATGCTTTTTCGGAATACTATCAATACCACTTCCCGTGAACAGATGTATACCTGAGACTTCCCCTTCAATCATTTGCAACTTTTCATCTAACTGACAAATACCAAATACTTTAGGCGCATCAATATATAAATTGGCCGAGCTCATATTCAGTACAAGTTTTAACTCTTCCATGACAACAGAGGTAAACTCTACCAAGTCACCAATTTGGGTAATGGTAGAGATAGCTTTTATTAGTCTTTTTAAATTATAGCGGTGAGTTTGTAGCATACAAATATCGCGGTAGGCTCGTAAAGAGGTATAAAAAATCAATGCAAGATCTTGGCTTTGCAGTTGGCTCTTCGCTTTATAGCCATCAATATCATAATCGCGAATAACACTGCGCTCAGGCGCAACCCCAGGCTGACCTGTTCGCAAAATAATTCGACTATAACCATTTTGTAAGTCTTGGCGAATAAATCGCGCAAGATCTAATCCTGCATGTTCTGTTTCCATTACGACATCTAGTAAAATTAATGCGTAACGTTCTGAGCTTTGTAGTTTCTCTTTCGCCTCAGATGCACTGTAAACACTGTGTAGTTCAACAGGGCGTTGCTCAAATTCAAAGCGCTTCATTGCAAGTTGAGTTACCTGATGCACCGAGTCATCGTCATCAACAATTAAGATTTTCCATGGCTTAGCATTGCTGTTGACAACCGCTTTATCTGACACTACATCATCTTGTAACCACTCCATAAACACACCCTGCTATTAATTAATTCGGTGGCGTTACCGGAAATTGAATGAAAAAATAAACGCCTGTGGATTCTTTTTGCTTTACTGCAATTTGCCCTTTCAGGCGGTGAACTACGAGGTTATAAACAATATTCATCCCCAAGCCACTGCCGCCACCCGCTCTATTTGTAGTGTAAAACGGGTCAAACACTTTTTTCTGAACTTCATCTGTCATGCCTTGACCACTGTCTTGATAATGAATACAGACAGAGTCTGAGTACTCAATATGAACACTTATCTGCCCTTTTTTGCTACCATTTTGAAAACCGTGAATAATTGAATTCATTACTAAATTAGTGAAAATTTGCGCTAAGGCACCAGGATCAGAATACACTTCTGGCTCAGGCTCCGTTGCACTAATGGTAATATCAACCGGTGTTGCTTTAAGGGTATGATAGAGGCTTTTTAGCACCTCATTAAAATAACTACTTACATACAAATTACGTAATTCTTCGGTTGTTTGATCAACCGCTACACGTTTAAAACTGCTTATTAAATCAGCGGCACGTTGCATGTTTTTTAGCAAAATGTCACAGCTTAAATCAACTTCACTAATAAACTCACTAAACTCTGTTTTACTTAAGGTGCCAGAAGCCACTTTGTTTTTAGTTTCGATTAACATTTCTCGCAAATGAGATGTCGCTGTCACACAAACACCTAACGGTGTATTCACCTCATGTGCCACACCACTGACTAAACTTCCAAGTGAAGACATTTTCTCTGCTTCAACAAGTTCCTGCTGAGTGCGACGAAGCTCTATGGTTTGCTCAAGTAGAGCCTGCTCTGCCTCATGGCGTTTACTCGACATTAAATTAATAGAATCACTTAAACTGTCATAAGGGCTGCGCTTAGAAACTGTTTGAGAAAAATCCCCAGCTGCAATCGCAGAGCAAACCTGATCAATATCTTTACTGGCTTTAATTAAACGCTCAAAGCTTCTAAACATGGTGCCAAGCTCATCCTTTTGAGTCATATACTTTTGAACATGAATAGATAAATCTCCATTAGCTAGCTGTTCAACAGATTTAATCGCAATATTAATACGCTTGGTTGTTCGGTTAATAAAATACCAAAAGAGTAAAAACACCAGTAATACACTTGCAAAAGCCGCTGCCAATAATGGGCTAAATTGCGCTTGAATAGGCCCAATAATATCGGTTTCAGAGCGACGCACTATCACTGTCCAATGCCCAGTGGCAACCTTGGCTTTATCAAAATAGAATATTCCAGAATCAAAAGGATCGTTAGCAGATAATATTTCTCTTGCTTGCCCCTGTGATTTTAGCTGTTTGGCTATACTTGCATAATCTGTGTCTAAAATGGCTTTCGTTTTTAGTCCTGAATGATTTAATGTCGTGGCAATCACGTTGTCACGTTGGCTGAGTAACAAAACATCAATTTTTAGTTGCTGCTTTATGGTTTGTAAGAATTCCGTAATATCAGCAAGTGCTCTATCTACACTTGCCATACCGACAAATTCGCCATTAATAATAATTGGCGAACTTTGTTCAACCAGCATTCTTCCCTCATAAACGTAAGGCTCAGTGATCATCGTCTCGGTATTACCATCACGTAAAAACTGTTGACGTACTCCCTCATAATAAAGACTTGATTCCATATCGACCAAGGGCTCAAGTAACAAACGTTCAGAGTCATTAAAATCACGATGCCAATAAGGTAAAAAACGGCCAGTTTGGTCTACATAAACGCCCTCTTTTAACGGTGGAGCATTAATATAGGCTTGATCTTGATTATCGGCATTAGGCTCATAACCAAACGAAGCCCCCACAAATGAAGGGTTCATTTTAAGCACTGCACGAACAAAATTAATACTTGCCTCTCTATCACCAAACAACCCATTTTGCTGTGCTAAGGCCATAATCTCTGTAGTGCGTACCGCTAATTGCGTTTCTTCATTTACCTTCGCGGCAATCGTATCTGCCGTCTGGCTTAAATTTAGTTTTGCTTGTATAACAGCCTGATTAAGGCTAGTTGAATACCAATAACTCAAGATACTGGCAATAATGAGCATGACGGGCAATGCCAAATACAGCAGCATCTTTCCTTGCAAAGAGTGTATGAGTGGTAGTCGCATAATTTTAGGCTTAAACAAGCAAGCCAACATCCTGAGGATCTGAAGTATTAAGCTTAAAAATTAGACTATAAAAACTTTCTAGGCAAATCAATTGTGTAGAAATTAATGCAGAAGCGGGGTATTAAAATACCCGCTATATAACGGACAAGGTTGTTAAATAGAGTATCGCTTGGAAACAAAAGCGTTATTTATATAATTTATCAGACTCGCTGAGTTGTAGAGCAGACTGTAAAGTTATTATTGTTTAATCGACCAACCGATAACCCACAGCGGGTTCAGTTAATATGTATTTTGGACTAGCAGGGTTAGCTTCTAGTTTTTGTCTGAGCTGCGCTACATGTACCCGCACATATTCAGGACGGTCTATGTACTGCGCTCCCCAAATATGGCTTAAAATTGCATTATGAGTGAGTACTTTATCTTTATTTTGAAACAGCAATAATAATATTGCGTACTCTTTTTTAGTCAGTTTTATCTCATTCCCCGAGGTGGTTACTATGTGCTTTTGTGGATCTATTTTTATATTCCCACAGGTAAACGCCACACTCGGCTGACTTTGGGTGCGCAATAACACCCGAATTCTGGCGAGTAACTCATTCGCGCTAAACGGTTTGGTAATATAGTCATTTGCTCCATTATCAAGCGCGGTTACCTTTTCAACCTCGCCATCTCGCGCTGACAGCACCAAAACAGGTAAGGCACTCCATTGTCGAAACTCAATCAGCCAGTCTTGACCGTCCATATCTAACAAGCCTAAGTCTAATAACACAAGATCATAACTTTGCTCACTTAAACGTGCAAAACCATCTAAGCCTTTATCACAAATACTTAGCTCGTAACCACTGGCTTGCAACAAGGTTTTTAAAAAGCTTTGTAAAGGGGGAGAGTCTTCCAATATTAAGATTTTAGTCATTGTCTTTTTCCCAGATCAATTTTGCGTACGCCATCTGTGTCTCGTTGTTAATTGTTAATGTAAATGTACCTTGGTGAAATTTAGCTACCACATCACAAATAATACTGCCCAGCCCAACGCCTTCATCGCTACTTGTTTGCGCTTTAGTGATCACGTTATTAGTGAGAAGTAACTGATAACATACCTTTTGCTGATTGCTACTTTGAGTAAATTCAACGCTCACCTTCCCATCACCATAACGCCATGCATTTTCGAGCATATTAGCTAGCGCAATTTCTAATAAAGTCACATCCCCTATGCATTTTGACTGAGCGTCTATATTGGTATCTATAACAAAATGAGTGAGTTGCTGCTGTCTGCGAGCTTTGGCTTCACTGAGTAATGCTTGTAAGTTTATTGTTTGCCAACATAGGTTTTCACCCATTTTATTAACTCGGCTTAACTCCATGACTTTATCAAAGTGCTGATTAAGTATTTTACTTTGCTCATAAATATTACTCGCTTGCTCTTTTATCACGCTGTCGCTGAGGGTAATTTCATCATCTGCAAGCATGCTGGATGCGCCCATAATAGTTGCCAATGGTGTGCGTAAATCATGTGACAAACTACGTAAAAGTGCATTTTTAGCGCGTTCTAATTCCGCTTGCACCGAAATAGCAGCCGACTGCTGGCGTAATATCGTTTTTTCATGTACTTGATAAAGCAGCGAGATAGCGGTATCAGCAAAAGCTTTTTGCCCTTGCGTTAACCGTTTAGTAAAATTAAACCCGCCCCAGCTCGGGTTAGCCTCACTAAGTAATATAAATTCACTGTTGCCTCGCGGTGCTGCAGGCATAAATGTGCAAGATGCATTTAAATGCTTACCGATCCGCTGTACAAAGTACTTTTTTTGTTCGTCCAGCGTATCTAGGCTATTTAGGTCTTTTGCCAGTTCATACAAGGTGCGGCTATTACTTGCGTGTAATTGCACATCTCTGACTTTAGTACTGAGCTCCCCCGCCAATTGACTGATCACAAAACCAACAATTAGCATAACAATAAAAGTTACTAAATATTCTATGTTTTCAATATGAAAAGTAAAATTAGGGGCAACAAAAAACCAATCTGTACATGCGACACTTACTAAGGTGGTCAGTATCGCAAGGCGACGGTTACTACGTACAGCAACCCAAGTCACCCACAATAACTGAAGCATTACAATATCGGTAGTAGTAAACCAGTTACGTACAGGGAAAATGGCCATAACCACAATTAATGGCATTATTAACGCCAAAAAAAATGCTTTATACCACCTTGGTTTGGCCTCGACCTGATTCATTAATTATTCCTCTAACATTTGAGCACTTAGGTTACTGCCTTTTCGATATTGCCTCTATAAAGTTTTTATAAAGTTTTTTATCTCGTTCGTTAAATCTTTATAAAGCTTTGCAGTGCAGCGCTGACTTTAGTATTTGATCCCGTATATTCAACTCAACTTTAGTGATTGCGTGTTACCTGCAATAGGTATTTGATAAGGCGTATTGATGATAAATTGGAAAATCACCTTAAGACTACTCGCCTTTCCTATTATTTGGATGGGAGTGGTGCAACTAGTATTCGCAGCGCTTTCATTATTTATTTTTAAAGATCGCGTTATTAGTGCGTTTCTTATTTCTGGCGCAACGATGATCTCAGTCGCTTTAGTGCTACTTATCAATTTACGTAAAACAGATTATACCGGCGCAACATTCAGAGATGCACTCATTTACGCCACAGTAACGTGGATTATAGCCGGTGTGTTAGGCGCTATTCCCATTTTGGTTGTCACTGGCGTTAACTTTAGCGATGCAGTATTTGAGTCAATTAGCGCCTTAACTACCACTGGTGCAACCGTGCTATCAGGGCTCGATAACATGCCTGCTAGCTTTTTATTGTATCGACAATTTTTACAATGGATGGGCGGTTTAGGCATAGTAATTTTTGTAGTGGCTATTTTACCTATGTTGAATATTGGTGGCATGAAATTACTAAAAGCAGAAACCCCAGGCCCCATTAAAGACGAAAAATTAACTCCGCGCGTTGCCAGTACCGCGCATTATTTATGGGGTGTTTACTTTGCAATCACGCTACTTTGTATTTTAGCCTATTACGCTGGCGGAATGAGTTTATACGATGCGATTGCACATGCCTTTACCACAGTTTCAACTGGGGGGTTTTCAACGCATGATGCCAGTATGTGGTATTACCGCAGCCATTTACTGCTGTGGATAGCTAATGTCTTTATGCTTGCAGGTGCGATTAACTTTGCCTTGCACTTCAAAGTGGCGCACAAAAGAGCCATTACTAGTTATTATCACGATGAAGAAACACGTTATTTTATTTATATCGTCGTATTTTTATCAGTTCTTTTAACCACCATGTTGCTGCTTAAAGACAGCTACTCAAATGTACTTGAAGCATTTAGTTTCTCCACATTTCATATTATTTCTTTTATTACCAGCACCGGTTATGGCGCAGCAGGCTTTACTGACTGGCCAGCTGAGGCTGGGTTTTTGCTGGTTATTGCTGGCTATCTTGGTGGTTGCGCAGGTTCAACCGCTGGCGGAAATAAAATAATTCGTAACATTATTGTTGGCAGAATGATTAATAACAATATTAAACAGCTACTTCATCCAAGAGCGATATTTACACTTAAATATCAAGGTTCGCCCGTTAAAGAAGATGTACGCCATGCAATTATGGCATTTATGACCTTTGCTGTTGGTACAAGCTTACTGTTTACAATGTTGCTTATGGCAACGGGTCTTGATTTTTGGAGTGCATTTACTGCGGTAGCTGCTTGCGTCAATGTACTTGGCCCTGGGTTTGGTGAAGTTGGCGCTAACTTTCAACCCGTTTCAGATACCGGTATTTGGATACTCTCGGTCGCTATGATCGTGGGCCGGTTAGAATATTTTACTGTTTTTGCACTTTTTACTCATAGCTTTTGGAAAAAATAACGAGGAATAATATGGCACATTTTACAGTGATTGGTTTAGGTCGCTTCGGCATTGCAGCAAGTCTTGAGTTAATTCATTTAGGGCACACAGTGACTGGCGTTGATAGTAACCCAAAACTCGCCGAAAAGTATGTTGAGCATTTATCTGAAACCGTCGTTTGCGACTCCACCGATGAAGCCGCGCTTAAAGAGCTTGATTTAGCGAGTAGTCAGGCTGTTTTAGTGGCGATTGGGGAAGATATGCAATCGAGCATTCTGTGCACGCTTGCATTAAAAAACTTAGCTGTTGAGCAAATATGGGTAAAAGCGAGTACTAAAGCCCATCACACTATTATCTCTAAATTAGGTGTAACACGCATTATTCACCCTGAGGAAGAAATGGGGGTGCGCGTTGCACAAGCGCTTAATTACCCGATAGTGAACGACTATATTTCATTAGGCAATGGCTTATACGTTGTTGAAGTAAGTATAAAAGCTCACCTACATAAAACAAAACTAGGGCATCTACTCAGAGAAATAAAAGGCACTGTAGACCCTCTATTGGTAAAGCGCGCCAAGCAAACGTTTGTCAAACTTGATGACGACTTTGAGTTACATACCCACGACACCTTACTGCTATCAGGTAGCCGAGTCGAATTAAACTATCTAGCTCCAAGGCTCTTATAATCATGGTTTTATGGCACCCTCTCAAAACGCCTATTGAGCGCAAAGTCAGTGGGCATAAAAAAATCAATGCGGCTCCGCCTCTTATTTTATGTTGCAGTTTTTTAATATTAATAACGCTAGGAGCATTGGCATTAAAACTGTCTTTTGCAACCTATGAGCCTATTTCATGGATACAAAGTGCGTTTACGGCAACCTCTGCGGTGACTGTAACTGGACTGGTTGTAGTGGATACCGATTCAGTGTTTACCCCTTTTGGACAAGGCGTTATTGCGTTATTAATTCAACTGGGTGGTCTGGGGTTAATGACCTTTGCGGTTGTAACTTTAATGGCACTGGGTAATAAAGTTGGCTTTATTCAAAAAACAGTCACCAAAGCTGCTTTTAATCAAACAGATACATCTACGTTGGTCAATACCGCTAAGTCTGTTTTACTGTTTGCACTAATCGTAGAATCCATAGGCGTTGTTATTTTAACGCTGTATTGGCTACCTGAAATGGGTTTACAGAAAAGCTTTTTTCATGCTCTTTTTTATACCATTAGCGCTTTTAACAATGCAGGGTTTGCATTGAGTCCTAACAGCTTAATGCAGTATGTTGATGACCCCGTTGTGAATTTAACTATTACCGGTTTGTTTATTATTGGTGGGCTTGGCTTTACCGTATTAATGGATTTATATAAATCAAAGCGTTGGGCAAAGCTCAGTCCCTACAGTAAATTAATGTTGATCAGCACAGTTATTATTAACGTTATTGCATTATTGCTTATTTACGCGATTGAATACGATAATCCAAAAACACTGCAACCACTGTCTGAAGTAGGTAAATGGTTAGCTGCTTGGTTTCAAGCTGTCACTCCCCGTACTGCGGGATTCAATACCATTGCTATTGAAGAATTAAAAAATGCCAGCACCGCTTTAACTATGATGCTTATGTTTATTGGTGGCGGCTCTTTAAGTACCGCAAGTGGCATTAAAGTCGTTACGTTTATCGTTTTAATTTTAGCAACCTATAGCTACCTAAGACGTGACAAAGGCGTCACTGTGTTACGCCGAGAAATAGACAAAGAATCTGTGTATAAAGCATTAGCTTTAACCATTATTTCAGCAGGAGTCACTTGGTTAGCTATTTTTACCTTACTGGTCGTCGAAGATGCGCCTTTTTTAGATGTTGCTTTTGAAGCGGTATCTGCACTGGGGACGGTAGGGCTTTCACGTGGTTTAACATCCTCGCTATCACCACTGGGAGAGTTTATTATTATGTTTTTAATGTTCATGGGCAGAATAGGTCCGCTCACTATCGCCTATTTTTTAGCAAGTCCACGCACTAAAAAGCTAAGATACCCAAGCGCGCAACTCTCTATTGGCTAACAAACATTCACGCGGGTTAATCAGCCCGCGTTTTAAATACCCGCTAGCTCCCGCTCAGTAATACACTCACCCGATGCCATTTCAAATTCTCGACACGTTAATGGGCGATTTTCGTAAATAGTACACATGAGGGTATTTCTATCAAGTGCTTCGCACCAGCCATCGTCGCCGCGCTTCATGACCTCACTGCCCCATTTGTCGTAATCAATATATCGAAAAGGAACACCGGTATCAGTGACAATACGCACTTCTAATTGGCAGCAACACGCTTGGCAGTTAGCGCAAGTGACTGGTTGGGTATTGATATTTTCAACAGCAATGATTGAGTTTGGCATACAGACTTTTGATAAATGATATACAAGCTATAGGATACACGAGCGAGGCAAGGGTGACAGTAAAATAACGTCAGATATTAAACATCGTTATATTGTAATTAACTAATCACTAAAAAAGCGTGCTGATTAACCAGCACGCTTATTTAAGATTAAAAATTGAAAACCACTTTAACGTTATCCGATACAGCTGATGAAGAGACAAAGCCAATGGTGTCAGGGTTAGCTGCGACCATTTTGATTACTTCACTGTCATTTTCTAACTCTTTAGGTGGTGTGCCCTTTCCTGTGAAAATTAGTTTTGACCAATATGCTTTTAACTGAGAAGACGTTTTATTAAGTAATTTACTATTAAATTGCTCGGTTGCAGCACTACTTGGTTCTTGAGATATTGGAATGATCTTATTGCCATTGCTAAATGACTTTTCTTTTCCTGTATAAATTCGGCTGATAACAGACTCATCAAAGCTACTTTCATTTGAAGGATGCACGATAATAGCAAAATCTGCATAGGCGAAGTTCGTAAACAGGAATATTACACTTAATATTAATTTTTTCATTTTACTTCTCCTTAAAATACAACATCGACACCAAGCGTGATAGCTTTACTATCACCGGCCACAGCTAAATCAAACGAGTCATCTTTGACTCTATCGTATTGCACTTTAAATGCAGCTGACGGATGAAAGTCCCACCTCACACCAACAGCAAATGTATTATGCTGCTCTGTATCACCTTCACCTTCTTGTTCGAAGTCTGAAAACATGACATAAGGTGTAATAGAGTCAAAACGATAGCCCGCACTGATCATATAAGTGTCGAGATTACCATCTAAGTCTAAGCGGTTAAGCTCACTTAAAACGAAAAAATCACCAAAATCAAGATTTGCAGCTAAACCATAAAATTTACCATCTCTGCTATCTTTGCCGTCCCACAAAACCGGTTCACCCGCACGAAAACGCTTGTTGGTGTATTGCATGTGGGTCACTCTTAGTTCGAGCCAGTCACGATTTAGTAACAGTACGCCGCCTAACATATCTTCCCAAATTTCTCTTGTTGGCTCTTGAAAGAAGAAGTCTGATAATAGCTTGTTATCGTCATCGTCCTCTTTACCGGTATAAATATTCGCAGACACTCCCCAGTCACCTATAGAACCTGAGTAGAGTAAATTAACGCCCTCGTAGTTAAATACTTGCCATGTATAGTTATCTGCAGGGGCTCGCATCCATACATATGCATAACCTACATCGAAAAAGTCTGAGTAGTAAAATAGTGGTAAACGCTTTTTACCTGCTTGAATAGTCCAATTATCATTAATATCGTAAGAAATATAAGCCCATTCAAAGTTTGCCTCAAAGTCGTTGACTCCTCTGGCAACTAGCTGACCTGTTACAGAAAGACCTTCACCCAAATCGCCTGATACCTGTAATCCAATCAAAGACTCTGGCGAAAAGGATAAATCTTCAGTGTATGCACTAACATTTGGATAGTCCGCAAGAAATGTTGGTTCAACGCCATATTGCGGGACACCTGTACCGCTCAGTACCTTACCTGCATTAATACTTGCAAAACCCGAAATATTAATTTCAGCATAACTACTTGCTGATATAAATGCTCCCAATAGTATAATTTTTTGCAGTTTCATTGATCACCTCATTATTATAATGGCTGTCATAGCCAAATTGAGTATAGTAAAGCAAGAAAAAGAAACAAAAAATTAACACTCTTTTATTTTTATACTGATTTCTAATATTATTTAGCCATCGACCTTGATAGCAATGTCCCTTTAATTTCGCTGTAGCGCTGTTGCTCGCACAGTGCAAAACCACTTAGTTGACGTACTTTATTACGCGCAAACAGTGGCACGCTCATTCCCGCCAAAAACCGGCATTGGGTTTCAATACCTACATTGTGTACACCTTTAGTTGCCATGTGCGCTAAAAACTCATCGACCTTTTGATAAATAAGCGCTGTATCAATCGTTGCAGGGGGAATTGAATATTCAAGCTTAACTGAATGCCCACGACAGACCGAGCAATGTCCACACTGCTGTGGCGCATTCGCATCATCAAAGTAACGGGCTAAGTTATAGCTTAAGCAAGATTGCAGCTCAAAAAAGCGTACTAAAGCAGCAATCCGTTTTATTTCCGCTTGCTCTTTATCGGTAAAATAATCGTGTAACTGCTGGGCAAGTGCAGGATTATTAATCACCTCGCTATGCACTTTGTACACGTGAGTAATACGTTTGGTTTCAAGCGTGATAAGGTTTTTTTCAGCCAAATAGTCAAGCGCGGCTACCACACGTTTACGGTCAACCTGCGCGGCTTGCGTTAGGGAGTCAAAATTAAGTGTGCCCCATATTTTTTTAAAGTCGGTATGACTAAATATTTGTGTTAAAAAAGCTTGGCGCTGCTCATCAAACTGGCTAAGTAACTCATTTTTATCAACCAAAAATTTATACTTAAAATCGGCATAATAAGCATACTGCGGGGTTATTGCGCCTTGCATTTCAAGCTGTACCAGCAAGGTTTTAAGGGCAAGCTGGCGAATATTACTCTCGCTTGAAAGGCTATATTCTTGCATTTCCCATTGCTGTTGAGCTTGGCGAATATCGTTAATAACATATTCAATACCGCTGAGCTCTGGAGTATCGCCGTAAATAAAGTTTTCTACTGTATTTAAGCCATCTAAATTAGCCAGGGTATAACAATTTGATGGGTTGCCGTCACGCCCTGCGCGTCCAATTTCTTGGCTGTAGTTTTCTATTGATTTAGGTAAATCGTAGTGAATTACAAAGCGTATGTCTGATTTATCAACCCCCATACCAAAGGCAATGGTAGCAACCACTACATTTATTTTGCCTGCCATAAAATCGTCTTGAATTTTCCCGCGTAGGGTATCTTCAAGCCCTGCATGATACGCCACTGCTTGCAGGCCCTGCGCGCTTAACATATTGGCCACTTGCTCAGCACTTTGCTGCAGCGTGACATACACAATACCGGGGCCGGTTTGCGCACGGACAATTTTAGTAAGCTCATTGTTTTTATCCGCCGTTTTAACACTCAGCACATTTAAATCTAAATTAGCGCGATAAAACCCCGTTTGCACAATACATTGTGGCTCAATAGCAAAGCGCTCGGCCATATCGCGTTTTACTTTTTTAGTGGCGGTAGCGGTTAATAGTAGCACTAACGGAATATTTAGCTCTTCACGGTAACGAGGTAATTTTAAGTAATCGGGTCTAAAGTTATGCCCCCATTCAGATATACAATGCGCTTCGTCAACAACCAACATAGAAAGCGCCACTTGGCTTATAAACTCCCTAAAGCGTTCGTTTTTAAAGCGCTCAACCGACACCATTAACACTTTAACTTTACCACTTCGTACGTCGTTCATTACAGTGCTACTTTGCATTTGGTCTTGGTTTGAGTCGAGGCTGGCGGCATAGATTCCTTTGCTATTTAAAAAGCTAATTTGATCTTTCATCAAGGCCAATAACGGCGATACCACCAGCGTTAAATGCGGTAAATGTAACGCAGTGAGTTGATAGCACAACGACTTACCCGATCCTGTAGGAAATATTGCCAGTGATGATTGGCCATTTAGCAGCTGCTCTATGGTTTGTTGTTGCCCTGCTCTAAACTGATTAAAACCAAAATGTTGCTCAAGAGACTGAACTAGCGAGGTACTCATAAAAGCGTCCTTTTTATGTCGGTGCCCATAAATGCTGTAAATGCGCAGTAGATGAAATATTTGCATATCAGTATACATCAAATGACGTGATTTATTGCTGACATATCCTTTAATTAGGCGCACACTATAGCCCCATAAAAACGTGCTTTGCCAAAATAATTTTTTGATACCCAAGTCATTTTAAAAATCAACGTACAGAAATTGCTTCGGTATATTATTTTTAAGGGCATAGTCATGGATATAACCATACCAAAAATCGTCATCATCGGCGGTGGCGCTGGTGGGCTGGAGCTAGCAACTCAATTAGGGCACAAATTAGGAAAGAAAAAACACGCAAATATATTACTCATCGATAAAAATCGCACTCATATATGGAAACCGTTATTGCACGAGGTTGCAACTGGCTCTATTGATGCCGATTTAGATGGGGTTGTTTACTCCGCGCATGCTGCCAAACACCACTATAACTTTCAACTTGGTACCTTTTGCAACCTCGATAACAACAATAAAACCATTACCTTAAGCCCTCTATATGACGAGTTAGGGCATCAAATTTTACCTAAACGCACCGTTCACTATGATCATTTAGTTATTGCTATTGGCAGTGTGAGTAACGACTTTAATACGCCAGGCATTAAAGAGCATTGTTTTTACCTAGATTCAAATCAACAAGCAGAGCGCTTTCAACACGCGCTGCTGGATAACTTTACTCGCCTTCATCAAGACGATGACCCATTACACTCATTAAACATCGCCATTGTTGGCGGTGGAGCAACTGGGGTTGAGCTCTCGGCTGAGCTGTATCATGTTTCTGATTTACTAAAAATATACGGTTTAACCAATATGTCGGCTAAGCGTTTACATATTCATCTGATTGAAGCGGGCCCCAGGATTCTTCCGGCGCTGTCTGAGCGAATTGCCAGTTCGGCCAAGCGTGAGTTATTAAGATTAGGCGTCACCGTTCGGGAAAATACCCAAGTTAAACAAGCAACCGAACATGGCTTTATCACCAATGATGATGAGCAAATAAATGCGGATATTATGGTGTGGGCGGCGGGCGTAAAAGCACCTGACTTTATTAAAGAGCTGGGTATTTTTGAGCTGACTCGTAATAACCAAATAAAAGTAAACGAGTACTTACAAAGCAACCTTGACCCACAAATATATGTGCTCGGTGATTGCTGCGCGTTTACGCAAGATGATGGTACGCAAGTGCCGCCACGCGCACAATCGGCACATCAAATGGCACAATGCGTTGAAAAAAACTTAATCGCCACATTACGTGAGCAGCCCCTTAAAAAATTCGAGTATAACGACCATGGCTCACTGGTTAATTTATCGCGCTACAGCACAGTAGGCAGCTTAATGGGTAACCTAACCAGTAATAGCTTTTTTATTGAAGGTAAAATTGCCCGCTTTATGTATATTTCATTATATAGAATGCATCAGCGCGCTATTCATGGCAGTGCCAAAACCTTTGCTTTGTGGATCAGCGAAAAAGTGCTGCGTGTTGTGCGTCCTAAAATGAAGCTGCACTAGCCAAAATTAAAGACAGTGGTAATTTAAGTTACCACTGTCTTTAATTTTTAATATTAGCTATATAAAGTACACAAAAATTTTAAGGAAACAGGCTATGTCGGATAAAACGCTTATTTTTAATTTTGATGGTACCGGCAGTGAACCCCGAGACGCAGATCAGTTTAGTACAGAGCATTTTAAAGAAGACGCCAGTATTTCTAATATTTTAAAACTACACTTATTGCTCGGTGGTAAACTTGATGATTCTCCCACCACCCCATTTTCCAAACAGTTAAGTTTTTATTACCAAGGCATAGGCACTAAAGGTAGTCGTTTAAAACGAATTTTAAATCAAGCACTCGCCCCACGTTCAGACGATGTAGCCAGCATTTTAAATCAAGCTATTAATGATTTTAAACAGCATTACCAAAGCGGCGATACCCTCTTACTTACTGGCTTTAGCAGAGGCGCTGCATTAGCGCGGCGATTTGCAAAGTGCTTAGAGCCACTCATACATGAAAAGGTGTATTTATGTGTGTTTGATACAGTGGCCTCGATTGGCATGTCAAAGGTGAGTAAAGCCACTTGGGGTGCAGAGCATGTTATTTTTGAAAATCACACCATTGCCAGTAATGTCTCTGAGGCGCTGCACTGTGTAGCGCTTGATGAAAAACGTCGCGCCTTTGAACCGACGTTAATGAACCAGCAAGCTAACATTACCGAGCTGTGGTTTGCAGGAGCCCATTCCGATGTGGGAGGCGGCTACTATCGCGATGGACTTGCCGATATTTGCTTGCGTTATGCACTTGAGTGGCTTATTGCTCAGCCACTGTCAGTTTCATTGCTAACCAGTCATGACATCGATTACGAAAACCTTTTACCTGAGAGTAACTTAGTTGCCCAAGACGATGTGACTGTTATTCCCGATCCACTGGCGTTAAGTCATCAGCAAAATTACTTTTGGCTAAACCCATTTTTTAAACTTGTTGATAGGCAGTGCTGTGTATTAATTGACGATGAAATCAGCCACGTCGCCCCATTAATACATCACAGTGTTGCACAGCGAATTAATAAACTAACCAGCTATCGTCCCGAATCGTTAAAAAACTTACATTATAAAATGATTTACAGCGACGACAGCACGTTAAACTTTATGGGACTCAGTGCCCATATAATGCTAGCCAACCAAAATATGAGTTTACTTAGCATAAACCAAAGCCAAGATGTGATGGTATATGCCAGTGAAGCCTACAACGCCACCGGCTTAATGCTTGCCCAAGGTGCGACCTATCGCTTTACTCCTTATCCTAATCAATATTGGTATGACGATGGTATAAAGTGCTCTCCTTCTGGGTGGCATCGCGATAACGTGCAACTCGGCGTTAAAGAAATCCCCATGGCATTACTTGAGCCATTTAGACGTTTAGCTACAGCGCAGTGGTTTAGCTTGATCGGCACGATTGGTCAAAGCGATGAACATGCCTTTGAGATTGCTGAAGGCGTTGAAATAACCATTAAAAAATCGGGAGAGTTTTGCCCTTTTGCTAATGATTTAAGTCGTTTTTATGGTGCGAATGCCGGTAGGATAAAACTTAAAGTAACGCGATTAAGCTGATAATCAGTGCACTTTATACTGCAAAGTGCACTGAGCTAGGGATAGCTGGTGGAGGTTATTGCTTTTTCATTTTATGGCCTTTCACGGCATAAAATAATATGAATAGATAACAAGGTAACAACACCGAGTAGCCTGTTTGTAACGAGGTAAAGCCACTCAGTAGCCCCCATAAAACGGGACCAAATGCACCTCCGGCAATCCCCATGATTAAAAGCGCAGAACCAGTACTAGTAAGTTTACCCAATCCTGATAATGCTAGTGGGAACACCGCAGGCCAAACAATCGCATTTGCTAAGCCTAAAAAGGCAATCAGCAGTAAAACATCAGGCAAATTAGCGCCGCCTAAAGGCACCAATAGCGCATTGGCAATAACAAACGACTGTGCATCGAGCAGTAAAATACATAATGTAATAACAATCCCTAATACAGCCGATGCGGTTAAAGCGCTCTGCTGAGAAATAAATTTAGGGATAAGTAAAATACCTAAAATATAACCAAACACCATAAACATCATAGTGTATGAGGTCATTACCCCATATTTTTCGACTCCCAGCGATAGTGCAAAAGTACCTATGGTATCGCCTGCAATAACCTCTACCGCAACATATAAAAAGATAGCAATAGCACCTAACACTAAGTTTGGATGAGAGAGTGTTTCACGAATTTCACCCTTATCGTTTATTGCATCAACTTCATCATTAATAAGTTCAGGTAGCGGCGACTTTTTAACCGCAAAAGCTAATAAACCAATAAATATGGCCATGCCTAAGTAAGGTAAAATAAGGCCGTTGGCCATATCATCAACTTGCTCTTGGCTAAGCTCTGTGCCTACCGTACCGGTAAAGTTGCTTAAAATTAAGGCCGTAAATACCATCGGAGAAATAACCCCTGCGCCTTTATTTAAAATACCCATAATACTAATACGCACAGCAGCCGACTCTTCTGGCCCTAAACGCACTACGTACGGGTTAACCGCAGTTTGTAATAGAGTTTGACCTGCGCCCATCACTAACTGGGCTAATAAAAAAAGAGGAAAAAACTGTGACATAGCAGCAGGAATAAACAGTAAACCCGCTAACATCATACACCCCATGCCAAGCGCCATCCCGTTCTTATAGCCAACTTTTTTAATTAACACGGCCGAGGGAAGCGCAGTAAAGGTGACGGCAATATAAAAGGAAAATAAAATTAACGACCCTTGAAACGGAGTTAACTGTAAAATTTGACTTAAATACGGCATTAATGAGCCATTTAGCCAAGTAGCAAAGCCCAGTATAAAAAATAATACCGCAACAATGGCCATTGGAACCACGCTACTATTTTTGGACGTATCCATAACATTGGTTGTCATGTTATTTTCCTTTATTTATATTTATTATGTTGTTAACAAACCTGAGCGCCGCCAATCCACGTGCTAATGACTTGTTGTTGTGTGTTTAATTGTACAAAATCTGCTGGACTGCCCGGTATTAATCGCCCGTGTGTGGCGGGCAACTGTAAATACTGAGCAGGATATAAACTTGCCATATTAAGCGCTTGCGCTAATGGCTGCTTTAAATGGGTTACTGTATTTCTTACTGCGGTTGCCATATCAAGCGCAGATCCTGCCAGTTCACCCGTGGTAGAGGTGAGCTTACCATTATCTAAGGTGACGGTACGGTCAAAAAAAGCAAATTCGGTGTCATTCGTACCCACTGGTGGCATCGCATCAGTGACTAAAAAAACACGACCCATTGGCTTTGCTTTTAACGCAAGCTGACATGCAGCGTAATCAACATGATGCCCATCAACAATTAGGCCGCAATAGGTGTCATCGTTTAATAATGCACAGCCTACAACACCTGGCTCACGCCCCTGTAATGGCGACATAGCATTATATAAATGCGTAAATCCGGTTGCGCCAGCATCAACCGCGCGCTGAGCTTGAGCAAAGCTTGCATTGGTATGACCTAAACAAACGTGTATGCCTACCTCACGCATTTTAGCGATATCACTTGGCAGAACATTTTCAGGTGCAACTGTTACCACCACTTTACCTAAATCTTGGCGAGATAATACCTGCCATTCTTGTTCAGAAATAGGGCGAATATAATCAGCACTATGAGCGCCTTTTTTTGCAACAGATAAGTGCGGGCCTTCAAAGTGAATACCAATAATACCGGGAGTCTGCAAAGCAATAGCATCAGCAATGACATCGGCTGCTTGGTGCATCACTTCAACCGTGTCAGTAATTAAAGTCGGCAACATGGCAGTTGTGCCATACTTGGCATGTGCCAGCAGCATTTGTTTAACCCCAGCAACACTGCTAGTACGATTAAACAATACACCACCGCCACCATTTACTTGCACGTCAATAAAGCCTGGCGCAACTAACCCCGTTAGATGCTCATCTGCCTGTTGCACGTTATCATCTATTGCCGTAATAATACCCGCATCAATGCTTAACACTTTGTCGTTAACAAATTGCTCGCCATCAAATAGTTCTGCTACATGAATACGTTTTACTGACATTTATAATGTCCTTGTTACTTTTTTAAGCCCCTTAGGCTCATCAGGATTAAAACCACGGCTTAACGCTACTTTTGCCACATCAAGATAAAAACGCTGCAATACTAAAAATGGCGCTAATCGAGGGTGTACGTTAATACCGTTTTGATTAAGGCTAATCACGTGTGCACCGCGTTTTTTAACCTCAGCAATTTGCTGCTGATGTGACTCTTTAGTTTCATCATCAACCGAGCAATCTAAAATCACTAACCCTTGCTCAACTAAGGTTACCGGACCATGTAAAAATTCTGCACTACTGAATGACTCAGCATGAATAGCACACACTTCTTTAAGCTTAAGTGCCATTTCTTTTGAGATAGAAAACCCTAAACCACGGGCTAATACCACCATGTTCTTAATGTTTGCAAACTCACTAGGCTGTAACTGAGTTGGCGAGTCTATCATTGCATCAAGCGCGCTAGGCAGCTCTTTAAGCCCTTGTAATAATGACTCATTTTGCGTCCAATTAGCAACAATATGTACCAATGCCGATAACGTGGCTAAGTAACTTTTTGTTGCCGCCACCGAAATTTCATCACCGGCTTTAAGGGGGACAAAATCATCTACTATGTCTTGCAATGGTGACGCTTCATCGTTAACCAGTGCAATACAATAAGCGCCCGCCTCTTTCGCCATTTTTGCTTGAGCGAGAATATCTGGGCTGCGTCCTGATTGAGAAATTACAATCACCACAGCGCCTTCAAGCTTTAATGTTTTACCATATACACTCGCCACTGATGGCGCTGCTGAACTGACCGGTACACCGGCTTCAATTTCAATTAAGTATTTACCAAAAACGCCAGCATGATCTGATGAACCGCGACCAATCATCATCACCACCTTAGGGGCCATATCGCGAAGCTTATGACCAATTTTTTCCACTAAAGGTTGGTTGGCAATAATTTGCTTTTCAATAACATTTGGCGTTTGCGCCGCTTCTTTTTCCATTAGGGTGTTAAACATCATAACTCCTGGCTGCTGTAATTAACGTGCTGTTGTTTAGCGTAAAGTACAGACCCCATTTCTGGTGACGATAATGGGGCTGATAAAATAGCTTGAATGTCTGGATCTAACCATGTTGTCATCACGGCTGATAAGCCACCAATAAACGAAAGCCTTGGTGGCTTTTTATCTAATAATTGTCGTGCAATGTCGCTTAAATAAGCGCCACCTTCTTTTAAAATGGCAATCGCAATGGCATCGTTTGCTTGTGCTGATTGAAAAACACAACCTGCAAGTTGCGCAAAAAAGGCGGCTGGTTTATTCGCAATCACTTCAACTAGTTGCATTGCATCACGCACTTCTAAATACTTCATAATCAAATTAGTAAGCGCACCACTTGGGATTAACTTGTCTAGGCTTAACAACACCTGCTGACAAGCAGTAAAGCCTATCCATGCACCGCTGCCTTTATCGCCATGCGGGAAACCATGACCACCAATCATAAACGATTGACCATTAACGTATGAAAATCCACACGAGCCAGTACCTGCAATCATCACTGCGCCATCACTACCTTGATGAGCGCCCATACAAGCAATGAGTAAATCAGTCGTTAAATGCATAGTTTTAAATGGGTGTTGCCACTGGGTCATTTGATTATGCAAACTTGGTAAGTTAACTCCCGCCAGGCCAACCCCTGCGATTAATGCAGATAAAGGCGTCTCTTTGAGTCCTGCATCTTGCAAGGCTAAACGCGCTGATTGCTCAATGGAATGCGTTGCTTGGCTAAATCCATGTAACGGGTTACCAGGGCCTGCCACACCGGTGCCTACTATTTCATTACAGCTATTGACGATAATTGCTTTACATTTAGTGCCACCGCCATCGATCCCCACAAAGAGTTCATTGTTATTAATATTGTTGGTGATCATTTTTGCCTCTTAATTTGTTCGACCGTTTTGCAAAACACTGAAAATAAAACCGGACTGTCATACTGTATGAATCTTATACTAGCACAAATGACAGCGTTGTCATTATTTTTATTTACAAATAAATAACTTCTTTCATCTTCAATAATTTAAAGGAAAACGCACCTTATCGGTGCGTTACTTTGAGCTTTCTGCTTACACGACTTGCTGATGGAGTCTTAGAGCGAATCCATACATCTTGTGTTACTTTGACGGGTTGTTTATAGGTTTGCCATTGGCCGCTTCCTTGTTTGTATTCAATTACCAAACCAGGGTAGGCAATATTGGCGTACAACATGCCGTTCTCAATTTTTGCGCCCGCATTTGCAAGACGATAATGCACATCAGCCATTTCTAGCTTAGGAAATTCTTTTAGTCCCATTGTGGCTGCAAAAGTCTGCCATTGCTGATCGCGCTGCTGTTTTAATGCTGAGCTAAAGCGATTTGTTTGTTGGCTATAAACAAAGCCATTGTGATCATACGGTACCGCCCAATCTGCCTTATGCCATGCTCTTTGTGCCAACGATAATAACCGTGGGAAGAGCTTATATTCGGCCATATTATTGGTGCGCGTATTTTCACTCCATAACTGCCCTTGAATACCAATAAAGCGTTTATCTTTTGCCAAAGGCGCTGATACTACCTTGCCTTGCTCATCACGCTGTAACGTGTCATCAGCGACATAGGGGTTATCTTCTCTATCGAGCCAAAATTCAGCATGAATAGGTAAATTATCTGGCATAAACTGAAATATTTTTTCGGTATTTATATGCCTTGAAGCCCAGTAATAACCGTGTTCTTGTGGGTCTGCTTCATACGGAAAGTCAAAATACAGCACATCTGGCGACGAGAGCACCACTTGCCAATTTCTATTAGCAAATTCATGGGCACGTTGATGGCCGTTCCACATTAATAAATCCCAGCTATTACCTTGTACAACCTCTGGCATATTCTCTGGGTTAGTATGCGATAAACCATCGCTCCATGCAGCAGTTTCAATATTCATATCAGCCAACATATTCGCAATACGTTCAATAAAATAGCTGCCCAGCTGACTCGCTTCAGTAATTTCTAACTTATTTTGTTTAATAAAATCAGCACAAGCTGGTGAGTCAACCCACGCTCCGGCGGTTTCATCGGCGCCTATGTGATAACGGGTTAACGGATGCTGTGCATCACTGTGTATGCCTTTTACCTGTTCCATTACTTCACGAATAAACGCATACGATGAGTCTAAACACACATTAATCGTATTGTCGTTATAGTGCTGTACCGACGAATACACGGTTGTATCAAGCGGATCATAAAGTAAAAACTGCTCGGCTTTTTGTTTATCGCCTTGTTTTATGTATTTATTATAACGCGCTTGCATGGCTTTAATTGCAGCGCGAGAATGCCCTGGCATATCAAGTGATGGGATCACTTGAATATGACGCGCACTCGCCGCTTTAAGTATTTCTTGATAATCAGCCACCGAATAATAGCCGTTTGCTGCACTTGAAGTATCAAGCCCTGCGCCCAACTGTGGCATTAAACATTGTTGCTCGCTTTGATCAAAACAACGCTTCGCCCCTATATCTGTAAGTTCAGGAAGTGATGGGATTTCTATACGCCAACCTTCATCATCACCTAAATGTAAATGCAGCTTGTTAAGTTTATAAGCCGCCATTTGATCAAGCAGCTTTAAAATAAAGCCTTTGTCGCGAAAGTTACGCGCAACATCCACCAACACACCTCTAAACTGATAATGCGGTGCATCAATTACTTCTCCCACAGGTAACATATTACTGTTAACCTGATACAAACTCGCTAAGCTTTGCAAAGCATAAAAAATGCCCGTTTCATCAGCGGCATTAATCACAATTTCATCAGCTTTAATCGCTAACTTATAGCTGCCTTCAAATTCATCATTTTTAGTTACTGTATTAAGTGTGACCTTAATGGCCGCTGCATCATCGCTTATATTAATACCTAGTAGTGCTAACCTTTGTGTTGCGGCAGATAAATGTGTTTTATCTATTCCTGAGTAGTTAATATTAAGCCCTTGGCTTATATCTAGCGTTTGAGTTTGGCTAAATTCGCTAAAACGTGGAGTGGGTATAATTTGTTGAGCAATCACATTGCTCACTTGATTTTGCGACGTTAAATAAGCAGAAAAGTCATATTTTTCATTGCGCTCAAACAAGCGTTCAGCGCTAAGCCACTGCGTTTTATCATTCGCGGTACGTTTAAACTGACGTTCATAATCGGTGTAAGGCATAACATGTGGCAACACCTCTAACCCTGTCTCTGGGTCAATTTTAGGTTTTGTGCTTTCAATCACTTTAGCGGTGTCATTATTATTAACAACTATATAATTAGGAATTGCGTCGCTTTGCGATAATGACCAAAAGTGCGCATAAAAAGTAATCGTTTTAGTCTCACCCGCTTTAAAGCCAGTAAACCCGTCTTTAAGCTCAATGACATGAATATCGCCATTAACGCGTTTAATAGTAAATTCATCGCTAACCGCCGTTTGAATAGGTGTAATTTGACTAAAGTAAATTTTCCATTGGTCAACGTTAATCGCCGAGTTGGCGGTTAAATGTAAATACGCTTTAAAACAGTGACCGTTTTCTATATCTGGATCGCACTGTGCTGATGGACGGTTATCAACCTGCTGATATTTTATTTGTAACGTTTTAGCAAGTAACTCTACGGCGCTATCGTTTGCGGGGCTTAGCTGAACCGATACAGTATTTTGTTCATCAACATTGCCCTGACACGCACTCAAACCCAGTGCTAAGCAGCATGCTGTCAGTAATGATTTAATCTTCATTCGCTACTTTCCCTCTATTGTTATTAATTAGTCACTCAAGTATCTCTTTCAGATACTTAAATTAATCCCGCTTTTAAATCAATCACTATTCACATCTAGCAATTGCTACCTTAGCGCACACAATCCGCTACCTTAGGGTTTAAATAATAATTAACAGCGCGCACCAACTTATGACAACGCTGTCATAAAGTTGTTAATGTATCCTTTTTTTTCTTTTATAGCTACACAGAAGGGCAAAAAAGATACAAAAAATTTACATGTATGTGCTTAATATTCTTTTAAACTATTGTATTTAAATTAAATTTAAATATTACTAAATTATTACCTAAAACTTTATCTACCATTCTCACAAGAAAGGCGTATAAATTAACTGTTAATATTCAATGATGTCTTTATAATTTAGCCGTCAAATAATAAAAACCGAGCACTGTTAACTGCTTTTGCTGTAGTTGTTAACCGATAAAGATAAATTAGTACCCAAAATGATATGTAAAGGTCTATTAAGCCTATGAGAACAACAATAAACGACGTGGCAAAAGATGCCGGGGTATCAATAAAAACGGTATCACGAGTAATAAATAACGAAACCTCGGTGCGTGACAACACCCGTGAGAAAGTCATGGCGTCGGTTAAAAAGTTGAACTTTCAGCCTAACCTTGCTGCAAGAAGTCTCGCAGGAACAAAAGCTTACAGCATTGCTTACATTTACGACAATCCAAATGCCTACTATATTATAGATATGCAAAACGGCATTTTAGATGCGTGTAAAAAGCAAGGATTTGAACTACTTATCCACCCATGCGATGCCAAAGAAGCACATATTATTGACGAAATAACCAGCATGATAAAACGCACCCGAATTGCCGGTATTTTACTCACGCCGCCATTTTCAGAGATGCCACATTTTGTTGAAAAGCTGACACAGCTTGACCTAAAAGTTGTGCGTATTTTATCAGGACACGACGCGCCCGATACATTAACGCCCTGTATTATGATTGACGATAACCTCGCCTCTAAATCAATTACCGAACACCTTATAAATAATGGCCACACACGCATTGGCTTTTTAGCTGGGGGCAGCGAACATAACTCCACCAAAGAGCGCTTAGAGGGCTACAAAGCGGCTTTAAAACAATACGACATTACTATAGACCCTAGCTTAATTATTGATGGCGAATACTCATTTGAATCCGGGGTTGAGGGTGCTAAAACACTCATTACTCAACAAAACAGGCCAACCGCTATCGTCTCATGTAACGATGAAATCGCCGCCGGTGCGTTATTTGCAGCCAGATTAATGAACATTGATATACCCAGCGAGCTTTCTATTACAGGGTTTGAGGATAGCCCATTCTCACGCCAAACATGGCCAAAGCTCACTACAGCGCATCAGCCAAATAATAAAATTGCTGAAGATGCAGCCAGCTTACTGATAGCGCAAATTCGTAATGGCAATGACCGCGATATTATTAAACTATACACACCAGAACTGGTTGTCAGAGATTCAACAGCCCCTCCTATAGCTTTATAATTAATTAGCTGGCACGCGCTGCAAGTCCCCCTTCAGCGCTTAAAGCATTAAAAGCGGCCTGATTTTTGAACGCATAGCCTGTACCACTGAGTTTATTAACAATAAAACGGCACATGTTGTAAATTTTACACTTAGGGTCTGTTGATCTTTCAAGGTTATATAACTCAGTTAACCCCTCTAATACCAATTCGCTTAATTAACTGAGCTATTTTGAGGGAGGAAAATCGTGTCGATAGCAAGGCAAAAAATTTCGTTATTGAGTTGTTCTAAATGAGACGTTTTTAACGCTGTTAGCGTCTAATCTGCCCCCTCAAAATGATTAAGTATTATTGCAAATTGGTATAAATATACAGGAGTAAAATATGGCCAAGTCAGCCCAATTGTATAGAATGGCAACCGATGAACATATTTGCCCATTTGGTTTAAAATCTAAAGATTTACTTGAACGTCAAGGCTTTGAAGTAGACGATCACTTACTCACCTCAAGAGCCGATACCGATACCTTCAAACAAAAATACGATGTAAAAACAACACCACAAACATTTATAGATGATGAGCGTATCGGTGGTTATGATGAACTCAGAGAGTACTTTAATAAATCCCCTGCCGGTCAGCAAGGTACAACCTATACCCCTGTGATAGCGATTTTTGCGGTTACCTTGTTGCTCAGTTTAGCTTTTTCGTTAAGTGGTGCAGGGCTAAGCATGTATACACTTGAGCTTTTCGTGGCATTAACCATGGCGGTACTGGCCATTCAAAAGCTGCAAGATTTAAACAGTTTTTCAAATTCCTTTATCACTTACGACTTACTTGCCATGAAAGTGATTCCTTACGCTTATGTATATCCATTTTTAGAAGCCTTTGTTGGCGTGGCCATGATTGCAGCACTTCCGGTTTACTTGGTTGCACCTATCTCGTTGTTTATTGGTAGTGTCGGCGCAATATCCGTGATTAAAGCCGTGTATATAGACAAACGCGAACTTAAATGTGCCTGTGTTGGCGGCGATAGCAATGTACCACTTGGCTTTATTTCACTAACCGAAAACCTATTTATGATAGCAGCCGGTATCTGGATGCTAGTTAAATAATAAAAAGGCGCGATAGGTTTAAAACCTACCGCGCCACTATTAAGTCTGTATTTATAAAGTAAAATTAACTCACTTTATAAACAAAAATTAACTCTCACTTATGGGGATGTTTAAACCGGCCTCTGCATCGGCTAGCATAGCAAACTCTTCATCTGCACTTTTGGCCACTAAATGTTTAGAACTAAAGCCAAAGTAATACGCAGCCCCCACTATAAATAACACCATAGTGTATAAAAAAGCGCGGGGATCAAAGGCGTACACACCGGTCAGTGCAATCAACGATAAGCACAATGCAATACCTGAAGTCACAGTCCCGCCAGGCGTTTTATAAGGACGAGGTAAATCTGGCTGCTTATAGCGCAGTAAAATGTGACTTAGCGCCATTAACGCATACGATACGGTTGCACCAACCACCGCCATAGCTAACATTAAATCGCCCTCACCACTTAGTGAAGCTAAAAAACCAAATACAGCAGGTACAATAAGCGCTCGTGCGGGCACTTTACGCGCGGTAGTAATTGATAACGAACGGGGTAAATATCCCGCACGCGACAACGCAAACACCAATCGACTATAACCATAAATAATAGAGAAAAATGAAGCCACCAGCCCTGCTAGCCCTAATATATTAACCACGGTTGCTAAATCGTTATTGCCCGTCGCATTTAACGCATCCACCAGCGGAACTGCACTTGCGCCCATTGCTGTTGCACCTGCTGCCCCGGGTACTAATACAACCACTAATAACGCGGTAAACAATAAAAACACCATAGCGCCAATAATGCCTTTAGGCACATCTTTCGCCGGATCTTTTGCCTCTTCTGCCGCCAATGGTACCCCTTCAACCGCTAAAAATAACCACATAGCAAAAGGTAATGCTGCCCATACACCATACCAACCCAGAGGTAAAAATTCACTCGCGCCAGCAGCATCGGTTACGGCAATATCAAATAAATTTGTCGCATCAAAATTGGTGATTAACACCACAGCGGTGGCAACAATGGCAAGTACCGCCAAACCGCTTATTACCATCATTACTTTTAGCGCTTCACCAACCCCAGCTAAGTGAATACCCACAAACACCAAGTAAAAGAGCGCATAAACCCAAGGGCCATTAAACCCCGTTAACGCCTCCACCGCAGAGCCAATAAAAATAACAATAGCAGCCGGTGCTAACGCATATTCAATTAATACCGCAAGGCCGGTTAAATAACCCCCCGTTGGCCCCATTGCTTGGCGAGCAAAGCTATACCCTCCTCCCGCAGCGGGAATAGCAGCCGACATTTCAGCCAGCGATAACACTAAAGTGAGATACATAATAGCCATTAATACTGCCGCTATGGCAAAGCCGCCCCAGCCTGCTTCTGCAATACCAAAGTTCCATCCAGCAAAGTCTCCTGAAATCACATACGATACCCCTAACCCTGCCAGCAATAACCAACCTGCAGTGCCACTTTTAAGTTGCCTTTTTGCTAAGTACTCTGAATTATTAGTAGACATAACATCCTCTTTATCGATTTTTTATTTTTAGTTACCGTTATTCCGCATTTAAAAAATGACGGCTCGATTGTTGATGCTCAATCACATCATCCTGTGTACGATCTTTTAAGTTCACTCCTGTTAGTTTTAATTTTTTTGCCTCACGTAATAAATAAACTGCACGCCTTGCAGCCTCACAGTAAGGCAAGCCCGCAGGGCGAATATTTGAAATACAATTGCGACAGGCATCGTTAAGACCTGTTTTAGGTGCCCAAGTTAGATATAAACCAAGGCTATCGGGCGAGCTAAGCCCTGGTCGCTCACCAATTAACACCATGACTACTTGTGCATTTAAAAGCTCTCCAATGTCGTCACCAATCGCCACCCGACCTTGCTCAACCACACTAAAAGGCGCAATGTTTAACTCACTGTTATCACCTAGCTGCGCTAATAATTCATTAATAAAAGGATAAGCATTTTTTTGCACCGCTAGCGACGATAAGCCATCAACCACAACGATGGCTAAATCATATTTTGCAGCCGTGTTTTGCTGCCCAGCGGTGAAATTAAGTAGGGTTTGTCGGCCGTTTTCATCTAACCTGCGTCCTAAATCGGGGCGTTGTAAATACGTCATTCGGTCAACAGCCTGGCTATGTAAGCGCAAAGGAGCAGCCAGCTGTTTCTCAGCACTGAGTTTGCTAAGCTGTTTGGTTATTGCATTAATATCGAGCGGAAAGTTCACCGCATCACGCGCTTGTGCATGGGATAATTGAAACGCCAGCATTTCACTGGTCGGTAAGCTTATTCCTGCGCGGCCAAGGCCAATCCGTGCATCGGTAAAACGGCGTAAATCGCGCCATGGGTTATGCACCACGTTGCCATTATTTTTATGTGTATTATCGCTGTTGTTTGTAACAGACGTTGCGTTAGAATTTGATTTCATACTCAGCCCCCTTTAATCGCATTCAGTGGTTTAGCAAAAGCGGCAGGTAACGTATCAGATAAAATAATATCGTGACTGTTGCGCATAATATTCATATCAGTAAGCCACTTTTCAAACTCTGGCGCGGGCCGCGCGCCCAGTACTCGGCGCACATATAATGCATCATGAAATGAGGTGGTTTGGTAATTAAGCATAATGTCATCAGAGCCCGGAATGCCCATCACAAACGAGCACCCTGCTACCCCAAGTAGCGTAAGTAAGTTATCCATATCGTTTTGGTCGGCCTCGGCATGATTGGTGTAACACACGTCGCAGCCCATCGGAATACCCAATAACTTGGCACAAAAATGATCTTCAAGCCCTGCGCGAGTAATTTCTTTACCATCAAACAAATATTCAGGACCAATAAAGCCCACCACGGTATTAACTAGTAGCGGATTAAATTTTCGTGCAACCGCATAAGCACGGGTTTCGCAGGTTTGTTGATCAAGCCCATGATGCGCGTTAGCCGAAAGCGAACTGCCCTGCCCCGTTTCAAAATACATCACATTATCGCCTACAGTTCCGCGCTTTAAACTCAGTGCGGCATCTTGTGCCTCAGCTAAGGTATTTAAATTAAAACCAAAGCTCGAGTTGGTTGCTTCTGTTCCACCAATAGACTGAAACACTAAATCAACAGGCGCTCCCGCTTCTATGCATTCAATCGTGTTAGTAACATGGGTAAGGACGCAGCTTTGGGTAGGAATTTGATATTTTTGAATCACCTCATCCATCAATGTCATCAACTTAATAGCCTGTGCTACGTTATCGGTTGCAGGGTTTATGCCTATTACCGCATCACCATTACCGTACAAAAGCCCATCTAAAATACAGGCGGCAATGCCGTTAATATCATCCGTAGGGTGGTTAGGTTGCAAACGGGTGGATAAGTGCCCTGGCAAGCCTATGGTGTTTCTAAACGCACTGGTTACATGGCATTTTTTAGCAATTAAAATAAGATCCTGATTTCGCATTATTTTGCTTACAGCCGCAGCCATTTCAGGGGTGATCCCTTGCCTAACACTTGCCAACACAGCGGGAGTTGCAAAGTCACTTAATAACCAGTTACGAAAATCGCCTACGGTTAAATGAGCAATCGCCATAAATGCATTGGTGTCATGATCGTCCATAATTAAACGGGTTATTTCATCGTCTTCATAGGCAATCAGCGCTTCATTTAAAAACGTTTTAAGCGGAATATCTGCCAGTGTCATTTGCGCCACCGCTCGCTCTTGTGCTGAGCCTGCTATCACTCCTGCAAGACGATCGCCCGATCGCTCAGGGGTAGCCTTTGCCATTACTTCAGCCAAGTTTTTAAAATTGTACACCTGCGTGCCTAACGTATATCGGTACCTTTGCCCCATGATCTACTCCACATAACAACTAGTTCAAACCTTGGTACAGGTTTTGCTGACCTATAAGCTATAAATCAATTTTGTTTAGTTTCAAGAGAGCTTAATTCGTACCAAGACACTATCGAATTTTGGCAAATCATCATTTTTAGCTTTATTTCATATAGTTAACTATAGTTACTGGTGGTAACTTAATCTTAATAAAAATAAAAAAAGCAAAGAGTAACTCCATTATGACGCAGCAAGATTTAGCTAGCGCACCACAAAAGAGCATGGTGCATACCCAAGATATAGATGAGCAAGCGAATAACCTAACGCAGTGGCAGCAAAAATATGATCAGCTCAGTGAAGGGCGATTTTTTGGGCGTATAGAGAGCGTGGATTATTCTAATATTCATGCATTTGAAGAATACACAGAGCGTGCTCTTCACCAACAATGTGCAATAGCGCCGCAATCTATTTGGCTTGGGATCCCAAAGCAGTCTCAGCAGAGCAAAATTAATGGCTTAAATGTGGCAAGTAATCAATTTATGTGTCGAACCAGTGAGAGTAACTTTGAGCTTATTACACCTGAGCAGTTTAATATTTATGGTTTAGTAATAGACACGCAATCGTTAGAACATATGGCTCAGATACAAGGGATATACTTAAAAAATATAACCTCTTCAGGTACTGAGCGACATACAACAAGCAACGCCATGTTAAAAAGTGCCCGGGGTATAATAAACAGTATGGTTAGCAGTAACGCTTTTAGCCTAAATGCCGATTTACAGCAAGACATGCTTAATATGTTGGCATTACATTTACTAAACGAACAAACTCCGTGTCAACGTATCGCTCCCAGTTATAAACACCGAAAAGCGGTGGTTGATAAAGTTAAAGAGTATGTAAATGCAAACCCACAAAGTAGCGTGACCATTACTCAGCTATGTGAGCTCACTTTTGTTAGCAGGCGCACGCTACAATACTGTTTTGAAAGTATTTTAGGGATTAATCCGCTGCGATTTTTACGTTTAACCCGATTAAATAATGTCAGAAGAGAACTAAAATTAGCAAAACAAGATAAGCCAATCTCTGTCATCGCAGCCAATTGGGGATTTTGGCATGCAGGGCAATTTACTAAAGATTACACCCAATTATTTGGTGAAAACCCTTCGCAAACACTAAGCAACCATGCTTCTTATTTGGCGAATTCTAAATCGATAATACACGGGTAAACAAGAGATGGGTGTCGTGGTTCGGGTGTCGGGCTAAGAGCTACGGGAAGAGCATTCCTGTTTTTATATTTTCTCATTAACCCTCACTCACTTTTCTTTGTGCAAACATGTTTTAAGTGATTTATTTACAAAGAGGTTATGAGACGCTGCGCTGAAAGAGAAGGCTAAAGGCGCTGCTTTCAAGAATAGTATGACTAGGTAGTAGGCTGTTTTCACAAGCTCGCTCCTCGTCACTCGAAGCCCGTTGTCTTCTCATTGTGCAAACATGTTTTAAGTGATTTATTCACAAAGAGGTTATGAGACGCTGCGCTGAAAGAGAAGGCTAAAGGCGCTAGGTTCTAGGGAAGTAACTTGGCGCTAGGTTGTGTTCGCTGCTCGTGACTCGAAGCCCGAAGCCCGCCTTATTTCAGCAAACACTTAGCCAACTCGCAATAAAAGCCCTATTTGATCGGTGCTATTTAAGCCGCGATTAAATAGGACTCTTGTCCTGCGTGTTTGTTGCTGCGTTTAAACGAGCCTTTGCCTTTTTTGGCTTTAACCACTTGCGGTTTAAATACTTTAGAGGTTACCAGTGCTGCCAATGCGTTGTGTTTTATCACACCGCGCCCAGTGTCTACTGCGGATTTGTTAACCGCTTTTGCTTTGCTTTTTTTCGCCATTTATTTTTTCCTATTAATAAAATGAGTATAACGAGGGATATATATCCCACTGTGTTATTGATGGCGATTGTATGCTTAATTTTCAAGCATGCAATCATTTTTAATGCTGTTTTAAATATATTTTAGCCATAAAAAAAGCGCCGTTTATAACGGCGCCTATTTAGCTTATAAAATTAAAAACTAAAGCTTACTTTTGCGTAGTAAGTACGACCATCAAAGCCATAGGGTACGGCACGTAACGGGTATTTAAATGCCCCATTTGAAATAGCGTTTAATACTTCATCATCGCCTAATTCATCCGGTGTTTCATCAAATACATTGTCTGCACCTACCGATAGAGCAAACATATCGTTAATTTGATAACTTACATTTAAATCCACTAATACGGCTGATTCTACCGTACTGGTTGCTTTAAATGAGCCATCTGTTGCAAGTTCAATATGGTCATTACCAAAGTACTTCACATCGGTTTCGCCAAAGTAATTAAAGCGGATCATTGAGCTATACGCGTCACGCTCATAATCAAACGTTAACGTTGCACGTTCGCCCGGCTGCCCATCAGTTAAAAAACTACTTTGAATATCATCAAGTGCTACATTTTCAGGAATACCCGGTGCTGCATTAACACTGTCAATTTTAGTTTCATTTAAATTACCGGCAAACGTAGCAGAGAAATTACCGTCATATAAATCGGTGCGATAGGACGCAATAATGTCAACACCCTGCGTTGTCGAATTCACTGAGTTTGAAAAGTAATTCGCTTGTACTGCACCCGTTGCCTGTAGCGCGGCAACTGCATCAGGACTAAATGCCACATCATCAGCCGATAACAAGCTGCCCAGTGTAATACGGTCTTCAATTTCTACACGGTAAAAATCCACCGTTAACGATAAATCACTGGTCACATCATAAACAAAGCCTGCACTGTAGTTAGTTGATGTTTCAAGCTTTAAGTTATCAACGCCTAATGCAGCTGGAAATGCTGAGCCCGTTGTTGCTGTAAACGACTGGCTTAACGTGCCGTCAGAACCTAAGTTAGTGGTAAACGCAGTGTAACCGCTTTGCTGTAATGATGGCGCTCTAAAACCCGTTGATAACGCACCACGTATCGCAAAATCATCGTTAAATTCATAACGCGTGGCTACTTTACCAATTATGTCGTCACCCGCATTAGAGAAATCTTCGTAACGAAGTGCACCGCTAACATTCCACGCATCGGTAACCATGGTTTCTGCGTCAATATAAACGGCGTAGCTATCGCGATCACTTTTATTTGATGCTTCAGGGCGAAGGCCGTTGTAAGCTTGAAAACCACATTGTGCAAATTGATTCGGATCGTTCACTGATGGGTATGAAGTATCTGTGTTAGCAGTGCCACACGCGTATGAGGCTTCTTCACCGGGTACAATTTCATAGTTTTCTTTACGGTATTCAGCACCAATTGACACGTACACAGGCTCACTGCGGCCAATATCAACAATCCCGTTCACATCCGCGTTGAATGTTGTTTGGTCAAACCTAAAGCCACCCGAATACCCCTCAGTTGGTCCTGCATTTGCAGCAATATCGGCATCACTTGCACCTGGGTTATTAAATAAATACTCAGCAGCATAAGAGGCATTTAATGTATTGCGTGAGGTAAAGTCGTATTGGTTTTCACCATATACCGCCGATACATCGTAATTCCAATCAGGGTTAATATCACCTCTAAAACCGATTGAAACAGAGATATCCTGTGCTTCATTGTCTATTTGCGGTAAAAATCCATCGCTATAGACTTGAATCACGTTTTTAGATGCTTCGTTAAAGTTACGATAAAAGCCGTTACCTAGTGCAGTACGCTCAGAATAGCCACCAAATGAGTAAAGCTCGCCCTCACTCATTGGCAATGCCATATTGTAAAATACCGAAGTAAATTCACTCTCTGCATTACCTTGTCCCCAACGAACTTCGTCCGATAAAGTACCTGGTGCGACATTAAGTGAACCTCCAGTATCTCGCTCGGCACGATTGGTTTTATCTGCATCGCGATACTCAAGCGATAAATTAATAAATCCACCTTCGTTGCCTAGTTCAAAACCACGATTTAAACCTGCAGAAATTGTTTCCCCATCGCCTTCTGCCGTTTCACCGTATTGCACATAACCTGTGGTTAAATCTGTTGAGTTATTAAGTGATAAATTGATAACCCCCGCAATCGCATCTGAGCCGTACTGCGCCGCCGCACCATCACGTAAAACCTCAACCCCTTTTAAGGCAATAAGCGGGATCGCATTCATATCAGTCCCCGCAGAGCCACCGCCCACGGTACTAGTTAAACCAAAAATAGATTGATTATGGCGGCGCTTACCGTTGACTAAAACCAGCGTTTGATCTGGCTGTAAACCGCGTAATGTTGCTGGGCGAAATAAATCGGAACCGTCAGAAACTTGTGTACGAGAAAAGTTAAACGATGGCGCTGTCGCTTGTAAGCTTTGCCCAAGCTCGGTAAAGCCGCCTTTGTTTAAATCATCCGCGTCAATTAAATCAATAGGTGATGACGACTCTGTTGCTGTTCGGTTAGAAACTCGCGACCCTAACACAGATATTTGTTCGATATTTTTTTCAGCTTTAGCAGGCGCTTCTTGTGCATTAACCATACTTGGTGCACTGAAAGCAAAAGCAACCGCTACAGCCAAGGTGTTTAAACGATATGTTGACATAATGATGACCCTGTTTTGTGTATTCTTATAATGTGTGTGGGGTATATTCCTGTACCCCATTGCCAACATCCTAGCAACATACACAAACAAAAAGAAACAAAAAATTTGATAAAATTAGCATAAGAATGCAAATAACTTTAAAAACAGGAAAATAACACCTATAAAAGCTCAAAATACAACCAAAGTAGCAATTTAATATCAAATCGCTCAAGGTTAATACAATGTTAATGCTGAGGTTTTATTCATAATTAGTAAAAATAACGACTTTGTATGTTTTTTACTCTGCAATGAGCAAAAAACACACTCAAAATGAGGTTTTATGCGGTTTTTATAAGACTAAAGTAGATACTAAAGGTAAGAAAGGGTACTCAGAAAAAACTATACATAGCTAGTTATGTAGTACTGTCCATTTTTAAACAATATTTTATACAGGCCTATTTAAGAGGTATAACTATGCCAATCAAATTCACTAATTAGATGGCAAAGTATAGGGTCTACACCTTTTGAGTCACAGTATGCGCGTAACTGCATGGGGGAGTGTTTATCAAAAAGAATTTGCCTAACAATAAATAACGTATGATTAAGCGGAATTAACTCATTATCATCAGTGGCGGCTAAATCATGGCAACTCATTAATAAGCTACACATTTTCGTGTCGTATCCCCATAACTTTAAAACATAGGCCGAAATAAAGTTAGAACTAGCATCTTCTTCACTCACGGCTTTTTCATGCTCAAAAGACGCTTCACTTTCCCCTTGAGACAGCAAAATAATTTTGCCAACAAAACTCAATAACGCCACTGAAAATAATAGTTCTTGATCATGTAAGTTAAAACCTGCCTGCTTAGCAAAACGCTTAACACAACTAGCGTAATTCGCTGCTATATCCAATTGTTTCTCATGGATAGCCGAAGGAATAGACGATTCAAAATTTTTGGCAACTAATAAAGAAGTGGTGATAGCCATTAATATCGTTGTTCCGAGCCTCGACACAGCTTCATCAATTGACGATGTTGGCCTTACAAACCCAAGATAAGATGAGTTTGCAAGTTGCAACAATTTAGCGGTTATTATTGGCTCTTGAGAAACAACATGGGCAATGTCGTGTAAATCAAACTCATCGCTTTGTACTAACTCCCTGAGTTCTTTCAAAATAAGAGGATAAACAGGAAAGCTGATCATAGCCCCTAACTGCCTGCGCACATTAAAAGCAAAGGGTAACGACTTTAACGCCGCCACATTGTTAAAAAGTGCGGTTATGTCTGCCTCATTAAACGGTTTAGCAAGATAAGCATGCACAACATTAGGCTGTCGCATCATGGTACTCAGTGTCATATCGCCAGTAAGTAATGCCCTCACTGGGTAAGGGTTTTGCGACGAGCATTGCTCTAAAACATCCAAACCATTCATTTGCGGCATTAAATAATCACTTAATACTAAATCTAGGTCTTGCTTAGTGTTTAGTAGTTGCCAAAATTCATCAATATCAGAGGTTGTCATTATATCAACCTCTGGAAAGGCTCGATGAATAGTTCTTTGTAATACTTTTAATAAAAAAGCATCGTCATCTAGTATGACTACCGCTATTGAACTCATTGCGCACCTTGAGAATTGAAATGGCTTAAGTAATTACAAAAATCATCCTGTTCTAAAGGCTCACTATAGTAATAGCCTTGTATGTAGTCACACCCTAACTTTTTAATTAATTCACATTGATAGGCTGTTTCTACTCCCTCAGCAACAACTTTAAGATTTAGATCATGTGACATACGCGTAATATTACGAATCATACTTTGCATCGCTAAAGACGACTCTATATCAGCAATAAGGGCTCTATCTAGTTTAACACCATCTACTGGCAGCTTAGAAAGATAGCCAAGTGATGAGTAACCTACACCAAAGTCATCAATCAATAACTTAAACCCCAACGCTCTTAATTTTATTAACTGTTGTTCGCAAATAGCAAAATCTTCTATTAAATAGGTTTCTGTTAACTCAAAAACCAACTGTGATGACTCTAAATCATTGCGACTTAAACACTCGAGCATAAAGTCAATCCAATCGGGATCATCTTTTAATTGTCTAGCAGATAAGTTAATTGCCAATACACGCACGCCTGTATTGTTCTCTGCCCAATATTTTAGCGTTTTACAACTTTGAGAAATAACCCAGCGTCCTATTGATATAATTTGGCCATCACATTCAGCAATCGGGATAAAATGAGCTGGCGGTACCCAGCCATGTTTACTCGGCTCATACCAGCGAATAAGCGTCTCAGCAATCAATATTTGCCCTGTTTTAGTGTCAACTTTTGGCTGAAAACGCAACGATAGTTCATCATTACTTACCGCTGTTAATAATAAACGGCTTAACTCAAAGTTCTTTTTATAATCGGCTACCAGCTGAGGGTCAAAGCGAGAACAAATACGCTGTTGTTCACTTACTTGGTAATTCATCGTCAACTGCATTTGATTAACGAGTTCTTTTCCTTCCAAACTATCCTCAGGAAACAACCCATACACGCCATAAAGCTGCACATGGGCATCGTTATATTTACTAGGGAGTAGTTTTTTCAGATCATTCATCGCCTTATTTAAATCGGTTAAAATTTCACTATCAGATTTAATTTCAGGAACAAATAATACAAACCGATCGGCGCTCTTATGAAGAACTTTCACCGGTTGCTTTGATACGCCTTTTAGCACCTCCAAAACCAATTTTATAAGGTGGCTGCCATCTTCTGCGCCTAACAGATCATTGATTAATTGAAACTGCGCAATACCTATATAAACGAGGGCATAACATTCTTTATTCGCTTCACACAGGGCTAAATGATGATAAAAATCAGACTCGTTAGTCACCACTGATGGTGTTCTGGTAAGTTGAAAAATATTACTCATACTATTTGAGTTAATTGATAACTTTAAAAGCTGGCAAAAACCGTCATGTAAACAACGCTCAATCATAACTTCTTCGCTTTTAGCTAGATCAGAAGTGCAAGCATAATTAATAAAAAGTGTACTGCTTTGCTTATCAACAAACGACTGACTTACCGCTTTGTTTTGAGCTGTATCTAAATTGGCGAGGTGTTTGTTTTCGTATAAATGAATATCTGAAATGATTTCAGCGGCAGGTGCATTAAAACGATTAATAATGCCGTCATTGTCTATTTCTATTAATGCCGACATACTGCCCATTAATAACTGATCTCTTACTCTTTTAGCTCGGCGCTGTTCATATTTTACTTTCGCCTCGCTAATGTTTTCAAGTAGCTCACTATCAACCCATGGCTTTTCTAAAAAACGAAATACCAATCCCTGATTTAATAACTCAACCACAGACTTAAAATCAGCATACCCGCTGAGCACTAAATTTACGCAATCGGGCCAATTAATTTTAACTTGGCGTAATAAATCAGCGCCGTTCATTTCTGGCATTCTAAAGTCAGTAATGATTATCTCAACTTGATTAGCCGCTAATATTTCAAGTGCCTCAAAACCACTGGATGCCGTCATTACATCATAACCTGAACGAACAAGTACTCGTTTTAAAGATTTCAATACATTGAGTTCATCGTCTACCAATAAAATTCGCAAAGCCACTATTTATACCTCAAATGAGTTTTACTTGTGCCTAGTAAATTGTTCACACAGCTCATCCATGTATCGTTACTTAATGATTTAAATAAATTCACATCAGCATGTTGTGCCTAAACACATAAGCAATAAAGTTATTTACTCGTAGCTATAATTACCTCGCTCAGCTAATGAGTGCCCTTTTAGGCCTCCTACATTGATCCAGTGTTTCTATACACTGATGAGGATATAAGTAATTAGCAACCTTATTCAGCTTTACCGGGGCTGAAAATGTCAATATCATTAGCTTGATTTTAACGCAACGCTAACATAAATTTAAACGCAGCACGACAAATAAAACTCGTGGGCAAAGGTGATATCGACTAATAATTAGCAGCTAAATTCATTCTATTTAATATATAGTCTAGAATAAATTCTAAGCGATTATTAATAATTAAAACATCCACGGTTGTGGCTATTGTTATTACCAAGGGGCATCTATGTTCGCCATTGATACTTTTCATACTCACGGCAGCGATATAGATAAATTTATCCAACCTGTTAGTCAGTTTACGAACAACAGCCCAGATTTACTGCTTGGGTTTGCTACAACCGATACCATTAAATACCTTTTTAATAACCAGCCAGGCTTTTTAAAAAACACTCACAATTGTTTAATCATCTCTTCGTGTCTTGGGTCATCAACCGACCAAACCCTATCATTAAATGAGCAAAGTATTAGTTTATTTTCGATTAAAGACTCAAATGGGCATTATGGTGTTGCTAGTTGTAATGCAACCGATAACCTAAGAGAAAATGCCGCTCAAACTGTACTTAAAGCCATTGCTAATGCAGGCCAAGCAGGCCTCGCCCCAAAAATGGTCTGGTGCTTTCAAGTCCCAGGTAATGAGGAGCTGGTTTTGCAGGGAATTCAAGATGCTATCGGGCAGCGTATACCTGTTTTTGGAGGAAGTTGCGCCGACAACGATATTTCAGCAAAGTGGTGTTTTAGCGATACTGAAAATGTATACCAACAAGGCTTTATTATTGCGGTGCTGTACCCCAGTGTAGAAACATTCGGCTTTTATAGTTCAGGCTACGATAAAACTGACCAGCAAGGTACAGTGACAGACGTGGATGGTCGTTTATTAAAAACAATTGATAACCAGCCCGCGTTTGATGTATATAATCAGTGGCGAAAAAACATAGGTTTAAACGCCTTAACTTCAGGAAATATCCTTGCTCAATCAACAATGACCCCATTGGCAAGCGCCCTTTCTTTAAATGATGAAATCCCTCGATTACTGTTAAGTCATCCAGCTGTAGCAAAAAATGGGGCGCTAGAGCTATTTTCGAACCTACATGTTGGCGATACGGTTTACCTTGCCTCAGGAAGCCCTGAACAATTAATAAAACGAGGCGATATGGTTGTTACCTCATTAACTAAATTGGCAGAACTCCATGCCATAAAAAATATTACCGGCGCTATTATTATTTTTTGCGGAGGCTGTATGCTGTCAATTAAAGACGCCATGCAAGAAGTAAAAGAGTCTATTGCAGCACAACTACCCAACACCCCATTTATTATGGGCTTTACTTTTGGGGAGCTCGGCACATTCAGCGATTCAACAAGTAAACATGGTAATTTAATGATTTCATGCGAAATCTTTGGTGGCCCTGAATGAGTAGCAATGAAATACTGTTAGAAAAGCTACACTTATTACAAGTTCATAATTTAGCACTTGAAGAAAACCGTGCCTTTAATAGCCTGATCTTAAATGGCTTAGATGCCATTTTAAAGAACGACAAAACTGAAACCTTACTCACTGAGTTTTTTGATATTTTGCAGCAAGCCATTGCTTTTTCTGCGGCTATTTTAATTAAAATAAACCCCAGCAATGAAACCACGACGTTAATTACAGCATCGCACCCACAAAGTGATGAAATAATTACCCAACTCAAAGCACTAAATAAACCCAATAGAGACATTAAAAATGTATTTAACTTACACCAACTTCCTGATTGGCAAGTAACTGATCCTTTTTGGCATTCGCAGCATGCAATGCTCACCACCCCAGTAAGTACCAGTACAGAAAGCTACCAGCTCTGTATTTTTTCAGAAACAATTGGCGCATTTAATCAGCACGATATTACTTTAATGCAACGCTTTGTCAGCTTTGCAGGGAATACAATTTCACAATTTGAAAAACGAAATTTACTTGTTAAACAAAAAGAAATGGAAGAAAAACAAAGTAACATTGAACAAGTGTTAATCAACTCTGAAAAAATGGCTTCGTTAGGGCAAATGGCGGCAGGCGTTGCACACGAAATAAACAACCCTTTAAGCTACATTGTCAGTAATATCCAAAATTTGGCTTACAACCTTGAGCAATTTAGTCATTTAATTAACGCACTCAAAGCAGAAAAAGCCATAGCGCAGCAAACATTAGCAGATACGCTACAACATTATCAATTTGATGAATTAGAAACAGACTCAAGCGATATCATTGCTGAAATGACTGAAGGGGCTGATCGTGTTAAGGAGATTGTTCAAGGATTAAGGCAATTTGCTCATCCGGATCAAACCCAAATTGGCGATATTGATATAACCGAGCTCATTGATAACACATTACGTGTTGCCTGGAACGAAATTAAATACAACGCCAACGTTGAAAAACACTACGACACAGAACCCGTTATCATCACAGGACGTTCGACCCAGCTCTCTCAGGTATTTTTAAATTTATTTTTTAACGCCGCTCAAGCCATTTGCGACAAAGTCGGTGTCATCAGTATTACCACTAAAGCCGATAAAAAAAATGCCTATATAACCATTGCCGATAATGGCAGTGGAATTGATGAGGACAAATTAAATAAAATTTTTGACCCTTTCTATACTACAAAACCAATAGGCCAAGGCACAGGGTTAGGGCTAGCTATAAGTAAAGCAATTATAGAGCAACATAGTGGCCAAATTCGAGTTGAAAGCCAGTTAAACCAAGGCACTGCTTTTTATATTACGTTACCTAAAAAGCCCACATTAACTGACGACGTACTGACCATATTACATGCCAACAAACAAATTGAGTAAGCTATGTCACACTCTCGATTTTGCTTATATATCAGTACTCATCTTCACGTTGAATTACAGAGAATTACAGTAAAAATAGATACAAACTACAACACAGCGTTACCTTATTTAATCCTAACAACAATGATTTGCGTATTGTTCAAATACTATACTTGGAAACGGCTTAAATAAATCAGTTGTTTACAACCAAAGCTTAGACTAAATTTAGCCATACAACTCACTATCTTATTGGTAAAAAAATGACGGACATTGATGTATTAGAGCAATTAAATGAACAGCCGCCGAGCATTTTATGCCTAGATGATGAGGCCAATGTACTCAAATCTTTAGTACGACTTTTACGCCAATATAAATTTGATGTGAGTGTTTCAACCAGTGGCCATGATGCACTTGAAAAAATGCAAAAAAAACAGTTTGATGTCGTCATCAGTGACATGCGTATGCCACTAATGAGCGGTGCTGAGTTTTTAGCTAAAGCAAGAAAAGTTGCCCCCGATAGCCAGCGTATTTTGTTAACTGGTTTTTCTGATTTAGAGTCAACAATTAGTGCTGTTAATGAAGGAGGCATTCACGCCTACGTGCAAAAGCCTTGGCAAAACGATCACTTAATTAGCGTTATCCAATCAGGCGTCGAAAAGTTTAGACTCAAAAAGCAAAATGAGATTTTACAGCGCCATGTAAATCAGCAAAATGAACAATTAAAAGAGCTGAATACTAACCTAGAGCAACTCGTCGAAAAGCGGACAAAACAAATAAGAAGCGTATTAAAAAAACTTGAAGTCGCTAATGAAAGTGAAAAACGAGAGCACCAATCTACTGTTGAACTGCTTTATAATTTTATCAATGCGAATCCTTATCTCGATGGTAAAAGAGCAGAAAATATAGCCGGTACATGTACTCAAATAGCGCGTTACCTTAACGTATCGCAAAAAAGCATTGAACTTGCGCCTATTGCGGGGTATTTGGCTCAAATTGGTTTACTTGCTATGGACCCTGAGCTTTACAACAAACCCATTAACGAGCTTAATGAAGTTCAAAGAAAAACGTTTTACACCCACCCAAGTATTTCACAATTAATGCTCATGCCTGCGACTCATTTAAGCGATGTGTCTGATGCAATTTACCACCAATTCGAACGCTACAATGGCAAAGGTATTCCCAAAGGACTTGCTAAAAACGATATTCCCATTGGAGCTATGGTGCTCAGTGTTGCTCGTGACTATTGGGAGGGTTACGAGCAAAGTGAGCCGTTACTTACAACAAAACAACGCCATCAATTTGCGCTCAATAGTATTAAATCAAACAGTGGCAGCTTATACCACCCGCGTATTGTCGATGCACTTGAAGCCAGCCACGCTAAACTCATTGCCTCTGACAGCTCTATTGGTTCAATAAAGGTGATGAGCGCACAAGAACTCGAAGAAAATATGATATTGGCAAACTCACTGCACAGCCATACAGGTATTATGCTTTTGCCTAAAGGACATATTTTCAATACGAAATCGATTGTTAAGCTACAACAACTCGAAGCTAAAAAGCCGACCCCATTTAGAATTATGGTTAAAATGGCTAAATGATTGATCTAAAATACTCTTTTATTCGTTATACTAAGCCTAAATAGATACCTCTAAATCCATTGCTTGAAGGAGCACAACGTGTCGCGATTTTCTGCCGTTACCGACAATCCCCACGACGGGCGTTTTAACCAAAAAACGGGAATACTTCTGACCAACTTAGGTAGCCCCGATGCCCCAACAGCAAGTGCATTGCGTATTTACTTACGTGAGTTTTTGTCAGACCCTCGTATCGTAGAAATACCGCGTATTGTGTGGATGCTTATTCTGCATGGCATCATTTTGCGTATACGCCCAAAGCGCTCAGCTAAATTGTATAAAAGCATATGGACTGAAAATGGCTCACCACTGACCCACATTACACGCCAACAAAGCATTAAATTAAATGCCTTATTAAAACAGCACGGCTATACCAACACCGAAGTGGTTATGGCGATGCGCTATGGTAACCCATCAATCGAAGCGGGCCTTGAAGAGCTCAGAGATAAAGGCTTAACCCGCATTATTGTGTTACCACTTTACCCACAATATTCAAGTCCAACCACAGGCTCAACATTTGATGCCGTGGCAAATGTATTAAAAAAATGGCGCTGGGTGCCAGAGCTACACTTTGTAAATGGGTATCACAAAAACCCAACCTACCTAGAGTCGCTTGCTAACAGCATTAGCGAAGATTTAGAAAAACACGGCATGCCACAAAAAATGGTGTTTTCATATCATGGTATGCCTAAACAGTTTTTAGATAATGGCGACCCCTATCACTGCCTATGCCAACAAACCACCCGTTTAGTGGTAGAAAAGCTAGGCCTAGATAAAGACAAAGTGATCACCACTTTCCAAAGCCGTTTTGGTAAAGCTGAATGGTTAAAACCTTACACAGATGCAACTCTTGAGAGCTTACCTGGCGAAGGAATTAAAGATGTGGCTATTATCAGCCCAGCCTTTAGCGCCGACTGCCTAGAAACACTTGAAGAATTAGAAGGTGAAAACCGAGAGATTTTTGAAGAAGCCGGCGGCGAAAAATACCGTTATATAGCAGCGCTTAACGACCGTGACGATCACATAGACGCCATGTTTGATGTGTTAAAACCAATGCTATAAAACGGGGACAGCAGCGGTTAGGTTTTAGCTGTCAGCGATCAGCAAGAGATTAGCCAAGTGCGGTGATCGACTGTAGGCGTGAGTTTACCTCGCGCGCACAGTACCAAACCCGTTGCTCGACACCCGATCCCCGCACCTAACACCTAAAATCTGCTCTTAGCTCTTACGTGTCACCATTAACGTGAGTGCTCCTGCTATTATCCCCCAGCATGCAGAGCCGACTGACCATAATGTTAAATCAGAAGCCGTAACTAAAAAGGTAATAATGGCCGCCTCTGTATATTCAGGACTGTGCAAAGACTGCTGCAAACTATTAGCGATGGTGCCAAACAGTGCAATACCCGCTAACGCCAATACCAGTGCTTGCGGCAGGCTTGCTACAATCGCCACTAGCATTGCAGCACACAGCGCCATAATAATGTAAAACATCCCACCAGCAATGCTCGCCCAATAGCGCTTATCAGGGTTTTTATCGGCCTCTTCGCTCATACAAATAGCAGCCGTAATGGCCGCTAAATTAATTGAATAAGTGCCAAATGGCGCGGTTACTAAATTTATTAACCCGGTCACAGTTAATGACGATGATATTGGCGCTTTATAGTTATGCGCTTTTAAAATTGCAAACCCAGGTAAGTTTTGTGAAGTCATAGTTACTATATACAAAGGAATACTAATACTTATAAATGCCTGCAAACTAAAGCTTGGTGCAATATAAGCAAAGCTGCTTGCCTGCCACTGCACGGTGCTGGTATCGATATTTCCCATATACCAGGTTAAAAATATACCCGCTAACAATACACTTAGCATTGCAAAACGAGCAAAAAAGCGCTTGCCAATAAAGTACACCACCACCATTAAACCAATCACCAATGGCAAGTCGTTCATAAAGTTAAACACATCAATACCAAATGTGACTAATACCCCCGCTAACATAGCACAGGCCAGTTCACTGGGAATACGGTTCATGATTTTTTCAAACCAACCGGTAATGCCAGATACCAATACCAATAAGGCTGATAGCATAAATGCGCCTATCGCTTCATGTAAGCTGTAGCCCTGGGCACTTGAGATCAGTAATGCTGCACCGGTAGTCGACCATGCAATTAAAATGGGCACCTTATAATAAAACGACAGCACAATAGACGTACCGCCCATTACTAGCCCCAGCATTAATATCCAGCTTGCCACAAGTTCAGGTGTACCACCTAAGGTGATCACCACTTGATAAATCAATGCAATAGAACTTGAAAAACCAATAATGACCGCAACAAGTCCTGCCATAATTCGACTAAGTAACTGATCAGTCCCTGCCATAATTCCCTCTTTTAATAGGTGTTTAACGATACAACATACTTTGCCTATTTATACTTTGCAATTAGCCCTTTGAATAATGAAAAATGATCACGTTACTAAAAAATTTTATTGGTCAGTTTTGCTTGTCAAAATCGGTGTGATTTAAAAAACACACACGTACCCAAAAACATGCCACAGAGTGCGCCATTACTACAAAAAAGCCATCCTATTAAACCAAAAAGGTATACCTAAAAAAGGTAAAGCAAATACTTACAATAAGTTATAAAAAAAGCAATTACCACTTTATGGTTACAATTTAAATTTGATCTAATTCTTTTTTTAAGATAAAACTTAACAATTAGTTCACCATTTAACCTAAAAGAGAAACAGATGAAACGTTACATTGTTTTAACTATCGCTATTCCTTTGTCTGTATTTGCCTTGTATACGCTGCTTAATGATCAGAAAAAAACCGATGAGGTAGAAGCGCCCATTGCTATTGATATCGTTCCTGTTGATTCTGAGTTTGTAAAAAAAACACATAACCCATCGCCCATTGATATGAGTAAAGACCCTATTGCAGCAAAACCCGCTAACATTGAATCAAACGTACCTTCAAACTCATTTGACGCAATTAATAAACCTTCAGCAAAGGCTAAAGAAATACTTAAAGCGGCAAAAGTACTGCCAACCGATTTACAAAATGAAGCCTACATAGAATTTGATCTAGCGGCGCTAAAAACCCTCAAAACGGGTGATAATTTTGACCTTGCAATACCTCAAACCGCAGAAACCTACAGCGCTGAAATAACCAATGTTACCCATGCCAGTAACGGCGATAAAAGCATTGTTGGTCAGGTTATTGGGGCCAATGGCGCAATGCACACCACCATATTAACCGTTGGCAATGATGCGGTTTACGGTCAATTTACAGCCCCAAGTGGTAATTATGTTTTTGAAAGTAAAGGTCAATATGGCTGGATTGCAGCTAAGCGTGACCTATATAAAACACATATAGAGCATCAGGTTGGTGAACCTGCACCAAAAAATGCGGATGACATAGACCCATTTTCACCTCGTGCTGAAAACACGCCCTCTTTTTAAACAAACCTGTCAACGCAGGCAACAAGACCTAGCAGTAAACACTGCAATCGTAAAAAGTAAGGAAATACAACAATGAAAAAAGTAATTTCAACAGCCGCTATTGCAACGGCGCTATGTGCGGCCAGCACAGTGTCAGCAGAAACCATTGATATTGGTATTTTATATACCGATCAATCTGCAGCAGCTACCAGTAATATCAATACCAAAATTAATCAGCTTATTGCTTTTAGTAACCAAGTATACAGCCAAAATGGCGTTGACATTACGCTACGTTTAGTTGGGACTCAAAATTTAGGTGACTATGCAGTAACCCCTTCTGAAGATTGGTTAAATGCCGTCACAAATAGTAGTTACGTAGATGGTTTACGCAATGATTGGAAAGCCGACATGGTTGCCGTACTCGGTACAGGCCAAAGTGCAGGTAACGGTTTAATTTCATGTGGCTTAGCATGGGTTGGCCAAGGCACAAATGGTAATTTATACAGCTCAATGAGCAGCCGCATGTACTCAATCACCGCAATCGATTGTGGAGCCACAACCTTTGTTCATGAGCTTGGTCATAACCAAGGTTTAGCGCATTCACGTAAGCAAGGCGATACAGCCGGTGGTGTATACGTTGATGGTATGGGGCACGGTGTACAAAATGAATTTGCCAGTATTATGGCCTACCCATTTGTATTTGGCAGTGCAACGCAGTACGACTATTTCTCAAACCCTAACTGGAGCGTAAACGGTATCCCATTTGGGGTGACCAATCAGTCGTACGCCATTCGTACCGTTACCGACACAAAAACCAGTATCGCTAACTTTAAATAAGCTCAATTCTGAATAATAAATGTATTCTCAAAATTCAGCTTAAATAACAATATCAGCATGGGTAAATTACCCATGCTAACCAATTAAGTTTCCCTTGCGGAGCGCCTCGGCGCTCTTTTTAATGATTAATCATTTTCTGTTGTATGGCAGGGAGTAAGGTTTCACCATCGCTATCCACTTTACTCATTAGCTTTAAACCCATCACCTTAGCAAGCACAGGGTAAATATCTAAATTATTCACTCGCTCAATGCTCATCCCTTTTTTAAACGCCGGCCCGGTAGCAATAAATGTCGCTGCCATATCATCGGTATAGGCATAGCCATGCGTTCCTAAGTAAGGCACTTTAGCACTATTGCTAAATACCGCAGGCGCTGTCGTTTGTACCACAATATCGCCCACACGAGTGCCTTTATTATAGTGATATCCTGCAAGCTGCTCCTCTGTTAGTACCGTGTAGCGTCCTTTTGCTGCATGTTGTAAACGGGCTTTATAAGCCTCAACATCTGCATTTTTAGCATCGCTTTTAGTATAAATGAGTAATCGAGGACCGGTATTAACAACCATAAAGTTATCATCTTTAGGTAAGCTGCTCACAACAATGCTCTGCTCAGGCTCAACTTGTGCCATACCATGATCAGACACAATCACCAGATTTACCTCTTGCTCTAACTTACTCAAGCGGGTTTTTAATTGCCCCATCAGCGCATCTAGCTGTTTAACGGCATCACGCGTTTGCACCGCATCAGGGCCATATTCATGCCCCATGCTATCCACTAACGAAAAATAACTTGCCACAAAACGTGGGCGCTGTGCTTTAGGTAAGCTTAACCATTGAATGATTTGATCAATTCGGTCTTGGTAGTCACCTTGTTTAGAGTAGTGAAAATAATAGTCAGGCGTCATACCATTAAAGCGCGCATCCGACTCAGGCCAAAAGTATACCGCCGATTTAAGCCCATGCATTTTAACTAAATTCCACAGTGGCGTGCCGCGTACCCAGGTACTGTCTTTTTGTCCTTTACCCATGCTGTAGCATTCATTATTGCGCGCTTTGTCACAAAACTTATTATCTACAATGCCATGGTTAACTGGCAGTAAACCGGTGATCACCGAAATATGATTTGGAAACGTTTTAGTAGGATAAACAGGCTGCATTTTTTGCGCTCTTACGCCTTGCTCACCCATTGCTTTTAAATTAGGCGCACCGTGCTTTTCAATGTAATCCCAACGCAAGCCATCAATAGAGATCATAACAACCGTTTGCTCTTTAGCGGCAAACGCACTATTCACACCCAATAAAAGGCAAAAACACATTACCTTAGTGATCCACAACTTCATTTTAAATACCTAGATGTATGTTAATTTTATAAAAAATAATACTAAAGCAAGTTGTTACTTTATGATACATGCTGATAAATTAAAGCAAACTATTAAAAATAAATAATCGTGCGTTTAATAAGTGCTTAATTCACATAAAAAAGGATTACCATGATCAACTTCAGTAGCAAAGTAACCCCTGCACGTATGCAGCGCACCACTGCCAATTTACAAATGGCGCTTGAGAGCGATCGTGGCCGAATTATTAATAGTGCAGCCATTCGTCGGCTGCAACAAAAAACCCAAGTATTTCCGCTGGAGCGCAACGCGGCAGTGCGTTCGCGCCTAACTCACTCATTAGAAGTTCAGCAAGTTGGCCGCTTTATTGTGCAGCGCATTTTTGCCAATTTAAATTACCAGCAACAAAAAGAATATGGTTTATCGGGTTTAGAGCGCCCACTAGAAACCCTAGTAGAAATGGCCTGCCTAATGCACGATATAGGTAACCCGCCGTTTGGTCACTTTGGCGAAGCGGCTATTAATAATTGGTTTAATGCTAATTTAGCCAGCATTACGCCTGAGCGTTGCCAAACCACAAACAGCAGCATTGGCGTTATTTTTAAACATTTAGCCCAAGATATTTGTAGCTTTGAAGGCAACGCTCAAGGCATACGCATTATTCACTCTTTGCTGAGCCTAAATTTAACCTATAGCCAAACTGCCGCTATTTTAAAGTACACCCGTCCAGCTAGTTTAGCGAAGCAAGATATTCCTCAAAATAAAAACTACATTATGAAAAAAGTGGGGTATTACTACAGTGAAAAAAGCTTTGTTGAAGCACTGCAAACTGAGCTGAAAATGGAGCCCTATTGCCGTCACCCTGCCAGTTATATTATGGAAGCCGCTGACGATATTTCTTATTGCCTTGCCGACATAGAAGACGCCGTAGAAAAAGACATTATCACCACACAGTTATTATGCGAGCAACTAAAAAAGCAGTATCAAAAAGCGCTAATTAACTTAGCCCTTAACGACACTCAACACCAAAGCTTTGTGGACGACGCCATAAACTACGCCATAGAACGGGCACAAGCACAGCCCTTTAATTTTAATAGTGAGTTTTTTATTTATTTACGCGTGTCATTACTGCACCCGCTAGTAAACCATGCCGCAAAACGCTTTATTGAAAATATAGAGCCAATTTATCATGGCGACTTTAACCATGCATTATTAGAAGATCGCAGCTACCTGCATGCAGCAACCCAAGCGCTCAAACAAGTCGCGCTTGAGCATGTATTTTCGCACAAAGAAGTCGAAAAGCTCGAACTGCAAGGCTACCGTATTATTAATGGCCTACTCGATTGTTATAAACCTTTGCTGCTTTTGAGTAGCGATGACTTTAAACGTGCATTGCATGGCGACAACCGCTTATTAATAGAATCGAGACTCGTTAAAAAGCTCTCTAAAAAGCATTTAAGTAGCTATCAGCATGCCATAAATGCGATGCAAGAAGAGCCCGATCATTTTGCCGCCTATGAATTTTATTATCGCTGTCGGTTAATTCAAGACTACATTAGCGGTATGACCGACCAATTTGCTTACGACGAGTACCGAAGCTTAATGGTAATTGACTAGGGTCTGTTGACCTTTCAAGGTTAAATTTGCAGCAGTCTGTTTGGTATTTAGGCAAGGCAGAGCCTATGTGGTGTGGTTTTTCCCCATAAATAGACGATAACGCAGCATCAATGCCAAACAGGCGCTGCCCTTCGGGTTCTGCCTAGGAGCGATTTACTCTTTGTTGCCTACATGGATGTAGGTAAGGGGCGTGAGCAGGACGCGGAAGCTTTGCTCGGTTTTTACTTAGTCCACTAGGTTACAAACCTCGCGCCGCGATTAAACCGCCCCTAGTTTTAACAAATTGTAATCCGCAAAGGTCAACAGACCCTAATTAACGCTAGGCGCTTCTAGATAATTTTTCACTTTACGCTTAAGATTAGGGTATTGATGCTTAACCACTTTTGAGTTTTATGAAACCGTTACTGAGTTGCTTACTTTTTTGTTTTGCTTTGTTTTATAGTGCCAGCAGTGCCGCTTATAACGAAGCTATGTGTATTCTTATAAAACAAGAAATGCAGCAACACAGCAATAATAAAGCCAGCCGTAAATACCGTAATGCTGCGCGAGACTTTGAAAAAAACTGCAGTGATCCGCAAGCGGCACGCACTTTGCCAGTACCAAAGCCTAAACCGCAGCCGGTTATTGAACAATCGACCCCGGAGGTTGTAAAACCACAACAAACAGAACCCACTTTACAGCCAACGTTTCCAGACGCTGCAACTGAGCAAAGTGCAACTGGACCTCAAAATAATGTAATCGAACAAAGCGCCACTCAAACCATAGAGCAAGCTAAAAACAATGCCCCAGTAGCATCAACCACAACAGCACCTGATGAGTCACAAGTCAATGTAACAGCAGCGGCTGAACAAAGCGGCGCTTCTGAAAAAAATGCACAGCCCAGCAAAATACCGGCCAGTGAATTATCAAACACTGAGGAAAATACGCAACCAGAGGTAAAAAAAGCCACCGTTGAGCCTGCACAAACCGCCGTACCTATCACTATAAATGCCAGCGAGCAAACAGCCGTTATTGCCTCTTCAATGCCCAAAGGGGCTAATATAATCTCGCTAGTATTACCAAGTGTGGCACTATTGTTAATTGTGGTAATTACGGTTGTGGTATTAATGCGCCTGCGCAATATTAAGCAAAATAAACAAGTGGCTGATACTGGCATACCATTGCAAATGCCCCTAAGTCACGACAATGATCAAACTCACAGTGTTGTTACTGAGCCGATGGTGACTGGCTCTGATCTGCAAAACCCAGCCGTCGAAAGCAAGGGTAAAGAGCCTGATTCTAGTCGAGTTAATACAGTGAAAATAAAGCCGGAGCCTAACACGGCAGAGTTTGAAGCAGCTGCTAAAGCAACCTTAGAGCGGATAAAAAATGCAACAGAGTTTGCCGAGCCACAAGTAAGAGATTTTGACCCCGAAGCCAAACAAACCAAAATTCAGCGTAACTTTATAAATCAACCTAGCGAACAAGTTATACCGGTTAAAAAAGAGGCGCCAATAAAGTCTTCACACATTGCACCTGAGCCTATTGCACCTGAACCCATTGTACCCCATCAGCCACAAGCTGATTTCCATCCTGCAAAAACGCAGCGTTCATCATTAAGCTCAACCACTGAACACGACTTTAAAGAGCCAGAAGTACGCACTTTCGATCCCGACGCGCCACTACCAACTAAAAAAATAAAAGTAATGCCTGAGCAAGTAAAGGTTGCCCCTCAAGAGCCAAGTAAGCCCGATAACTCACCACAAAGCAGCAATCCATTTGCTAATTTATCGCTTGATGAAAGCTGGGATCCAAATTCACCACAAAAACCAAAAATAGAAGAAAAAAAACGCGCGCCTAAATCACAAGCACTCATCGATGCAGAAGAACGCGCAAAAAACATGCAAACAAAAGAATAACGCGGTAACATAAAAATACTTAAAATAAGTCTGTAAAGCGACGGTATAGCCCTTAAGCCTACATTCAGTTAACGCCTTTAAAATAGCCTGTTTTTTAAGCAACGCTAAAAGCCGCTTTATATCCCAAAAGGGTATATTTAATAGAAGGAGAGACTTATACACATGCATGTTATGTTATCAGCTAAATTAAGATACCGTATTTATATCGCATCTTTTTTGCTGATGGCTTTTACCAGTCATTACACGCACGCAATTGAAGCAATACAACCCTCAAGCAAAGCGCCTAATCACCATGCTACTTTAAATATAAGTACAGGCGAATGGCCGCCTTTTTTAAGTGAATCGCTGCCTCACAAAGGCGTGGTTGCGCATTTAATTACCGATATATTTGCACAAGCTAACATTAAAGTTAACTTTACCTTTTTACCGTGGCCGCGTGCTTACCACGACACCATTAATGATAAATACGCAGCCACTGCCGTATGGATGTTTGAACAACAACGTACTGAGGATTATTTTTACAGTGAGCCAGTGTTAAACGAGCGTTTTGTATTTTTTTATCATAAACAACGCCCTTTTGATTGGCAAAACCTAAACGATTTAAAAGGCTTATTACTCGGTGGTGGGCTTGCCTACAGTTACGGCAAAGACTTTGATAAAGCAGCCGATGAAGGCTTGTTCGATATGTCGCGAGTAAGTACCACAGAGCAAAACTTTAAACGCTTAGCTATGGGCAGAATCGACGCCTTTGCCGAAGAACAAAGCGTAGGCTATCACATATTAGCAGGGCAAAAACCGACAATAAAAAATGGCATTGTGCACCATCCAAGGCCACTATTAATCAATAAAAGCTTTGTGATGTTCCCTAAAAATAACCCACGCAGTGAACAGCGGCTTGAAATATTTAACCAGCAATTACTTAAATTTAAACAAAACGGCCGTTATCAAGCCTACTTTGATGCGTTAGATAATGGCGCTTATCAACCCACAAATAGCGCCCTGGCCGACTAACCTGTAGGCGCGGCTTTATGCCTCGCGTTTTATGTTTGGAACGCGGGTTTCGGGCTACGAGCTAGGTTTTAGGTTTTAGCAAAAGAACGAAGCCCGTTGTCTTCTCATTTACCCTCATTCGCTTCTCTGTGGTTATATATTTTTTAAGTGATTTATGCACCACAGAGATTATGAGGCGCTGCGCTTTTAGAGGAAATAAAAAAGCCAAATATTATTCTGTAGCAGCAATTTTATATCGCGTATTTATAGGCTTTTGCATTTTACCCGCGCCTCGTCGCTCGAAGCCCGTTGTCTTCTCTGTGTTCAAATAATTTTTAAGGATTTATTCACAAAGAGGTTATGAGGCGCTGCGCTTTTAGAGGAAATAAAAAAGCCAAATATTATTCTGTAGCAGCAATTTTATATCGCGTATTTATAGGCTTTTGCATTTTACCCGCGCCTCGTCGCTCGAAGCCCGCTGCCTTCTCTGTGTTCAAATAATTTTTAAGTAATTTATTCACAAAGAGATTATGAGACGCTGCGCTTTTAGAGGAAATAAAAAAGCCAAATATTATTCTGTAGCAGCAATTTTATATCGCGTATTTATAGGCTTTTGCATTTTACCCGCGCCTCGTAGCTCGAAGCCCGCTGCCTTCTCATTCCCGCTTTGTGGTTCATATAAGCGCCAATTAATAAATGAGCACTTAATCAGTCATTAAACCACTAATGACTGCTTTATTAGCCTTTAACTTATAGAGGGTATTACGCTTTCTAAGCGTTTTATGTCAATATCACTGATATTAGCAAAACGTTTAAAGTGCGCTGGCCACTGGCGAGTATAGCTCTCAACCTCGGCAATTATTTTTGTTGCTTGAGCCTTGTTGAGGCCGAAGCGTTTGGCTTGCGACAGTAAATTATCGATACTAGCATATCGGCCATCATCACCAAGCCCTATGCCATGCTGCTTTGAGTTATTAATAGGGGTAATATCATAAGCGGGGCTCATACGCCACGTTTGCCCTGAAAAGTGATATAAAAATGCATGATTTCGGCTGTGATCATCGGTATTACCAATAAATACGTTAAATACCATTCGCTTGTAGAGCTCTGTAGCATCAGCAGCGAACTCACCTGTGTGGTGGCGAATAAATTCAGCCAATTCACCGTAGCTATAGTATGTTGCTAAGTCGTTTATCGCGACTTTTGGTTTTTGTAATAAGCTATTGGCGCTTAAAAAGTGATGAGTTGGTAAGTCATCGCTTACATCAAAACGTTCAACTAACAGAACATCGCCATTTTCTGTTTCATGAATACGGGTATTTGCAGTGCGAATCCCCAATTCATTAGCCATACACATAGCGCCATGCTCAGCCCTAGCTAAATTAAACAAATCGTCTTGACGATTAAACTTTGCCAAATAAAGTTTTTGGTCAATTTTCACAGAGGTTTTAGGTCTTGCTCCCCCCATACTTTGACCAAATTCAAAGGCTTTTTTTGCTTCCTGTGAAATCGTTTTATTGGCGAGCAAATCGTCCTTTGCTTGATCTAACAAAGCTAAATCGGCTAATGTATTTTTATTCGCTTTATGTTTTGATGCGCTGCGCGACAAACTAAATACCAAGGCGCCAACACCATACCCAGACCCTGCGAGTAAAAATTCTAGCTCATTTTTTGGTTTGGTATTATGCAGCGACAGTATAAGCTTACGCCCCCACGAATCAGCTCCCGCATCACTTAACACCCCAAACACACCTTTATTGGCAGAATAACTAACGATGCCAGGCTGTAATGGTAAATGCAGCGGATCGAGCGCAAACGCATCAGAGCGCGCAAGGTAACTTTTACCATAATTAAACTCACCTCGGCCTGTTTGTGTATTTAACTTAAAAAAGCCACAAATTACCGGGCTGTCTTCTAAACCGTCAATAAATACATAAGCTTCAGAAGTCATCGTTAATCACCTGAGTCTTATTGCTTTTACGCTGTCTTGCATTATAACCGCCCACATCTGCGGCAAGCTCGTTAATTTCATCCAGTAATGAGCCTTGCAATTGAAGTACAACAAGGGCTTCAAACAATATATCGCTTTTTACTACCTCCCCTTGCTCAAGCTTTTGTACCGTGGAGCGAGATACACCAATCATCTTAGCGAACGTGTTCTGGGTATAAAGTAAAGTACGATGCTGGCGAATTAAATCACCCAATCGACGCGCCAGTTTTAATGCTTGTTCAGATCTCATAAATGACTACCTAATCGGTCATTAATATACTAACGATTAGTTTAGCGGTATTAAATATGATTGCAATATTATTTTAATAGATACGAAATAAGCTTCGAGCAGCGAGCTTAAAGCGCCTAGTCCCTTTTGCGTTACCTCTTCAGCGCAGCGCCTCATAACCTCTTTGCGAATAAATCACTTAAAACCATATTTGCACAAAGAGAAGACAACGGGTTTCGGGTTTCGGGTTTCGAGCAGCGAGCGACGAGCAGAAAACACAACCTAGCGCTTTTTATCAACGTAGACGTGCAGCTTGCTGACGCGAAAAGCTCAAAGCCCGATTCCCCGCCACTCGATGCTCGTCACCTTTATTTATAAATGTCGCGTTAGTGAGTGCCGACCGCCCCGAGGCTCACACTCCCCACTCCAATGAAGTACACACGATAAATTAAACTTGCTCAATCGCGACTAATTTATTTACTTCTACCGGTTTTGCTAACGCCGTTTCATAAAATGCAAACACCTCTTTTACGTAGGGCTGTGAATAATGCGCATCCAAAGCAGCTTGTGACGTAAATTGTTCGACTAAAAACAAGCACGTTTGCTCACTATTACTGTATAACTCAAATCTAATACAGCCAACCTCAGCCTGTGTAGGCTTTAAAATTTGCTGTAAACGCCCTTTACAGTCATCAAACAATGAAGCTTGAGGTGTTATTTTTGCCACTATATTGATCATCTTTAATCCTTATTAATTAATGTAATAATCACAGCGCGAATTAGCGGTGCTACGGTATAGGCCACTAAAAAAGCCGCAGGCCAGGCATTAATAAATGCAGTTAGCCAACTTTGCACAAATGTATCGCTTAAACCTAAGTTTACGTAGGTCACCCATACAGATAGTAAAAACGACATCATGAACGAAAACACTAATGTAAATATAAAATGAATTTTCATCTTTCCTCCTTGGCGTTACTATATTCAAAAGCTTGGGGCTTCCATACTCACAAAAATGCAAACTAAGATTGAGAAACAGAAATGCTTGATGACATTCATTTATTTATAGAGGTAGCAAGGCGAAAAAGTATGAGCCAAACGGCAAAAGATTTAGGCTTAAATTTATCGACGCTATCGCGACGCATTCAAGCACTTGAAACCAAATTAACAGAGCCATTATTGCAGCGTACAGCACGAGGAATCGTGCTAACAGCAAAGGGAGAGCAGCTCTATACATCGCTTGCAGATTCAATGTTAGCGCTTAATAATCAAATAACTGCCCTTAATTGTGATAGCAATAGCAGCAATACTTTTTATTTATTATGCCCACAGAACATCATTGCAGATCTGCTTATGCCTGCGCTAAATACATTTATAAAAGATAATCCTTCGCTCAATTTTCACATATCACCGAGTAATGCCAATAGTCAGTTGAGCCAACAACGCTTTGACCTCGCTATTCGCATTGGTCAACAACAAGACTCAAGTTATTATCAAAAACGCTTAGGCGCTATTGCAGTTAAGCTAGTCAGTAAAAAAAGTGCACCGCAAAATCGCCTAATTTTACCTTACACTCAAACTCAGTTACCAACAGGCATGCTTAACAAACTAACAGAACTCTACAGCGATATAAGTTATTGCTTTGATATAACAATAGCCCGAAAAATGGTTGAAGAAGGTAATGGGGTTGGTTTATTACCTATGAGTGAAATTAGTTGTATTACTAACAAACAAGCTTTTGACTATATTGAATTTCAGCCTGCTTTTGCAAACAGGCCTATTTATGCCCTATGGCATAACACACGCCAGCCAAATCAAACGGCAAGTCAGTTAATTACTTTAATACAGGGCGTAATTGAGCAAACGCCATGCTTACAGGGTGATATTATTAAGTTAGGTTAAGGAGTTATTCATGCTGTAAGCGTGTAGCTTGCTGACGCGAAAAGCGTAGCTTTTAATGGCAAAACCCGATCTCCACAACTCGATGCTCGTCGCCTTTATTAATATATGTCGCGTTGGCGACGGCAACCAAAGAGAAGTAATCGCCGACTTCTCTTTGGAATCTCTCGGCGCCCCGAGGATCACACAGTTTCCTCAATTTAAATTAATAATATGAACGTAACCAGCGTAGATAGGCCATCCATGGCCAAGCTACGCTTTTTAACAGCATCCATGCTGTAAATTACTCATCAATTGAGTCTTTTCGGGCAACATGACGGGGGAATTGTCTTGGCAGCGGCGTTTAAGTTTTTTGTAGGCGTTTAGCTTACTGTCAATAAAAGCTAGGCTTTTAAATTGCTTTACTTTCATGCAAAGAGCGCTGTACTACCTGATAACAAATAGCGCGTTGTTGCTCTTGATTTAAATTTACTTGTCGCATCGAAAGAATCGTTTTCACTAATTGTTTATGTGAAACAATCGGAAAGAGTGGGCGCTGCTTTAGTTCAACAAACCAACCAGGAAAGCACAAAACAGGGAAAACTTGAGTATTAAAACCCGTTGCTTCATATAACCATTTGTTCACCCAGTCTGCTTGATTTTGAGCCTGCTCTAATGGCTTACTTTCAAACCAAGAGGGAAATTCTAAACGATTATTCTCAAATTTAACTTTGTAGTTTGTGTCGTCTTTTATTCGCTTGTGTCTGCCTTTAGTTTCAATAGCAAAAATGCCATTTGCCCCAACAACTAAGTGATCAATGTTAAAACCATCAGCTTGTATATCATGAAATACTTGATATCCATGTGACTGTAATTCTATAAGTTCAGAGGCAACAGCAAGTTCAGCATCACGGCCGAGCTTTAGTTTTATTAAATAATTAGATTTAACCCACAGCTTTCTTGCTACATAAGCTAAACCTAAAATAATCAAAACAATTAGGAAGTAATTAAAATTACCGCTAGCAAAAACTTCAGCAATCCCTTTGATAGCAAAAGGTATTGTAACAATTAAAGCAGACAAGAAAATTAAACCTATAACATCAACAATATTATCATTGACTTGTTCACTTAGAGTTTGAGCTGCGACTCGCTTTAATTTATGACGTTCGATAGGAAGTTTAGCACTGCGTTGATGTGACCAAATGCGAAAAAATAAAACGCCAAGTAATGAGTAAACACTACCAACAATAACTAAAAGACTTAAACCTTGGTTTAATAAATCATCCATGACGAGTTCCTATAATAACAACTTGTACTTTATACATTAAAAACAGTTACATGTCTCATTATTCAAACTCACACTACAAAGATCACCGAAACACCTGTAGGCGCCCAGCTTGCTCGCGCGAAAAGCGAAGCTTTTAGAGTAATTTATACATGTCGCGTTGGCGACGGCAACCAAGGGGCAGATACCGCCGACCGCCCCTTGGAACCCCACGGCGCCCCGAGGATCACACTATTTTCTCAATTTAAATTAATGATATGAACGTAAATGCTGTGTATTCGCCGTCCATGGCGAAGTCACAGCTTAACGCGCATCCATGCGCTGTTATTACTCATCATTAATTTAATTTCGGGTGTGATCACGGGGAAATTGTCTTGGCAGCGGTCTTTAATTCAAAAATGAGTTAATGCTTGTTTACATTAAATTTTTTAGTAAACTGAATGCTCGCAAACAGGGAGCGATTTAATGCAACAGATTGGTATTTACGAGCAGTTAATTACACAAGTAATTAAGCAAAATTTAAATCGTGACCAATTTTATGTGGGCGAACGCCAACTAGAATCGGCTGAGGCGGCTACGTGGCTTTCGCGCTTTTTAGGCAAGCTTGTTGAACATGCAATCGATGCAATCCCTAATTCAAGCGGGCGTTTACAAGAGCAAATTAACCTCGCAAACAGCCTTGTGCTGTGGCTTAAAGATCATATTCGCGATGACGAACTGATCAACGAAAACCTTATCGACAGCCAAGGCCGTATTCTTACTGCACTGTTTAATACCCAAAACCCCATTGCGGCAAATCTTAAAGATTACTCTCACGATATTTTTCCGCTAACAGGGCTTACACAAAGCGAATTGTTTAGCGGCGCCAATGCGGGGATATCGCTCGAAACCGAGCTAAAACGCGAGATTAAATCATCCGACACTATTTACTGGCTTGTCTCATTTATAAAATGGACGGGGCTGCGCATATTTAAAAATGAGCTTGAAGCATTTACCAAAAGTGGTAATAAACTCAAAGTAATTACTACTTCGTACATGGGTGCAACAGATGCTAAAGCGGTTGAGTTTTTAGCAGGCCTACCAAATACTGAGGTAAAGCTTAGTTACAATAATCAGCAAGAACGCTTACACGCCAAGTCATACTTGTTTATGCGTAATACGGGTTTTCATACCGGTTATATTGGCTCGTCTAATTTATCGCATTCGGCGCTTACCAGCGGCCTTGAGTGGAACTTAAAAATTACCGCGCAAGAAATTCCGCACATCATAGCTAAAACCAGAAGTACCTTTGAAACCTATTGGCAGTCGCCAGATTTCGAGCTGTTTACTGGCAAAGCTGAATGTAAAGAAAAGCTCATAAATTCACTTAATGAGCAACGCGGTGTTGGCCAAGCAAGCAGTCAGTTTTATTTTGATATCACGCCAAAAACCCATCAACTAGCTATTTTAGAAAAACTAAGCGTAGAGCGTAGCGTTCATAACCGCTTTAAAAATTTAGTGGTTGCTGCAACGGGAACTGGTAAAACAATAATATCGGCATTTGACTTTAAAGCCGTTTACGACAAAAACCCAAACGCCCACTTTTTGTTTGTAGCCCACCGTGAAGAAATACTTAAACAAGCACAAAGTGCTTATCGTGGCGTGCTTAAAAACAACGATTTTGGTGAGCTGTGGGTGGGTAACTACAAGCCACAACGCTACAACCAACTTTTTGCGTCAATACAAACATTAAACAGCCAAATTGAATCACTCAAATTAACGCATGATTACTACGACTACATAGTTATTGACGAAGTACATCACGTAAGCGCTGCAAGTTATCGCGCTATATTAAATCACTTTACGCCCACAATATTACTTGGCTTAACCGCCACACCAGAGCGACAAGATGGCGCAAATATACTCGATGATTTTTGTGGCGTAATAGCCGCTGAAATTCGCTTGCCAGAGGCAATAAACCAACGCCATTTATGCCCGTTTCAGTACTTTGGATTAGATGACGATACAGACTTAAGCCAAATAACATGGCGTGGTGGCCGTTACGATATAAGCGAGCTAAGTAGTCTTTATACAGGGGAGAACAGCCGCGCTAACAAAATTATATCGAGCTTGGCTGATATAGTGACTAATGTTCACAACATTAAAGCGTTGGCATTTTGTGTAAGCCAAAAGCACGCAGAATTTATGGCATCTAAATTTAACTTAGCAGGTATAAACGCCGATGTGCTGACCAGCAAAAACACCAATGAGCGCGCGGCCAAACAACAAGCACTTCGCCAAGGCGAGATACAAATACTCTGCGTGGTTGATATTTTTAACGAAGGGGTCGATATTCCAGAGGTCGATACACTTTTATTTTTACGCCCAACTGAAAGCTTAACGCTGTTTTTACAGCAACTCGGCCGTGGCCTTCGCTTGCCCGACAACAGCCAAAAGCAATGCTGTACGGTACTCGACTTTGTAGGCAATGCCCGCCCAGAATATGACTTTGCCAGTAAATTCCGCGCACTCATTGGTAAAAGTAACCAACCAATAAAAACCGAGATTGAAAACCACTTCCCACATTTACCACTAGGTTGCCGTATTGAGCTACAAAAGCGTACACAACAAATAATATTAAAAAGTATTAAGGACGCTATAAATACTAAAGATCGCTTAATAAAGCTTATAAATAGTTACTCTCAACATACAGGTAAAGAATTAACTCTAGGTAACTTTCTGCACATTTACCCTCAAGTAACTTTGGAAGATGTCTATAAACGTGGCGGATGGAGCTTACTAAATAATATAGATATACCTGATATTTACACTGCTTATTACCGCGCTATAAATAATCAACTATTTGCTTGCAATTCACTTAGCTACTTATATTTTTTACGTGGTTTATGTAATAACGACTTTAGTTTTACGCCAACAGCACAAAACCAACAGTACGCGCTTATGGCGCATTACAACTTTTGGGATACCACAGGCACGAGTTTAGGTTTTAAAACGCTTGAGCAAAGCTTAAATGCACTTAAACACCGAGAGTTACAGCAGGAACTTGCCCAAGTAATTGCGCTATTAATAAACCGAATTCACCAACAAGAAAGTGATTTAGCGTGTTTACCTAATCACGCAATCAAATTACACAGCCGCTACACCCGCCAACAAATACTCGCCGCGTTTGGCGCACACATATTTGATAAAAAATCGACCGCCCGCGAAGGTGTTTTAGAATTTAAAAACCAAAACCTAGAGCTGTTATTTGTCACACTCAACAAGTGTGAAAAAACCTACTCGCCCACCACGCTATATCACGACTACGCAATTAGCCCTACCCTGTTCCATTGGCAAACGCAAAACAGCGCCCGTCCAGAACACGGCCGCGGCCTAAGTTATATTGAGCATCAAAAAACAGGTAAAACCATTCTGTTATTTGTCCGCGAACAAGGCAAAGACGAAAACGGCCGTACCATGGGGTTTGTAAACTACGGTGAGGTTAAATATCAAAATCACAACGGCAGCCAGCCGATGAATATTACGTGGGAATTAACCAACCCCATGCCAAGTGAGATGTGGCATGAGGCAGGGAAATTGGCGGTCGGGTGATAATTTAAAATAAGGATGTTTAATGAGCCATAACTATAAAATGACGAGGGCATACAATGAGCAAAACTGGATCACGAGTATTGATGATGTTCAAAGAGGCTTGAAATGTAATTGTACTTGCGTTGATTGCGGATCACAGTTAATTGCCAAAAAAGGAGCTGTACAAGCAAACCATTTCGCCCATGCTCCAGATGATCAAAAAGCAAGACACTGTAAATGGAGCTACGAAACAGAGCTTCACTTATTAGCCAAAGAAGTACTGAATAACAATAAAAAACTAACAATACCAGTTGGTAATTTTGATCCTTACAGCTTCACACTTATTTTTGATAATGTTGATATTGAAACTCCCATTGATAATTCAAAACGAATTCCTGACGTGATTGGTTATTCAAAGGGTGAGCAAATTCTAATTGAAATAGCAGTATCACATTTCTGCGGGGCTGAGAAAACTAGTGAATATAGAAGGTTAAATAAAAACGCTATCGAGTTCGACTTTAGTAATTTCGTTCCTACCTCTGAGGTAATAACATTAGAAGAAGTAAGTGACTTATTTGAAAACTCAAATGCAAAATGGCTGAGTATTGCTCCTGCTGGATTTATAGGTGAGCTATGTCATGCACATGAACGTCAATCAATTAAAGATTTAATGTTTGAAAGAAGGGAGTTTTTAAATAAATACGAACAAGAAAAGACAAGTTTAAATGCAGCCGTAACGTTTCTCAAAGAGCAATTACGAGATTTATCATATACCAAAAATAATCTTGAGGTGATTGTAAAAAACGACGAAGAAAAAATTCGTAGTGCTTTTAGAAAAGAATATAAAGGGCTTGTAGAAAATATTAAATATGCTTCACAAAAACTAGCTCGAATAAATGAAAGTATTAATCAGAGGTCAAATATAAAAAATGAAATTGATGCTTTTGAAGTTAGATTGATAAACGAGCTAAAGATTAAAAATCAAAATTTAGTAAATAAACAAAAAGAACTACAAGAAAACATACGTAGCCTAGAGCTCGCAAAACAGTTTAAGATAAAAGAAAGTAAAAAAGAAGTTCATGATTTTGTCGAAAAAGAAAAAGCATTATTAATATCTAGATTTAATGAGAGCCTTCAACATGAAGTTACAGAATTATCTTTAACGCAATTAGAAATAAGATCAGAAATAATTCAACTATATGGAAAGAGAGATGAATTACAAAATATAATCACTAAAAAACAAAATATTATTGATTTAATAAGTAATCAGCAAAACGATATAAGTAATGAAAAAAAACGACTGGAGCTATTAAAGTTAGAAGTTATAAAACAAAATAGGCAATACCAAAATGCTGCAAAGAATATTGAAAGAATAACTCCTGATTTAAAAGAAATAACTCGTAAAGGCGGAATCCCTTGGCCTTTTGCACACAACTTAATTGATGAACTGAGTAAGGAAATTAAGCCTTAACTTATAAAATAAAAAGTATAAGATCTCCAAAATAAAATTTGCTTATTACAACAGATAACTGTCAGTTCAAGTCTGAGCTAGTACAACTTAAATATTGGATTTTTAAAGCCGATCAAATATCGAACCTTTAGTGGGAGTAAAAAGTTTCTCATAAAATTTTGTTGCATAATCATCAGTCATGCCAGAGATAAAATCACAAATAACACGCATTTGCGCCTGTTTGTCTTTAACTTTATTTTCACCATTTGCCGCTTTTTTCCATCTTTCTAATGTTGGTTTTGGTAAGAACCTTTTTGGATCAGTAGATAACGCTTGAAATAGCTCAATAATTAACTTTTGTCCTTTAAACTCAAGCTGCTGTACATTTTCATCAAGAATGACCTTTTCTAAAACTATATTGAATATTTCTTCGCGAAGGGCTTCAACTTTATTGGGTAGTTTTACTTCAAACTTTAGCAAAGGGTGTGAACAACCAGATTTATTCTCACAAACCTCGCTGCTAGTAATCATAATATTAACTAATGCGCCAATCGCATTCTTTCTTTCGTGGCTAGATTGAAATAAAGCATTAAGAATAGATTCATATTGGAGGTCTTTTCTTTCACCTGCAACATCATTGAATAATAATTCTTTATTTTTAAAGTGTAGCTCCCAATCTTGTTTGGTTATCATTCCCAATGATAACGCGTCTTCCAAATCATGAAGACTATAGGATATATTGTCAGCTAAATTCATTATAGTGCAATCAAGTGACTTGAATTGACTTCTTTTATGCATTTCAATTTTTTTGCCTTCATCATCTTCAATTTCCTCATACTGAGTAAATTTCTGCACATCTTCATCGCTAAATGTTTCCAAAATGAAATCTACAATATCTTGATCATCATTATGAAAGCACTTAGGTGGTTTTTGAGGCTTAGCTTCAAATAACCAAAAAGGTCTAGTTTTGTCGCGATTCACTTCATAGGCTTTATTATTAAGCAAACTTGCATATGACACTGGATATTTAAGAATACCTAATAGCATTCTTCGTGTTGGATTCAAGCCGTACTTATTAGTGTATTTATCAAGTTTTCCTAATATTCTTAGTGTTTGACCATTTCCTTCAAAACCACCGTAGTCACGCATACAATAGTTTAGTGCTACTTCACCGCCATGCCCAAAAGGAGGGTGACCTATGTCATGAGCAAGACAGATAGCTGAAATTAGAGCAATATCAGGAAGGTATTCTTTATACGTATCATCAGCTTTATTAGCCAAGTATTGCACAATTCCGCGTCCAATCTGTGCAACTTCCATAGAATGAGTAAGTCGAGTACGATAAAAGTCACTTTCTCCAAGACCAAGAACTTGTGTTTTTGATTGCAATCGACGAAAAGCAGCGGAATGTATTAATCTTGCTTCATCCCGATCATATTCGCTTCGAGCATCATCATGACGTTGATTTTGAAATTTTCTTCTATCTTCCATATTTTCATTAATATTCATTTTGTTATTCCTTTATTTATTTTTATCCAGCGCTTATTCATAGGAAAAAAGTAGAAATCTTACACTTTCAAAGTTAAAACGAACCACCTTTAATTTGAGGACATATTGTGATCCTCGGGTGCGCCTTGGGATTCCAAAGGGCGGTCGGCGGCAGCCGCCCTTTGGTTGCCATCGTCAACGCGATAAAACCTCGAATAGAGGTTTTAAGGTCTTTAAGTCCCAAAAATGAAACTCTAAATAACTCAAATATTCTTCGCTATTAATTCAGCTTTCAACAAGCCTCCTTTTGTCAGTAACTTAGGCGCAAAGCTTGGGTTTCGCTTTGACTTATAAGCATCAAGTATTAATTTAAGGCCATGCGCTTCGAGTAGTGAAATATTAACCTCTGTATCCATCTCGGCTGATTCGATGAAATCACCTGAAAAACTGGGGGCAATTATTAATACTTGTGCTACACGTTTACCCTGATTTTCAGCCCGTGTTACATAAGCTTTTACTTGGCGTGACGTTGTTGAATATTTAGCAAAATCACCATTTTTACAGGTTTTTGCTTCACCAATAATTATGTCGTTATCACTAAGCGAGATTACGATATCGGCTTTATCTTTAGTGGTGTTTAGGTCTTTTCTCAGGTCTTCATCAATATTAAGCTCTAATAGCTCAAAAATAGCCTTTGTGACTTCTTCAAACTTAACACCAATATCGGCCTCGGTTACATCTGCCCCAGATTCTTTTAGCGCGTTAATATCACGGCGTGCTAGAGCGTCGTAATTTTCAATCAGTTTATCTGTTGCGTTTGCAAAGCTTTCTAAGATTGCAAATCGTGCATTGCCTCGCTTGGATAGCCCCATGCTATCGCGAACTTCTCTAACCTCATCGTTTGAAAGTAAATATAGAATATCGTGAGGAGTAATACTTAACGCACGTAGTTTTTCAGTGTCTATTATTTCGTTCGCTTCAAGTTCAAATGCTTCTTTTAGCACTGCTTGCATTGTTGGGAAGTGTTCTTCTAATGTTTTTAGAAGCTGCTTAAAGCCACTGGCACTAAGGGAATCAAACTCTTTCTCTGTTGCACCTGATAACGATGACAATATTAGACCAATGCGCTCATCTAAGGTTGTACCTAGTTTATCTGTATCAATTTCTAAATCTTGTATGAGCTGTTTTAATCTATCTTTGCGCTGGTTTTGGTTATCTTCAACGTTATGAATATCGTCAGATAATAATTTAGCAGCGCTAATTCCTGAATGAATAATTGTTTGAATTTTATCAGTGCGGCTTATGCCTCTAATTTTACGACCATGGGCTTTGAGTGCATTAGAAAGTTCGGCATCTGCCAACGTTCTGAGTATTCTCAGTACATATTTATCAGCTAAATCTTTACCTTGTATTTCATTTAGTAGGGTAACTATTTCATCAGGAATGAACACTTCTTGGCGCTTTTTACTTATAAATAATAACCCCATATCTCTGAGGCTATTTAAAGCATCTAACACACCGTTTTTAGGGATAACATCAACCAAATGCTCTATAGCTGCACATTCATCAGTAGTGAGGTTTAGCTCATCAGCCAGTACATTAAGGATACTGCGTTCATCATCAGTAACTTTGGCTTCTCGATTATTTTTTTCATCATTGAAGTATGCTTCTTTCATGCAAGCATGATAAATCTTCAACGCTCGGTTTCGCTCTAAAACACTTTCGTCAGAGCCTTGTTGAATACACTCTTTTAGCTCTTTTGAGAGCTTAGATAATTCTGCCCATTCTTTTTCATAAAGTGACTCTATCCAGCTAATTCTTGCGACTCCGTTGCCATCACGGCTCAGTATGTTCACCAATAAATTAAGCTGCGCTGTACTCATTAGAATCTGTTCTTTTACAGAAATTTTGAAGAACTCGCGGACGGTATTAAATAACTGAGTTATTTCACTTCCTGATGCATTTTTAATTTGGCCGTCAATATTGTCGATTGTTTTAGCTAGTGTTTTATTATTTTTAGCGGCGTCTGAACAAAGACGATCAAGGCATGAAATGAATTTAGATTTTTCAACTTGGTTGACGATTGATAAAACTTGGTTGAGTTTCATTTAATAGAGTCCTTTCTTATTATGTGGTTATTAACGTAACAGTTTATAATCATTAGAGCAATCACTGTTCAGCTAGCATTAATTTTTAATACTAGATTTAATAAAGAACAGTACCTGTTCATAAACACCAATCTACCAACATACTCCAACTCCCCGTGATCACACCCGAAAGGTATAAATTGATGAGTAATCACTTGCATGGATGCAAGTTAAGCCGTGACTTCGCCATGGATGGCGAATACACGGCGATTACGTTCACATCAATTTTTAACTTGAGGACACAGTGTGATCCTCGGGTGCGCCGTGGGATTCCAAAGGGCGGTCGGCGGCAGCCGCCCTTTGGTTGCCATCGCCAACGCGATAAAACCTCGAATAGAGGTTTTTAAATCCCTTTTCCCAAAACCATGTAAAAATCACGGCTCAAGCCAATTCCTACACTTTAAAAGCGCGAGGTAAGCTCCCGCCTGCACCACGACCTACAAATTTAAAAGCTGCGCTTTCGCGCGAGCAAGCTCTGCGCCTACAAGTTAAAGCGCGACTACAAGCTACTCTGCAACCACTTGTTTAAACCGTGCGAAGGTTCGCATGCTTTCATCAGCAATCATTACCTCGTAATCTGGGTTTTGAGCAATTAGCTCATATTGCCCGTTTGGTAATTTATTAACTTTACGCAGTAAATACTGCCCTTCCCCACCTATATCATCTCGCTCTATAGCGACTATTTGACCACGTAGCGATCCCGCTTTATCGGGTGTTATAAGCTCAAGTAGCAGTAAATCACCATCAAGTATAGGGTGTTTACCGCCGTTCATAGAGTTGCCCGAAGCGCGTGCTAAAAAGTGCACGTTTGGATCAAGCTTGCCCGCGCCAAGTGGCGCGTCCATCAATTCCATATCGCTTTCATCCCCTGTTTTAAAATGCCCACAGGCTATTTTTATATTGGGGAAGTACGGCAGCTTTAATACATCATCAATTGATTTTAAGCTAACTTCGGGCTCAGCGACTTGATCTAATTCAGGTTGTGGTGCATTTGGAAACGTAAACAACTCAGCAGTTGGTTTTGCTTGTTCAAAATGGTCTTTATTCCCAAGCCATAATTTTGCGTTGTTGGCTTGTGCCACCTGATATGCCCAATTGCTTACTGCGAGAGATTTATCTGCATCGCAGTGAAAATACGCACTTAGCTCGTTACTAATAATTTGGCTGTTAACAACCAAGTTTTGCTTTTGCCAACGCTCGCGGTGCTGCTGTGCAGCTAAAAAGTCACGTTTATTGTTATTACATGTGCGATGCGCTGCCACAAAATTATGGCCTAAGTCGTTTGCGTAGCGGGCAAACGGTATAAAATGATCGACTTCAACATCGTTTTTCATTGGCTTTTGGCAATAAAAACAGCTGTTTGATTGCAGCTCTACCAAAACAGGTTTTGCTTTGGTGAGTGCGTTACGGTCAAAGCCAAATAAAAAATCATGCAGTTGGCTTTGCGGGCCAATAAGTGTTTGGTTGTGCTTTATGCTTTGAATTTTTTGTAGCCACGCATTTTTAGCTAAATACGTTACTAGATCGTAAAAACGCCTAAAACAACTAGCAATGCCTGCATTCAAAGTAATGTATTTAGGGTTTTTAGTATGCGGATATAAAAAGCACTCTTCTTGCTTGGCAAGTATTTGTAAGCGCCAAAGTGGGCCACTTTTTAAGGTTGCCATAGCGGCATTAAAAGTCGGCTTGTAAAAACCACTTTGCTTTAGCTGGCGTAAGTTACGAATATTGTTTTGTTGGCATTCAAACAATACGCTAATTACTTTTGATTGCGCACCGGTATTTTGTAAAAGCAATGCACTTTCACCAGTATGTTCTGAGGGAAACGGCATTGCATGATGCCAATACAAGGTAATGAGTTTGTCAGCAAGAGTTGGCAGTTCTATGACTAGTTCACTTTGCTCTGACTGAAGTGGCCGTTCAACACATACATCAGCCAAAGCATGCAGCAATGCAAATTTGTAGGTTGCACTAAAATCGCCCTCAACGAGCATGCGCTGAATATACGCAATAAAGTCGAGTTGTTGCTGCATTGCGCTCATCATAAAACAGGCACTGCTTTAATTAATGCATTGAGCCACACTTCACTCTCGCGCTCTGGTCGTTGGTCGACCGTTTGCCATTGTTTTAGTATTTTAAGCTCGGTGTGGTGGGCAATTAATGCGGTTAGGCCATCTTTATTTAAATCGGTAAATTCGCGGCCATTGTGCACACGCTCTTGCGTGCCATATTTAAACGATACATACAAAACACCTTTTGGTTTTAGGGCATTTTGCAGCTTTAAAAAAACCTCTGGCAGTTCGTTTTTGGGCACATGCAATAAGCTGGCGCAACACCAAATACCGTCGTACATATTTGTACAATTAAGCTGCTGAAAGGTTTTAATCTCTACAGCTTGCTGTAAGTAATTACTGGCTAACTTTGCAAGCTCGGAACTTGCGTCAAATGCGCTAACAGTAAAATCTTGCTGTTTAAAATACATGGCATCGCGGGCGCTACCGCAGCCTGCATCTAATATATGGCCGTGTTTAGGGATAAGCGGTAAAAACTCAGCGTAAAGCGCCGACATATCAACATTAAGCGTTGAATCGCTGAAGCTTTGTGCGTTTTGATTGTAGTAATTGAGTGTTTTAGTAGGCACTAAATTCACCGCTCCTTGGTTTATTTATTAATCTGGTATTCATTTATAACTAATCTACAGTATCAACATTTAAAAATATAGAGCTACAGTAATATATACGCCCTAAGTAGTATGTTTTTATTACAAAAAAAACACAGTTTAACCTTATAAATCCATGTTATTTACACTTTTACCTAATAGCTCTACACCTTTGAAAAGGTTTAGATTGTATGAAAAACACGCGCAGCTGTTTGAATCATTAGCGCTTGTTAAACTCCGCGAACACTTGCTTTAATCCCCTTAAAAACAGGGTTATTAATTAACCACTTTAGGCTAAAAATGAGGTGACTTTAAACCGTTCACTTATTGGTCACTATAGTGTGCTATGTTTACCCATAAGATCGTTACTCCGCTTTTTCTAGTATGAATATACTGTTGACTAGTTTTGCTGTTTTTAAGTACCGAGGTGTTACTTACAATGAGTGTTTGCTTTAGGTGTTTGTCAGCTATTTTTTTATGTATTGCGCTTAACGTAGGCGGGTTGAATGCTGCCTGGGCGTCGAGCGAAATCAAAAAAATTGTACTGGCTACCGATACCATTGACGGGCTGGTAGAAAAAGACGGCTCTGGCCTTTATGTTGATATGCTCACTAAAATTTTTGCTGCACAATCGATTGAACTTAATATTATGATTGTGCCTCAGTCTCGTGCTTATCGATGGACGGCCAATGGCAATGCCGATGCCATGTTAAGCGCAAGGCAAAATGAGGTGGAAGGCTTGTATTTTCCGGTATGGCATTACGATATTACCTTTGTATCGGCGATGTTTAAAAAAGATCGGTTTAAAGATTGGCAAGGCGAGTATTCGTTACAAAACAGATCGGTGGGTACGTTAAGGGGCGCTAACTACAATAATTATTTGTATGTGCCGATTGATTTGCAGCAGGTTACCCAGCGAATTGAAGGCATTAAAATGCTAAAGCTCGATAGGCTTGATTTCTTTTTAGATAACCGTAAAGCGCTGCAGCAAACCCTGATTGCTAACGCCACTGAGTTATCAAAAATGAATTTTGACCCACAGCAGTATCAAATCGAAAACATTGTGCCTGTAAAACAATACATTGCCTTTACCGATAACGCCAAAGGCCGTGAATTAGCACAAATTTTTGACGCCGGATTTGCAAAATTACTTGCCAGCGGTGAGTTAGAGGCGTTGTTTGTTGCTTACGACTACCTGCCTTTTCCCTTTCCACAAAATATAGACTAGAGTAATAATTAATGTACTGAATAGTCGAGTTGTGTTGATGAAAGTTGTGTTTGGTTTGCTTATAAGTTTACTGTTGGCCTTTCATTGCTTTGCACAAAGTAACCTGCCCCTCTCTAAAATAGAAAGCCAACCAAGCACACCACAACAAGCCACTACCCAGCTCAATGTGCTTACAGTTGATTTAGGCACCCTCATTAGCAAACCTTTAATTCAACGAGGCTTAGAGTTTGAACAACAAACCGGTATTAAAGTTAATGTCACCAAAGTGCCTTTTGGCCAGTTATATAATGAAATAAACAAAGATTTAAGCTCGCCAACGAGCCAATACGATATTATTGCCTATGCCTCACTCTGGATGGTGGATTTTGCAGAAAATAATTACTTAGCGCGTTTAGATAATTACATTGCCTCCGACTCTTTAATTGAATGGAATGATGTATCGCGTTTTTTTAGAGACTTTAGCTCTAAATATAACGGCCAAATTTACTCGATTCCGCTCGATGGTGATATACATTTACTTTATTACCGCCTCGATATTTTAGAAAAATATGGTTTGGCTCCACCTAGAACCTGGGATGATTACCTTGCTATTGCCAAGCAATTAAATGGCGTTGATATGAACGGGGATGGCGAGGGCGATTTTGGCTCGTGTATTTCTAAAAAAGCCAATGAGCAATCGTATTGGTCTTTGCTTTCGATTGCGGGCAGTTTTTTGCAAAGCAAAGGCACTTCTCAAGGCATATTTTTTAATACAAGAACTATGGCGCCATTAGTGAATAACGATGCCTTTAAAAAAGCCTTAAAAATTTATAAAAAAACCACTGAATTTGGTTCTGCTGATGAGCTTAACTTTGATACCAATGATGTAAGGTATGCGTTTATAAGCGGTCGCTGCGCCTTAGCCATTGAATGGGGCGACATTGGTACTATGGCCGTGTTACCTGAGTCTAAAGTGAAAAACAAAACAGGGGTGAGTATATTGCCCGGAGCTACTGAGGTATTAAACCGTAAAACAGGCCAGCTTGAACGTTGCAATGCTAACTTATGCCCGTTTGCCATTGGCGATATTAATTATGCTCCTTATGCAGCTTTTGGTGGTTGGGTAGGCTCAATTAATAATGCCAGCTCAAAACACAAAAAAAACCTCGCTTATAACTACTTGTCGTATGTTACTCAGCCTTTGCAATCGAATGAAGATGTGACCATAGGTGCCACCGGTATGAACCCGTATCGCACCTCTCAATTAGTTAACCACAAAAACTGGCTTAAACAAGGCATGAGTAAAAGTACGCTGCATTTTTACTTGGGCTCTATTTCTAAAACCGTTAATAACGCCAATATTATTCTTGATTTGAGAATTTTTGAAAACAACCGCTACTTTAGAGACATACTCGACACTGAAGTGGCTAAATACCTAAGGCATACCCAAACCGTAGACCAAACGGTTGAAAACATTGAGGCCGGCTGGAATAAATTAACCGATGAAATTGGCCGCGACAAACAGCTAAAAGCTTATAGGGCGTCGTTAGGATTAGTACCAACCCCTTAGTGATAGTGTTATTTAACGTACTTGCCATTATTAGTAAAACATAGGAAGCCAGCATTGTTGCTTAATTGATGTAAAACGAGCTAAATTTGTAGTCTGGTTTATACTTTAGTAATGATAACGCTGTAGCCTCGAGTAATAAAATGCTTAAAGTCGCTTTTGTTGTATTACTGCTTAGCAGCTGTAACGTATTTGCTTGCTTTAAAACACTTAAAGTAGGCACAAATGAAAACAATTGGCCACCCTATGTAATTGCCGTTAACGGTAACCTGACGGGCGTTGAAATTGACGTGTTAAACACGATTTTTAACGGCTCATCTTTTTGTTTAAAATTTATGTTGCTGCCTACCTCATCGCGCGCTTTTGAAGAATTAAAAGAAGGCCGTATTGATGTTATTTTTGCCGCGAGTAAAACATCAGCAAGAGCTGATTTTGCCTATTTTAGCGATGCCTATCGTGATGAAGTAGTTCGCCTGTATAAATACACCGAATCGCCTGATTTAAATAACATTAGCGATATTTTTTATAAAGATTTAACCTTGGCGGTTAACCGTGGCAGTTATTATGGCGTTGCGTTTGAGCTGTTTAAACAGAACCACCCCGCTAACGTTATTATGATGCCTACAGCCGAAAAACGTTTTGCAATGCTCAATAAAAATAGAGTTGATTACGCAATTGAAGACGAACTAGCAGCGCAATATTTTATAAACCAATACCCAGCAATAGAAGCGGTTACTAATATGGCGGCCATCAATAAGAGTTCTATTCATTTAATGCTAAGTAAAAAAACCATTAGCCAAATAGAGTTACAAGCTATAAATGAGTTAATTAAGCAAAATAAATACGCTATACAAGCCATTTACCCACATTACTGAACCCGTAGATTATTCTTTTACCTTTCATCTTGAAGCGCGGATCTGTATAATTCGCGGCCTATTATTTACTCTATTGCTTGTTTATTTATGCGGCGCCTTGCTGCAGCTTAACCCTGCCATTAATTTTCTAGGATTACTTTTTTTGATCTCCACCGCAAATATTACGATGCAGTTTGGCGCAGAGCCGTTGTTTGAAAACATTTCAGCTAAATTTGGTAACGGTAACCGTTACGGTTTAATTGGCGCTAACGGCTGCGGCAAGTCGACATTTATGAAAATTTTAAGCGGTGCGCTTACGCCTAGTGCAGGTAATGTGTCTATTACGCCGGGGCTAAAATTAGGTAACCTAAGCCAAGATCAGTTTGCGTTTGAGCAATACAGCGTGGTTGATGCGGTAATTATGGGTGATGTGGAGCTTTGGAAAGTAAAACAAGAGCGCGACCGTATTTACTCTTTGCCTGAAATGAGCGAAGAAGACGGCATGAAAGTAGCCGAGCTTGAAAGCGTATTTGCTGAAATGGACGGTTACACCGCAGAAAGCCGCGCAGAAGAAATTCTGCTTGATGCGGGTATCGATAAAGAGTTTCATTATGGCTTAATGGCAAACGTAGCCCCAGGGTGGAAATTACGTGTGCTGTTAGCACAGGCGTTATTTGCAAACCCTGATATTTTGCTACTTGATGAGCCAACCAATAACTTGGACATTCATACTATTACGTGGCTTGCCAATGAGCTTAACCAACGTAAATGCACCATGATCATTATTTCCCATGACCGTCACTTTTTAAACTCGGTATGTACTCACATGGCCGATATTGATTACGGTGAGCTGCGTATTTACCCAGGTAACTACGAAAAATACCTTGAAGCTTCAGGCTTACAACGCGAGCAATTACTTGCTGAAAACGCGAAAAAGAGCGCTGAAATAGACGAGTTACAAGACTTTGTTAACCGTTTTGGTGCTAACGCCTCTAAAGCGAAACAAGCCAGCTCGCGCGCTAAAAAAATGGATAAAATTAAGCTTGATGAAGTTAAGTCATCGAGTCGTATGAGCCCATCACTCAACTTTGATGAGGGCAAAAAAATGTATCGCCAAGCGCTTGAGCTAACCAAGCTTGGCCATGGGTTTGACGGTGAAACGTTATTTACTGGTGGTGATTTACTACTCGAAGCCGGTGCTAAACTGGCGGTTATCGGCGAAAATGGCGTGGGTAAAACCACCTTTTTACGCTGTTTAGTTAACGAGCTTAAAAGCAATGAAGGCGAAGTTAAGTGGTCAGAAAACGCCACGTTTGGTTATTGCCCACAAGACAGCACCAAAGACTTTGATAACGATTTAACCTTGTTTGATTGGATGTCGCAATGGCGCACCGCTAAGCACAACGATTTAATGGTTCGTGGTATGTTAGGGCGTTTATTGTTTACCGCAGACGATTCAAATAAAAAAGCGCGTAACTGTTCAGGTGGTGAAAAAAACCGTTTGTTATTTGGCAAGTTAATGATGCAAGACGTTAACGTACTGATAATGGATGAACCAACTAACCACATGGATATGGAAGCCATTGAAGCACTTAACAATGCGCTAAAAGACTTTAAAGGCACGCTTATTTTTGTAAGCCACGACCGTGAGTTTGTATCGTCACTGGCAACCCGTATTGTTGATATTAAAGACAAGCAAGTAATTGACTTCCAAGGTACGTTTGATGAATACCTAGCGAGCTGCGAAGAAAATAAAGTAGCTTAAGAGCTAGGTTAAAGGTTAAAGAAATAGCCTAAACCATTTAAAAGCGGTGCTTGTTTAAGCGCCGTTTTTTTGTGCCTGTAATTTGGGTTCGGGGTTCGGGGTTCGGGGTTCGGGGTTCGGGGTTCGGGGTTCGGGGTTCGGGGTTCGGGGTTCGGGGTTCGGCAGAATTATGCTTGGTATCAATTAAAACGCAATTGGTAATTTGTTTATAAAAAAGGCCGAGAAAAGCTGTATTTTTTATTTGCTCATTTGCTCTCATTCTTTGCTCTTTGTGCAAATAGGTTTTAAGTTATTTATTCACCACAGAGATTAAGAGGCGCTGCGCTGAAAGAGTAGGTTAAAGGTTAAAGGTTCATTGCTGATACGACTAGGTGTCAAACTATTTGTACAAGCTCGCTGCTCGCCACGCGAAGCCCGTTATCTTCTTACTCGCTTCTCTGTGCTCAAACAAGAAATTAGATTTAAACGTTAGATAAATGCGCGAGGTAAACTCCCGCCTACGGATATGATTAACATCTGGATTTAACGTAGGTGGGGCTTTATGCCGCGCAAGACCATTATTCACAAAGAGGGCGAAGAGACGCTGCGCTTTTAGAGGAAAAAAGCAACTATCAGGGTGTAGCAGCGATTTTATATCGCGTCAGGTCAAGGTCATTGCATTTTACCCGAACCTCGCAGCCCGTGTTTTCTCATTTACTCTCATTCGCTTCTCTGTGTTCAAATAGCTTTTAATGAATTATTCACAAAGAGGGCGAAGAGACGCTGCGCTTTTAGAGGAAAAAAGCAACTATCAGGGTGTAGCAGCGATTTTATATCGCGTCAGTGTTAAACCTAAATATGTATTTACCACCGAGAACACAGAGTTCACAGAGAAACGCTTAAAAAATACCAAACCACCTCTGTGCAGCGCAAAGCGCCTCGGGAACCTCTGTGGTGCAAAAATTGTTTTTAGCAGAAAATATCTTTCGTAGCAGCGATTTTATATCGCGTCAGGCCAAGGTCATTGAACTATACCCGCGCCTCGCAGCCCGCAGCTCGTAACCTTTAACCTTTAACCTTTAACCTTTAACCTAAATAATATAAAAAAAGGAGCATTGCTGCTCCTTTTTAAATTTTACTTAGGTTTATTTAATATCAAACCGGTCGGCGTTCATCACTTTTACCCATGCGGCGACAAAGTCGTGTACAAAACGAGTTTTGTTATCGTCTTGAGCATAAAACTCTGCCAGTGCACGGAGTATTGAGTTTGAACCAAATACTAAATCAACCCGCGTAGCCGTGTACTTAGTTTTACCACTAGCGCGGTCAACTATGTTGTACTCGCCTTTAACTGCAGGCTCCCAGCGGTTGTTCATGTCGGTTAAATTAACAAAAAAGTCGTTACTCAGTACGCCTACCTTGTCGGTAAATACACCATGTTCACTATTGCCATAGTTAGTGCCTAGTACGCGCATACCGCCTAGTAATACGCTCATTTCTGGTGCGGTTAGCCCCATTAATTGGCTGCGCTCTAGTAATAGCTCCTCGGCGGATACAGCATAGTCTTTTTTCAGCCAATTTCTAAAACCGTCATGAATTGGTTCTAATGGCTCGAATGACTCTGCGTCGGTCATGTCATCACTAGCATCGCCACGCCCTGGAGCAAACGGTACGGTTACATCAACACCTGCCTTTTTAGCCGCTTGCTCAACCGCAGCGGTGCCGCCAAGTACAATTAAATCGGCCATACTAACAGGCTTAGTTAAACTCGCTTGCAGTGTTTCAAGTGCGCTAAGTACTTTAGCTAAACGCGCAGGTTCGTTACCTTGCCAGTTATTTTGCGGAGCAAGGCGAATACGGGCGCCATTTGCACCACCACGGTGATCGGAGCCTCTATAAGTGCGGGCGCTATCCCATGCGGTATTAATTAAGTCGGTTTCACTTAATCCACAATTAAGTAGCTTCGCTTTTAACTCGGTTATTTCAGCGTCGCTTAGGGTGTAATCAACTACAGGAATAGGATCTTGCCAAATTAAATCTTCGCTGGGTACATCGGCGCCCAAATAACGTGATTTTGGCCCTAAATCACGGTGGGTTAACTTAAACCATGCGCGGGCAAATACGTCAGTAAAGTACTCAAAATCGTCATTAAAACGCTCAATAATTTTACGGTACGCTGGGTCGAGCTTCATTGCCATGTCGGCATCGGTCATTATTGGGTTTAAACGAATCGATGGGTCTTCCACATCAACGGGTTTATCTTCTTCTTTAATATTAACCGGCTCCCACTGATGAGCCCCTGCAGGGCTTTTGGTTAGCTCCCACTCGTAATTAAGCAACAATTTACAGTAGCCGTTATCCCATTTAGTTGGGTAGGTTGTCCATGCGCCTTCAATACCTGAGGTCATGGTATCGCGACCAATGCCACGGGTTTTATGGTTATTCCAGCCAAGGCCTTGCTCGTGCACATCGGCGGCTTCTGGCTCTGGGCCTAAGTTTTCTTCTTTGCCGTTACCATGCGTTTTACCTACTGTATGGCCACCGACCGTTAGCGCTGCGGTTTCTTCGTCGTTCATTGCCATACGTGCAAAGGTTTCGCGCACTTGTTCTGCGGTTTTAAGTGGATCGGGTTTACCATTTACCCCTTCTGGGTTTACGTAAATTAAACCCATTTGCACTGCCGCTAATGGGTTTTCCATGGTATCGGGTTTATCAACCTGGGTATATCGCTCATCACTTGGCGCAAGCCATTCTTTTTCTGCGCCCCAATAAACGTCTTTTTCTGGATGCCAAATATCTTCACGACCACCGGCAAAACCAAAGGTTTTTAATCCCATTGATTCGTACGCCATATTACCGGCTAAAATAATTAAATCGGCCCATGAAAGCTTGTTGCCATATTTCTTTTTAATTGGCCATAATAAACGGCGCGCTTTATCTAGGTTGGCATTATCTGGCCACGAATTAAGTGGTGCAAAACGTTGATTACCGGTACCACCACCGCCTCGACCATCAGCTAAACGGTACGAGCCCGCAGAGTGCCATGCCATACGGATCATCAGGCCTCCATAGTGCCCCCAATCAGCTGGCCACCAAGGTTGGCTTTGAGTCATTAAATCTTTTAAATCGGTTTTAAGTGCTTCTAGGTCGAGTGAATTAAAAGCGTCGGCGTAATTAAAGTCGCTGTCGTAGGGGCTGCTTTTGCTATCGTGCTGATGAAGAATGTCTAAATTAAGTGAGTTTGGCCACCAATCTGTATTGGTGTTTTCGGTTGTAGTATTACTGCCGTGCATAACTGGGCATTTACCCGCTTTATGATTATCCATATTGAGCTCCTTTTTAAGTATAAATAAAAACGCCCATGCTTACTGCTTTTGGTATTCACCAATTGGGAGCGCTGTTATTTTATTGCCATTATATTAGGGTCTGTTGACCTTTGTGGATTAAAATTCGTTCAAACTAGGGGCGGTTTAATCGCGGCGCGAGGTTTGTAACCTAGTGAGCTAAGTCAAAACCGAGCAACAAAGAGTAAATCGCCCCTGGGCAGAACCCTTCGGGCAGCGCCTGTTTGGAATTGATGCTGCGTTATCGCCTATTTATGGGGAATAACCACACCACATAGGCTCTGCCTTGCCTAAATACCAAACAGACTACTGCAAATTTAACCTTAAAAGGTCAACAGACCCTAATGACGTTTATGGTCTCTGCTTATTCAATATACGTGTAGCTGCTTTGATACGCTAGGGCAAAGTAATGCTTTAAAACGATTACTCTCATTTATAAATATGATGATGCAGCCAATGTTTGTGCTTAGCGTAAATAAATATTAAAACTTTTTATAAAATAGATGATCGTTATTAAAAATAGCCACGTAATGTACGATGAAGGGTTTGAAAGTGACTTAGGTTTTCTTAAGTGCACAGTGGAATACCCCCCTTCGCCATGAAATTATAGTTATAAAAGGTGTATAAGTTACTTATGCACCTTTATTTCTTTTTTATTTTTATCTATTTGAATTTAGTTAAGTAAAAATTCAGGTAGGCAAACTTACAATAGCACCTATCTCCTATTGTTCCCTTGATATGTTGATGTAGTTTTTTCCAGCCCAACTTGGGCTGGATTTTTTTGCCTGTAATAAAAGGTTTTTGAGTTAATTCCAGCTTCCCTATCCTCACCCTAGTACCAATGATGTGCGCATGTTAAAGTTAACAAAGCGATTAACTAATTTTTAAACTAGGCATATCAATGCGTTTTTATTTTTTACTATTTATTGTATTTATTGGTGTTTTTTCATCTGCGGTGCAAGCTGCTGATAAAAACACCGCAGCACTCAACGAGCAACAACAGCGTGAATTAGCACAGCTAGAAGCCCCTTTGTACAAACCATTACTTGAACGTTATATTCTCGACGAATTAAAGTCGGTTCGCCAAGATCAACAAAAACTGCGTGAAGACGTGACCAAACAAGTTACGCATGCACAGTTAGACACCGCCGATCGGGCGCTTACCTACACCACAGATACCATTAATAATGTATTTTTTATAATTACCGCCACCGCGTCTATTTTGGTATTAGTGGGCTGGAACTCGTTACGTGATGTAAAGAACAAAGTAGAAGATATAGTAAACACCCGAGTGAGTGTTATTACTGATGAGTATGAAGATCGCTTGAAAATATTAGAAGAAAAACTGCGAGTACGCTCTGAAGAAATACTCAGTAACCAAGAACGCATATCAATCACTAATGAAGTTCATTCGTTATGGATGCGAGCCAACCTTGAAAGTGATATTGCGAATAAAATTGAAATATTCGATGAAATTTTAAAACGTAAACCAGAAGATGTAGAAGCCATTGCCTACAAAGCGGATGCTTTATTAGAATTAAATGAGACTGAGCAAGCTATTGAGCTTTGTAATCAAGCAATTGATATAGATAGCGACTATGGTTACGCATACTGGCAGCGCGCCTGTGCGTATGCTTTAACGCATGAGCATGCAGATGCTCTAGCCGATATAAAAATGTCGCTTGAATACTCACCCAACTTACGAAACGAGCTACTTCATGAAAGTGCCTTTGCCAGTCTGCATGATAACGACAGCTTTAATGCGATAGTTTCAAACGAAGCCTAAACTTCGTTGCCTACAGGGAGGGTGGTAAAAAGCGTGAGCAGAACGCGAAAGTTTTGCTCAGTTTTTACTTATTATTACAGGGATGTAAGCCAGTAGAATAACTTAGGCGCAGTTATCGACCCCACTAGGTTAGAAGCTCGCGCCGCAATTAAACTGCCTCTAGATTAAACAAATATCAATCTACAAAGGTCAATAGAGCTTAGCGTTTAAAGAATAAGTCTATTGACTTAGTAAGCAGCTCGTCGAGCTGCTCTTCAAAGTCTTCTATGTTGATTTCAAAATGATTTAAATACGCTTTAGCCTGCACTTGAGATAAGTTGCGGTTTTTAACGCTGTATTGCCGCTCATCTTTTTGCTTATCGTATCGAGGTAAAAATAATAACTGCGCATAATAAGGCGACTTAATATGCTTGTTCGCAAAGCGACAAAAGTCTTCAATGTGGTCTGCGCCCTCAGGGCCTAAACAGCCAGGCTCTACACGATACATTACACGAATTTTTTTCTCGTCACTTAGCTGCATAATTAATAATTACCTAAAAAATAATACCCTAACCACTTTGCCATCTTTAATTTGATAGCTTGAAATAAGCTCTGAACGTTTATCTATCACGTTCGGATCGTTAGAGCAGGTTTCTGATAGCTCATGGTCAATCACAATGTCACCATGCACAATACGCTTAATAGGTGATGAGTGAAGACACTTTAGCTTTTTAAACATAATGCCATAACGCGCAATTAATTTTTCTTTACCTTTAAATAATAGCTCATTCGGGAAAATATAAAACTCAACATCTTCATCATACATACGAATAAATTCTTCAATGTTACGCGCGTTGTAGGCTTTAACTAATTGCTCTATAACAGCAAGTGACTCACGAGACTGTTTTGCTTTGGCTTGTTGCCTTGCTGTAAGTGCCTCTTTTGCTTGCGTCACTGCTTGCTCAGCCTCGACGACCGCTTGTGCTTTATCTACTTTACTTTTAGGCTGTTCAACCGGCTTCGTTGATTCGCTGCCAAGTACTTTAGAATCATCTGCAGTCACTTTCTTTACATCGGGTTGTTTAGGTATGTTAGCCTCTTGAGTTAACGTATCAAGTGCATCTTGTTGCGGCTGTACTTTTTCTGGCTGTGTCAGTTCAGCATTGTTTGATGATGCCGATTGCTCTATGGCATGACAGTTTAATGTGAAAGCGGCGAATAAACACGCATATATAATGAATGAAGGTTTCATGGTTTTCCTAAGTACAAAGACAAAATGCAATTAACGCGCAACATAGCAAATTTTACCCTCATGAGATAGTTATTATAGCGTTATAGCTCATTACCAATACTGCTCAACCGTAATATGCCCCGGCTCTTTTCGACGATTACGCTTATAGTTTTGAGCCACTAATAACTCACTGGTATCTTTAACCATTTGCGGATTACCACACAACATAAACTGCGCATTATTGGGAGTAGCACACAGCCCCACATGTTCAGATAGCGCGTTATTTTCTATCACTGTGGTTATTCGCCCAGCTAAACCTTGTAAAGGCTCCTCACGGCTAACTACTGGCACATAATTAAGCTGCCCTGGATGAGCCTTTAATAACTTATTAATTAGCTCCTGATAGCTTAAATCGCTATTTAGGCGCACCCCATGCACTAAGTTGATATGTTTGTATTTTTGCCATACCTCACTTTGCTGCAATATAGATAAAAACGGGCCAATAGCGGTGCCGGTGCTAAGCATCCAAAGTTGTTCACTCGCTGGCACTTCGTCAAGGGTAAAAAAACCGCTAGCACGGCGCTCTATTAGTACAGTGTCACCTGGGGTAAGTTGTGCTAAATGCGATGACAATTGGCCATCGACTACATTAATTAAATAAAATTCTAAATTTGGATCATCTGGTGCGTTAACATACGAGTAAGCACGAGCAATGCGTTTTTCACCGTCCATAACAGAGAGCTTTGTAAATTGCCCTGCTTTAAACGGTTCTACATCGGCGTTAACCGTTAAGCTAAATAACGATTCATTCCACCATTTAACTGACTTTACTGTGGCATCAATCCAATTAGACATAATTACTCCAGAGTGTAAAACGTGTTTTAGCTATCAGCTATCAGCTATCAGCTATCAGCTATCAGCTATCAGCTATCAGCTATCAGCTATCAGCTATCAGCTATCAGCTATCAGCTATCAGCTATCAGCTATCAGCTATCAGCTATCAGCTATCAGCTATCAGCTATCAGCTATCAGCTATCAGCTATCAGCTATCAGCTATCAGCTAAAACTTTAAAGTGGTTCATTTTAAAAGCAAGTTTTATAACTTAAACATTAGCATTAAGTTATAAATACTGACAGGGAAATAAATGAGAAGGCAGCGAGCTTCGAGTGACGAGTATCGAGCAACGAGCTAGTGCTAAAGCCTGAGACCTTTAATCTACTCTTTTAGCGCAGCGTCTCTTTGTCCTCTTTGTGAATAATGACCTTGCGCGGCATAAAGCTCCGCCTACAGTAAATTCAGAAGTTAACCATATCAGTAGGCGGGAGTTTACCTCGCGCATTTGTGTTTAATATCCTAGACCTGACGCGATATAAAATCGCTGCTACGAAAGGCACTTACTGCTAAAAACAATTTTTCACCACAGAGGGTTCCGAGGCGCTTTGCGCTACACAGAGGTAGATTGGTATTTTTTAAGCATTTCTCTGTAAACTCAGTGTTCTCGGTGGTAAATATTTTTTAAATTAATGACCTTGCGCGGCATAAAGCCCCGCCTAAAATAAATTTAGAAGGTAACCATATCAGTAGGCGGAAGTTTACCTCGCGCATTTTAATCTGACATCTAAAGTCTAATTTCTTGTTTAAACACAGAGAAGTGAATGAGAGTAAATGAGAAGACAACGGGCTTCGAGTGACGAGCTGCGAGCTACTGCTAAAACCTTTGACCTTTGACCTTTAACCTAGAACCTGAAACCTAGAAACCTAAAGCCCGTAGCTCGAAACCCGTGGCCCGCACCCCGAGGCCCGAATCTCACACCTAAATTTCAGGCATAAAAAAAGCCGCATAAAATGCGGCTTTGGGGGTTTAGTCTCACTTCACTTTGGGCGTGTCTCCAAAACTTAGTGAATACGTTACCAAGGAACTGTTGTATTTAACCTGAACTCTGGATAATAAATCTATCTCAAGCAGCTATTTACAGCGCTAACTACGTTGAATTTACTTGCAATAGGCGAGCTATTGACGTGTAATTTCGCCTTGTTTTCACTGGAAATCTCTGGCTAGAGAAAATAAACATAAATATCAATTTTGATTCAATACGTTAGTAAATCTCTTAACCAAAGTTCAGGTTATTTAAATAATTAATTAAATTGACTCTAGGGCAATTTTAACCATTTCGTTGAACGTGGTTTGACGCTCATCTGCAGGTGTTGCTTCGCCTGTGATTACATGATCACTGACGGTAAATAATGCCATTGCTTTTGCGCCGTATTCTGCTGCTACGCCGTATAAGCCAGCTGTTTCCATATCAACAGCGAGTACACCTAGTTTGTCTAGATCTTTATAAAACGTGTCGTCTGCTTGATAAAAAGTATCGGTAGTAAATACGTTACCTACTTTCGCATCAATACCTAAATCTTTAGCTGCATTTACGCCGTTTAAAAGTAATTCAAAGTTAGCAATGGCAGCAAAGTCAGTACCACGAACGCGGGCACGATTTACGTTTGAATCTGTGCTTGCACCTTGTGCAAAAATTACGTCGCGAATTTTAATATCGCTACCAATACCACCACAGGTACCTATACGAATAATATTTTTAACGCCAAAACTGACAATAAGCTCACGAGCATAAATTGACATTGAAGGAATGCCCATGCCAGAACCCATAATGCTCACTGGCTTACCTTTGTAAGTTCCAGTAAAGCCGTACATGTTACGTACGCCGGTTACTTGCACTGCATCATCTAAAAAGTTTTCAGCAATATATTGTGCGCGTAGCGGATCGCCTGGCATTAATACTGTTTCGGCAAAATCACCTACGTTTGCACTGATATGCGGAGTACTCATCGATTGTTTTCCTTTTGTTTGGCTAAAAGCCCTATTACTTTAAAAATAGCGAGCGTATTTTTAAGTTACTTAACTGTGTTCAGCTTATCAATAAAGCCATCACCATATTCTAACGCTTTAAGGTTAAACCATTGTGCAAGCGTTTGGCCAATATCGGCAAAGCTATTGCGTTCGCCCAGCGGGGTATTTTTCATCCCTGTCTGATAGGCAATAACCGGCACATATTCACGGGTGTGCTCAGACCCTGGGAAGGTCGGGTCACAGCCATGATCGGCGGTGATCATTAATAAATCATCCGGCTTTAATTGCGCTAAAATAGTGGGTAAGTAATCATCAAACTCTTTGAGCGCTTTCGCATAGCCAACAGGATTTCGGCGGTGACCAAACTTTTCATCAAAATCAACTAAATTGGTAAAAATCAAACTGTGATCCGGCGCAGTCGCCACCACTTCGCTGGTTTTTTCTAGCAAGTTCATTAACCCTGGCGCTTTATGCTTTTGGGTAATGCCTTGATGCGCATAAATATCTGAAATTTTACCAATGCTGATAACTTCGCCACCGTCTTTTGCAAGTACATCAAGCAATGTTGGCGATGGCGGTAATACTGAATAATCACGACGATTACCTGTTCTGGCAAAATCTTGATTATTAGAACCCAAAAATGGCCGCGCAATCACTCGCCCTATATTCATTTCATCAAGCAGCGCCCGTGCGATTTCGCAAACTTGATAAAGCTTCTCTAGGCCGAATGATTCTTCATGCGCGGCTATTTGAAACACACTATCAGCTGAGGTGTAACAGATTGGTTTACCTGTTTTTACGTGCTCTTCACCTAGCTGCTCTAAAATCGTGGTACCTGAGGCATGGCAATTGCCTAAAATGCCCGGAATACCTGTGCGAGCAATAAACTCGTCTACAAATTCTTGTGGGAAACTCGGCTGTGTTTTAGGGAAGTAACCCCAATCAAATAACACTGGCACGCCTGCCATTTCCCAATGACCCGATGGCGTGTCTTTACCGCTTGAAAGCTCTTTTGCGTAACCCCATGCACCTTGTGGTTCATGTCGCTCAGCAACTAAACAGGGTTCTTTACCAGCGGCTTCACATGCATCCACTAACCCTAATTTTGAAAGGTTAGGAAGCGAAAGCTTACTGCCAGTCTCGTCATAATATGCCTTGAGTAAATGTGCGAATGTATTAGCACCAACATCACCAAATTTATCTGCATCGGGTGCTGCGCCAATTCCTAAACTATCCGCCATTAAGATAATTGCTCTTGCCATTGTGACCTCACATCTGTTCTAGGTGGTTACTTTATCTGCTCTTCGAATTTTCCGTACAGGACATAAGTCCTGTTTCATAAAACCTAAACATTATAAATTTGCACTCTTAAGCGAAGCAAAAGAGATTAATCGTGTCTTTTTTGCTATTGTGATCTACCAACAATATATCCTTCTGTGTGGGTGAGAACTTTAGTGACACGAACTATTATAGCTATTGCAGGCGCATCGGCGTCCGGCAAATCTCTATTTAGCCAAACTATTTACAATGAATTGGTAAATGAGCTTGAACCAGGCGCTATCGCCATTATTGAAGAAGATGCTTATTACAAGGATCAATCGCATTTGCCGATGGCACATCGTACGCAAACGAATTACGACCATCCTGATGCATTTGAACACGAGCTATTGCTTGAGCATTTAACGCAACTTCGTAATGGCCACTCTGTTGAAGTACCAACTTATGATTATGCCCAGCATACACGTAGCGATAAAACGCGCCGTGTGGCTTCGGCTAAAATACTCATTGTAGAAGGTATTTTATTACTGAGTGATAAAGCGCTTAATAAAGAATTTGATATCAAGGTGTTTATAGATACGCCATTGGATATTTGTTTAATGCGCCGAATGCAACGCGACATGGAACAAAGAGGCAGAACATTACAATCTGTTGTTGAGCAATATCAAGCAACTGTTAGACCGATGTTTTATCAATTTATTGAGCCTTCAAAGCATAACGCTGACTTAGTTGTGACTCGAGGCGGTATGAATCGCGTTGCGATTGATATTATAAAAAGTAAAATAAAGTACATTTTACAAGAATAACAACGGGAAACGTTTGTATGACAACATTTATGAGCTTAGTAGGTATGCTAGTGCTACTAGGCATCGCTTTTGCGGCCTCAACTGATCGCAAAGCAATAAAACTAAGAACCGTGGGTATCGCATTTTTAATGCAAGTCATTATCGGCGGTTTTGTACTGTTTTTTGAAGCAGGCAAAAATGTATTAGCGAGTATGTCTCGCGCCGTTTCATCGGTTATTGGGTATGCCAACGATGGAATTGGCTTTTTATTTGGCCCATTAGCATCGCAAGATACGCTAGGGTTTATTTTTGCCATTCAAGTATTGCCAGTGATTGTGTTTTTCTCAGCACTTGTTGCTGTGTTATACCACTTAGGCATTATGGATTGGATAATTAAAATTTTAGGCGGTGGTTTACAAAAATTATTGAAAACCTCTCGCACCGAGTCGCTTTCAGCCACCGCAAATATTTTTGTTGGCCAAACTGAAGCGCCACTCATTGTTAAACCGTTTATTGCGACAATGACCAAATCTGAGTTATTTGCCGTAATGGTAGGTGGTTTGGCCACCGTAGCAGGCTCTGTAATGGCCGGTTACGTAATTATTGGTGTAGACCTTAAATATTTAATTGCAGCCAGTTTTATGGCAGCACCAGGTGGTTTCTTAATGGCAAAAATGATAGTGCCAGAGACAGAAACACCTAAAGATGATTTAGCCGATATAGATTTAGGCGACGACAAACCGGTTAATGTTATTGACGCAGCAGCATCAGGCGCAGCAAACGGTATGCACTTAGCATTAAACGTAGGTGCCATGCTTTTAGCATTTGTTGCACTGATTGCGTTATTAAACGGTTTATTAGGCGGTATTGGTGGGTTGTTTGATTACCCTACATTAACGCTACAAGAAATTTTAGGCTACTTATTTGCCCCTGTTGCATGGTTATTAGGTGTACCGTGGAATGAGGCAATTTTAGCCGGCAGCTTTATTGGTCAAAAGTTAGTAGTAAATGAGTTTGTTGCTTACTTAGACTTTATAAATTATCGCGATACGTTGAGTGCGCATACACAAGCAATTGTTACCTTTGCCTTGTGTGGCTTTGCTAACTTATCATCGATAGCCATTTTACTAGGTGGATTGGGCGGTATGGCGCCTAGTCGGCGAAAGGATATCGCACGCTTAGGGCTCAGAGCAGTGTTAGCAGGATCTATGGCTAACCTTATGAGCGCAGCAATTGCTGGGTTTTTCCTCTCGCTAGCTTAGAAACTTAATGAGACGATCCAACTGTTGCAAAACAATAGGATAGCGCTTTAAGGGGTTAAAGCACTATCTGACTTGAACGATACTTCACCAAGGGCCGCAAGGCCCTTTTATCGTTTTTATAGCCTCTACTTTCTAAATCCTCAGCAATTCATACCTAAAAATTCCCTAGCAAAGCTTTCATTCACGCACTCTTTACGCCATCAAAAGCCATCATTGCACTTATACCAATCCGCAATAATACTTAATCATTTTGCGGGGCTAAACGTGTCGCTACCTGTGTTAAAAAATTCTCATTTAGAACAACTAAATAGCGAATTTTTTGCCTAGCTATCAACTCGTTTTTCCAGCCTCAAAATAGACCACTTAATTAAGCGAATTGGTATTACTAAAAAATATAAACAACTGTGTAACTGCAGAAGCATTTACTTATTAGCCCTTTACAAGGCACTTGAGAGTATAAAAGGTAGCGAAGTTAACAAGAATGAATGGCTGTGAAGAGGTAATATAGGCATTATTAAGTGGGAACTTTTTGAGTTTTTCTGTGCTTAGGCGTGTTTATTATTGTCTATAGGCTTAATTTTTTACATAACGTTTAATGTAAGCTTCATAGCCAGACTCTGCCTTAAGCTGCTCAAGTGCTTGATTAAAGCGTTTTACTACCACAGGTGAAGTGGCTTTGTTAAAGCCAATATAGTTGCCTTTAAGCTCATCCACATGAATTTGCTTGAGCTTCACCAAGTCATCCCTAGAGTACCCAAATGGCTCAGTTTGATGATCAATAGTAAAGTCAGAGCCAATAATTAAATCGATGCGTTTTTTAAAAAAAAGTCGCATAAATGAGTCTGCTTCACTAAACAGTAGTAAGTTTTTATCGGTAACAAACCCAAGTCGACGCACCAGCATTTCATAAATGTCGCCTCGCACTATGCCCAACGAGTAGTTTTTAGCTTGTGAAATATCATTCATCACAATATGGTCGCTAGTTTTTAATTTAAAAAAGTAGGTTTGGCTCGATACCAAAGGTCCCACCCATTCAAAAAGAGGAATACGTTCTTGCGTTTTTGCTAGAGAAATGATGGCTGAGTGTGGGTTATTTTGCACTAACTGGTAAGCACGCTTCCAAGGTAACATAATAAATTCGCACTCTAGTGCGGCACGAGCACAAGCATCTTTCACTATATCATGATTAATACCCGCTAGCTGCCCAGCTTCATTTTGAAAATTGTAAGGGGCAAAGCTTTCGGTATAAATAACCAATTTAGGCGCATTAGCCTGGATATTATGGCTAAATAGCAACCCTAACGCTAATAATGTAAATTTAAAAATAAACACCCCCTATAATTTAAGTAATAACCTTAACCTAGAAAGCATGTAGAAACTATTAATTTATAGCACTTTTATAATGTTAAAAATAGCAGGTGATTTGAGAGTGACTATCGTTAATAATACCAATCCGCAATAATACTCAATCATTTTGCGGGGCTAAACGTGTCGCTATCTGTGTTAAAAAATTCTCATTTAGAACAACTAAATAGCGAATTTTTTGCCTAGCTATCAACCCGTTTTTCCTGCCTCAAAATAGACCGCTTAATTAAGCGAATTGGTATAAATTTACAGATGGTGGGGAGATATTCTTAAATTTTAGACACAAAAAAAGCGCCTTAAGCGCTTTTTTTCATTTTACTTAAAAGTAAAATTATAGAGCTGTGATGTTATCAGCTTGAGGACCTTTTTGACCTTGTGAAAGAGTGAACTCTACACGTTGGCCTTCAGCTAAAGTTTTGAAACCTTCGCTTTTGATTGCTGAGAAATGTGCGAAAACGTCTGGACCATTTTCTTGCTCGATGAAACCAAAACCTTTAGACTCGTTGAACCACTTAACTGTACCTGATACGATGTTAGACATAGTATTATTCCTGATATAAAAATTAAATTGTGCCCTAATGGGCGGTGTAGCAAAAAATGAGATGGTACTTAAAAACTTCAGGACGGTACTACAAGTATTACTTATACAACAACGAAATGGAGATTTATAAATTATCATGCTTTCTTTCTAGCTGCGGACTACTATATAGAGTTACAGACTCAAGTCAACCCTTAATGCGATTTAATTTATAAAATAGCTTAAGCAGCCCGCTTTATAAATTAAGTACTTGTTTAAAGAGCTTAAAATTCAAATTCTAGTGCCATTCTAAAGCTATGATTTTTCTCTGACTGGCTGATTTCAGTAATAAAACCGGCTTCCCACTTTAATTGTTTTTGTCCATCAAAGCGATGTAACCCTATAAATCCGGGGCCAATACCGACAAAGTCTTCGCCAAGATAAACCTCAACCGCGGGCTGAAAAGCAGACAAATAGCGGTAGCGATATTGCGCTCTAAATTCGCTTTCCCACTCATTTTGTATATCTTGGCCCCACTCGTACACTAAAAATGCATTCATAGTGAGACTTGCACGACCAAACTCTTTTTCAATCACAAAACCGGTGGTTGCTTCATATGCGTCGGCGTCATGCTGCTTTTCAAATTCAAATAACGCGCCCCAATCAGCCCATAGCCTGCCCTGCTCTATTAACTGCCAACGAAGTTCTAACTCATACGCTTGCAAGCCAAAGTCACCATTATCATCGCGCTCGCCCACTAAATAGCCTTCCAATGCCATGGTGTCGTTAATTGCGCCGCCTAAGCCAACGCGCTGCGCTAAAATATTACCACTGTCGGTTTGATGTGACACAAGCCGCCACTCTAGCTCGCGCTCAAACGGCAACACATAAGGATGATAAACTTTATCAACCACTATGCCATCAGCATAAGTCAGCTTAGGTATTAATAAACAAAAACCAATTAATACAGTGGCTGCAAATAGGTTTATTGCTTTCATGATTGTTCCTTAGTTATTGATTTAGGAATAAAATAACAAACTGATAAAAATAACACGCTGCTCAGCACATAACTTAAAACACTGGTTAAATTAGGCGTAGCCTCATAACCGATAAGTGCGCGCAAAACCCGTCCAAACTCTGAGTTTTCAGTTAAAACAGCACGTAAATCCCATACGGTTGCCGTTGTTGCTATCAAATCAATTTGGCTCGCCAAATCAAGTGCCACAACCAGTTTTGCCGCACTGTTTAATGCTAACAATACCAATAAAGGGATAAGCCCAAAGCGCTGTTTGATTGCACTCAATAAAAAATACAACAACACACTAAAGCTACTGCATATCCCTAAGCCTAAAAAAGTGCCAATAAATAAGCTTTGTGCTGCTTCGTTGTTTTGCCAAAAGCCAATCAGGTAAATAATGTAATGACTTAAATAAAGAGTCATTACACTGATAATCGCAATCATAAATGCAGGCGTTGCTTGTTTAATGGCGTAGTACAGCGCACTGATAAACACTAAAACACATAAAGCAATTTGGGTATATTCTAAACCCTGGTAGTCGAACAAGGGACTAATTAGCGGAGCACTTTTTACAAATAAAAATGATAACCCCACACCTAAAACAAGCATCCCCAGTACCTTCACTAAACTTTGCTTGGCAATCACTTGGAGTAAAATAAGTAAAATGGCCACCGGCAATAACTGATTGAGGCTCATCACAAGGCTAGTTATTAGCATCAGAACCCTCCTTTTCGGTCGCTATTACAACACCACGCGCCGTATTGGGCGAGAACTCGCCAAAAAATTCATAACGCCCAGGAGTTAGCGGCCCAATATAAATAACGCTTTTGCGATTAGGGTAAAGTACTTTCTCTCGGTTGAGATCGAAACTGTCGAATTCTTCAGGCGTACTATCTTGATTTTCGATTAACAAGCGTACCTTTTTATTGGCCGGCACCACGATTTCTGCGGGATAAAACAAATGATCTTTAAGTACAATAAGATAGTCTTTACTGGCGGCGTTAAATGATAAAAATACGCAACAATATAAATAGGGGTGAATAAGTCGTTTAATCACATTTAGCTCCTGCAAAAACTACCTGTACTTTTAAGCCGCCCAAATCGCTATCTGTTAAATTAATTTCAGCGCTATAAATAGCAATAATGTGCTGGACTATTGCCATGCCTAAGCCCGCACCTTGTTCACCCGAAGGATGTTGGTCACCGCCAACGCGATAAAAACGGTTAAATATCCGTTGTTTTTGATCGTCCGTCATACCTGGACCGCTGTCTTCTATTTGCCAAATACGCTGCCTGTGCATCTGCTTTAGGGTAATTTTTATTTGTCCGTTTGCAGGCGCGTACTTTATAGCATTACTCAGTAGGTTTGAAATCAACGTCACTAAGGTAAACTCATCACCGTTAATAGTAAAGTCATCTCCCTCAAGGCTAATAGTGTGATTTTTAGCCTCTATTTTTTCATATAGTTGGCTAACTACTTCTTGCGTGATCGCTAATAATGACTGTTCTTTAAACTGCTTTTGCCACTGCTCTGGCTGAGTACGTCCTAGTATTAGCATTTGCTCCACTATATTGGTGAGTCGATTTATACCTTGAGTCATGGCTTGTAATTCTTGGTTATCGCCTTGTTGGGCGGCCAAATTATGCACATTAATTTTTAAACTGCTCAGGGGTGTACGTAATTCATGGGCGGCATCTGAGGCAAAAAAACGCTCTCGTAAATAGGCCGTTTCTACGCGTTTAAATAAGTCGTTTAAGCGGCTGATCACTGGTTTTATTTCTTCATCCGTCACCTGCCAATTGATCGCTGTGAAATCATTTGCTTGGCGCAGGGCTAACTGTTTTGATAAACGAGTTAACGGTGCCAGTGCATATTTAACAAAAAAGCTAATAAATAGCGCAAGCAAAGGAACCGCCCATAACATGGGTAACATGGCTGATAAAATCACCGCCTCGGCAAGCTCAAACCGCTTAGCAATCGGCTCGGCAACAATAACGGTGCGTAAAGAAGTAGCAAAAACGAATACCCGCATTCGCTGCCCTGCAATATTAAGCGTTTGAAAACCTGCTTGATATTGGCTCAAATCAAGATTTAATTCGTCAGAACCGCTAAGTAGCTCACCACTTTGCCAAATTTGATACAGTAACTGGGCGCTTTCTTGCATTTTTGGCGCCATAGCGTTTATAGATAGAGGCTGTTGCATCAAGACTCCAGCCACTACTTTTAGCTCACTATCGAGTAATTGCTCACCATGGCTCATACTTTTTTGATAGCCTTTTACTAAAGCTAAAAAGCAGGTTAACACCATCATTGACAGTAAGATAAGTGTTAAACGCTTACGAATTGACATAGAGCATGGTTACCTTTGTAAATTCAAGTTTGTGCGATCTAGGGGTGTTTTAATCACGTGAGCTATCTCTTTCCCACAACATAGCCAATACCACGGAGAGTTTTAATAAAATCGCTGGGGAATTTTTTTCGTAGGTGATGAATATGCACCTCAATGGTGTTAGAGCCAACCTCTTCACCCCATTGATAGAGTTTATTTTCTAACTGCTGCTTAGATTGCACGCGACCTTGGTTTTCCAGTAACGCTTTTAGCAGCATGTACTCTTTTCGCGGCAGAGAAAGTAGCTCATCGTTAAGTGTGACACTGTGCGCTGACGTATCCATAGTAACATCACCACATTGTAATAAGCTCGACTGAGCTTGATTTACACGTCGGCTCGCTACGCGCAAACGAGCAAATAATTCGGCTGGTTCAAATGGCTTAGCTAAATAATCATCAGCCCCCATATCAAGCCCTTGCACTTTGTCATCTATGCTACTGCGAGCGGTTAGTATCACCACCGGAATGACTTTTTTTTGTGCTTTTATGTGCTTTAAAATTTGCGAACCATCACCATCAGGTAAGCCTAGGTCAAGTATAACCAACTCTATTTCGCCACTGCCTAAACATTGCAACGCATGCTTAACCGTTGCGCTGTGTTCTACACTGTAGCCTTCTTGGCGCAATGAGCGGCAAAGCCCTTGCGCCACAAGATGATCATCTTCAACTAATAATAAATGCATTGTTTGTTTTGTTATCTCTTTAGTTTTTTATCAACTTTAGCTAATAATTGGCTAATTGCTTGCTGACGATATTTGTCCGCTTTAGCGCGAGTATCACGAATACCGGCCGCTTGTGCAACTAACAAATGGGCTTTGGCTTGCTTATATTCACGTTCGTCGTATAAAAACTCACCATACAAGTAATTAGTATCAATGCCTTTTTGATTAAAAGCGAGTGCTTGCTTAAAAAACTTATCGGCGGTGTCATCATCACCAAAGCCAATTGGCCACCCTGGTACTTTACTGTATAAAGTTGCCAGGCTGGCATACGCTGAGCCACCTAAAGCACTGTCGTCTATTTTAAGGGCTTGCTCTAATGATGCCTTTGCATCTTTGGCATAACCCAACGCCCCTAAGCCGCCTTTTGCACCCGCAAAACTTGCCAGCACAATGCCGTTCCATGTGTAGCTATTTGCTGAATTAGGATAGTTTTCGATAAATTGAGCACTTTGCTCACTCAGTTGAGTAAAGGCTTTGATTTGTGCGTCATCTTTAAGCTCATAATTAGCGACCGCCCACTGCTGTTGAATAGCGAGTAAGTCGCTTTGTTCATCTGCAAATACCGGCGATGAAAACACACTAACAATGCTTAAATAAGCTGCTAAAGTAAATTTTTTCATAATAAATCCTCTATTATTTAGGGTCTGCTGACCTTTCAAGGTTGAATTTGCAGCAGCCTGTTTGGTATTTAGGCAAGGCAGCGCCTATGTGGTGTGGTTATTCCCCATAAATTGGCGATAACGCAGCATCAATGCCAAACAGGCGCTGCCCGAAGGGTTCTGCCTAGGGGCGATTTACTCTTTGTTGCTCGGTTTTTACTTAGCCCACTAGGTTACAAACCTCGCGCCGCGATTAAATCACCCCTAGTTTGAACAAATTTCAATCCGCAAAGGTCAACAGACCCTAGTGAACAACTAGCCTAAAAAGCTTTTTATTTTAGGGAGTTGTTTAGCAATTGCGTTATCTACAATACGTGGAAAAACGCCATTGATACGTGCAAAAAGTTTCTCAGGAAAACCAATAAATCGTCTGGTTTTATTTGAGTTTAATAACGCAACTAACTCATCAGCCACCAACTGCGGAGAGTCCATTTGATTACCAAGCGCTTTGTTCATTGCTCGCGTTTGAGCATCATTAATGTCGGTATCAGTTGCTCTAGGTGCCAAATAAGTAACTCTAACGCCAGTGTCTGAAAGCTCTCGTGATAACGCTTCGCTAAAACCACGCAAACCAAATTTACTGGCACAATAAAGTGTTTGATATGGGTAACCTATGCTACCAAAAGACGACCCAACATTAACTATGGTGCCTCTATTCGCTTGCAGCTGCTCTAAAAACAGTTGGCATAGTTTCATCGGGACGGCTAAATTAGTGCTCAGTAGATTATCAATTTGTTCACTACTACAACTACTTAAGCTTTGCATAACATTAATGCCTGCATTGTTTATGAGTAATTTAGCACCGCCCAATTTTTTGGCTTTAATTGCCAATGCCAGCATGTTTTCTGCAACGGTTAAATCTCCCACAAAAGTCATACTACCTGGGCACTGGCTACTTAGCGCATTTAGCGCATCGCCATTACGCCCTACTAATAGTAATTGCCAACCTTGTGCGTGCAGTGTTTTGGCAATCGCTTGGCCAATTCCCCCTGTGGCTCCTGTTAACACACATAAGCCGGTATTCATGCGTGTTGCTCTTGTGCTGATGCTTTAAAGAACGGCTCGTCATCTAAAGCGCGAAAAATATCACCGTACAAACGATAAAAACATTTTGCGCCATGTAAAATAGCTTGCTGATCGGCCTCATTAGTAATTTTGTTCATCAAGTTTTCAAAAAACTTTACGTGCTCTATATCAAGCGCACCATGAGAGGTTAAATAGCTAAATGCTTTTTTAGGTAAACCAACTGCATCAGCAATATTTGAAGCTGCGCCATCAGCCAGGGCAATTGAAGTCCCTTCGAGTACATGAACCATGCCAAAAAAGCTTAATGGATTTTTACGAGCGATACTGTCATACGCATACGAGACCATCATTTCGGTAGCAAATTGTGGCTTACTATGGCGCACACTTTCTTTATCAAAACCACACGCGGCAATATCGTTAAGCACCCATTCTTGATGGCCAATTTCCTCTTCAATGTATTCGGCTACGGCTTCACGTAACCATTCTTGTTCGTCGGTCAAACGGGCACCTAACGACATCATTAATGGCACAGTGTGTTTTACATGATGATAGGCTTGCGCTAAAAATGACGCATACTCTTCAAGTGATGCTTGGCCTTTAAAAACGCGCTGTATAATTGGCGCAGCTAATAAGTACTCACGCTCGTTTTGAGTTTGTGCTTTTAATGTATTAAAAAAATCAGTCATGGATCACTTCTCCAAGTCGGTAAAATTGTTCAAAAATAAGGTTAAATTGCTGGCTAATAGCCTGGCGCTTAGGACGATTATTGGTCGTTAGTAACCCTTGCTGAACACTTAAAGGCTGAGCTAACCGATGCCACTTTTTAACTTGTGCATAATCGGGTAACTGTTGATTTATAAATTTCATATGCTCACTGAGTTGTTGATCACTCAGCTCAGGGATTGCATAAATAATCGCGGTTAAAAAAGGTTTGCCTTCACCAAAAACAACGGCTTGTATAATCGCGCTTTGGCTCAATATTAATGACTCAGGCCATTCAGCACTGACATTACGGCCCATGCTGGTAATAATCAGGTTTTTAAGTCGCCCTTTTATGAAGAGCTTATTGCCATGCTGGGTCACTAAATCGCCTGTTGCATACCAGTTATTTTGGTTATGCGGCGCTTGATTTAAATACCCTAAAAATAGCTCACCCTTTATGTACAACTGGCCTTTTTCGATTTTGGTTTGTATGTGCGGCAGTACAGTGCCGGCACTCTTTAAATCATCATTTTTGGGCGTATTTAAACTTACGACAGATGCCGCCTCTGATAATCCATACCCCTGATAAACAGGTAAATTAAGCTCTCTGGCGGTGGCAATTAAAGCATCACTCACGAGCGCTCCGCCAACTGCAATAAACTGTAATGACTTTGGCGGCTGCCAACCTTGTTTTGCAAACGCTACTAAACACGTTAATAACTCAGGCACTAAAATAAGGGTGTTAGGTTTTACACTGTCAATTGCCCTAATTAGTTTTTCAGGATTTTTTAACCCTGAGCCAACAAAACCCAATTCGTTTAACGGCATTAAATGTACACAACCGCCACTTAATAATGGTGCATAAATACCTGCAATATTTTCCAGTAAGACAGGTAATGGCAGTAAACATAAGTGAGTTGGTTTACTTATACCTATTTGCTCACATAACGATTGTGCAACTTGCATTTGGCTATGAGTTGATAAACACACACCTTTTGGCTCGCCTGTAGAGCCTGACGTGAAGGTGATTTTTTGCGTGCCCTCAAAGTAACTAATCGATTCTTTAACGTTGAGCTGATAAATATATAAGGTGTAATGATCAAACAAAGTAATAGACAATGTATGCGCACCCAAAGAAAGCCTTGGCATATCACTTATAAACAGCTGTGCACCACACTGTGCCAACACATATTGCGTTTGTTGTTGACTAAAAAAATGGGCGATCGGTATAGCCACTTTATTAGCAACGCTGGTCGCAGCATCAAGTACCAACCATGCAGGTGTGTTATCAAGTTGAAATGCAATTGCATCAGCATCTGAATTTGCAAAAATTTCCGCTACTTTATTAATTTCGTGAAGCAGCTCAGCACCTGTGAACTGTTGTGTTTGATTCGCAAAATGCGCAACTACCGCCGGCTGAATAGCTAAATCATTTAAGCTATTTAACATACTCATACCGCCTCCAGCGCATTGATTAATGCCGTAATGCCATGTGTATTTTGTTGTTTAATATCAAGTAGCATTGGCGTATTAAGTACTTGTAGATGTGCTTGCTCTAAATTAACAATGCATACTGTAGGCTGGTTCGCGTAGTAACTTCCCCAGCTTTTTGGTTGCTCAACAACACTGCTGTTAGCCAATGCAATTTCATTACACGTTACCCCTAATAAACGCAATAAAGCACGTACATGTTTGGTGGCACAAAAAACCAAATTAGTAGCACCAATAGCTCTTAAAGCTTCATTAACAATAATAAAATGCGATAATGTGGCTTTTCTGTGTGTTGAATAGAGATTACCTAACTCAAACACTTTACTGCGCTGTGTGCCCATTGGTAAAAACTGCTCAATGGGCGCTGCTAAATATTGTTCAATAAATAAAGGAGAAGTGGCGTTTCTAAGCCCTAAAGTGCAATGCCCTTGCTGAGTTTTATACTGACAGAGTAATGGCATAAATGAAGTTAGGCTGGCATTGTACGCAGCTAAAAAGCCTTGTTTTACTGTATCTTCAAGGCGCTGACGGTGTTCATCACATTCTCTGGCGCTCACAAACTGTGTGAACGACTGAAAAAGTGTTGATGATGACTGTTGTTGTTGAGCTAATTGCATAAAAGCATCGCCTGTATTAAATCTATAGGTAGAATTTAATAGGCGAAACTTAAATAAAACTTAAGGTAAATTAATTTTTTAAAAATTTAATTTAGACTGGCAATAACGGTTTTATTTCGGCCCGTTTCTTTTGCATGATAGAGCGCTTTGTCAGCACATTTGTATACTTGATCAATATCATCACTGTGCTGCGGCCATGTAGCAATGCCGATGGAGACATTTATACAACCAACTTTGGCCATCGGTGTATTCGCCACTTCATTACGTAACCGCTCAGCAATAACAAACGCACTATCGCTATTTTCGTTCGGTAATATAAGTAAGAATTCCTCGCCACCAGTTCGCGCGACAATATCATCTTTGCGAGATACTTGCTTGATCACACACGTTAAAGTTTTTAGTACCTCATCGCCCACATCATGGCCAAAGGTGTCATTAACCCGTTTAAAAAAGTCGATATCTATTTCTAGAACCGCAAAGGGGAGCTGTTCTTGAATTAATTTATCTAACAATAAATACAAACCTCGCCGATTATGCGCACCAGTTAGCGGATCGGTGAGTGCATCTTGGCGTAATTGCCCCATTTTCGACTGCAGTATATTAACTCCTTCTAACATGGCTACTTTAAGTTGCTGACTTTCAAAATACCAAGATTTAATACTTTTAAGATTCGCCACGTTTTGTTGATCAGTCGATAAATTTGCACTGTCAGCTAGTAACCTAAGGGGCTTAGCAATAAAATGCGCTAACACACCAATCAATACAAAAGTAATTAATACAATTGGTAGCATTCGCTTAAGCACCAGCCCTTGAAAAGTATCTAACGTGGCAAGTGTTGCCACCTCACTACGCTGGGCAACTACGCCCCAATTAGCAAGTTTAACGGGCGAATATCCAGCAAGCATAGACACGCCTTGGCTATTTAAAACCCGGGTGTATCCATCTTCGCTTTGCAAAACACGCTCTATTACTGGGTTATTAATGACTTGTTCGCCAATCCGCTCAGTCTCAGGATGATAAAGTAAGGTTTTATTATCAGCCACCACATAAAAGTATGCCCCGCCATCGTAACTATGCTGTTTTAATAAGGCGTTTAAAATGCTCTGTTGCTCTAAATAAAAGCTACCGCCAATATAGCCATAGTAGTTACCCATCTCGTCAAATAAAGGATAAGAAAGTACAACAATTAAGTTATTCGCAAGCGATACATAAGGACGACTAACCAATGGACGCTGTAGTTTAAAGGCTTGTTTAGAATGAGGTGAATTAACGGTTTTATTAATAATATTTAATGAAACAGGTGAGGCCGCTTTAACGACACCTTGCATGTTAATTGCTACCGAATTAAAGCTATGTGTTTGGTTTAAAAGGCGGTTGGTTTCAGCTTGGAGTAACTCAGTATTGGTAATGTCTTTAGCAATAATTTTGGCTGAAAACTCAAGTTGCTGCATCGCAGCGGCTAAAAAGTGATCGGTCGCCGAGGCAAGCTTACTAGCAAATACATGGTTACTTTTGAGAGTATCTTCTATTACCCGTTCTTTTTGTACTTGGTAACTAATGTATAAACCACTGAACAAAATAGCGGCTGTAGCAGTGATAGCTAACAACAGAATTAATTGCCTAAGTTTAAAAGTAAATGGTGATCGAAAACGCAACTTATTATCATCCTAAGCAAATAAAAACGACTGCTATGTACTACATATATCCTAAATATAATACAGAAATTAAACTAAGTAGCCTAATTTTTGTTATTTTTGGAATAATAAAATGACATTTATTATATATGTCGGGTTTTGCAGTTAAGCTCAATAATAGTTAAGCTGCATGCACTTTATTTTTATTTAGCCTTGAGGTGTGTGTTGCTAAATAAGTACCTGTTGTCGTCTTCTCTTTTTTTAATCGGATGTTTCATGCCAATAAAAACTTCTTTTGCCGATTCTGCGCTGTCGCTTGAACAGCAACTTGGGCAAAAACTTATGCTAGATTTACGCTACTTTTGTCACCAAGGCAGCAGTAAGCGCTGCAGAACAGCGTTAACTGAATTACCAGATACACTAGCCAAAGCGATTAGCCGTTATGATATTGGCGGGGTTATTTTATTTTCTGAAAACACCCAAAGCATCGAACAAATAATTAGCCTTAATCAGCAACTGCAACAAGCTGCGTCTCACTCTAAATCAGGCTTACCGCTTTTTATTTCAATTGACCAAGAAGGTGGACGAGTAGCTCGACTGCCACGTGATGTGGCCACTTCATTTACTGGTAATATGTCAATTGGCGCCACCTACCCTGAGCATGGCACTTATTTCGCCACCCAAACCGCGAATGTTCTTGCCACGGAGCTTTCAGCATTGGGGATTAATGTAAATTACGCCCCAACCGTTGATGTTAATATGAACCCAGACAATCCGGTAATTAATGTCCGCTCTTTTAGTGAAAACCCAAATGATGTAGCAGCATTAGGTGCCGCACAAGTTAGTGAATTTGAAAAAAATGGCATTATTAGCGCACTAAAGCATTTTCCTGGGCATGGCGACACCAATGTAGATAGTCATACCGGCTTGCCTAAAGTGATGCATTCAAAAGAGGTGATTTACGCACAAGATTTAGCGCCCTTTAAACACATTATTGAGCAGCATAGTCCGGGCATGATAATGACCGCGCATATTCAGTATCCAGAGCTCGATAGCAGTACCTTGACTAATGTTGATGGCAAACAAATGATTAAGCCCGCGACAATGTCGCGTAAAATCATGACCGATATTCTACGTAAAGAACTTAACTATCAAGGTGTGGTGGTAACCGATGCACTTGATATGGCAGGTATTAGTCACTTTTTTAGTCCAACTCAAGCAATTATAAACACCTTTGCCGCTGGGGTTGATATTGCGCTTATGCCAATAGAGATTAGAACGCCAGATGACATTAAAAAGCTCGATGCCCTCATTGAGTCATTAGTCAGTGCGGTTAAATCAGAACAACTAAACGCACAAGAAATTGCGCATTCAGCACAGCGTATTACCTCACTTAAAAGTAAATTTAAATTAAACGCTTTTCCTGATCCCATTAAAGCATTAGCCAATGCTAAGTACATTATTGGTAATAAAGCACATCGCGAATTAGAAGCGTCACTGGCATTAGCGGCGATCACCCAAATAAAAAATAACAACAACACCTTGCCACTTAAGCTTAATGCTGGCCAACACATTCATATTATTATGCCCGATACGCGTAAATGTATGGCCATACAACAAGCCATAATGGCGCTCAGCTCACACGCATTAGTTTATAGCTGTAGCAGTTTACAAGGTTTTGACCCTGTTGATGCTCAGCGTAATATAAACCAAGCTGATATTATTATTGCCGGAAATGCCACGCCTAATCAAAGCGCGGTGGAAATTGGCGGGATGGATGATTTAGCCGATAACCCAGACTTTGCCCTCAATAACGCAGAGCAACCTAAAGCACTTGAATCATTACTTAAAATGGCTAACAAGCAACAAATACCCACCGTGTTTATTAGTTTGCGAGCCCCTTATGATATTGCGCAGTTTGGCGACTCTGCCGATGCAGTATTAGCTTCATATGCTTATAATATTGACGTAGACAAAAACGAGCAAGTATCTGGGCCTGCGTTTACAACACTTGCTAAAGTATTACTCGGTCAAGCCCCTGCTAAAGGCAGCTTACCGGTAACTATTAAACAATCAAAGAGCCACTAATATGAAACTCAATTGTGATTTAGGTGAAAGCTTTGGCGCGTGGAAAATGGGGCTTGATGATCAAGTAATGCCGCATATTGATATGGCAAACATTGCCTGTGGTTTTCATGCGGGCGATCCTAGCGTTATGGCCAATACTCTTAAGCTCGCTAAACAGCATAATGTTATGATTGGCGCTCACCCAAGCTACCCCGATAAACAAGGATTTGGCAGACGCTCAATGAACCTGAGTGTGGCCGAGCTCACTCAGTGTTTACACTACCAAATAGCTGCTCTTGATGGCATGGCAAAGGCACAAGGGTTAACCCTTCGTTATGTCAAACCCCATGGTGCGCTTTACAACGACATGATGAAACACCAGCCACTACTTAGTGCTGTGATGGGCGCGGTTGCCAGTTACCCTGCTGATCTAAAATTAATGATACTTGCCACGGCCGATGCTAAACACCACCATACAATGGCACGTCACCTTGGACTAACGCTTGTTTTAGAAGCGTTCGCAGACAGGCTATATACAGATCAAGGGCACCTCGTAGCACGAAATATAGCAGGCAGTGTGCATGATAAAGCAGCATTATTGGCACAAGTTAAACAGCTTTTGGCCAGTAACAGTGTGACTACCCAGTCAGGAAAATCGTTAAAACTTAACGCCGATAGTATTTGTGTGCACGGTGATAACGCCCAAGGTGTTGCGCTTATTGAAGACATTAAGGCTCTTTGCAGCGCAAGCGTATAACTTCTTCTAAGCTGTAAACCCCCTTTACAGCTTTTACTTTCTTTTATCACCTTCATTCATTGGTAGTTTTAAATACTGGCTTCGTCGCATCTGACTGTTAATTATCCCTCTCCTACCCTATAAATAGAGCAGTGATTTAAAACAGGGATAAATAATGAAAACGCTTTTAGCTATGAGTCTTATACTGGGCAGCAGTCAATTAGCTGTTGCCAATACCGATACATTACAACTTCAAGATATCTTTAATCTTGAATATGCCAACCAAATAGACATAACAGAAGACGGTAAAACCGTGTATTTTGTTCGCAACCGCATGGATATTAAAACCGACCGTAAAGTAGGCAATATTTGGTCTGTTGATTATAGCACTGGGCAACTACAACCATTAACTTCTGGTGTATATATGGATTACTCGCCAGTAGTCTCTCCTGACGGACAGCGACTTGCTTTCATATCAAACCGAGATGGTAGCAACCAAATATATATTAAATGGTTAAAAACAGGGGCTATCGCTAAGGTTAGTAATTTAACTAGCAATCCAAGCTCACTAACTTGGACTCCTGATTCAAACCAGCTGGTGTTTAGTATGTTTGTTCCAATGGCGGCGTCTGCGCCTGTCAGCTTACCTGGAAAACCAAAAGGTGCCACGTGGGCAGAGCCTGCTAAATATATTGACGATGTTTATTATCGTGCCGATGGAGGGGGTTATACTGAAAAAGGGTTTAGTCAATTATTTACACTTGATGCCAATGGCGGTAATGCTCAACAACTCACCAACGATAATTTTAATAATGGTGGGGAAGTCAGCTTTAGTAAAGACGGTAAAACATTGTATTTTTCTGCTAATCGCAATGAAAATAATGAATTGAAGCCCACTAACACTGAGCTCTATCAACTCGATTTAGACTCGCTAGCCATTCTCCCTCTAACTGAGCGTAATGGGCCTGATCAACAACCTAAAGTGTCACCTGATGGCAAATACCTTGCCTATACAGGGTATGACGACAAGCGTACTAATTACGAAAACACCCAACTCTATATTCGCGATTTAAAAACAGGGAATACTCAAAGCCTAACCACCGATTTTGATAGAAGTGTTGGCCAAATTAAGTGGAGCGCGAACTCAAAAGGGCTTTATTTTAGCTATGCCGATGAAGGGCAAACTGCGCTGGCTTATCAACCTCGAAGTGGCAAACGCAAAGTGATTACCGAACAAATAGGCAGTGTGGCGTTTGGTCGCCCTTATTCCGGTGGCGATTTCGATATTAGTGAAAATGGTCATGTTGCATTTACATTGGCCGATACCCAGCGCCCTGCTGATGTAGCCACAATAAAGCGCGGTAAAGCGCAGCGCTTAACCGATTTAAATTCTGATGCACTCGCAACCAAGCAACTCGCTGAGGTTGAAGAATTATGGCTTAAATCAAGCCACGATGAGCTGCCAATACAAGGCTGGGTTGCTTACCCACCGGGTTTTGATAAATCAAAAAAATACCCACTAGTGCTTGAAATTCATGGCGGCCCTGTCGCTAATTATGGCCCGCACTTTAGTGCCGAAGTACAACTTTTTGCCGCTAAAGGGAACGTGGTTTTATACATGAACCCACGTGGTAGTGATTCATACGGTAAAGAGTTTGCGCAAACCATTCATCATAATTACCCCAGCAATGACTACGATGATTTAATGACGGGTGTTGATGCGCTTATTGCAAAAGGGTTTATTGATGAATCTAAGTTATTTGTAACCGGTGGCTCTGGCGGCGGTGTATTAACAGCGTGGATTGTAGGTCATACAGATCGTTTTGCTGCAGCCGTGGTTGCCAAACCGGTGATAAATTGGATCAGCTTTGTACTCACTGCCGATTTTTATCCATTCTTTGCTGACTATTGGTTCCCAGGTAAACCATGGGATCATATTGAGCATTACATGAAACGCTCACCCATCAGTTATGTAGGTAATGTTAAAACCCCGACCATGTTACTCACGGGTGAGGCAGACTACCGTACGCCTATTTCAGAAACAGAGCAGTTTTATCAAGCCTTAAAATTGCAGGGGGTTGATACCGCGATGGTGCGTATTCCAAACGCTTCACATGGTATTACTGCCCGTCCATCTAACTTAATGACCAAAGTGGCTTATATTCAATGGTGGTTTGATAAGCATTCGAAATAAAACGCAGAGTTATGAGTGACGAGTTATATAAGCTCGTTGCTCGAAGCTCACAAGTGTAAACCCCCTTTACAGCAATAATGTGAGTAACCCCTTACATACTCAAACTAAATATCGGACTTAGCTTCAGACTGAGTTGGTAAAAAATCGGTTTATAGAAGAAATAGTGCTGTGAGTTAGTAAAAAATCGGTTTGAGTCACTGTTTATAAGCCCTCAGTTAGTAAAAAAATGTTTTATAAGCTGCAGCAGTTAGTAAAAAATCGGTTTATTACTCTCTCGATACCTGCCTAAAACCTTTAAATTAATCGTTTAAGTGGCCAAATTGTGGGTTAGAAAGACAAATACCCCCCTTTAATAATAAAAAATGGCCGTTATTAGCATGGTTAGTTAAAATCTGATCTGTATTAAGAGCAGCTAGTTAAATCGTGATCTGCTTTAAGTCAGTTAGTTAAACTCTGATCTATATGCGGCAAAAAACAGTTAATTTATCGTGCTTATACGTGTCAAAGCGTAACCAGACTATCAAGCCCTACAGCCGAGCATAAACATCCTTGAAATTTTATTTACACTTTTAACCTGCATTGCATTGAAAAATCTCACTAACCAAATGGCTAGTAAAATACTGATCTATTAAATTTTGCCTTTATGCAAGCATAAAAAAAGGGCCTTGCGGCCCTTAAGTAACACTATCTAGTTGAATTAAAATTGGTTCATGGTGTTAGCTTCACCACCGGCTTTAAGTGCATTCTCACCTGAGAAGTACTCTTTGTGTGTATCACCAATGTTTGAGCCTGCAAGGTCTTGGTGTTTAACAGACGCTTGCTCACGACGGATTTCTTGACGCTGTACATCACGTACATAAGCCAGCATACCTAAGTCACCAAAGTAACCTTCAGATAGAATATCTGTGCTTAATGCTGCTGTGTGGTACGTTGGTAACGTGATTAGGTGGTGGAAAATACCCGCTTCACGTGCACCATCACGTTGGAAGTTTTGTACTAATAAGTCAGCGGCTGCTGCAAGCTCTGTTGTATCCATTTCTGGAGCCATAAGCGCTTTGTTATCATCAAGACTTGGGTAAGCGCTCAGGTCACGACCTTCTTCCTGCCATTCTTGGTATACTTGCTCACGGAACTTCAGCGTCCAGTTGAACGATGGTGAGTTGTTGTATACTAATTTAGCATCTGGTACTTGCTCTTTTACGCGATTAACGAGTTCAGCAATTTGTTTTACATGTGGTTTTTCTGTTTCAATCCACAGTAAATCCGCACCTGACTGTAGGCTCGTTACACAATCTAGTACTACACGGTCTTTTTCAGTGCCTTCGCGGAACTGGTATAAACCATTGTCTAGGCGTGTTGGCTTACAAAGCTGACCATTAAGCTTCATTGCTGTTTCGCCTTCATTCAAGTCATCAACACTGTTTACTGGGGTTGTTTCTAAAAATGCATTGTATTGGCTTGCTAAGTCACCTGGTTTTTTTGAAACCGGTACTTTTTGCGTAAGGCTTGCACCTAGTGAATCGGTACGCGCAACGATAATACCGTTATCAATACCTAGCTCTAGGAACGCGTAACGTACTGCGTTAATTTTTGCTAAAAAGTCTTCATGTGGAACCGTCACTTTACCTGCTTGGTGACCACATTGCTTAGCATCTGATACTTGGTTTTCGATTTGGATAGCACATGCACCCGCTTCAATCATCTTTTTAGCTAACAGGTAAGTTGCTTCTTCGTTACCAAAACCGGCATCAATGTCAGCAATAATTGGTACAACGTGCGTTTCAAAGTTATCAATTTTGTTAAGTACTGCTTGAACGTCGCCGCCGTTTGCTTTTGCGTCGTCTAATTCGTTAAATAAGTGGTCAAGTTCACGTGCATCCGCTTGCTTTAAGAAGGTATAGATTTCTTCGATAAGTGCCGGTACTGATGTTTTCTCATGCATACTTTGATCTGGAAGAGGACCAAACTCAGAGCGAAGCGCTGCAACCATCCAACCACTTAGGTACACGTAACTGCGCTTAGTTGTTTTTTGATGGCGCTTAATTGCCATCATCATTTGTTGGGCAGTAAAACCATGCCAACAACCTAAAGACTGTGTGTACTGGCTTGTGTCTTTATCGTATGCAGCCATGTCTTCACGCATGATGTCTGCTGTAAATTGTGCAATATCAACACCAGAGCGAAAACGATTTTGTAAACGCATACGTGTTGCGTATTCAGGATTAATTGTTTTCCATGCACTGCCCTGTGATTGGCATAATGTTGCTAGTGTATCTGTTTCGCCTTGATATGTTGTCATAATAAAGTCCTTCGAACGGGTATTAATATTTATTGTTGAGAGAGTGACTACATCACGTTAGCTCTGTAGCGCTTAATTAAACATTAGGCTTATTTTTTAGATTTAGTAAATTTATAGTTTTTATTGTGGCTATACATATAGTGAATGACTAAAAAGCATTCAAAGCCACTTTTTTGCGATATGGTAGGTGTACGCATAAAAAAAATTGCACACTGTCGGACCGTTTAAGGATATTAATTATGAGCCACACTCTCACCCATTCAGGACTCAGCGTTGATAAGCAACTTGCTGAATTTGTTAAAAAACAATTATTACCTGGTACCCATCTTGATGAACACCAGTTTTGGAAAAGCTTTGCCCACATAGTGCAAACACTTACACCATTGAACAAATCACTACTGGCTAAGCGTGAACAGCTACAAAAGCAAATTGATGACTACCACCTTGCAAATAAAAATGCTGACCAAGCTCAGTATCAAGCGTTTTTAAAAGATATTGGCTACCTAGTTGATGAGCCTGAAAACTTTAGTATTGAAACTCAAAATGTAGAGCCAGAAATAGCGTTGACTGCAGGGCCACAGCTAGTGGTGCCGGTTAGTAATGCACGCTTTGCACTTAATGCAGCTAATGCACGTTGGGGGTCGTTGTACGATGCTTTATATGGAACCGATGTATTAAGCGAAGACGACGGCGCCGAAAAAGGCAGCCAATACAACCCTGTTCGTGGCTTTAAAGTAATGGCTTACGCAAGGCAGTTTTTAGACAAAGCATTACCGCTTGAAAATGGCTCGCATATTGAAAGTACTAACTATTCTATTGTTGACGGCGCCCTTGCTATTACCCTGCGCGACAGTTCGCACACCACACTTAAAAACCCTGAGCAACTGATTGGCTATCAAGGTGAAGCACAAAACCCGAGTGTTATTTTACTTAAGAACAATGGATTGCATATTGAGCTGCAAATAGACCATCACCACCCTATTGGTCAAGCTGATAAAGCAGGGTTAAAAGATGTGGTGCTAGAAGCCGCACTAACAACCATTATGGACTGTGAAGACTCGGTTGCCGCAGTGGATGCAGAAGATAAAGTACAAGTTTACAAAAACTGGCTTGGTTTAATGCAAGGCAACTTGGTTGAAACGTTTAGAAAAGGCGACAAAATGGTCGACCGCACGTTACAAGCTGACCGACAATATACAGGTCTTGATGGCCAAAAACTGACCCTCAAAGGGCGCAGTATGATGTTTGTGCGTAACGTGGGACATTTAATGACAAATCCAGCCATTACCGATGTAAGCGGCAATGATGTGTTTGAAGGCATTATGGATGCCATGTTCACCGCAACAGCTGCTTTGCACGATTTAAACACTAAAAACACGATTAAAAATTCAACCGCGCAAAGTATTAATATTGTAAAACCGAAAATGCATGGCCCTGATGAAGTCGCCTTTGCTAATACCTTGTTTGGTATGGTTGAAGAGGCGCTGAGCTTGCCTAAAAACACCCTAAAAATGGGTATTATGGACGAAGAGCGTCGTACATCTGCTAACTTAAAAGCCTGTATTCATGCTGCTAAAGAGCGTGTTGTGTTTATTAACACTGGCTTTTTAGACCGCACTGGCGATGAAATTCATACCTCAATGCAAGCGGGTGTTGTGCTGCCGAAAGCGGCTATTAAAGCACAGCCTTGGATCAGCGCTTACGAAGATCGCAACGTTGATATTGGCCTAGCCTGTGGCTTAAGCCATAAAGCGCAAATTGGTAAAGGTATGTGGGCAATGCCAGATAAAATGGCGATGATGATGGAGCAAAAAATAGCGCACCCTCAATCTGGCGCAAATACCGCTTGGGTGCCCTCCCCTACTGCCGCCACATTACACGCAATGCATTATCATGATGTTGATGTATTTAGCCTGCAGCAAAGCATTGCCACGCGTCAAATAGCAAGCCTAGAGAGCTTACTTACACCGCCGCTCATGCCAAACCCTGAGACGCTGTCAAAAGAAGATATTCAAAGCGAGCTTGAAAACAACGCGCAAGGTATTTTAGGCTACGTAGTACGCTGGATTGACCAAGGAATAGGCTGTTCTAAAGTGCCTGATATTAACCATATTGGTTTAATGGAAGACAGAGCCACCTTACGTATTTCAAGCCAACATATCGCCAACTGGCTACATCATGGAGTATGTAGCAAAGAGCAAGTGCAAAAGGTAATGGCAAAAATGGCTAAAGTTGTTGATGGCCAAAATGAGCATGACAGCCTTTACACACCAATGGCAACTAATGAGCAGACATTAGCTAAAAGTATTGCGTATCAAGCTGCTTTAGCACTGGTATTTGAAGGGGTTAGCCAACCGAGCGGTTACACAGAGCCGCTACTACACAGCTACCGCTTGAAATATAAAGCACAGCACTAACTTAAAACTTAACCTAAAAATAAAAAATCAGCTTTACTAGGGTCTGTTGACCTTTCAAGGTTAAATTTGCAGCAGTCTGTTTGGTATTTAGGTAAGGTAGAGCCTATCTATACCCAAATTACCTTAATCTGCGAGTTTCAGTTGGAATTAAAAGCTATTTTGACAAGGCATTGATTGAAAATAATGGTTATTCCCTTGTTAAAATCAATAACGCAGCATAAATAGCTTTTAAACCAACCCGTAGGGCGTTTCACAGGAACTTACTCCCTTCGTTGTTCCTTTTTAAAAGGGAGGACCATTATTGCAAAGGGAACGCCTTGATATTAAGTCCCTGTGAAACGCTGAATTCTGTATATTAAGGCAATTTGGGTATAATGTGGTTATTCCCCATAAATAGGCGATAACGCAGCATCAATGCCAAACAGGCGCTGCCCTTCGGGTTTTGCCTAGGGGCGATTTACTCTTTGTTGCCTACATGGATGTAGGTAAGGGGCGTGAGCAGGACGCGGAAGCTTTGCTCGGTTTTTACTTAGCCCACTAGGTTACAAACCTCGCGCCGCGATTAAACCGCCCCTAGTTTGAACAAATTTTAATCCGCAAAGGTCAACAGACCCTAAGCTAATTTTTTATAACGCTAGTGAATAATCACTATTCAAATCGCTACGAATTAATTTTTAATAGTCGCGTTGTGATAAACATTTTGTACGTCATCGCAATCTTCAAGCATATTGATAAATTTATCAAAGTTGGCAATAACTTCTTCATCAGTGATTTCAACATGTACTTGTGGCACAAAGGTAATTTCATCAACTTCAAAGTTAATGCCTTCAAATGCCTCTTCCAGTGCCGTTTTAGCTTTAAAATACTCAGTATGCGGTGCAAACACCGATACCTTGCCATCTTCGGCTTCTACATCGGTTACATCAACGTCAGCCATCATGAGGGCTTCTAACACAACTTCGTCGTCATCGCCCGCAAATCCTAAAACAGCAAGGTGATCAAACATATGTGCAACACACCCAGGCGTACCTATTTTTGAATCTGTTTTAGTAAACGGTAAACGTACATCTTTAATTGTGCGGTTTGGGTTGTCGGTTAAACAGTCAACAATCACCATACAATTACCAGGGCCGTAACCCTCGTAACGGGCTGAAGAGTAATCTTCCCCTGCCCCACCGGCTGCTTTTTCAATTGCTTTTTCGATTACGTGCGCGGGAACTTGGTCTTTTTTTGCTTTTTCAATTAAGCGGCGCAATGTTTGATTTACATCGGGATCGGGTTCACCACTTTTGGCTGCAACGTAAATTTCTTTACCGTACTTCGAATTTACTTTAGTTTTTGCGTTGGCTGTTTTAGCCATCGAACTTTTGCGGACTTCAAATGCTCTGCCCATCTTGTGCCTCTATTGAATACATTTGGTTTGCGATATTTTACCAATTCAAACCGTATTGGGCTAGTGGTTCAACATGCTATGCTGTGCAAAAGCAGCTGGGTATTAATTTAAATAATACCCATTATGTTATTAAATAAATAAAACAAAGCTCAATTTAACATAACTCAACTTTTTCAGCGTAATTGTCAATTAATGACACCAACTCATCAAATGCATGAATAACAAAATCGGCTTGTTCGGCATACCCGGGGGTCACATCAGGTGCATACAAACAGGCACGCATATTAGCATTGTGCGCCGCTTGTATGTCGTATAAATAATCACCAACATAAATCACATTATCAACCGGCATTTCCCATTGAGTTGCAACCGTTAATAAAGCGCTCGGATCGGGTTTTGCTGGTGCGTCTGTTCGGGTGAGTACTGTTTCTATTGGTAGCGGGTTATTCTGTAACTTTAATGTCGCCGCCTTATCAAAATTACGTGTAACAATGGCCATAGGTATGTTTTTAGCTTGTAGCGCTTTAACAGCCTCTACAACGCCAGGTAGAAGCTTAGCCGATTGTGCATCTAACAACTCATGCTGATGCACTATATTCATTGCTTCTTCACGCATATAGGGGGAAGGCAGTTGTTCTATGTAATCGAGTAAGTCTTGCTCTGCAGGGCAACCTACTTGGGCTTTTATCAATGAAAAGTTTAATTCTGAAGATACTAAAGTTCCGTCTAAATCAAAAATAACACCTTTGATTGCCTCAATTTGCGTTTTCATTTCATTCCTTGCGCTAAATAATTAGCTCAGTATGCTAGGTTTGGCTTAGGTTATCTAAACCTTTAATAAAAAGTATATCAATAAACATATAAAAAACAGCTCAGTCCATTGAAATTTAATTATAGCTCATTTGATAACGTAATAGTTTGGGTTTGTATAACTGGTATAGTAAAGACTTTACGATGCAATTAATTAACTCGATCAGCTATAAAGGAAAGTGCGCACCCTCTAAAGGTGCGCAATAATAGTGGTTATTTCGGCTCAAATTTCGCTTCAAGCCAGGTATCGTCTTGGCTAAAGTTTAAGGTTTTTATCTGTCCTCGCCCTTCAACATTCACCATATTCACTTGTGCAGGCCACAAATCACGCAGTGCACCATGACTCATTCTAATGCCCTCAATCTCATCGGGAATAGCAGCTTCTTGGTACACCCAAAAAAACTTACCATCCACTTGTGCACCTACATAATTAAGGGTGAGGGGCTCACCGCTCAAGGTTTGTAAGGCAACATGAGATTCAACATACTTGGCAAAGCGTTTTTGGTCACGCTTGTTACTCATAATATCCACTTTGCCTTGAAACAAGTTACCAACAGCATGCTCTGTGTCATGTAAATAAAAACGATGCATCAATTCAATATTGTGCGTACGCTGATTAAATAACACCGTTGTAACGGATGATTTTAATTGATGCGCCATACTTGGCGCAGCAATTAAAAAACAAGCAATAATAAGCAAAAAGCGCATTATTATTGGTCCTCGTCGTTATTTTTTTCGTCTTTTGGCTCGTCTTTTTTCAGCTCTGTTTTGATATCTTGCATAATATCGCGGCTTACTTTTGCCTTACTCTTTTCACGTTTATAAACTTCAATACGCGAAGGAATAATACGACGTGGGTAGTGGTTATTTTCTACATCAACATCTGCTGTTTCCCAGCCTGGATCAACCGTTACTGAGGTAAGCGGTTTGTTTTTGTCGGTAATAATCAGCTTTTGTACGTTTTTGTGATTACGACGCCAAATTTCTGCAGGAATATAACGTTCCTCTTTAGTGCCATCTTCATACGTTAGCTCTAAAAGAATTGGCATCACTAAGCCACCGAGGTTTGAAAACTCCATCACGTAGTAGTTTTTGTCTTCTTCTAGCGCGCGATCAAGTGTTTTACGCTCCCACGGCTTTAAGCCTTTTAAAAACTTATTGTACGTATTACGCTCTTTGTTTGTAACGGTAAAGCGATCGTTTTCGTCATAAAAATCTGTCACATCTGGATTTTGTTCAACCCACGTTTTTTTACCTTCAGCGCGATTACGCTCAACAAATAACGAACTTGGCTTATCAGCTTCAATATCACGTAAACGTTTAAAGTCAATATCTGGATTTTTGGTGTCTAAACGTAATTGATATACTTTATCAAGCGAGATATCAACATGGTCTGTGGTGTAGAACCAACCACGCCAAAACCAATCTAAATCAACACCTGAGGCTTCTTCCATAGTACGGAAAAAATCAGCGGGAGTAGGGCGTTTATACTTCCAGCGCTGAGCGTACTCTTTAAAGGCAAAATCAAATAATTCACGCCCTAAAATCACTTCACGTAAAATATTTAATGCCGCAGCAGGTTTAGTATAGGCATTAGGGCCTAAACGTAGCACGCTGTCTGATTGCGTCATGATAGGCACTTGAGTCTCTGACTTCATGTAAGCAACAATGTCACGTGGTTCAACGCCCCATGGAATCGTTGGATCCCATTCACGCCCAGCAACACCGTCTAAAAAGCTATTTAAGCCTTCATCCATCCAAGTCCATTGGCGCTCATCTGAATTTACAATCATTGGGAAGTAGATATGACCTACCTCATGGATAACAACACCAATTAAAAAGCGTTTTTCTGCTTGAGAGTAAGTGCGTGTACCATCGTCTTGTAAATCTGTACGTGGGCCATTAAAAGTGATCATTGGGTATTCCATACCCCCTACAGGGCCATTAACTGACTGCGCAGTTGGGTATGGGTAATCAAATGAATACTGTGAATACACTTCCATCGTGTGTACAACCGCTTCAGTTGAGTATTTCTTCCATAAGTCGCCACCTTCTTTAGGGAAGAACGACATCGCCATAACGAGTGGTTGTTCATCACCACCTTGCTGGTAACCTTTAGCATCCCACATAAATTTACGTGATGATGCCCAAGCAAAGTCACGAACATTTTCTGCTTTAAAATGCCATGTTTTTGTTTTGTCTGTACCGGCTTTTTCGTTTTCGAGCGCTTCCTCTTCGGTAACAACAAACACAGGGCGTTTTGCTGTTTCAGCTTCTTTTAAACGCTTGCGCTGAGTGCTGGTCAATACCGAGCTTGGGTTATCAAGCTTACCAGTTGCCGATACAATATGATCCGCAGGAACCGTAATTTCAACATCGTAGTCACCAAACTCTAAAGTGAACTCACCACTGCCTAAAAACGGTTTGTTTGTCCATGCTTCGTAATCGGTGTAAGCCGCTAAGCGAGGAAACCACTGTGCAACTAAGAAAATATCGTTACCGTCTTCTTCAAAATGCTCGTAACCTGCACGTGCGCCTACCGCGTCTTCTTCAACGAGGTTAAACGCAAAGTCCATACTAAACTCAACATCTTTACCGGGTTTAAGTGGCGTATTTAAATCAATGCGCATTAAGGTATCAACCACAGTCACGCGCAGCGCTTTACCATCTTCATCTTTAACATTGCTGATGGTGTAACCCAGTTCATTATCGTCCATAAATTGCTGACGACGTAAATCACCTAAGCTTAACTTAGCTGGTTTTGCATCTGGTTCGTTTTGTAGGGTACTTTTAAATGTTTGCGTGGTTTCTGCAATTGAGTCATTTTTAAAAATATTTTGATCAAGCTGAAGCCATAAATACTTTAATGTATGCGGAGAGTTATTTTTATATTCAATTGTTTGACTCCCCGTTAAGCGACGCTTTTGCTCATCAAGCTTTACATCAATATCGTAATCAACGCGTTGTTGCCAATAATTTTCAGCAGGGGCACCAGCTGCACTGCGGTAAACGTTAGGCGTAGGTAAAGCTTCATCTAGTTGACGAAACTTATCAACATAGCTGCCTTTAGTTTGCTCAACAGATGAGGCAAGCACAGAGCTTGCCATTGCCAAAGGCAATACAAATGCGCTCAGTGTAAATAAATTTTTCTTCATTGTTAATCCTGATCGATTTTAGTAACGCTACTGTGACAAATTTACAGCTTAGCTTCAATAAAATAGCGATAAAACCCTGCTTTTATAGGGTGATATTCCCCACCTTTTTGTAAATACAATAAATAGCGTTTTATACAACAAAAAAGAACGGACATTTCGTCAGAAATTGAATAAAAAACAAAGGCCATTAATACGCTAAACAAAACTGTAAAGGGGGTTTACAAAACACACTGGCTATTACTAAAAGTAGAGATAAAACAAAAAAACACAGCTATTTTCATTAAAAAAGCTAAATAACGCAGTTTTAGGTTGATCTTTACTATGGTTTGTAATTAGAATCGCCCACTTTTTTAATTTGAGAGCATTTTTTTAGCGTTTCTCTCAAATATTTTTTGTTCTAACTAGTCGTAACAAGTGTGGTGAGTTTATGGATTTTTATGTCCTAAAAAAGCAGCAAAAACTAATTGCAATACCAGCAGACGTGCAAAATTGTAAGCAGTATATAAACTCGGGTTATCTATATATTGATAAAGTCGCTGCTTGTAATGAAACTAATGCACTGCAAGTATTACAAGCTAAAAAAGCCAAAGCATTAAAGTGGCCTTTAACAATTGCGCTCGCTGCTTTGCCCGTTATTTTTATAGCTTGGTATACTTTAACCTAAAGCGATACTTGCATCTTTAATTGCCTTGGGTATATTGGCGCTCTTATGGTTTTTTAAGAGCGCAAAATGAAAGTTCTTCACACTTCAGACTGGCACCTAGGTCAGCAATTTTATGAACATGATCGCCGTCATGAACACCATGCTTTTTTCTCTTGGCTGTTAACCACCCTCGTTAACCAACAAATCGATTTATTGCTTGTTGCAGGTGACATTTATCATACTGCCACACCGAGTGCTAGCGCCGAAAACCAACTCTATCAATTTATAAAAAACGCCAAAGCCCAGTGCCCACAATTACATGTTGTTATTATTGCGGGTAATCATGACTCCGCTAATCGTATTTTGGCTGCACAGCCCTTATTAGCCCAGTTTGATACTCATGTGGTAGGGCGGTTTGATCCTGCTAAACCCAGTGACGTTGTAATAACGATTAATAACGATGATAAACGCGCTGTGGTACTCGCTATGCCTTTTTTACGCACCAGTGACATAAGCACGCTTAGCCAAACCGAAAATGGCCCCAGTTACGCACAGGGCGTTGCAAAAGCCTATGAACTTGCTCTTGAACATGCGCTAACACTTAACGCTGAAAATACGCCTTTAATTGTTATGGGTCATTTGCATGCAAAAGGCGGTAATATTTCCGGTGACTCTGAACGTAATTTGGTCATTGGCGGTGAAGAAGCTATTTCAGCGTCGGTATTTGGTAAGCAAGCCAATTACGTCGCACTAGGCCACTTACATAAAGCACAACTAGTGGCTAAAAATGAGCAAATACGTTACAGCGGCACACCTATTCCAATGTCGTTTTCAGAGAGAAAGTATACCCATCAAGTAAATGTGGTTGAATTTAGCGAGCAAAAAAACCAACCGTTAAACACCACTGTAAACCCCCTTTACATTCCGCGCTTAGCAGAAGTCATTGTTCTTCCTGAAGGAGAATGTGTGCCTTTAGCACTGCTGTGTGAGCAAATAAAAGCACTCGATACAGAGCAATACGACATTGCTCCCTACTTACGAGTAAAACTTAAATCAAGTGATATCGATACCACCTTTCGAGAACAAATTGAGCAAGCACTTAAAGGAAAGCAGGTTAATTTTTGTGGCATAGAGCGAGTTCGTGACCAGCAAGTGAGTAATTCCTCAGAAACGGTATTTGAAGATTTAAGCTTTGTTGAAATGCTCAACCCAATTAGCTTACTCGAACAAGCATTTAATAATGATAAAGATATGGCCGCAGCAACCGTGCCCAATGAGTTAAAAGCACTGTTAACCGACGTAATTGAAGAGCTTGAACAGGAGCAACTGCTATGAAAATAACGGCTGTTCGTATTCATAATTTAGCCTCTATTGCCGATGCCGAAATCGACTTTTTAGCCTCACCACTCAAAGACGCAGGCCTCTTTGCCATTACAGGTGACACCGGCGCAGGAAAAAGCACCGTACTCGATGCTATCTGCTTAGCACTTTATACTAAAACTGCGCGTTTGAAAGGCGATAAAGGTAACCTAATTGATTTTAATGGCGATAACATTAAGCTTAACGATGCCCGCAATTTATTGCGCCGTGGCAAATGGGAAGGGTACGCCGAAGTAGATTTTAGTGGCCAAGACCAACAGCTTTACAGAGCACGTTATAGTATTCAACGTACGCATAAAAAAGTAACCGGCAAACTTAAAGTGGCCGAACATACTTTACATAGCCTACCCGATGAAACCTTAATTGCTGACAAAAGTGGCACCTTAAAAGCCATAGAAAATAAAATAGGTTTAACCTTTGAGCAATTCTCGCGTGCGGTGCTACTAGCACAACATGAGTTTGCCGCCTTTTTAAAAGCCACTGGCGATGAGCGCGCGCAGCTTTTAGAGTGCCTGACTGGCACCGATAAATTTAGTCGAATAGGGCAGCGTATATTTGAGCGCAACAAAGCTATTAAAGATAAATTTGAATTACTAACGGCAAGTTTAGCCAGTTATACGTTATTGTCTGACGATGAGCTGAGTGAAAAACAACAAACGCTGTCTGATTTAAAACAACAAATTGAACACACTAAAACAACTTTAGCAACGACAGAGCAAGGCGTTAATTGGTATAAGCAAGCACATAGCTTGGAGCTGACATTAAAAAATGCTCAGCAAAACGAGCAACAAGCACATGCCGCACTCAATGCTGTTAAAGCGCAAACGGAGCAAGCGAAACAAGCGCAAAGTGCGCTTGAAATTAAAGATAACCGCCAGCGCTGTGAAAGCTTAACAGCGCAAAATAGCCAGTTAAATACACAAATAAAACAATTAAACGAGCTTGATCACAACGCGCTGATCACCGTGCAAGCCAGTAACGTAAAAAAACAGCAAAACGAATTAGATACAGCAAAACAACAAAAGCTAACGGCAGAGCCTCTGATTGCAAAAGCGCGAGAGCTCGACAGCCAATTAGCAATATATAACCAAACTATAAAAAGTCTGACTCAACAAAGCGCCAAAGAGCAGCAACAATTAAGTGATTTACAACAGCAGCTACAACAAAACAAAATAAGTGCAGAGCAAGCCACAACTCAAATCACAGGGCATCAGCACTGGTTGAACGAGCAGAGTCAATTAAAGCCATTGGCAACTGATTGGAACTATTTTCATCATAGTTTTAAGCAGTTTTTTAATACTCAGACACAACTAAAAACAACCCAGCAGCAAGCTCAGGCTCACGCAGAGCAACAAACAATACTCACAGCAAAACTTAGCGAGCAAAATAAACAACTCGAACAAGCAGAGCAAACGCTTACAACGCAGCAGCAAAGCCTAAATAAGCTAAACCAGCAGCACGCTCAATTTAACATTGAACAATGCGACAATAAGCTTAAAAACATTGATTATTTAAAAGATCAGCGCACACGCTATAAGCAGTTTAACCAAGAATTAAAACACACGGTGCAACAGCAACGTGATGTGGCAGAAAAGCTCAGCCACAGTGAACACACTAAAACTACGCTGCTTACGCATTTAACCATCAAAGAGCAGGCACTTAAACACGCAGAGCAAGCGCTTAATCAAGCGAGGCTTCGTGCCAGTGAGCATGTTGAGCATTTACGCGCACAACTGGTTCCAAATGAGTCGTGTGCCGTTTGTGGGGCTACAGAGCACCCGTTCGCGAGCAATCAAAGCCAACCTTTTACAAACCTAATAACCGACTTTGAAAATGCATATAATAACGAAAAGCAGCAACACCAAGATGCTCAAACACAGCTTCATCAGCACCAAACACAACACGCGGTTTTGGTGGCAGAGCATGCTCAGTACAGCCAAGCCATTAGTGATGCACAAGCCAAAATGCTGGAAATTAAAAATACCATGCAAGCGGCTAAAACCGAGCTTAATGAGTTAACAGTTGAGCAGCTTGATGAAACTTATAAGCAATTAAGTGAACAAAAAACACAGTATTTTTCGGCGCAAAAACAGCTCAGTAATTTGCAAGAAACTGTTAACCAGCTGCAAAGCACAGTTAAAAAAGAACAAGCGACACAGCAACAATTAAACACACAGCATGTTGAGCTGAGCAATCAGCAATCTCAGCTTAATAACAAATGCGATGAACTAGCAACTCAAAACGAAGCGCTTATAAAAGAGCTCAATTTACATTTTGAACACAGTGATTTTTGGCACGCATTGCAAGCAGGCTCGTTACCGCTTAGCGATTTAGCTCAGCAGGTAGAACAATATCAGCAAATCCAAGCACAGCTTGAGCAAAGTCAAAAACAATTCGACAGCGCCAATGTACAGTTACAACAACTAACACCGCTTATAACCAAAGCAGAGCAGCGAGTTAACACGCTCAATGAAGAATTAACTCAAACACAGCAACAGCACAATAATACGCAGCAACAGCGCTTAGCCTTATTTGATAACCAAACTATTAGCGCCGATGACTACCAAGCTAAACTGTCAGCACAGCTAGAGCACTGCCAAAACCAATTAAGTGCCAGCCAACAAGCATACGACAGTGCCGTAAAACAGCGCGATGAACACGCCATCACGCTTAAAAACCTTGAGCATCGTCTGGCAGATAACCACCAAGAGTTAGTGATGCTTGAAACGCGTTACAACGACTGGTTTAAAGAATTTAACATCCTTCATGGCGATATCAGTCATGAGCAAGTCACATTTTTACTAACTATCAGCAACGACGATATTAAAACTCAGTTAAAACAAGGCGAGCAACTATCGCAAGCAGTCGTTGATGCCAGTGCCGCGTTAAAGCAACAGCAACAAGCTAATGAAAAGCATCAACAAAATAATCAGCCAACGCAAAGCGAAGCACAGCTAATTGAGCAACAAAACCACTTAAATACCCAGCAAACACAATTGCAAAATAGCTTACTCACCATCAACACCGCGATTGAGCAGCACAACCAAAATGCAAAAGCGCTTGAGGGCAAACAAGCTGAACTGAGCCAGCTCAAGCAACAGGTTGACCAATGGCATTTACTTAATAAAGTACTAGGTGATGCCACAGGTAAAACAATGCGTAATTTAGCGCAAACACAAACACTCAAAATATTGCTGCATTATGCTAATAGCCATTTAAAAACCCTTAACAAGCGTTATGAGCTCACTGCAATTGCTGAGTCACTTGATATAGCCATTATCGACCGCGATATGGCCGATGAACAACGCTCGGTCAATACGCTATCTGGCGGTGAATCGTTTTTAGTGTCGTTGGCATTAGCACTGGGACTTGCCTCACTATCTTCGAACAAAGTGCAAATTAACTCGTTATTTGTTGACGAGGGCTTTGGAACACTAGATAGTGAAACACTCAGTATTGCCATGGACGCGCTAGATTCATTGCAAGCGCAAGGTAGAAAGGTCGGTGTAATTTCACATGTAAGTGAAATGAGCGAACGCGTTGCTACGCAAATTCATGTCGCTAAAAAACCGGGTGGATACTCCACCATAAACGTAATTTAAGGAGACAGCATGCCCACTTTCAAAGGCGAAGAAGCACAAGAATATGATAACCGCATTACCCGTTTAGTCCCAGGCTATGAGCTACTTCATCAACTAACCAATGCACAACTGCAAACCACGTTAAGCGACGATGCACACATTTTAGTGATTGGTGCCGGCACAGGTAAGGAAGTATTAGCATTAGCACAAATAAATCCTAAATGGCAGTTTACTGCCCAAGACACCTCCAGTGATATGCTCGATATTGCAAAACAGCGCTTTGCAGAGCAAGGTATTGATAGCCGTGTCACTATTGAATGTAGCCCAGTTGATAAAATAAAAGCGAAAGCAGACGCCGTATTATGTTTACTGGTGATGCATTTTGTAGAAGATAACGGCGACAAAAAACAAATTCTTAAAAGCATTAAAGCTAACCTTAAAAAAGGAGCGAATCTTTATATTGCTGATTTAATGCGCCCAGAAACAACATTTGAACGTGAGTCACAATTAAACACCTGTGCTCAATTAGGCCTAACTGAAGCAGGCAAAACTCAAATGGGGCATAACCTCGAAAGAGAGTTTTACCCCCTAGATCGTATGCGCTTTAGTGAACTACTGAATGAATGTGGATTTGGTATTCCAAAGCTTTATTTTAAAGCACTTGGCTTTAGCGGTTACGTTGTATAAATTTTTGTCAAAAAAAAAAGCTAATATCATAATGATATTAGCTTTATTGCTTAACACGAGTTTAAGCGGGGTGAGTGCGCTTTAAAGCCCACTCCCTCTATAATTAGATGCAAACGATGTTTTCAGCTTGCGGGCCTTTTTGACCTTGAGTAACAGTAAACTGTACACGTTGGCCTTCAGCTAATGTTTTGAAACCGTCGCCAGAGATAGCACTGAAATGTGCGAAAACGTCTGCGCCAGATTCTTGCTCGATAAAACCAAAACCTTTTGCTTCGTTAAACCATTTTACTGAACCAGTAGTTGTATTAGACATAATATGTATCCTAAAAATTAATTGAAGTGTGCCTGAAAAGAGGCGATTGAGCCGAAAAAATAGTTAACTTGAGGATATCGCGTAGGATTATTACTAAAACAACGGGGTACTAACAAATAAAACAAAACTTCTTTCAAACTTATAAATATTGATGGGTTAACACTAACCCATCAATTAAAACTATTTAGATGCAAACGATGTTTTCAGCTTGCGGGCCTTTTTGACCTTGCGTTACAGTAAACTGTACTTTTTGGCCTTCGGCTAATGTTTTGAAACCGTCGCCAGAGATAGCACTGAAATGTGCGAAAACGTCAGCGCCAGATTCTTGCTCAATAAAACCAAAACCTTTTGCTTCATTGAAAAATTTTACTGTACCAGTAGTTGTATTAGACATAATAATATCCTAAAAAAATAATAAAAAATTTGCCTTAAAATAGGCGTTTAACAGGAAGAAAACAAACATTTAACTTGAGGATATCGCGAAGGATTATTACTAATAACAACGAGGTACTTACAAATAAACAGGGCTTTCTATCAACCCGATGGCAAGCAGAATAACAGCAATACACTTTATAACAAGCTTTATTTACACTTTATTTTTACCTATTTAGGCAAAGCCCGCTGCCATAGGCTTTGCAGCGTCATCGGCTTAACTTTTTAAAGTTCGTGTAAAACATAACCTGTTAAAAGTGCAAGTTACGCGCTCTTACAATATCTTTCATCACAATGGTTGAGGTTAAACGCTGTACACCCGGTAAGGCTGATAGCTTGTCATCGTAGAGTTGCTGAAACGCGGCTAAATCTTTAGTAACGACGTGTAATAAGTAATCAGGGGTGCCAAATAAGCGTTGTGCATTGGTGATCTGAGGAATAGCATCCACCGCTTGCTCTAATTTGCTTAACGACGCTTTATCACCTTCTTTAATAGTAATAAATACTAACGCAGAAAAGTTTAAACCCACTTTTTCAGGTGATATTTCAGTTCTGTAGCCAACAATTGCTTTGCTTTTCTCAAGCTCTTTTACACGACGATGACAAGGTGACACGCTTAACCCAACACGATCAGCCAATTCAGAGAGGGTGAGCCTGCCATCGACTTGCAACTCAGCAAGAATTTTCCTATCTATGGTATCCATAGTTGATTATTTCCTAAAATGAACGCTCATATCAATAAAATACAGTAACTTTTACTCATCAGAAAGAAATAAAATAACAGCTCACTTATTTTGGGTTTTAGCGCATGGATACGTATGGATATTAATATTATTTTTTCTTTTTGGCTGGTATCAATCTTGTTTGTACTTACCCCCGGTGCCGATTGGGCTTATACAATCAGTGCAGGTATAGCGGGTGATAAAATCATTCCTGCAGTAGCGGGGTTAATACTTGGGCATTTAATGGCCAGTTTAATAGTGGTGGTAGGGTTAGGCGCGTTATTAGCGTCGCATGCCATTTTTATAAAACTGTTAACCTTATTTGGTGCTTTGTACATAATTTGGATTGCCGTATCACTGTACCGATTTCCTTCAATGCCTGCAGCCTATAACGATGGCCAAGAACACACCTCAGACACGCCTCTAAAGTGGATGAGAAAGGGCTTTATAATTAGTGGCTTGAATCCCAAAGTGATGCTGTTATTTTTAGCCTTATTGCCGCAGTTTGTTTTACCAACACTGTCATTTTCTATTACTGAACAATTGCTGGTACTTAGCATTATTCATTTAGTTGGCTGTGCGCTGGTATATTGGTTAATAGGGGTAAGTGCCAGAAAAATCCTCAGCAATAATCCGGCGCTCTCACTAAAATTTGGCCGTGCATCGGCCTGCATCCTATTTATTTTGGGCTCGCTCATGCTAGTTGATAGCGCTAACACACTGAGCGTAACACTTACCTAAAAAACGAAAGTGGCTCAGATTATTCGCAACTGGGCCACTAATTCACTCAAACGAGCAATTTTAATATTACTCAGCTGCCTATAATCAAAATAGGGGCAAACAATAATATTCTGACTTTTATCTATAGCAAACTCATCATCAAGCCAATCAAGTTGGGCGTTTAATTTACCTTGTTGTATTAAGTTTTTAGCGTGAGTTCTTCCTGCAATAATGTGCAATTGATTTTTATGCTCAGTGAGCACCGGCGCACTAAAGAGTAATGCAGTCCCGTTATGCTTTTGTAATAACAGCTCATCTCGATATGCTTGCCAACTCACGGCTTGTTTAGCAAAAGCGTAATACTCGCTTGGCAGCGCAAATAACACCTTGGCGTACACATTAAAGACTTTTCGCCAGCCATTACCACAGTGCTGGTTTATGCTATTTATTTGCCCACTAACTACAGGCTCTAGCTGCGCAAGTGTTTCAAAGTAAGGCATAGGGGGCGCTTTTGCTACATACACAGCAACACTGAATGAGTCATCACCTAACCCTATTAACTGGCTGCTCACTTTAACTGCTCTTATTTTGCGCTAAAATACGATCAAGATTGTTAGCAAAGTTTTGTCTGTCACTTTGGCTTAATGGAGGCGGCCCACCACTCATTTCTACACCACTTGAGCGCATAGTATCCATAAAATCGCGTACATTTAGTAATGAACGAATGTTTTCAGTGGTGTAAAGCTCACCGCGCGGATTAAGCGCTTGGCCGCCATTATCAATCACTTCACTTGCCAGTGGAATATCTCCTGTGATCACTAAATCGCCTTTTTCAATCCGTTTTACTATTTCATCATCAGCCACATCAAAGCCCGATGACACTTGTAGTCGGCTAATAAATTTTGACGGTGGGATTCGCATGGCATGATTTGCAACCAGTATTGTTTCTGTTTGCGTACGCTCTGCGGCTCTAAATAAAATTTCTTTTATTACCACCGGACAAGCGTCAGCATCAACCCAAATTTTCATGCTAAGTTCTTTAAATTGCTTTAGTATTAAAGCGATCCTATAGCAATTTCTAAAGAAAAGGAAACAACATGAAACTCGCTTTTAAAACCGCATTATTTATTACCACCGTGTTTTTACTCAGTGCCTGTACCAGCGCACCCGAAGGAATAACCCCTGTTAAAAATTTTGATTTAGAGAAATACCAAGGCAAGTGGTATGAAATAGCACGATTAGACCACTCTTTTGAACAAGGGATGGAGCAAGTAACAGCCACTTATTCAATTAACGATGATGGAACGGTAAAGGTATTAAACAAAGGGTTTATTAGTAAAGAGCAAAAATGGGACGAAGCTGAAGGCTTAGCTAAATTTGTAGAAAAAGCCGATACAGGGCATTTTAAAGTGTCATTTTTTGGCCCGTTTTATGGTGCCTATATTATTTTTGAGCTCGACCAACCTGATTATCAATATGCGTTTATTACCAGTTATAGCAAAGATTACTTATGGTTTTTATCGCGAACACCTACAGTGAGTAAAGAGCTCAAGCAGCAGTTTTTAAGCCAAGTAAAAGCGCTTGGTTTTGCAACTGATGAGATTATATGGGTAAATCAAAAATCGCTGTAAAGGGGGTTTACACGCCCCTAGGTTGTAATAAAACGTTCACCTTATTGTAAGGTAAACTAAATAAAGAGGGGCTATATTAGCCCTACTTGCAAAAGGAAAGGCAAGTACAAGACATAATGACAATCCCCCTTTTTAATTGGCAAGCCTGATGGCTTGCCATTTTTTTACCTCAATTTAGCCTATTCTTTGGGATCAGATTTTTACTAACTAAAGCCCATTTAAACCAAAAAATAACGTACTCGTGGCCAATATCAATAATACAAGCAAGTTAAAAAGCTTAGTTAGATTGACTAAAAAACTATAAAAAATCATTATAATTAAAGCACTTAACGACATAAACCCGCAAAACTGTAGAGCGCCATAGCCGTGTAATTCGCTAACACAAAGTAGTAAACTTAGTAAAATACTGATCCAAGCAACACTCAATAAAATTAAACGCTGCTGATCAGTCGGGCGCTTGTTAAAAACATCCTTAAAATGATTAAACTTAGCCAGTGCAAAGCAGTTAAAAGCCACCAAACATAAACTAAAAGGGAGCAGTGCCATCATACTTTTTGCTCCTTAGTGTTTATCGGACTAGGTTTTTTAGCTTGCAGCGCAGTACGTAATTTTTCGGTTTGTAACAAAAACAGCAAACCAAACAGTAAAAAGAGACTATCAAACATAAATAAAGCCCACTGTTCATTACGTAAATAACTGATTATATTCCCTTGTGTTGTTAGCGCATTAACCACTGGCACACTAAAACAAGCAATGCTGTTTATGGCAGCCATAACACACCACTGCGACTTGTCACGCTTTACAAAAGCGATAATAAGTACACACAACCAAGTTAAAAAGAAGGCAAGTATCTCTTTATCCGCGCGCTCCATTGCGCGTGTGCTGATTAATCGGTTTGCTAAAAAGAACGCAGACGTTGCCAAGGGCAATCCCATTAAAGTTCCTAAATTAAGCGCTTCGACGAGTTTTAAACCCCATGATGGCTGGGCATTTTTTTTCATTCGCTCCCGAATACGCTTCGCCCACATAATACAGCCCGTGGCTATCATTATGCAGCCAGCAATGCCGCCTAAAAAGTATAAAACACGTAATAATGTCTCTGCTAAACGCCCAGTGTGCATTGAATTTAGTGACTCATACAGCGCTTTACTGCCGGTAAGTTCATCATCAGTTTGAGCAACAAGCTCACCACTCGCTCCACTAAATATCAAACGCGGTGCTTGATCCCTTAATGTTTTTCCAGGACTGACCAAAACCATAATAGTCGCAGCGGCCTTATTCGGCTTATTTATAATCACCCTAGTTATATCAGCCTCTGGCCACTTAGTATAAACCTGATCCAAAACAGTATTGATAGGCACTAACGGCGCAGTGCCTTGCAACGACTCTGTTGCAGGACTACTTGGCGAAACATCATTAAAAAAGCCTCGTATTCCATCCTCATAAACGGTTTGCGCGGGGTAGGGGAAAATCATAAATATCAGGGTAATAATGCCCGTATAAGTAATCATTAAATGAAACGGTAAGGCAAATACCGAACTTAAATTATGCACATCTAACCAGCTACGGCTGCCTTTATTAGCTCTAAAAACAAACATATCTTTAAAAATACGTTTGTGAATAACTATGCCAGATATCAACGCAATGAGCATAAATAAACTAGCAAAACAGACAATCCAACGCGCCGTTTTTACATCGATATAATGCAAATCAAAATGCAGGCGATAAAAGAAATTCCCCCCTCGAGTATCTATAAAGGGTGCTAAAGGCTGCATATTATTTGGATCTAAACGGGTATTTTCAAAAGAGACTCTGCGCTGTCCAGGCTCTTTTGGTTTTGCATAACCATACGTTAAATAAGGTATACGCTCCTCAGGAAGCGTTATACGCCAATTAGGCGCATTAGGTGCTTGCGCATTTAAATACTCAACACCCGACACGATTTGTTGTTTTTGCGCGCCAATACGATCTGCCTGCTGCTCAATATTATGGACACTTGGCTGATTCCATAAGCTCACTTCATCTCTAAAAAAGCTAATAGTGCCTGCAAAAAATATTAAATACAGTAACCAACACACGAGCAAACCCACCCATGTATGTAACCACGTCATTGAACGAAAAAAACTCCCTTTCATAACCATCCCTTCAATAGCGACAACACGACAAGTTGCGCTGCAATACTTAGTAAAATACTGATCCAAACAGTTTTTAATGAATGAATATAAAAGCTATAAATAAACACCAGGGCATAAATTAAAATACTCGCAGACACACTAAGCAAAACCGCGTCAACTTTAGGCACAGGCACTACTGCACTTAATAGCGACACACTTACGGCTGTAAAAAAATACCCGCCAACAATGGCAATAAAAAAACGCGATAAAACCGCTAATTCATAGCTAAAGCGTTGCATAAATTGCCATAACATAGAAAAAACGGGTTTGGGAAAGTCTAAAAGACGGTTGGAGGCCTGCATAAACTGCAAATTCCTTTTAAACATAGCTAAAAAAAGATGGCGATATTATAACGCCAACAAATACAAAAGATAGTAATTCTTATTTGTATTTGAATGCAGTAATAGGCATTTAATTGAGTTAGTTAAATAGTGATCTATATAAAGATTAAAAGTCAGCTATAAAATAACCTATCTAAGTGAATGCTTGCTCTGGATGCGTTGCTGTTACCGGCTAAATACATAAAGACACAGTAAACACACGTCCGTGTATGAAATTAAAAGTTAAATAAAGCACTCTATTTAATAAGTTTTTCCATAGCCTTAACAGGTAATTTTGATATAAGAAGCTAATAATTAGAGATCTTTTAAGCTATAAATTTCTCTCAAATAACACTGGATCAGTATTTTACCAACAAGGCATAAAATACCGCTGGCATAAACCGATTTTTTACTAACTTATTACCAAAGAAAGCTAAAAAACAACCAAAACGATGAAAAAACAGGCTTGGAAAATTAAATTTTATACTTTTAAACCGACATGTTAGTAAAAATCTGATCTTTGATAAATGCAGTTTAATCCGTAATAATTTTAACTGGGAAGGTAGCAATAGAGATACAACGCGTAAATTATGCTCAAAAAACAAACATTTAGCATAGATGTTGCAGTCACTTTATTTCACCGCTTAAGCACAGAGCGATTGCCATAAAAAACTAAAAAATGGTTATGAAAGATTAAAAATAGTTTATAAACATTCATATAGGCTCAACATCAATTAAGTCGCTTTGACTATGCCTTAAAATAACTCCCTCTAGCGTTAAAAAATAATTAACATCGGAGCTATTTTTCTTGTTGCATTTTGCTGGTCAAAATTAATAACTTCATACTAATTATCTCTTTTAAAAAGCCTTAATGTTAACAAAAGATTTCATTTTGATAACAATTGTGTTTAAATCCGAAACAATGGACTGAGATAACCCTCAAAACTAATTTGCACGGAAGTAAAAAAATAATAATTTTTAAAAATGGAAAAACTATGAATAAAAAAATCTTTGCTGCTTCCGCTTTGCTAGCAATTTCATCAACTTCTTTACTTGCATCTAACCAAACATTTCAAGCAAGTGTAAATGGTTGGACTGAGCCTACTTTTGCAGAAGATAGCCCACTGCACTTTGGTAAAATTCGCTTATCTACAAGCTCAACCTGTACGATGGATAATGCAGGCGCTGTATCGGGTGACTGTGATGCGTCAGATGCAAACATTCAATTAGGTGGAATTACTGTATCTGGTTTAGCGCCAAATTCAGCAATGAATATTACTGTATCTGGAAGCACAGGCACTAACTTAACTTTTGCTCCAGTAACAACGGCTACAGATGGCACAACCAGTGTAACAACTGCTGACAATGTTGCGTCTGCTTTCACTACTGATGCAAGTGCAACCGATATTACTGTTAGTGTATATGGTGATATGACAGTTGATTCTACACTGACAGCGGGCGCTGCTTACACTGTAGATTATACTGTAGATGTGTCTTTCCAATAAGACTATGAAAGCTGAGGCTAACTTACTAAGTTAGCCTCAGTTTATTTTTTTGCGCAATTGCGCATTAAAAATAAAATGTGTGGAGCAACGCGCTCCACTTTTTATTATCATGTTGTTGAGTTGTCCCATGATTCTTAAACTTTTTTGTTGGGCCGCCCTTTGCCTAACTCTTTTACTACCTGAAATTTGTAGTGCCAACCTTGCGCTGTCTGAATACCGTTTATACTTTGATGGACGTACTAAAAATAATTCACTACTTATCAGAAATACCTCTAATAAAAATCTCGATTTTAAACTTGTTGTTACCCATAAAGATATGACCGAAGAAGGAGCACTTATAGATGTTACTCCGCAACAAGTTGAAGGACGCTCTGCCAAAAACATGCTACGGTTTTCTCCACGTCGCGGCACTATTGCCCCAAAAGGGATGCAAGCTATCAGAATGACCGTTCGCAAAAAAGCTGAGCTTGCTGTAGGCGAATACAGGGCGGTGCTTAAAATCATAGCCTCTGAGTCACAAAACCCCGACATTGATGGAATAAGCATTAGACCTAAAGTTGCTTACAGTGTGCCTGTTATTGTTCGTCATGGCCAATTAGAGGCTCACTCAGAATTAATAAACCCGCAATTAATTACTCAAAATGGGCGTCCGACTCTAACATTTTGGCAAACACTCACAGGGAATCGCTCTGTGTATGGAAACTTTGAATTAGTCGATGAGAATAATGTAATGATTGGTGAAATAGCCAATGTGGCCGTTTATACCCCTTTATCACGTCGCAAGGTATACATCACTTTACAAGCCCCTGTGACAGGGCCTGTGACACTCAATTACAAAGAAAACGAGCTTTACGGCGGTAAAATCGAGTTAGCGATCCCTATTAATATCAAATAACAAATGCTACACATTAATGCCTTATACTATGGTATAACGACTCGCTTGTTACTTTGTACATTACTGTTAATTGTACCCAAAGCAATCATCGCAAAGCAGTTACCGACTCTTTATCAATGGCCTATTGATGAGGAGTCTTTTGTGATTATAAATGTAAGAGTTAATGGCCGTTCTGTTGTCTCCGACTTAGAAGCTTACTACTCAAAATCAAATAAGTTGCTACTTCCCATAAGCGGCCTGAAATCGACCATGGGAATTAGCTTAAACGTGTCACAAAATACACTGTCTGCTAACGTTGACTCAAGTGAGCAGGTGCTGAATGCTGAGCTTTCCTCAACTTTAGCCCCCTCAGAAAATGTTTCATTGTGGGCTGTCGATGACTACGACCACTATGTTGATTTATCTGTTATAAATACACTTTTAAATACCGACTCGCGCTTTGATTACTCACTGATGCAGGTTTCATTTTCTAGTAACTTGCTTACTTATAATAACAACCAAGTAACGAGTGGTATTACAAAAAAAATTAAGTCCAAAGCACTGCAATACGACCACTTTATAGACGACCAATACCAAGCGCTAACCTACCCCGTGTCTGAATATTCGCTATCAGCAAGCTATAAATCGTCTAATAATCGTTATAAGGGACTACTCAGGCTTAATAGCTACTTTGACTTATTTCATCATCGAGCTGAACTACGATTCAACAAAAACGAAAACACCGCTAATACCTTTTTAAAAATAACTAAAGACTTTAACTTAAGTGAACAAGATCACTCACTGGCACGCATTCACTACCAATTGGGAGATATTCAATCTCAGTCAGATCAGCTTATTACTAGCTCAAACCAAGGCCGGGGATTTTATATTTCAAATGCTAACCCGCATTCGGCACAAAATTTTTCAACTATCACCATTGAAGAACCGGCACTACCGGGCTGGCAAGCAGAGCTGCATCGAAATGGCCAATTTATTGCCACGACTCAAGCTAACGACGAAAATTTGGTTCGATTTACCGATGTTGAAACTTTTTACGGCAACAATATCTTTGAAATTAAACTTTTTGGCTCACAGGGTGAGCAAATTACACGCACTCAAAAATATACAATAGGGCAAGACGCACTATCGCCCGGAAAAATAAGCTATCAGGTGGAGTTTTTAGACACAGATAAAAGCGTTTTTAATCAATCCAGTAACTCCTCAACGGCGATGAGTAATGCCTTTAAAAGTAATCTCTCTTATGGCATTAGTGAGCTTATTACTTATGACGCTCAAATTACTCATTTGCAAACTGAACAAAATAACGGCAGCTACCTATCATCTGGGCTAAACACACTTACAGATCACGGCAGTTACCGTTTTTTAGCCACAAAACAACTCGATGCTGGCTATGCTTATTTTGCCGGTTTTAGAGGCCTACTTTCTAATAAACTTTATAACGATATCAATGTTAATGTTGAATACAGTGCCCTTAATAACTTTTCTAGCGCTTTATTTGTAGCAAAAGAGAACTCACTCAAAAATAGGCTGTCACTGAGCCTCAATGGCCGCACTGATTTTTTTAACTCCCTTAACTGGAATATGAGGTGGAACAATGAAGTACGTAAAAATACTAACACTAAAAATCGGTTCTCATTAGGCATCAATAAAAGTTATGTCGCAGGAACATGGTCAAGCCAACTATTATATGATGACGATACAAATAACCTAATAAACCGGCTTTATTCTTCAATAGATATTGCCTCTTGGAAATGGACCAACACCTTGGATTGGCAGGCTAATAATGGCGCAGAACTCACTCGTTTGAGAAGTAGTTTACGCTGGCCACAAACACAAAGTACCTTTAATCAAACCCAGCTGACGTATCAGTCTAACTCTGCGGCAAGTACGCTTTTAAATCATCAATATACTTACCGCCATGAGATATTTAATATACAAGTATCAGGGCAAGTTGATAATCAAGGAGATTGGCGCTTATCTTTAGGTTTAAATGGCACATTTAGTTTTGATCATTTAGAAGCAGACTTTAACTTTGACACTCCTCGCTCATTAAATTCCGGGCAAATAGAAGTTAGTTCGTTCATAGATTGGAATGAAAATGAAATCTTTGACCAAGGCGATGAGCCAATTCAAGACGTTAATTTTACTGGCAACTACCTATGGCGAGATAAATACACCAATAATGACGGAAAGGTCTTGCTACCAAGTAGTTACGGTGGCCAGGTTTTAGATGTTAATTTACGCTCGTTGTCTAACCCTTACTTGCAGCCCTCTTTAGGAAAAATTAAAACATTGGCTCATAGAGGCGGACAAACCAAAGTAAATATTCCTTTAGTGGTCTACAACGAGGTTGAGGGGACTATTTATCTATCGAGCAATGAAAAGAGTAAACCTATCGCAGGACTCACGGTTGTACTTAAAGAAAAAGACGGCGAAAAGCATTATTCAACGGTCACTGAATATGATGGTTATTATTATTTCCCCAATGTTTCTCAAGGAAATTATATGCTTGAAATAGAAAAAAATGAGCAACTCTCAGAAAACATAACTATAAAAAATCTTCCTGAGCAGGTCATCACTGAAAAAAGCGGCGATACCATAATACTGCAAGACATCATTGTATACACAAATAACGCTAATACCTTAAATAAGCAACCAACAACAGCAGCTAAAGCAAACCAAAACACGCCTTATTTTGTGCAATTAGGCGTATTCAAAAAGTTTCAATCGGCACTTATTGTGGCGAATAAAATTGATAAAGCAGCCTATGCTTTGCAGTTATATAAACATGAAAACCGTGATAGCTATTACCTCGTTGCAGGCCCATATAATAATGCAGCTAAAGCACAGCAAACCATTAATGATGTTTATTCAATACGGGCGCTTCATGGCAGCTTTATGGTTGATGCAAGGCGATATGCCTCACCACAGTGGCGAAAAATAGGGGAGTGGGGCGATATGCAAACCCAAAAAACTGAGACTTACTTTTGCCAGTACGTAGCATATACCTCTGAAAAATCAGTTAATAAAAAACTGCTAAGGGAAAATCCATCACTGTTCGTAGCAAAGCAAGCAATAAAAGGTGAAGCCCATTATTTGATGCTGTCAGGGCCGCATAATGCAAAGCAAACAGCGTGTGATAAGCAAGTGGTTAAACAAATAAAAGGGCTCACCACCGCGATAAAGAAACCTTGGCACAGCATTTTTGCTATAAATCAGTAGTAAAGTACTGCACCTGTGTTTTGCCATCACTGTTTAAATGCGACTCACATTTTATTTCACAACGCGCTCCCGCGGATTCGGCAACCCAAATCGATTGCGCGCTCTTTTTAATATAACACGCAGAATACAGCGCATCTTCTTTTTGCGCAGCAACAACAAAACAGCGTTGAAAATTACCCAAAGGTAACACTTTAATTGGATAAACTTGTTCTTGTGCAATTACACCAGCACTAAACGTTTGAGATGATTTGGCATAAACAGCATACGAAATAGCGAGCATACATACCAAAGACATTAAAATAGATATTTGTTTCATATAATTAAAGCGAATTAAAAAACAATGTAGTAAGTGTAGGATAAATTAATTTTTATGTATTTATTTAGCAATTATTAGATTGAAAATAGCAATGGCCGCCTATCTAATTAGTTGAATCACCACAAGTCAATGTACTGATGTTATAATACATTTTTTTGCAAAAAGAGCGGGGCACTATGTTAACTATTTCAAACAGCGTAACCATTGATGAATGGGAAGTAGAGCTAAGCGCTATTCGCTCGCAAGGCGCTGGCGGACAAAATGTTAATAAGGTAGCCAGTGCTATACACTTACGCTTTGATATAAACCGCTCTAAATTGCCCGAGTTTTATAAAGAACGATTACTTGCTTTAAAAGATTCAAGGATCACCAAAGAAGGGGTATTGATAATTAAAGCCCAGAGCCACCGCACTCAAGAGCTCAACAGGGAAGATGCGCTTAAACGGCTAAAAGATCTAATTTTAAGCGCCACAAAGGTTAATAAGGCGCGTCGTGCTACCAAACCTAGCCGTAACTCACAGCGTAAACGTATGGATAAAAAAACCAAACACGGCCAAACCAAAGCTCTCCGCGGTAATATTAAGCTGTAACTTAAGTAACCTGACTCTGGTTAAGCACATAAAAAAGGCTGCGAATGCAGCCTTTAATTCAATCATAAGTATGATGGCGGGTGACGCTAAATCGGTTTAGGATTCGATGCACTACATACACTGCGCTTAAGCTTACTGTTACTGCAACAGCCACCGAGCTAAATCGATACATGGCGCTGTATATTAAATCTTGCCCTGGGCCTAACGACTGACCAAATAAAATGCCAAACGTGGTCAATACCCCAAACCCAACCCCCGGTGGACCACCGCCTAAAATATGAAAACGACTGAATATAAAAGACAAAATCCATAATATAGCCACCGGAAAAAGCAAAACGTCAGTATGGTTATACAAAAACAATTGCGCAACTAAGGCAGCATTACAGCCTATCAGTGTACCAATAATACGTTGCCAACTTGCGGTGCCCGCAGCCTTAAAACACAACGAAAACAAAATTAAAATAGACGCCGCTTGCGCCGAAATTGAATCTTGTAAGTCAAGTACCTGAAAAACCACGAATGATAAAGTCGCAACGCTAGCGCATAGCAACACCTCGTGACGAATACTTTCTTTATCCTTGTGTGGCACAGTCCGCATGGGCCGCGCTGTCACATCAGGAAACAAACCATGCATCAAGAGCGCAATAATAATAGTAATAAAAATAGCCATACCATTACTTAAAATAAGCGGGTAAATGCTGCTTCCTTGATCAACATGGCTGGCAAAGTGCAACTGAATCGATAAACTCACCGCCCCCAAAGCACCAAATAAAAATGCTCCACCAGAGCTCATTAAGTAAAACAATATACAAAAGCTGGCAAAAATAATGAGCGTCATTAACACCGGCAAGTGTGAAAATAAGCCCTGTAAAATAAGCACTATAAACGCACTGTAGGCAGCACTGGCAACAAATTGACGGATCACGCCTTTGTTAATACTTGGCACTAAACCGAGTAATAACATAGGGTAAACTGTAAAAAATATTCCATTGGGCCAATTCATTAACTTGCACAAAGTAAAACCAATAGTGCAGCCGCCAGCAATCCGTAGCGCTTGGCGTAAACCATTTGAATCGAGTTGTGGCGCTTGGCTAACATGTTGTGTCATTACTCGCCCCACTAATAAATGTAATGTAACCAACTAATAAAGCGGATCTGTACTGATCCCAACCATTGACCTATAGCCGATTGTGGAAGTAACTGCACAGTGGCACGCGCACCACTGGGCATATTATTTATAAGCTGAGTGTTATTTGGCAGCACTAAATGAATACGTTGACGCTGCGCATCCCGAACCCAGCGATTGCTGGTTTCGGTGGTGCTAAGTAATCCATTCGCACTAAGTTGCCCGTCACTAACACCTGCTTCGAAGGTTTCAATTTTAGCGTCGAATACTTCACCTGGTCGGCTGTCAAACACTACTTTTGCTAAACTGCCTGGCTGCATATTTAATAGTGACTTTTCACGAAAATCAGCCACTAAATCTGCTTTTCTTGCCACAATAGCAAGTAATGGCTTACCCGCAACAGCATAGGAACCCTCAAGTAACTGTAAATTAGCCACTACACCATCACTTAAAGCACGCACTTGCGTATAGGATAAGTTAAGCTCGGCTTGCGCTAACTGATTGGCCGCATGGCGCAGCGCTAAATTATTTTGCCCCGAGTCGCCACGCGCTAAAACTGCTTCAGCGAGCTGTGCTTCAAAGGCGGCTAAATTAGATTGGCTTGCTGCAAAATTTGCACGAATGCTTTCAAGCTCTTGCTCCGAAATAGAGTTTTGTTTATAAAGCGTTTCGCCACGCTTTTTTAATAGCTGCTGCTCATGCAATTTAGCGTTAGCTGCACTTATTTGTGCCTCAAGCGCTTTTACATTGGTATCAAGGCGTTTATTTTGCAGTTTAGCATCGTCAAGGGCAAGCTGTGCTTGCTCAAGTGCTAGTTGGTAAGTATTTTTATCTATCTCAAATAATACATCACCCGCTTTAACCGCTTGGTTATTACTGACCAATACATCGGTAACACGGCCATTTATTTGCGGTGATATTTGCACAACCGGATGATAAACCCGTGCCTGTGGCGTAACCGGCAACCATACATCGGCAACAATATAATAAAAAAAGACAACAATAAAACCAACAAGCGAAACTTTAACGTAGCGGGCAAATTTTTGATCAGGTGTCATACTTATTTATCTCCAGATAAGCTTGCAATACAACGCCGCGCGTTTTCTTCCATTTGCACTAAACTGTGCGCCATACCATCAAGTTGCTCAGTACTTAAACCGGCATATAAACGCTGTTTAATATCGCTTGTTAGCTCTTTTAAATGTTCTAATAACTTTATACCCTCATCGGTAAAGTACAATTTTTTACTGCGTTTATCGTGTTCATCAACTTGTCGAATAACCAGATTTTGCTGCTCTAATTGCTTAATGGTGCGCGTTAATGAGGGCATTTCAATACCTAAACTGGTCGCCAATGCTTGCTGTGTTGCCCCTAAGGGTAAATGATGTAAGTGGATCATTGCCGTCCAGCGCGACTGAGTTAAACCTAAGGGTTCAACCGCCAATGTCACCGCTTCTCGACATAAGCGGTGCACTCGGCCCATATTGCCGCATAAGGTTAAATCGAGTGTTTCATGAAAAGGAATAGTGCTACTCATAGGAACTCTTACTTGTGAATATCCAGCAAATTTTAGCATTAGTTAGCAGGCTAAGTAAATATTTGGTATTTTAACTTCAGGTAAATAAGTATTATTTAGATAAATAGTGTACGGCAAGCTTATCTAAGAAAGTATAAAGCTTACTGTTCATCTCATCATAGCAGTGACTTAAGAGCTTTTCGGGCTGTTCAACAAAGCGGTAATTATGGGCATTGGTTAAATCATCGTTGGCAATGAGGAGGGTAACCACCTCGGTGGTCAATTCCATGTGGCATTGAAAACCAAATACTAAATCGCTATAAGCGACTATTTGCCTTGGACAACCTTCGCTATAGGCAATAATACTGGCTGTAGTAGTCAGCCCTGGCATATCGTTATGCCAATGCCCCACATTAAGCTCACTGCCAAAATGGCTAAATAACGGATAATTCAAACCTGCATCAGTGAAGGTAATAGCAAACTTACCAATTTCCTTTTCTGGACTAGGTTGATAAGCCGCGCCTAACGCTTCACCAATTAATTGCGACCCCAAACAAACGCCCAACACTACTTTGTTTGCAGTGATCGCGCTGGCAATAAAGGCTTGTTCTTTTTTGCTATCAAAATAAGCGCATTCTGCAAGCGATGTGGCGGGCGATTGTGGCCCACCCATTACGATTAAAAAGTCTATATTATCGGTGTGTTTTGGTAAGGGTTCAGCTAAATAAATACGGGTATAAGACAGCGTATGACCATTCATTTTAGCCCAAGCTTCATAAGCGCCTGGCGCTTCAAAATGTTCATGAATAATAAAGTGAATGTGCATTGCCGTTTCCTTAAAATATTATCTTTTTAATAAGTAATGGTCACCGGATATAAGTGACCATGTAACAGCTACTAAAAGTTAAGTAAATTTGCTGGAGAGTATTGATCGGTTAGCACCTTAGTATCACTTGGCCAGTCCTTTCCATCTTTAGTGAAAAACATACGTTTACTAATTGCCTCTATATCGACATCATAAGGGGCAAGTAACGGAGTTAGCTGCTTAACTCGCTGTGCTATTTGTTGCTCTGTAGGGGTTTTGTTATAACCGGCTAAAATAATACGGTTACTATTATTATTGGCTGTTACATTAATAAAATCGCCAAATACCGCATGATAAGTTGCCGATTCATGTTCATAAAGTTTACTTGATGAAAACGTGTTAGCAGCAACAATTCCGCCTTCGGCTAATACGCTTTTTATTTCTTCAAAAAACTCTTTTGTGAGTAGGTGCTCAGGAATGTAATCGCCATTAAACGCATCTAAAATAATCCAATCAAATTGCTGGCTTTTAAGCGCCGCACGTTTAATAAAAATACGCCCATCTTGTACTTTAGCAGTTACGTTATCGGTTTCTATAAAGTTAAAATAATCGCGCGCCACTTTAATTACCGAAGGATCTATTTCAACATTTTCAATGTGTGCCTTTGGGTATAGCTCATGAATCATATTAGAAAGCGTACCGCCACCTAAACCAATAATGAGCACGCTTTTAGGGTTATCAATCAGTAACAAACTAGAAAAAGCCAGCTTAGTGTAGTTAAACACGAGTTTTTTAGGGTCGCTAATGTACATGCAACTTTGGCTGCTTTGTCGGGTTTTTTCATCAAACTTTAAACAGCGTAAATCGCCAGTTTCTTCAACGAGTAGATTTCGATACAAGGAGCGCTCTTTATGCACAACATTAGCTGCACTGTATGATGAAAGCAGTAGCGCCGTAATACAAACAAACAGGGATTTAAACTTAAGCATAAACGGCCTCTCGTACTTTAAGTTTGTCAAAGGTAATAGCAATTAGCCCAAGCGTGCCCAATACACCAGCAAAAGCTAAAATAATCGCGTTAACATCAAACGCCAGTACCATATAAAAAGAGGTAATAATGGTGCCCAGTGCGCTGCCTAAGGTACTTACAAAATAAAGGCCACCTGCCACTTGGCCGCTGCGCTCACTATTTGTGACCAGTAAACGTACGGAGTAGGGCGAGATCATGCCTAAAATAATGGTGGGTATAAAAAATAACGCGGTTGAGGCGAGTAACGAGCCATAGCGACTGTCTTCAATATGCGAAAAAATAAATGCCATAATTGGCTCAGCAAACAAAGCAATGGGTAGTACCATAATACTGGCAACTAAAAAGATTAACCCATATTTGGTCAACGAAGGATGACGAATAGACAGCTTACCCCCCAGTAAATACCCAAATGATAAGCTAAGCATAAATACCGTAATAATACTGCCCCAGATATGCACACTACTGCCAAAGTAAGGCGCTAAAATTCGCCCACCTAATAGCTCTATTCCCATAATACTAAAGCCACTACTAAACGCTAAAAAGTAAATTAATGCATTTGTTTTTGTTAACATTATATTGTTCTTATTGTGTTATTTTTATCCATCTTAACGTGATAGCTGCATAGTCGCTAGTGTAAAAATTAGACGCACACATAGAGCGCAAAAAAACATTTTGTTATAAAGTAACACATGCTATAGTTTTGGTTATAATATAACGTTACTAAAAAGCATTTTATGAAGTACTCATTAATTTACTTAGCCTGCTTAAGTGCAAGCGCACAAAGCCTTGCCCAAAGTCAACCAATAGAGAAAATTGCGGTTACATATAAACAAGCTTACCGAGGCGATATTCCTCAAAAGCAAATGCCACAATCAATCGAAACCCTCGATAACGCGATACTTGATCAAAAAGGAATAACTCAATTACAAGATGCGCTGGATTTTTCTGCCAGTATTTCACGTAAAAATAACAGTGGCGCATTATGGGATAGCTTTTCGATTCGTGGATTATCGGGTAACGAAAACATGCCATCGGGTTACTTAATTAATGGTTTTAGCGGTGGACGCGGATTCAGCGGCCCTCGTGATGTATCAAACATTGAGTACATTGAAGTATTAAAAGGCCCAGGCTCTGCACTTTATGGCCGCTCAGAACCCGGCGGTACAGTAAATATCGTAACCAAAAAACCTCAATTTGAGCAACAGGGTGAGCTAAAACTTAGCTTAGGTAGTGATAATTTTAATCGCGTTGAAGGTGACTATACAAACGGCATTAACGATAACACAGCATTTAGAATAAATGGCGCATGGCAAGATAGCGACAGCTACCGCGATGAGGTGTACACCCATAAAAAGGTGATTACGCCATCTATTTATCATCAAATAAACGCTTCAACCAGCATCACTTATGAATTTGAATACGTTGATTTAGCCCAGCTATTTGACCGTGGGGTTGTTGTACTTAATGATAATTTTAATACTGTTCCTAGCTCACGCTATTTAGGCAATCCAAACGATGGTGACACGCAAGTATATTCTCGTGGTCACCAAGTAACTTTAAATCATGATATAAACAATGAATGGTCACTCGTTGTAGGCGCAAACTACCGTAGCTCTACACTAACTGGGTTTTCGTCTGATGCTGAACTTGCACCCTCGCGCCAATCATTATTCGATGATGGCCGCACACTTACCCGCCAACAGCGCTACCGCGATTATGAAGTTGATGATACCAGCCTTAAATTTGAGCTAAGTGGGCATTTTGATACCGCAGGCATTACCCATCACTTATTAATAGGAGCCGACGCATACAAATACGACTTACGCACTGGACTTTATCGTTATCGCGGCGGTAATGGCACTTACACAGTTGATATTTATCAGCCGAATTATAACGTTGCTCGTCCTGAAGTAGGTTTACTCTACGAAAACAACGAACAACAAGATGCTTATGGTATATACGTTCAAGATCAAATGGATCTGACTGATAAAATTAAGCTATTAGTTGGCCTTAGATTCGATAGCGTAGATCAAGACATTTTAGAAACCAAAAGTGGTGTGCTTTCAAGCAGTTCACAAAGCCAGGTAAGTCCACGAGTAGGCTTAGTATATGAACTAAACAACGCTGTAACCTTATACAGCAGCTACTCAGAAGGCTTTTTACCATTAAGTGGCACAGATGCAAATGGCGACCCATTTGGCTTTGAATACAGTGACTCAATTGAAGTAGGCGCTAAATTTAGCTACCAAGGCATAACGGGAACCCTAGCATTATTTGATGCCACTAAAAGTAATATGTTAGTAGCCGACCCTGTAAACGTTGGTTTTTCAGCGCCTATTGGTAAAGCAAATAGTAAAGGTGTTGAACTTGATTTAAGTACTTATATTACTGATGATACAAAGTTTAATTTATCTTACGCTTATATAAATGCCAGTACGGCAAACGACATAATAAATGCTGATTGGGGCGTGCCAATCAAAAAAGGCAGCCCATTAGTCAATGTGCCTAAAAATAACTTAAACCTAACGCTTAGCCATCAAACGGTCGTTCTTGGCAAAGAGCTAGAACTAGGTGCCAGTTATCAGTACACCAGTGAACGATTAGGCGATGCCGCCGATTTAACATTTAACTTACCGAGTTATCAACTAGTTGGTATTTTTGGGCAGGTAAACTTAACCGAGCACACCAAGTTAAATATCAGTGTTAACAATATTTTTGATGAAGAATATGCTCAAAGTAGCTACAACGCATTATGGGTTTACCCTGGTGCGCCTACTCAATTTAAGATGTCATTGGCCTATCAATTCTAACAATTTCATAGTCCCGATTAGCTATTTTAACGTCTAGTTATTTATAGTTTTTCATCCAAAGCGTCTTAATGTAGTGGTTAAGGCGCTTTTTTTATTTTTTTGTATAATACATAGCCGCTGTTAACCCCCTTTACAATCACTTTCATCTTATAAAATAGCTGTCTGCATTATGTCATTTTAGGTACGCTGTATTTTAAAACATGTTATAAATATCACACTAAAATACAGCGACTCCGGTTAGATTTAAAGGACAAGAATAAATGGATACAAGCAGCAATAATAGCTCGTTAATTATTTTTCTTATTTCAGTATGTTTATTGTTACCATTCCTAGAAAGCATGCACGGGGGAACGCTATGGGGTTTAAATTGGCACTCACCACGGCTTATGGATACATTAAGCCATAATCTACTTTATATAAAATTAGTGTTGGTAATTACGGGTTTAATACTGCTTTTCACCAAACCTAAAAAAATTAAAAGCATAATTAAAAATAAAATAGCCCAGTGGTTGTTCTATATCCTTCTTACATTAGTCGGTGTAATACAAATTCCTTTTTTGTGTTTAGGGATTTTAGTCAATGGTTCTTCATTATCAACGCCTGATTATATTCATAAACAAAGCACGTTTACTGATCGTACTATTTATATTTACACCGCAGACCCTGGCGCAATGGGGAAAGCCTACCATTATGCGTATTTAAATTGCCCGCTAGCATTTGGTCGTTATGAGCTAAAACAAATTGCTAAACTCAATTGGATGCGCGAATACACTTTTTACTTTGAAAAGAATAACCTAATAGTAATTAATAAAGATCCTGCTGGTTTAACGCATACTTTTGGTATGAGTGATGTAACCTGTTCGAGCTGATATCTCCTTTTTATAATTAGCTTAGGTTTCTGGTGTTGAATACGCATGCCATAAGTGCCTTTAGTAAACCAATATTGATTTAAGCGCACTCTTTTGAAAATGTATGAATAGTGTTATTGAAAGATATGAGCAGTACAAAGATCACGGGGGCGTAAACCCCCTTTACACTATGGCGCAATACGCAGTGTTTTCTAGTGCTTTATATACCAATCAGCTTAGACATAAAAAAATTCAATCCGTTAAATTATTCAGATATTTATGCCGATTGGTATATATACAACTTTTAATATTAATTAAAACTGATAGCTTATCCGAGCCGAAACATTACGTCCTGGTTGGCTATATTGGCTAAAATCAGTACCTTTGGATTGACCAGCAATAAGTTCAAACGGTACGTACTCTTTATCGAGTAGGTTAAGTAAACCTACATTCATTTGCCATGCTTGCCACTGATAATTTGCATATAAATCAACAACACCATAACCGTTACCTTGTGTTGTTTTATTACCATTAGTATCAAGTACTACATCAGACTGCGCCTTAGCTAAACGCCAAGCAGCGGTCCAATTAACATTGCCAAACTCAGTGCTTACTAATATAGAACCATTTAACGGGCTAATACTAGTGAGTGGCTGGTCAGAGTCTTTGTTTTCACCATCTACGTAAGCAACATTGGCTTCTAATAAAATATCGTCGGTAACATACATAGCAATACCAGCTTCTACACCGCTGATCTGGGTTTCGCTAATATTTTGATATTGGTAAAATGTTTTATTTACATTAGGAATATAAGTTGGTTCAACACCCGCGATTGTTGTTTCGATAAAGTCATCATAGGCAGCATAAAAAGTGCTTAGATTTACACTAATATCACTACTTGCGTATCTTAGCCCGATCTCGAATGAGTCACTGCTTTCAGGGTCTAAATCTGCGTTTGGTAATATTTGATAAAATGGCTCAACACCATGGCTTTGATAAGCTTGGTCGTGTGGCGGTATTTTAAAGCCTCGAACATATTGCCCATACCAAGATAAATTATCGTCTACCTGATAAATCACACCCAGCTTTGGTGAAAACGCAGACTCGGTAATATCATCAAGTTCGGCGTCAGCGTATAGCGCATCTTTTTTTGCTTCAAGTGCATAATAATCGTAACGAATACCCGCAACTAACGACCAATCAGTCTCATTAAATTTAATACTGTCTTGCATATATACACCAACTAAAGAAGTATCGGCGCCAGGAAATGCTTTTTGTTTTTCATTCGTAAAATCAACAGTACCATCATTTAATACACGGGTTTTTAAGCGTGGTCGAGTAGTATCATATAAATCAATATCTACTCCATAGACAAATTCATGCTCGGTATTTTCTCCTTTAACTTCCTTACTAAATACCGCTTTTAAGCCTAAAATATCTTGCTCAAACCCGTAGTCATTATAATCGATGTAATTTCTAGCTGCGCTTATTTGGTCACTTTGTTGCTCGTATCGACTATAAGATAGTTGCCCATACCATTTATCAAATATAGCTGTTGCCATATCTGAATCATAATCGAGTGCAAATGAGATATTTGTGTCTTCGTCTTCGGTTTCTTGAATGGATGGAGTGATTACTTGTTCTATCGTTTGATTAAAGTAATCTAAGGTGTATTTAAGGGTGCGTTTGTCATCAAGTTTTTGCTCAACTTTAAGCAGTAAAGCATCAGAGCGGGCATCGTAACCTGGTAAATCTTCAACGTAGTTTTGTACTTCTTCACTATCGCGATGGCTATAAACAGCGCTAATAGCAAAGTCACCTAAATCTTTTGCGGCTGTAATATCAGCAGCAACCTGATTGCTTTGGCCTTGGTAGCCTAACGCTACTTTTATCAAGCTTTGTTGATCCACTAAATAATCACTCGGGTCTTTAGTTGTTATTACTACAATTCCCCCTAGTGCATCAGAACCATATAGCGATGATGCCGCCCCTTTTGCAACTTCAACTTGTTTAACACCCGCAACATCAAAGTAGTTTCGACCCACTAAATAACCGCCGCCGCCAGCGTAGCCATCGTTTGTGCGTCTTCCATCTTTAATAAAAACAACTCTGTTGCCACCAACACCTCGTACAGTTAATGTTTGCGCGCCTGCGCCACTGCCAGTACTTGAGATACTTGGATCGTATTTAAACATAGTTTGTAAATCTACAGCGAGTTGACGCTCAATATCTTGTTCGGTAATAACCGTTACTGAGCCAGTCACATCTTCAAGCTTTTGTTCAAAACGAGAGCCACTAACCACAATATGATCGTCAATAACATTTTCGGCCAGTGCGCTACCAGAGCTAATTAACAAAGAGGCTAATGCTGTAAATTTAAAAGAAAAGGGATTCATCTCCACTCCAAATGATAATAGTTATTATTTACTCTTAAATGGTACAACTACCCCAAAATAAGATCAATTGATTATGATAATCATTTTCATTTAGATTAAAGTGGTTATAATACTAAAAAATAAAATCGGAGTTTGTTATGAAGTACCTAATTTTTTTTCTGGCTTTAGCCACTCAATCAGCACTCGCTAAAGAGCGTGTGATCAGCGCTGGCGGTACATTAACTGAAATAATCTACGCACTAGATAAACAAAATAGTTTAGTCGCGGTTGACCAATCAAGTATGTATCCGCAACAAGCAACACAGTTGCCACAGGTAGGCTACTATCGAGATCTAGCCGCTGAGGGAGTACTTTCAATGCGCCCAACTACGTTACTTGCACTTGAAGGTGCAGGAAGAGAGCAGGCACTCAAGCAAATAGAAGCGACCGGAGTGAAGGTTATTCACTATAAAAAGCCGACTTCTGTAAATGAACTACTTGAACTAATTAAGCACCTTGGTAGTGATTTAGATGCAAACCTAAAAGCTCAAAATCTGATTACTAAAATAAAAAAATCGTTACCTAATAAAGCAAAAACACAGACCCACAACGCTTTGTTTTTACTTTCAGCTAATGAGCGTGGGCTCGTCGCAGCAGGACAAGAAACGGTGCCCAACTTGCTGTTTAACTATGCGGGCATTACCAATATAGCTGTTACGCATACAGGCTTTAAAGCAATTAACAGTGAAGTACTGGCTGTAAGTCAGCCCGATTTTTTAGTGGCGCCAGCGCATGTTGTGCAAAGCCTTGGTGGGAAACAAGCCTTTTGTAAACAGCCTACACTTCGTTTATTAAAAGCAGCGCAAGAGTGTCAATTACTGGTCATGGACAGCTTACTTTCACTGGGCATGTCGCCGCGTATTGCAACTGCGATTCAAGCATTGCATGAGTATAAAACACGCTTATGAGCACGTTAACTTTGAATCGTTTTAACGCCATAACACTCAGTAATCCGCATAAGTGGATGCTATTAAGTTATGGCTGCATTTTTGCTTTAGCATTACTTAGCATAGGCTATGGAGCTGCAGGGTGGGATTGGCGCTTAGCGATTGCATGGCTAGCCCCTGAGCATTTTAGTCAATTTGATGCGCTACAAATCAATGTGGTTACACAAATACGCCTGCCTCGTTTTGTCCTTGCTGTGATGGTGGGTTTAGTACTTGCACAAACAGGGGCTGCAACCCAAGCGCTGTGTCGTAACCCGCTTGCTGATCCCTCTATTATTGGTATAAGCGCAGGCGCTGCAATGGTCGCGGTTGCTTTTATCGCCCTTAGTGCACAATTTAATTTTAACGCCCAACACTACTTACCGTATGCCTCATTTTTGGGCGCACTATCAGTAACGTCGCTGGTATATTTAGTCTCAAAACAACAAAAACAAATTAATATAAATACACTTATATTAGTCGGTGTCGCCATTAATGCATTGGCATTTGCTGTTATTGGGTTATTAAGTTTTTATGCTGATGACAGCGCACTGCGGTTAATTAACTATTGGACCATGGGCTCATTAGGCGGTGCGAGCTGGGATAATATAAAACAGGCGAGTCCTTTGCTTTTACTGAGCCTTATCGGGCTATGGCGATTAAAAGAGCCAATGAATCTACTCCTTATCGGTGAATCACAAGCCCAATACTTAGGAGTGGATACCAGCAAGCTTAAATTATACGTCATTATATTAGTTGCATTGGGCGTAGGTGCGGTGGTTGCGCTAACAGGTTTAATTGGCTTTGTTGGTTTAGTTGTCCCTCACATCGCACGCCTCATGGTTGGCCCACACTTACGGAATATGCTGCCACTTTGTATGCTTTTAGGTGTGATTGTGTTGCTACTTTCAGATTGGTTAGCACGCTTGGTGGTTATGCCTGCGGAGCTGCCGATAGGCATTATAACGGCGTTACTTGGCGCTCCACTATTTATATATTTAATCATTAAAAATAAGCGAGATTGGTCATGATCACGTTTAACAACCTCAATATAGGCTTTAACACGCATCGTGTTTTAGAGGGTATTAGCGGCAATATCCAAGCAGGACAACTTGTCGCTCTGATAGGCGAAAATGGTGCAGGTAAATCAACCTTACTGCATACTTTGGCAGGCATGCATCCCTTTGAGGGAGATATACTATTTAATACCAAGCCTTTGCATTCATTTTCTAAAGAGCAATTAGCTAGCAAGCGCGCTGTAATGATGCAAAGTAACCATGTTGGCTTTGATTTTAGTGTATTTGAACTCATTGCTATGGGTCGCTATCCCTATACAGAGTCTCTTAAAACACAAGCCAATAAAGTTCAAAAATATGCCTCACTTATGGATTTAACCCATTACCTAACACGTCGAATGAGTGCGCTTTCGGGCGGTGAACAACAGCGAGTTCATATGGCGCGCACATTAGCCCAGTTAGATGCTTTTACTGCGCAAACGGAGCCTAAATTAATGTTGCTCGATGAGCCAACATCAGCGCTAGATATGCGTCATCAACATACTTTACTTAGCTGTGTTAGAACCTTTGTAGAGCAAGGAAACAGCGCCATTATTGCTATACACGATCTTAATTTAGCAAGCCTTTATGCAACCAACGCTATTTTATTACACAACCAAAAAGTGCTGCAAAGCGGGTCTATAAATACCGTTTTAACAGCACAAAACTTACAACAAATGTACGCCATGAAATTGCACGTTAACCCTCATCCTTATAACGATGCGCCCATGGTTTTTTCTCAACGTCAGGAGTTTTCATGAGAGAACAAGCATTAAACGACGCACGTACGCTCGTTTTTAAAACCCATGCCGGCGTAATGTCGACCATTTCAAATAATTTACGCGGCTATCCGTTTGGCTCTGTTACACCTTATATGTGTGACGAACAAGGTCGCATCTACTTTTTTATTAGTGACATAGCTCAGCACACCAAAAATTTAAAACAGGACTCGCGCATGAGTCTGACTATTTTTGATGCCGCCGATTATGGCGACCAAAACGAACATGGGCGAGTAACACTCGTAGGTGATGGCTCTATTGTGGCAAAGGAGCAAAGCGAAGTACTACTTGATAAATATATAGCCTTGTATCCTGAGGCTGCAAGCTATCGCAATGCCCATGATTTTCAGCTTTGGCAATTAGATGTAGTACGGGTGCGTTATATTGGCGGTTTTGGAAAAATATTTTGGCTTGAGCAAAACGAATGGCAAGCTCAGCCTAAAAAGTGGGATGAAAGCCAGCAGCAAAGCATGATCACTCATATGAATGAAGATCATCAAGATGCCATGTCGCTGATATTAATGCAGCACTACAGCGTAGCTGATAACACCCCAATAATGAGCGGCCTACTACCCACAGGCTTTTATATACAAAGCCACAAGCGTAATTACTTTATTAATTTTGCGAACGAGTGCGATAGCCCAATAGCCGTGCGAAAAGCACTTGTAGCCTTAACAAATCAAGCACGAAACAGCTCAAACCAACTAGCAGAGACAGTATGAGAAAATTAATAGCCTTACTAAGTACTTCACTGCTACTGAGTACCAATGCTGCATATGCAGACGAATGCACACTAAATATAGATGCAAACGATATGATGCAGTTTTCAACTAAAACACTAAGCGCCCCTAAAAGCTGTAAACAAGTGACCGTTAAACTCAGGGCGTGTTGAACTTTGCGGATTGTAATTTGTTCAATCTAGGGGCGATTAAATTGCGGCGCTTGATTTGTAACCTAGTGGGCTAAGTAAAAATCGAGCAACAATGAGTTTATCGCCCCTAGGCAGAACCCGAAGGGCAGCGCATGTTTGGTGTTTATGCTGCGTTATCGCCTATTTATGTGGAATAACCACACTTTATAGGCTCTGTCTTGCCTAAAAACCAAACACACTGCTGCAAATTCAACCATCAAAGATCAACACGCCCTTGCCACACAGGTAAATTACCTGCCAATGTAATGGGTCATAACTGGGTACTATCTACGATTAAAACATGCAAGGTATTATCACAGATGGCAACGCAGCAGGGCTTAGCAACCACTACATAAAGCCTAATGATAGTCGCGTGATTGGTGCTACAGACATTATTGGCGGCGGCAAAACAACCGACGTTACTTTTAAAACCAGCGGCTTAACCGCCGGAACCAATTACACTTTCTTTTGTTCTTTCCCTGGCCATTACGCCATGATGAAAGGCACATTTACGCTTAAGTAAATATTAAAAAGTGTATTACACAAACACAGTGCCAACCTATTATTGGCACTGTGTTTTCTTGCCTCGCTTGACTAAAGCTTTAAATGCCGCTTGTTGATGTGCTTTTTGCACATAGCGAGCAGGCAAAGCGTTAACTTCTAATTGATAACCATTTTGCTCAGGTTGTACCTTTGATACTGGCGATATCCATACAACATTAAGCTCTGGGGCAATTCGCTTAATTACCCGCGCTATGCCTTCACCATTTCTCACATGAAAGTCACCGGCTAAATGTATAACCTGCGTGCCCTTATTTTGACTAATATAGTTAACGATAGATTCAGCCATGGTTTCATCCCAAGTAACTTGCGCGGCGTAAAGTTTTTCGTTTTTACTCGCCGTTCCATGATGCATGGATTGCATAAAGCGTTCTTTATAAAGGCTTGGAGAAATATCTATCTCTTTTGCAATAAAACTACGCTGTTGTGCGTCGAGTTTATTAATATAATTAATACCTTGGCGGCCAATACAGGTAACAATATGCTTAGGCGCATTTGCAGCTATTACATCGCTATTTTGTATCTTCGCCAATTCCACTAAAGCACGATAATCGCTCTTATAATTAGGCCAAGCCTTAGTATTATCAATTAGGTATTGTTCACCTATTTTACTCTCAAGATAAAGGTTTAGTGTTTGCTGATCAGCGCGACTAAATTGCTCAAGCGATAAGGCAATAGGCTTATTTTGTGTGCTTAATTGCTGAAATAGCTGAGCCTGAAATAAGTGCACACCGGGGTGTGTATGCCATTCACCGACTAAAACAACATCGGCATTCAAAAGCGTGGACTCTGACAATATTGAATTAACTCGCTGACCCTTTGCATTATAAAGTGCTGAGAAATATAACGATGAACTGTTATCTGGCGCCACAGTGGTTGTACTACAACCACCCAAACCCATAACTAACGCCAGAGTTAACATAGATTTTTTCATACACACCTTTCAAAACCCATTAATGCAAATAATTATCAATATCATATATTTATACTGCGTATTAAGCCAGCCAAAAAACAGTACAAAACAAATAAGCAAAGAAGAGAAAATAACGGGTTGTGGTCAGCGCCACTTAAGTCGAGAATTCGCAGCAGTTTGAGAATAGTTTTAATTTTAAGCAAGGTGTGGTACTCAGATTGAGATTTATTAATTAGAGTCCACATTAAATCTAAGTAAGATTAGGTTTAGGTAAATATCTGAATGGTTGAGAATTAATTACTTTAGGCTTTAAAAAACTTAATGTATAAATACGGAATTTATGGATGGGTGATTTCCGGTTTGTGCCATAAGCGGACGGTGATAACGAAAGAGATGAAATTACCTTTTCCAGGGACTTTTGCCAAGTAGCCTATCTAATTATTAAGGTGAATTCGTTGACTGCCTGGGGAGTTCATGTCCCCCTCATAAGAGGTCGTAAAACCTAAGTGGATATTAGTTAAACTTAGGTGAAGCACTAAAACTAATCCCCGCGTAATTTTGATGTAACAGCCCACGCCTTTTAGCTGGGGCGAGTTGATGCGTTTTTTGTGCCTTTCTAGTGTAAAGTTTGATTACTTAACAACAGATAATTTAGGAGGGGAGTTTCTTGTACTTTTTTGAACTACTTCAGCACTAGTGGAGCTATTTTTCACATCACTTTTGTTTTCATTAACTTCACTAACTTCAGGTCTTGGCCCAAAAAGTTCTTTAAATGCTTTGTCCACTTTCATCAACGTGCTCCTTGCACAGTGATCGCTGAAATGTACCTTCAACTTGTAATCAGCCTTATTTCTCACAGACTTTAAGCTGGCGAGCAATACTCCTAATTTACGATACTCTTGCTCATCACTCGCACGCAATTGTTGAATTAGTTGTTCATGTGACCCAAAACTACGCTCAGTTAATGGAATAGCCTTAAGATCAATATTGGCTAGCTCATGAAACAAAGCGTAGTAAGAATTTCTTGCTACATTACGTAAAGCAACTTCATTATTGTTTGAATTCTTATACAGCTCTTTTGAGTAAGAGAGCAAATCTTCTGCAACAATCATTCAGAAACCTCAACTACAAAAGATATATTACATAATTGAGGTGCTGAGGCATCAAATTTTGATATGTGTTCATGCCAATCGAATTCTAAGTCGACAACTTGTTCTACAGAAGCATTGTGTAGAGCAACATTAATTTCCATGTACTCACCCATTGGATCTGTAATCAAGCCAAAACATAATGACCTAGTTCTCATCGATGATTTTTTTAATAACACTGTCAAACCTTCAAACACATAGTTCATGTATTCGCAGGCTTTTTGAATTAAGTTCTGATCGTTATCTAGGTGGCATCTAAATGCTTCGTAATCATACAAGGAACCGTCATTTCTCAATTGAAAATTATTTGCAATGTATTCACAGTACTCTAAGTCGAGAGTGTAAATTGCTGCATCATAACTTTCATTCCTAGAGTTATTGTAATTGAGAAGAATCGGGAACTCCTTTGACAGCCTAACAATATCAGAAAACAGCTTGTTATTGCTTAAAGCCGATAAAGCATTATCAATACAAGACTGCTCATCATGACCAAATTTAATACTGTTTACAGCATTTTCAATAGCTCGATCATAATCAAATACGTGGGCATACAGAGCCGATAGACAAGCATACCTATGAGGAACCGGTAACTTTTCAGCTTTACGTATGAGGCCTTTAAACTGAAACTCAGGAATTGACTCACCGGTATTAAGTGACTCATTCAGTAAATCATAGATTTCTGAGTCAACCAGGTTGGGTACTCTTGGTGCCATTTCTGCTCCCTTAAATAATGACATGTCGATATTATATTAGACACTATACAAATTCAACATCTAAGATTTTGCCAATTACATTTATAAAGACGAATAAGAAGATAATTGGACTCCCAACCTCTACACTGAAGTAGAAATTATTTTTCGGAGTTCAATTATGAATAAGTTAAGAATTGGTGTCGATTTAGCTCATAAATAAATACAAGTTTGTAGTTCTACAAATAATAAAGTGCACTCAAATAATGAGATGACACTGCAACAATTTAGTGAGTACTTGGTATCGCTTAGTCCTTCAACGATTATTTTTGAGGCCTGTGCGAGTGCTAATTATTGGCATCAATTTGCAACTTCACTCAGTCATAATTCCTTACTAATATCTGCCCGGTTAGTTAAAGAGAATGGGGGCAAATTTTGACTTCATACATCAAAGTTTACTAATGTCTGCTCATGGCCCTCTCCAGCCACTCAACAACATAAAATATTGATAATAATCGGCAAGGTATTTTACTGTGTCGGATGGCGCTTCGCTTATCCGACCTACACTGGCACATATATGGCTGGCAGATTTAATTTTACAACTATTAGTCCTTAAAATTAGCGACCTACTTATGATGAGTTAACTACTAATTTTAATAACCGCTAACATATCGTCGTCATCCTCATCTAGGCCAACTTCTTCAAACCCAAAACTAGAATAAAAATCCTTAGCAACAGGGTTTTGCGGGTTATAACAAATCTCGATTTGTTCAAGCTTAGAAGTCGTTTTAATCTCTGCAATTGCCATGAATAGTGCTTGGCGGCCAATACCTTTATTTTGATGATGTTTATCTACCATAAAACGCCAAATAGAAACCTTTGTAGGGGTTTCTTGCACCCACATAAAAAAGCCTACAGGCTCATTATTTTGGTAAATAGCTTTACAGGTATGCCCAACATTATAATGAGACTCAACAAGCGACCACATATTACACGCTACATATTCTTGTTGCGCTTCGGTAACGTCTAAATCGCATACCTCTTCGTAATTAGCAGAGGTGATATCTTCCAATAAAATGTTCATTATTGTCCTTAATTTCAAACATGGAGTTATAAGTAGTTTTGTTTTATCACGTTATCAGCACTAATACATCTAGGCAATGTATTCTTTTTAGGCACAAAAAGGCCGCAGTAATAAATACTGCGGCTTTTGTTTTTAGCTAAATGCTTTTAATAAGCACCAGCGCTGTATATAAGCTCGTAACTGTGGCTGTAAATCTCAAGGATGTTACCAAACGGGTCTTCCATGTAGATCATGCGGTACGGCTTTTCGCCAGGGTAGTAGTAACGTGGCTCTGGCATACGCTTTTTACCACCTGCAGCAACAATACGTTCCGCTAATCCTTCTACATCTGGGTCTTGTACACAGAAATGGAAGATACCGGTTTTCCAGTATTCAAAGTTGTCTTTAGGGTTTTCTTGGTCTTTAAATTCAAAAATTTCTACACCAATACGATCGCCTGTTGAAAGGTGCGCTATTTTAAATTTTTCCCAATTTGGACCAAATACATCGGTACACATTTCGCCAATTGGGCTGTTATCTTCAGTGATCACGGTAGGCTCCATTATGGTGTACCAGCCCATCACCTTAGTGTAAAACTCTACGGCTTTTTCAACATCCGGTACTGAAATACCAATGTGCGAAAAACTACGTGGATATGTATGACTCATAATAAATACTCCTACTTAACTATGTTTAGTTGATGGAGTTAGTTTACGAATTGACCAACATTAAGTAAAATTATCATTAATCATCATTTTGAGTATATTTTGTAATGATAAATCCTACATGGCTAAATACATTTTGTACTTTAGTTGAGGTAAACCATTTTACCCAAACTGCCGAGCGCCTTTATATGACCCAGTCAGGCGTAAGCCAACATATAAAAAAGTTAGAGCAGCAAGTAGATTGCGCCTTGCTTGAGCGCCACGGTAAACAATTTACGCTTACCGTTCAGGGTCAAAATTTATATCAGCAGGGTAGTCAGTTACTCAAAGAATGGCAGTTTTTAGAGCAGCAATTAAAAGATGATTCACCTTACAGCGGTTTAGTTAAAATACAGTCGCCAGGCAGTTGCGGGCTGCAGTTTTACAATCAACTATTAGCACTGCAAGTAGAGCACAAGGAGCTAATTATAGATTACCGCTTTGCTCCAAATACCAGTGTTGAACAAGCAGTGGCAAACCATAGTGCCGATATTGGCTTTTTAACTCAAGCACCTACTCTAAGCGAGGTAACCAGCCATAAAATAGGCCAAGAGCCTTTACTATTGGTAACACCGGCCGCAATAAAAAGCCCAACATGGAGCGCATTAAATGAACTGGGCTTTATTAGCCACCCCGATGCAAAACATCATGCACAGCTTTTATTAAGTGAAAACTACAGTGAGTTTGAACATGTTGATCAAATTAAGCAAACGGGGTTTTCTAACCAAATAAGTTTAATACTGGAGCCGGTAAGTTTAGGATTGGGTTTTACGGTTTTACCCGCACACGCAGTAAGTGCTTTTAATAAACCTGCGCTTATTAAAACGCATCATTTAACCAAACCAATTAGCGAAAATATTTATGTGTGCCATCACCGAAATAGGCCGTTAGCAAAGCGTATGCATAGCGTTATTAACGCGATAAAAGCAGGCTAGGGCACCCAAATCAGCGCCCGTAAAGCCCCTTTACAGCTTAAGCTGTACGTTTAGTTTTTTGCGTAATGTTTGTGAGACTTTGTTTGCTTTTTAAATAAACCTTATGCACAGCAAAAGTCAGTAAAGTCATCAGTACCATCATACAAAGTGTGGGCCACAGGCTGAGGGTATGATAACCAAGCGCCCCCATAAACCAGCAAATAAGTACCCATTGAATAACATAGAGCGCGGTTACATGTTTACTGGCATATAAAAGAGCACGTGTAATAGGGCCATTATATTTATCAGCAAAAATATACTGTATAGCCGCTAGGGCACATAAATTTAAGCCAACTAAATAGCTAATACCGCCGCCATTTAAATGGAAAAAGTTGCCAAACTGCCCTTTAAAATCAATGGCTAACCATATGCCGCCAATTACAAGTAAAGCAGCACCAAGTTGTGCACATACTTTATATAAGTAATCGGCATTTTGTTGGTTACTAAGATATAAACGGCCAAGTACATACCCCGTTAATATCGCACTTACCCAAGGAAATACCGGAAAATACACCTGATAGTTACTAGCAAAAAACAAATCGCTAATATAAGGTGAAAGCGTAAATTGCTGCCCCCTCACAAACTGGCTCATAACTGCAATTGCAATGGCTAAAACCGCAATCCATATTGTTTTCCAACGGGCAATATTAAGCACACCAAACAGCAATAAGCTAACTCCAGCCAGTTGTAAAATATCACCTGTTAACACCATAAATTGTAACTGCCCAGCACTGAGCGGACTTTGCCAGCCATAAGCATTTATAAACGCCTCAGGCATGGTATTAAATACTTCAATAGGTAGCCAAAACTTGGCCGCATTCATTAAATAGGCAAGCAGTAAAAGCTGTATGCCACGCTTAATTAACAGCAAGGGTGTTTGCCTGCGCGAAAGTGCCATAGACAGTCCCATTGCCACTAAAAACGAGGCAGTGCCTTTGCCAAGTATATGCACAACCGTACCAAATGCGCTTTCACTTTGAAGCGCTGTGGTGGCATACATCCATAAAGTATGCACAATAATCATAATGAAAACGCTCGCACCACGCGCAAGATCAATCGTTTTAAGACGTTGGTTCATTGGTTTTAATGTCCTTTTTAGGGCAGGTTTGGCATTTGCTGTAACCTGCTAAATAATAGCGGCAACAGGTTAAACGCTGAGGGTTTTCAGTAAATAGCGCATCAAGATTAAAGTGTTCACAAATAAGGGTGTGCAGCTGACGATGGCAATTATTGATATGTAAAGTGGTAGCAAGGGCTAAGCTATGAGCTCGCTCAGTAGCGCTACTTAACGAATCGAGTAATAACCGTGCTTGTTCTTTTTTACCCAGCGCATAGTCGGTATTTACCCATTCACCAACTTGGCTTATAAAATGAGTAAACGCTTGGATTTGCTCAGTTTTACTTACTAACACGCCATTATTCAGGTTAAACCCACGACAATAAGCGCCATTTAGCGCTAACGGCATGTTAATGGGGTCAGCCGTACTTTGCTTGCAAGCAAACCAATAGCAATAAGCGTAAATAGCTTGCCAACAAAGCTGCAAATACAAATGCCGACTAATAAATTGCTTAGGCGCAGTCGGGTACTGCGCCTTACAACGAACTGTTAAAGCGCGCACTAATAATAAGCTCGGTTTAAAAGTTCGTTGTACGGGTTGATGGCAATATAAAAACTGCGCAAGGGTAATCGGTTTAGCCATACAGCTTTGCCGATACGGGGTTGTTTAAGTTACCAGCAAACTGCAAACTACCTGCCGGATCCGTTAAATCAACCATTTGCTCATTATTACCCAGCTGTAAGCGGTTTAAACAAGAGTGAGCAAACTCATCACTAAAAAAGTCATACTCTTTAAATCGCTCATTTAAAGCAGGGTTAGCATGTTGATATGCTTTAACACTTTGCGTAACACACTGCCAAAAGTCATGCTCTGTAATACGCTCTTCTCGCACTAAAATTGCCACTAAGTATCTAAAGAAGCAGTCAAATACATCGGTAAATATACTTAACAGCTCAAGCTCTTTAGGCATAGAAAAATGAATACGTTCAACCCCTGCAGGCAATACTTCAGTGCTATTAAGTAAGGCAACCTCTTCACCTATGTCTTTCATATATGCGCCCACTGGCACCGAATTTTTAAGCTTTAAAATGAGGTTTTCACCGTGGGGCATAAACACTAATTTATGCGCGTAAAAGCAATGTACTAGCGGAATTAAATAGGCATTAAAGTACTCATGTAACCACTGCTGCGTGCTCAAACCACTTTGCGCTATCCATTCGCCCACTAAACTTTGGCCATTATTATCTAAGTGTAATAACGCTGCCATAGTGGTCAGTTGTTCATCACTATTTAAATTATGATTTGGGTTTTCTCGCCATAAACAGGCAAACATTTTACGATAGGGTGTATCCCCAAGGGCGTGTTGCTCAAACGTATGATGGGCATAACCTAAGGTGGCGTATTCTCTAAGCGCTGTAAAATTAGCGCCTGCGAGTTGTTGATCTTGGCTAACCTTTTCAAATACCCAATCGTTAATGGCAGGAGTCACCGCCATGTAAGCACGCGATAGGCCACGCATAAATCCCATATTTAAAATCGACAACGCCACTTTTAAATACGGCTTATGCGGGTGCGAGCAATTATATAAGGTCCGAATTGATTGTTGCGCTTGATATAAATCGTCACCTTCACCTAAATACACTAATCGCTGATTTGCCAACTCATTTGCAAATACCACACTCAATTTGTGTTGGTACTGCCAAGGGTGAGCAGGAATGAGTAAGTAATCATCGGGGTTAAGGTTTTGAGCTTTTAGCGCTTTGTTAAACGCATCTCGAGTGGTTAAATCTAGTTCATCACTTATATGGCTTGGGTAGTCGGCAAAGTATTCACTATGGGCAAAGTCGCATACCGCTTTATGCGCTGCTAACCACAGTACTTTAAACGGTTTGCCTACTTCTGGCGCATAACGTAAAAAGTCAGCTTTACTAAAACCAATGCGGCCATTATTAGCAACAAAGGCAGGATGACCTTCACTCATTGCAGCTTCTATTTTTTGCAGCCCTAAATTAGCTAACTGCGCCGCTGTTAACGTGTTATTTTCACGTTTAAAGCACGCACTGGCTAAAGTAGCATTTAGCTCTTCAATGTAGGTGGCAAGGCGCTTACCCGTTAAACCTAGCGCAGGCCCTTGCATACTAAAAAAGTGCAACACATCTAGCGGCTGCAGCTCTTCGTTAAGGTTGTAAAAGCATAGGCTTGGCTCGTCTATATCAATATGGTTTAGTGCCATAGCACGGCCATTAAAAATAAAGTAACCGCCTTCAACATTCACTTTAAAGCCTCGCTTTGTTGTCTCTGCGGCCAATAAACGCTCGTGCACTAGCTCGGTGAGTGCTTTAGCTTGTAAATGCCGATTTGCCCATTGCCAATGTGGCTGTATCACGTAATCAGTTTGCAAAGGCGCTAACGAATCAGTAAATAGTTGGCTGTGCCTATCAAAGGCTGCTTTATTACAAAAGCCTAAATAAGCGGCTTTTTCGCCCAGTTGAATTTGCTGGGTATGCACAAACCCCAAACGTTTATTTAACGTATGAATTTTACTATTAGCAATGTCGGGCTCAACCACAACACGGGCGGCACTGTTTTGAGCAAAAATACTTTGCAGCACGCACTGCATCATTTCAAAACTAAAATGGCGCTTAGGTGCCGTGTTAGGCGCTAATAAAATATGCATACCCACATCATTAGGTTCAACCTCGTACGCCGCTTTCATTAAGCTTTCGTGCTCAGGGCTATAAAGCTCAACTAAAGCCAATAGGTTATTATTTTGCTCGATCACGTATGCCTGATGATGAGGCGTATCAATAATAGCTTGATACACTTTAGTTATTTGTTGCTCGGTTTGCTGCTGCATCCCCCAAAAGTGCGCATACGGTTGCTTAAGCCAATCGCATATTGTTGGCATATCTGTTTGTTGTAATAACCGCATCGTCACTTTGCCGGTATGCTGTAGGGTGGTTACAAAAGATGAAAAATACATAAAAACTCCAATAAATCTTAAAAACTAAGACGCTGAACGCGCAGCTCGAGCAACAGCCTTAACCCGCCAAAGCAAAATAAAGGCAAGGCTTGCAAAGCCAATGGCAGCAAAGTAAAACACAACCGTAGTTGAAAGATGCTCTACGCTCATACCCACTAGTAACGACGCTAAAATAACCCCGACATTTTGAGCAATGTGCACTTTGGCAAAGTCGCTGCCGTAATGTGCAGGCTCACTTTTAGCAAATAGCATTACCTCTAGTAGTACCATCACTTGAAATAGCGAAAAGCCATATAAAACACGTGATAAAATCACTAACCCCACCGACGCCTGCGCTTGTAAATAAAGCCCAAGCGCCCCTAAAATAAGTGCACATAACAAAGTGCTAGTGCGGCTTAATGTTGGCAGTGGTAGATGCTGCCTGAAATGGTTAAAAACCAGCATCACAAGCGCTGTAAAAGCAGGAATGGCGTATACAACAGCGCTTTGCAAGGTGCTGCTTTGTGCGTTTAATGCTTGCCAATGAGTAGTAAAGAAAGGGCGAATTAAAAACGCGCTAAAATAAACCACCACACTTAAAAAGCAAAATTGCCAAATAAAATAGGGAATACGTTCTCGCGGTTTTTCAGTCGCTATTGCTTGTTGATAAATACCGGTTTTTAATGAATACATTAAGTAGGCACACAATAAAACCTGCACCATATCACCGGCACTACTGAGTAATAACGCATAGCGTGGCTCAGCTAAACTAAAGAAATAACCACCAATTAAAGCACCACCAATCGCACCAAAATGCATCAATACAGAAAACAAACCAATAATAGATAAATGCTTAGTTTGTTGCTCTAATCGCAGTGCAAATGGGTATATAAGTAGGTAGCTTGCCTTTAGCACCAACATTAGTTGGTAGTAAATCCAAAATTCCCACACATTGGTAGCAAAGTAGCAAAGCAGGCCAAAACCAGCGGCTACCACTTGGGTTACTAACCACAAAGCCAACTCATTGTATTTTTTAGCGACCTTAGCCCATAGCGGTAAAGCCAGCATTACAGTAATACAACAGTTAGCCACAAAGAGGCCGATTAGAGTGGCGTTACTAATAGCAAATTCACTAGCAAAAAATTGCGGATAAAACGGTAGCAACAAGGTATCGCATACCACCGAAATAACCGTCAGCAAAATTAGCGCTAAACGAAGACTCATGCGGCGCTACTCTGCTGTTGTGTTGATAGGGTGACATCGCTTAAATCAAAGTTTTGAAAAGCAATTTTTTGCTCAACCTGATAAGGCGAATAACCTAAAATTTCACGTAAAATAATACTATTACGGTAGCAAGCCATACCTAAATCTGGAGTTACAAAACCATGAGTATGCTGCTCGGCATTTTGTACAAAAACACGTTTTTGTTCGCTATCTACCGCATATTCACGACTCACTAAATAACGACCTTGCTCATCTTGGGGTAGTTGATGGGCAATATTATTTAAAAAAGCAGGGCGCTGATATTTAAAGCCTGTAGCACAAATTAAAAAGTCGGTTTCTATTGAAAAGGGCTGCTCAAGCTCCTGATGATAAAACTCAGTCAGTAAACGCTTACCTACTTTTTGAGTGCTTGTTAGCTTGCTGTTAGTTTTAAATGTAGTGGAAATTGGCCCATCAAGGCTTTGTGCGTAGAGGGTGTCGAAAATGTCGTTAATTAAATCGCCGTTAATGCCCTTAAATAGATTTTTTTGGTTTTGATTGAGCCAATCTCGCTGCTCAGTTTTTAAATTATAAAAGTAATCTACATACTCAGGAGAGGTCATTTCAAGGGTGAGTTTAGTATACTCAAGCGGAAAATAGCGCGGTGAGCGTGCTATCCAATCTAACTGCAAACCTTGCGGTACTGCTTGTTGCAATAAGGTGTGGTAAATTTCTGCTGCACTTTGCCCAGCCCCTACCACGGTAACCCGTTTAGCCGCCTTTAATTCATCAAGCCGATGACAAAAATCGCTACTGTGCATTACGTTATTTGAGTTACTTTGCACAGCGCAATCAGGAATATACGGTGCAGGCCCTGTGCCCAAAACAATATGGCGAGTTACATAATGTTGCATACCATTAGGGGTGTTACAGCTAACGGTATAACTCTCACTTTGCGGGCAAAATTCAACGTGAGTGACTGTTTGTTCAAAGTTAACATTTGAAAGCTGCGAGCAAACCCATTGGCAATATAAGTTGTATTCACGGCGCAATAAAAAAAAGCTTTCGCGAATATAAAACGGGTATAACCGATTATTCAATTTGGCATAATTTAAAAAGCTATATTGGCTGGTTGGATCTGCCATGGTTACTAAATCCGACATAAACGGAGTTTGTAATGTAACGCCTTCCAGCATCATTCCTGGGTGCCAGTCAAATTCACTGCGTTGTTCTAAAAACAGGCTTTTTACATCTTCGAGCGGTTCACTTAAACACGCTAAAGATAAGTTAAATGGGCCAAGGCCAATAGCTATAAAATCGTAAGGTTGATTATCCATTATGCAATTTCCCTATAAGTTTGCCATGCAATGTGGCTAATTTTCTCAATAACAGCGCGTACATCTGTTAATTGGCACTGCGCATTAAGCAATGTAAATTTAAGGTAATGGCGGCCACTTATTTTTGTACGGGCAACCATGGCTTCACCGGTTTGTAAAAACGTTTGTCGTACATGCAAGTTTAAAGAGTCGAGTAAATCAAGGTCATGTTTTAAATCATCAGGGGCAAATCTAAATACCAAGGCACTAAGCTCAGGGTAGTTAACTACTTCAAAGTCGGGGTGATCGTTAAGTACAATATGCGTTTGGCGCGCAAGGCCAATAACTTTATCGAACGCGCGACCAAGCGGTGCTTCTCCAGTGGTGCGCAGTGTTAGCCATAACTTTAAGGCATCAAAACGGCGAGTGGTTTGTAGGCTTTTATCTACCAAATTAGGCGTGCCATTACCGGCCTCTGCTAATGGGTTTAAATAATCAGCATATAAAGTAATGTGGCTAAAATGGCGTTTATCGCTTAATAAAAAGGCACTACAACTAACCGGTTGCATAAATGATTTGTGATAATCAATCGTTATTGAATCAACCAACTCAATGCCATTAAGCGTATTGCGGTGGTGCTCGCTCACCAACAAACCGCCACCATAAGCGCCATCTACGTGGCACCATAGCTGCTCTTCTTTAGCTAGCATGGCAATATTATGGATTGGATCGATTGAGCCAAAATCGGTTGTGCCTGCGGTAATAACCACTGCAATGGGTAAATCACCTTGCGCTTTGCTTGTTGCTATGGCGGTTTTAAGTGCCTCCATATCCATTTGCATTTCGCTGTTTGTAGCCACTGGCACCACGGCGTCGTAACCTAAGCCCAATAACGCCGCTGCTTTTTGAATACTAAAGTGCGCCACCTCAGAGCAGTAAATTTTAAAGCGCGAGGCAACAGCTGGTAAGCCCTGAAGTTTTACCTGATGTTCTGGCGCATAGCGGCTAACAGCCACTTCACGAGCAACCAACATAGCCATTAAGTTTGATTGCGTGCCGCCACTAGTAAATACCCCATCGGCAGTGCTTGGCAATGCTGCTTTTTGGCATGTCCAATCAATCAGCTTTTGCTCAATTAAGGTCGCACCTGCACTTTGATCCCACGTATCTACTGAGGTATTAATAGCAGCAATAATGTGTTCGGCCACCACAGCAGGGTAGGTTACAGGGCAGTTTAAATGAGCCATGTAGCGAGGATGATGAAAATACACGGCATGATCTAAATACACGCCTTTTAGCTCTTCAAGCACCGCTGGAAAGTCAGCCAAAGGCTTTGATAAATCAACATCGTTTACTACTTTTGCTAACGTATTTACCGACACACCTGAAAATGGCTTTTGGGCTTTAGCCATCGCTTGCTGTACTGCCGACAGCCCTTGCAATGACGCTATTTGATAATTAATGAACTGCTCTAAATTGAATTGTGGGGGCAGGCCGCTTTGTTCAAATACAGCCTGTTTTTCAATGGTATTAATATTTAACACGTGAGATTGAGACACATCAACATTCCTTGAGTACACTTTTTAGGTGCAAGGATCTTAATGATAATGATTTCTATTTACAATAATGAAAAAAGATTAGATAGCAACTTTTTTTTAATTAGAGCTAATAAGCTTGTCGTATATTTTTAACAAAATCGATAAGCCATATTATTAAACGACAAGCATTACATGCAAAAATAAAGTTAAAAAAGAGGGAAGTTGAGCAATTATTTTAGCGGTAGCAAAGCTACGTTTAGCGATTGGCACCTATTTAAACATGAGCAATAAACACGCAATTGAGGTTAATAATCACTGTTTATGAAATATTTAATACAAAATTTAAAGTATTGGCGGTTTTTCTGTTACGTTGGTGTTTGTATTAACGCTAAAGGACGTCATGATGGAAGTAAAACAATTAGCAAGTCAGACCTTAATCGGCTTAAAAGTAAGAACCTGCAACGCCAATGAAATGAATGCTGGCACTGCAAATATAGCTGAACTTTGGCAAAAATTTGGTGAAAAGTTTGCCAACAGCCTTACAGAAAACACCAAAGTGTATGGTGTGTATACTAATTACGAAAGCGATCTCACTGGGGACTTTGACGTAATTGCCTGCTGCGATAATTTATCAATTAAACTCCCTGAAGCTAAAAAAGTAACCACCCAAGCGGGGCGTTATTTGGTATTTAAAGGTGAAGGTGAAATGCCCGATGCAGTAATCGATTTATGGGGCGAAATTTGGCAATACTTCAGCTCAGACGATTGCCGTTATGCCCGCACCTACACTAGCGACTTTGAGTACTATAAAAGCAGTAACGAGATAGAAATTGCCATTGCAATTGAAGACTAGGGTCTGTTGACCTTTGCGGATTAAAATTTGTTCAAACTAGGGGCGGTTTAATCGCGGCGCGAGGTTTGTAACCTAGTGGGCTAAGTAAAAACCGAGCAACAAAGAGTAAATCGCCCCTAGGCAGAACCCGAAGGGCAGCGCCTGTTTGGCATTGATGCTGCGTTATCGCCTATTTATGGGGAATAACCACACCACATAGGCTCAGCCTTGCCTAAATACCAAACAGACTGCTGCAAATTTAACCTTGAAAGATCAACAGACCCTAAAACGGCTAGGTTTGTAAGCGCAAACCTAGCCTTTCATTGGTGTAATTTAACCCCTGCCCACTAAATCATTGGTTATTACTGGCTAGCTTAGTTTTTAAATCATGTATATCGCACGCCGTTATTGTAGGCTCAAGTTCCCAGGGGTCAAAAATAGCCTCACTTGAGCGCTGTATCCACGCAGCACGCATACCGTGCGATAACGCCCCAATAACATCAAACGGGTTACTCGATATAAGCCAGGTATTAGCGCCTGTTGAATGTGCCTCGCGTAAAAAATGACTATAAACACCGGGGTTGGGTTTAAAGGTTTTAATGTCATCGGCGCTCACTACGCCTTCAAAAAGCTCACTTATGCCTGCGGCTTCGAGCAAGGTATTTACCGCACTGGCCGCACCATTAGAAAACGCAAATAACCGATAGTTTTGTGCTTTTAAGCTCTCAAGCCCTGCTTTTACATCATCAAATGCGGGTAGGGTTTTATAGCGTGCTAATAACTGTGCTTTTTGCTCATCGCTTAAAGTTACCTTGTGCAGTAAACACGCATAATTAAGTGCCTGCTCAGTACACACCGAAAACGGCACGTAGTTTTGCATTAAGCCACGTCTAAACGAATATTCGAGTTGTTTTTCACGCCAAGTGGTCGAAAATGCGTGCGCGTTATCACCAACCATATTTTCAAGTAACGACACAACGCCATGGGTGTTTATAAGCGTACCGTATACATCAAACGCCAGTGTAGTTGCCATTAATGACTCCTGTTTAAATCGTTACTAAAACGCAATTTTATTGCTAAGTATTAATTACCTTATCAGTTAATAAAGTGCAGTAACAGCACCCGCGTTTTAAGCAGTTGCTGTAAACCCCCGTTACGGTTTGGTTAAAAATACCGCATTGTAAGATGGTATTTGATCAAGTAATTAATCAGCAGCGCTTTCAAACCCGAAATACTCGCCTCGTTTTAGAATGGGTAGAAGAGTTGTTAAGTTTATAAGTTCTGAGCAGCAATCAAAGTACGTAATAGCTAAAAGTAGTGTTTATTAGCCTATCTTTTCGGGGTAGGCTTGTGAGCAGTCAAATCTGAGCAAAAACTGAACATTGAGATTAAATAAATATAATAGCTAATCAATTCATCAAACAGCTCTTTGCTCACATATTTTTAAAAATGAGCAAAGAGCGCATAGTGTTCTATTTAACTTTACTTTAAATTTTTAGAAAACTTAATGATAGTAATACCTTAGGTTATTTGCTAAAACTATATAAATTAGACAAATGAGCGTGGCATTGGCAGAAATATGCGCGATGAGCGCACTATTAAATTGTTGTATCTCTTAAGTTTTTCAATTAGAGTTTGATAAAAGGAATTACCGTGTTACCAAAATTATTTTTACCAGAACAATCAGGAAATGGAGCCAAAGTTGAAGTTAATCATAATGGCTCTGTAGTAATCGTAGGTGCTAATGGTGCAGGTAAAAGTAGGTTAGGAGCGTGGGTCGAAAAGAATGCAGAACAAAATACCATTGTTCATAGAATATCAGCACAAAGAGCATTAGATATACCCGAATATGCAAGAGTAAAATCGCTTGAGCAGTCTTTAAACGATTTACTTTGGGGTAATGAAAACTCTCAATATGCCTCTATGCAATATAAAATGAGTCATAAATATCAAAATCGACCTGAAACCTTCATGCAAAATGATTACGGTAAGGTTTTATCTACGTTATTTGCAAAGTCAGCAGAAAGGGATAGAAATCACACAGAAGAAACTATGAGATTACAATCTTATGTTCCTGTTCCAGAATCCCCAATAGAAGTTCTTATAAATTTGTGGGATGAAATTCTTCCACATCGAAGTATATCGTTAAGAGACGGCAAAGTAACAGTTACTGATACCCTTCATAGCACTGAATATCACGGTAAAGAAATGAGTGATGGTGAGCGTGTTGCATTGTATTTAATGGGGCAAATATTAGTTGCTCCAGAAGGGGCTATATTGGTTATTGATGAACCTGAAATTCATCTTCATACATCAATTATGCAATCGCTTTGGAATAAATTAGAAGAAGCAAAGCCACATTGTCTTTTTTTATATATAACCCATGACTTAGGATTTGCATCTACTAGGGTTAGTTCTACAAATATTTGGATAAAAGAATATGATGGAAAGTTAGCATGGCAATGGGACTTTGTTCCTGATGTTGATGATTTTCCCGAGAGCTTGTTATTGGAGCTAATGGGCAATAGGAGAACAATCGTCTTTGTAGAAGGTGAAAAAGGCGGGAAAGATCACTCCATTTATCAATCTATATATAGAGGCTATAACATTGTGCCTCGAAATGGATGTCAAAAGGTAATCGATTCTGTTAAATCTATGAGATTGAACTCTTCTTTCCATCATATTAATGTGTTTGGAATCATTGACCGAGACTATAGAACTGATACTGAAATAAAGGGATTACAAGCTCTTGGTATACATACCATAGATGTGGCTGAAATTGAGAACATATTATTAAATGAATCAACTTTAAGGCTTGTTGCAGAGAATCAACACCTGGATCCTGACAAAACAGTAGACAGTGCGAGGGATATTGCTGTAACAATGCTCACAAAAGATCTTGAACGGCAGATCTCATTACGTACTTGTCGCTCAGTCGAAACTCAATTAAGTAGAATTGATAATAAAGCCAAGGGTTTGGAAGCCATAAAATCTACTGTACGCGACACCATATCTACTATTGATATAGATTCTTTATTTGCACAAAACCAAACACTATATAACGATCTGATTACTTGTAATAACCTAGATGAAATATTGAAGTATTTTAACAATAAAGGATTGCTTTCAAATGTTTGCTCTGCTTTTGAGTTAGGTAAAAATGGATATGAAAAGTTAGTGCTTAGGATGCTAAATTCAGAAAATAGAGAGCAACTTTTAACCGGTTTAAATAAATATGTACCAGAAATATAACAAGTTGCTCAAACGGAAAAATAACAGTTGGCCATCGCTTCGCGATTATAGCCAACCATTATTTTCCGCTTAGCAAAGCGTTATGCAACTTTAAAGGAGTAGTAGCTAGCGATGGAAGCTAAAGAACCTAACCTAAGACAGAAGATAGTCGATGAATCCCTTATTCTTTATAGGGATTTCGTAAGAACTGGTGGTCAATATCAAGAGCTAGGGAAACCACATATGCTCAGAATATCCATTATGTTAGCTGATTTTTCAGCCGCTAATAGTTACCTCGAAGCGTCTAATTTTGTTGAAGAAAACTATGATCGCATATTAAGAAAAAAGAAAGGGGTGTATAAAGAATTTGAAGAGCACTTGTTTCACTTAAATCGATCCGCTAAATATTCAGGCGTCCTTTATTTCGTAAAAGCTCTAAAAAGTTCCGGTGGAGATGAGCATGGAAATGTAGCTCGCTTCGGCGGTGGTAATAAAGTAATAAAGCCAATGATCGAAATAATGAAAAAACATCTTCTTAAGCATCATAAAGAAATTGATCAGGCAATAAAAGATGCTGAAATGGTTCGAGATAAAATGATTGCTCATTCTGATGCGGACGCATACTCACCTGTACTAAAAGAAGATGATGGTGTTTCGTATTCCATGAATGATCTAACCATACATGTAACTGACGACATGGTTGAAATATTAAAAGTAATATCAAATCTATTTATCTATATTCTTGGGGACATGATGGAACAGATTCGAGTTAACTCAAGCAGTGAAGTAGCCGTTGCATAGCAAGTCATTGCAGCAGAAAAAATAACAGTTGGCTTTGCTCCTGCGTCGCTATTTTAGCCAACAATCATTTGCCTCTGAATGAGGCGTTGCCGTTCTCTGTAAATGGGGTACTTTCCAATCAATAATACCTAGCGGCTCGGTTAGGTTTAATTACTTTTGCTAGGTTTGTTGCACTCTACCCAACCAATATTCAACTAACTTAAAACCTTTCACCTTTTGCCTTTAACCTTGCATTTCAGCTGTAAACCCCCATGACATTTTGATTAAAAAAGCCACACCTCAACATGTGTTAAAGTGTGGCTTTTTTGTAGCAGCTATAACTAAAAATTAAGCGACAATCACTGCTAATAACTGGCTGCTAATAACTCGTTACGTACTAGCTCTGCGCCTTTGCTTAAAGCGTTAAGTTTGCCGTTTGCAATATCGCGGGGCAAAGGGGCCATGCCGCAGTTGGTGCAGGGGTAGAGTTTATCGGCATCTACATATTTAAGCGCTTCGCGTAGGGTTTTGGCCACCTCTTCGGGGGTTTCTATAGTATTGGTGGCTACATCGATTGCGCCTACCATTATTTTTTTACCGCGTACGAGTTCGAGTAGCTCTATAGGTACATGTGAGTTTTGGCATTCTAGCGAAATAATATCTATATTCGATTTTTGCAGCTTAGGGAATACTTCTTCGTATTGTCGCCACTCGGTGCCGAGGGTTTTCTTCCAATCGGTGTTGGCTTTAATGCCGTAGCCGTAACAAATATGCACGGCGGTTTCGCATTTTAACCCTTCTATAGCTCGCTCTAGGCAGGCTATGCCCCAGTCGTTTACCTCGTCAAAAAACACGTTAAAAGCAGGTTCATCAAATTGAATTATATCAACCCCAGCGGCTTCTAACTCTTTGGCTTCTTGGTTGAGTATTTTAGCAAATTCCCATGCTAGTTTTTCACGGCTTTTATAGTGATCGTCATACAGGGTGTCGATCATGGTCATGGGCCCCGGTAATGCCCATTTAATTGGTTGGCTGGTTAGCTGGCGTAAAAACTTGGCGTCTTCAACAAATACCGATTTAGTGCGAGACACAGGGCCAACCACTGTGGGTACGCTGGCGTCGTAACGGTCGCGAATTTTAACTGTTTGACGGTTTTCAAAATCAACGCCATTTAAATGTTCAATAAAGGTGGTTACAAAGTGTTGACGGGTTTGTTCGCCGTCGCTGACTATATCTACGCCTGCGGTTTGTTGCTCGTACAGGGAAATACGCAGGGCGTCGTGTTTGCCATCAACCAGCTCATTGCCTTGTAATTTCCATGGTGACCATAAGGTTTCGGGCTCAGCAAGCCATGACGGTTTTGGCAAGCTGCCTGCTGATGATGTAGGTAATAGTTTTTTCATAATAAATGCTGCCTTTAATTTTGTTGTGTGATTAGGCGATACTCGCCGAGAACTGCTGCAGTACTGATTGATAAGGCTTAATAAAATGCTGCTCGGTAAATTTGCCTTGCTCAACCGCTAATTGACCTCGTTCTGCGCGGTCATACACAATTTGCGTTAATGAATGATCATCATTTTTTAAATTTGGTTTATAACGACTACCTGCAGCGGCATTAGCGTTATAAATTTCTGGACGATAAATTTTTTGAAACGTTTCCATGGTGCTAATAGTGCTAATTAGTTCAAGGTTGCTGTAGTCGTTAAGTAGGTCACCAAAAAAGTAAAACGCTAACGGTGCAACGCTGTTTGGTGGCATAAAGTAGCGCACTTGTAGGCCCATTTTTTTAAAGTATTGCTCTGTTAACGACGACTCATTAGGCTGATACTCTACGCCTAAGATAGGGTGTAAGTTTTCGGTTTGCTGATAGATTTTGTTATCAGACACGCTTAAGCAAATAACTGGCGGCTTTTTAAAATGCTGTTTATAGGTATCTGAGTTTACAAAGCATTTAAACAACTTACCGTGTAAGTCACCAAAATTATCGGGAATGCTAAATTGCGGTTTGCTTTTGTTATGCTCAAGCAATAACACGCTAAAGTCGTAGTCGCGCACATACGATGAAAAGTTATTACCCACCATGCCTTCAATTCGCTCATTAGTTTGGTGGTCAATAATATTGGTTTTTAATACCTCAATTGACGGAAATGCCTGACCACTACCTGCAATGTCTAAATCAACCGAAATGATCTTGAGCTCAACCTCGTAACGATCCCCTTGTGGGTTATCCCAACTGGCCAGTGCATTAAAACGATTGTTGATCATTTTTAGGGTATTACGCAGGTTTTGTTGGCGACTTTCCCCCCTTGCTAAATTAGCGAAGTTGGTCGTAATACGTGTGTTATTTGATGGATGGTAGTTTTCATCCAAGTTAGTGCTTTTAATCGTAAATGTAAGATCAGTGCTCATAGCCGTATCCTTTCAATTTGAGTTGTTGCTGCTTTTATTGATGGCGCATTACTCGCTGTTAAAACCGACATAACGGGTTAGCTGTAATGGTGCTGTGCAGAGTTAATAAATTTATACGCGCTATGTAGCATGAAGAAAAACGGTATTATTTCAGGTAAAACATGAGCCAGATTCATTCTGTAGCAAAGTTAAATGGGTAAATTCAGCTAATTACCTATGACCCTCTCACAAAAACCACTTTAGAAGTCTAGATTTCTAGATGTTTTTACGGGTGTTGTGATTTATTCATACAAAACGTGAGTATTATTCAATACTTATAAGTACTTAAAGTGCCATTTGCATAAACGGTTGTTGATATACTCGAATAAACCTTGGTGAAATTAGATGTTTTATTAAACGTTTTTACACGCAACTCACCGCCACAGAGCATAACAACCCCTAACATAAGAAGAGACAATAGGAATGAGTGATTTAATAGTGTTAATTATATACTGCGCCATATTAGGTAGCGGTGTTGGTTTTTTAGCAGGCTTATTAGGAATAGGGGGCGGGCTGGTAATTGTGCCCATACTCAGCATGATATTACTGCACTTTAATGCTTTGCCACCTGAACAAGTAGTGGTAGTTGCCATTGCGACCTCGCTGGCCTCTATTTTATTTACTTCGACCTCGTCGGCTATTGCGCATCATAAAAATGGCAATGTACCCTGGAATATTGCACCTTGGGTTATGGCAGGCGTTGCCTTTGGCGCGCTTATTAGTGGCTTTATGGCTGCGCTGTTACCTGAGCATGTAGTGCGTTTGGTATTTGCAGTAAGTGTGGTGCTAATTGCACTAAAAATGATTTTTTCAGGTAAGAATGATTCAGCAATAGCGCGCCCGTTGCCAAGCAAAGGGCTGCTAAGTGTTTATACGACCATAACCGGTGGCTTGTCTGCCATGATAGGTATTGGCGGCGGGGCAGTATTAGTGCCGTTACTGACGTTTTTTTCTGTTGATATGAAAAAAGCCATTGGCTGCGCCTCGGCCTCAGGTATTGTGATAGCGCTGTTTGGTTCAATGGGTTATATCAGCTCAGGCAGCCAGTTATTTACATTAAAACAAGGATTTGCAGGTTTTGTGTATTTGCCCGCTTTATTGGGTATTGTATGCACCTCATGGTTTACTGCGCCACTCGGTGCTAAAGCCACCCATTATTTGCCAGTTTCAACCATAAAGAAAATATTTGCCGGCTTATTAATAATAATGGCAATTAATATGTTTACTCGATAAGAGCATTTATATGAGCCTTAAAAACACGCGGCATAAAGCCGCTGCTACGGTATTAGCTACTAGTAGCAGCGGGTTCACCCCGCGTCGAGGTTGAGCGTTAGAGTCCGAACTTGATACGACTCTATAAAAGTGGACACTTATTTAAGGAATAAGTGTTATGAAAATCAAAACTAGGCGTAGTCATTCAATTGAATTTAAAACAAAAGCAGTTGAACAATCGTTAGACTCTCCAGATACTGTTAATGTAATAGCTCATCGGCTGGGCATTAACCCTGTCTTATTATCTAAATGGAGACGAAAAATGACGTCAAAAAGTACATCTAACCCAATTAAAAACCAAGGCCCTGATAAGTCATATAAAGATTTGGAGCGCCAAGTGCGTAAGCTTGAAAAGCAATTGGAAGATGCGCAGTTGGAGAACGATGTGTTAAAAAAGGCGAAGGCCTACTTGGACAGCCGAAAAGAATAAGATTTGAGTATATTCACCAAGCTGCGACAGCTAAGAAAACGATAAAAAAATTATGCACATGGTTGTCAGTATCAAAAGCTGGATATTATAAATGGCTAAAGCAATCATTAAGTCAACGTGCGTCAGAAAACGACTCATTGCTTGAGTTTTTGAAAAAAGTAAGTAGTGATGAGCACTGTATTCCGGGCTACAGAAAGTTGTGGAAAGCCGCTATAGATAATGGGTATGAGTGTAGTAAAGGCCGTGTGCAGCGATTACTGCAGAGTATGGGTTACCGCTCAGCCGCGGGTAAACGCCGATATACCGGTAGCGGAAAAAAGCAGGGGCATATCACTGCAGAAAACTTATTGGGTCGTGAGTTTAGTGTTGATGAACCCAATACGGTATGGGTGTCAGACATAACGCAAGTTCGTTGCAGAGAGGGTTGGCAGTATTTATGTGTAATTTTAGATTTATACTCACGCAAAGTCGTTGGTTGGGCAACAAGTCGAGTTAACAGCGCAGACTTGGTGATTAGAGCGTTAAAAAAAACATGGGATGCACGTAAACCTGATGGAAGTCGCTTATTATTTCACTCAGACCAAGGCAGCCAGTATCGTGCAAAAGAAACAATATCGTGGTTGAACAACCGACAGGTAACAATTAGCATGTCGAGAAAAGGGAATTGCTGGGATAATGCCTGCTCAGAAAGCTTTTTTGCCCAGTATAAAAAAGAATGGATGAACAATTTAAATGAACTGAGTCGTAGTGAAATGACAGTACAAAGTCGCTTTTATATCGAAAACTACTACAACTCAGTAAGAATGCATGGCACGCTAGGAAATGTGAGTCCCATGCAATACGAGTTAATGAATTAAAAACCCGTGTCTACTTTATCGGGGTCGTATCAACTCTTTAACCTTTAACCTTTAACCTTTAACCTTTAACCTTCACATCTTAAGGCGATTAACTAAAATCTACGTCATTTGCGCATGCTTTATAAATTCGTCATAAATACTGTCTTTAATGAGCCTGTCGGGCGTAAAGGCATAATAATGCTGATAAACATTATCAATTGTACCAATGTAATTAACGTCGTAATGGCGCTCTACTTCGGCTCTTACCAAAATAGGCGCAGGGAATATACCAAACCCTTGCTCACCGAGTGACTTCATTAATGCGCTGTCGTCAACATGGCCAGCTATTGTCATTTCAATCTCTTGCTCTTGCAGCCAATAATAAATAGCACGCGCGACGGGGCTTTCTTTTGCAGGGAGCACTAAAGGCTTGTTATTTAAAGACTGCGGAAACTGCTTATGTAGTTGCGAATGCCATGTTTCGTTACCAAAAAGAGCGATTTGGCTTTTACCTATTTCATGGCAAAACGCCTTAAATGGCAAAGTAGTATCGAGTGGTTTATCAGCTAACACTAAATCGAGCTTATGAATCGCCATTTGTGCAAGCAGTTCATCTTGTTGGCCGTCAATACAGTGCAAGTTGGTAATACGGTCGTTATTAATTAAAGGCGCTAGCCACTTCGACACCAGTGATTTAGGCAACACGTCTGAAATACCCACCTTTAACGTTCGTGAGTATTGCGTGGTATCACCTTGCGTGGTTTCTAGCCATTCGTGAGCAATAGCAAACATATCATTGGTGTATTGCTGGGTTACATGGCCAAATTCCGTTAACTGTAGGCCTCGGCCTTGGCGAATAAAAAGTGGTTTTCCAAGTCGTTGCTCTAAGTTAGTAATTTGCGAGCTGACCGTTTGCGGCGTTAAATTAAGTATTTTACTCGCCGCTGCAATACTGCCGTGCTTACTTACCTGCCAAAAATAATATAAGTGATTGTAGTTAATGTTGGTAATCATTCGAAAATACCTGTTTTAAAGTAAGAAATAATCAGCTTTTTCCTTTGCCACTAAGTTAGTAGATTACAGTCATGCCTGCAACATAGTTACTATTAAAAGGTGTAATTGCATGAAGCTAAAACTTACAGTTAAAAACAAGATAATTAACGCAAGTGAAAAGATGTCGCTTTTGAAGTTGATAAAAAGCCAATTGGCAAAACATGCTTTAAATATTCGTAAAGTAGAGATTCAAATAAATGATCTTTCGAGTGAGCGCCACGGCACTTTGCAGCAATGCAAAATTAATATTCTTTTACCTGGGCTACCCAGTATTAATGTAAATACAAAGGGAAGAAGTATGCTGCAAGCGATAAAGCGGGCACTTAAAAGTTTGCAGCACATTCTCGTTAATAAGTATCAACCTTCGCAACCAAGCTCTTAATATCGCACTTGTAGTAGCAAGGATGCTACTTTTTTAATGCCTCTCTAATTCCAAGTTATGTTTAGCAATAAATGATTCAATTATTGCCATTGAGCAGTATTTCCTTGTTGGGTTTTGTTCGACTCTACCCAACTCACCATAACTAAAAACCTTTGACCTTTTTCCTTTAACCTCAGCTGTAAACCCCCGTTACGTTTTGATTAAAAAAGCCACACACTATTTGTTAGTGTGTGGCTTTTTAGTATTTAAGCTAACTTATTGGTTATTGATTCAATAAGTTTTTTTCAAAAAAATCGGCCATCATGGTGTGATAGTGCAAGGTGGTGCCTTTGCCTTCTCGTAAGCTATGTGAGCGATTTGGATATGAGAAAAACTCAAACTGTTTGTTGTACTTAACAAGCTCGTTAATTAAACGCTCTGAGCCTTGGTAATGAACGTTATCATCCCCTGTACCATGAATAAGCAATAGCTTACCGGTTAGGTTTTTGGCAAAGGTAATTGGCGAGGTGTTGTCGTAACTCTCAGGATCGGTCTTTGGGTTACCTGCATAACGCTCTTGGTAGATAGTGTCGTACAAGCGAATGTCTGGCACCGGCGCTGAGGCAATGCCTACTTTAAATTTATCGCCATGGCGGAACAATAAGTTAAGCGTTGAACTACCGCCGCCTGAGTGTCCCCATACGCCAACGCGCTCGGTGTCTATTACATCCCAACGTTTAGCCATGGCATCTAGGGCGTCTACTTGGTCTTGCACAGTAATTGAGCCAATTTTTTTATAAATCGATTTGCGCCAATCGCGGCCTTTTGGAGCACGTGTACCACGGTTATCAACCGATGCCACAATAAAACCTTTTTGCGTTAGCAGTGATTTATATAAGTAACTGTTACCTTCCCAGCGGTCTTGAACGGTTGAGCCCCATGGTTCGCCGTATACGTAAAACACAATCGGGTATTTTTTACTTTTATCCATGTTCTCTGGGAACATAATGTAGCCGTCAAGCTCGGTGCCATCTTGCGCGTTTACTTTGAAAAACTCATGCTTTGGTAAGCTTTGCTCAGCCAGCTTTTGTTTAAGCTTTGTATTTTCAACTAAGGTTTTTACATTACTATGATTTGCCACTTTAATGATCTCTTTAGTCGGTGGCGTACCAAATTTTGAGTAAGTATGCATTGCCCATGAGGCATCTTTTGACATGTAGTAGCTGTTTGATCCCTCAAACTCAGCAGGTGTTACCCGTACCGGTTTGCTGCTGCCATCAAGCGGTGTGCTGTATAAATAACGCTGACCAGGATCATTTGGCGAGGCAATAAAATACATCACGTTTTTATCTTCATTGATGCTCAGCATATCAATAATGTCGTAATCGCCTGGGGTTAGGTCGATAATAGTTTTGCCATCGCGCGATACACGGTAAAGATGACGCCAGCCGTCGCGTTCGCTATGCCAAATAAAAAACTTGCCGTCTTTTGACCAGTTTGCTTTATAAAACCATTCGATAAACGCATCGTCTTTGTCTTCTAAAATCTTGGTCAGTTGCTGCTTTTGCCAATCAAACAACCAGACCTTATTGTGGCTTTGTGGGCGGTTTAAGTCTTGAATCATTAATTCATTACCGGTGCCTGCCCAGCTAATACGCGGAATATAACGGTCGCGGTTATCGCCTTCAAGCTCAGCCCAACGGGTTTGTTTATCACTAAGGCTTACCACACCAACACGCACGGCAGAGTTGGTTTCACCGGCTTTAGGATACGGGAATTCTTTAAGGGTAGGGTACAGTTCGTCGGTGTTGTTGATCATAGTGAAAAATTTAACGTCACTGGTATCAAGCTGCCAATAGGCGATTGATTTGTTGTCGGGGCTCCAACGAAAACCATCGGCAATGGTGAATTCTTCTTCGTATACCCAATCAAAATTACCGTTAACTATGGTGGCGCTGCCATCGGTTGTAAGCGCGGTTACATCGTTACTGCCAACCGATTGCATGTAAATGTTGTTATCGCGTACGTAAGCCACTTTTGAGCTATCTGGCGAGAACTTAGCAAACATTAACTTAGTAGGCTCAACATCCAAGCCACCAAGTTGCTGTAATTGGTTAGTCTCAAGGTTAAGTAACCAAAAGTCGCCTCGGCTGCGTGAGCGCCAAACTTGCTCACTGTTGGTAAATACCATCAGCCATTTACCGTCTTTTGACCACTGATAGCTTTCGATTGCAAATGGCTCGTCTGCGCCCTCTGGCAACAGCTTTTCAAACTCAACCAGTACTTTACGGCCTGTACCGTCAGCATTGTAAAATACAATGTCGTTGCCTTTTACGCCGTGCTCTTTTTCATCATCGACGTTGTTATCGTCTGCTTTTTCTTTTTCACTTTCGCGCTCTTCAAGCACAGTGTAGCCGGTGCCATCGTCTAGCCACTTAAAGTAAGTGCTACGCTGGGTTTTAAATTCTTTATCTTTATAAATTTGCGCTAGGCTTAATGGATTATTCACGGTACTCATCGCTGCATTATTGTTGGTTGTTATGCTGGTACTTGAACATGCTTGCAAGCCTAAGCCCGCAACAATGGCCAGTGCCAAGCCCGATGTTTTGATCAGATTCATTATTATTGTTCCTTGGGTCTGCTGACCTTTATAGATTAAGGCGCTTATTACATTTACTGTAACAAAATAATCTACAGAATATCAGCATGCTTAACGCATAAAGCTATGGTTTAAACCCAAACTTTTATAATTAATTACCATGCTGGATTTTTAAATTCTTCACTGAGCGTGTTGATTAGTGCTCTTACTGTTGCTGATAAATGCTGACGAGAAGGGTAAAGCACATATATTTTCATTGGGTTTAATGTCCATGGCGCTAATACACGCTGCAAGCGACCATCCAGTATATATTGATTTGCCAAATACGTAGGCTGCACTGAAATACCACCACCGGCTATGGCTGCATGAAGTAATGTGGTGGCCTCGTTTGCACTTAAATTACATTTAACATCAACCGATTGAAATTCATCCCCGTTGTGTAAATGCCAAATATATCGGTCAAAGTTTTTATAGCCTAAACATTGATGAGTGCTTAACTGTTGTGGTGTCGTTATTGGCGGATAATCTGCGAGGTAATCAGCTGAGGCCACTAATATAGATTCACACTCGGCAATAGGTTTACCTATTAACGAAGGAGCAGGATTGGCTGCAATACGTATTGCCAAATCAACACGCTGCTCTATTAGATCTGTGGTTGAGTCTTCAAGATCTATGTCTATTTGCACGTTAGGGTGACGTTTCATAAAGCGTGTAAATATAGGGGCTAATTGTGCAAAGCCTAACGACATACTGGTCGCTACTCGAATTTTACCTGACAACTGTTGCTGGCTTTTAGTTTGTTCAACTAAACGGTTAGCCTGTGCTAACCATTGCTCTATTTCGGGTAAACAGGCCTCGCCAGCGGTGGTAAGTGTAACTTTGCGGGTAGTTCGGTGTAGCAAACGAGTATTGAGCCATGCTTCTGCCGACTCAATATGACGAGTAACCATAGGGCGTGACATTTCAAGCCGATCGGCAGTGGCAGTAAAACTGCCTGAGTAGGCAACATCAACAAAAACCTGCGCTGCGGTGAGTTTATCCATAGTATTTGCACGATTTATGAAACAATGATGCTAATTATTGGTTGTTTTTCTGAACATATCAAACCTTTATTATGCTCGCATTAGCAACCAATGATGAGAATACCATGAACCTACGCACGCTTTTATTAAGCACACTATTAACCAGCAATATCGCTATTGCAGACGAAACCCCATTAACCCTTGATGTGTATAACGCTGACAGCAATAGCTTTCATGTTAATGCCACGCTGGTTTATGGCCGTACCGATGCAATTTTAATTGATACCGGATTTACCAAAGCCGATGCACTGCGCATTGCCGCCAAAGTAATTGACTCTGGTAAACAACTAAAAACTATTTTTATTAGCCAGGCCGATCCTGATTACTACTTTGGCGCTGAAGTGTTACAACAGTTTTTTCCTGAGGCAGAGGTTATTACTACGCCCGCAGTGCACCAAAAAATAGCAGCAAAGCTTAAAGGTAAACTTGCTTTCTGGACCCCAAAAATGGGTGAAAACGCACCAAAAAACCCCGTCGTACCTAAGGTATTTAATGGTAATAGCTTAAAAATAGAAGGCCATACCATTGAAATTCGTGGCACAGAGGGTGAGCATAATCATCGCCCATATTTATGGATCCCTGATAATAAAGCTATTTTAGGGAATGTGGCTGTATACGCTAATGTTCATTTATGGATGGCCGATGCACAAACTCAGGCAGAGCAAAATGCATGGGCAAAGCAACTTAATGAAATGAAAGCACTCAACCCTGACGTGGTGATCCCTGGGCATATGAAAGCAGGCACTCAATTAGATGCTGCAAATATCGATTTTTCAATCCAGTATTTAAAGGATTTTGCACACGCTAAGCAAAGTAGTGATAGCAGTAAGCTGCTGATAGATAAAATGACCAACTCATACCCAGAGGCTGTATTACCTATGGCTCTTAGCATTGGCGCTAAAGTTCATAAAGGCGAAATGAAATGGTAATTGCTTACGCTTAACCACTGTAATAAATACAGTAGAACCAAAAAACACGCCTAGCAAAGTCTGGCGTGTTTTTTATTATTGCCACAAATACATACTGGCTCGCTTATTGGCAATATTTAATTCAAATACCTCAGTGCTTGCACACATAGCAGCGCCATAGCATACATGTAGCGGTAACAAGTGCTCTTCTCTGGGGTGATTAAAGCGTGCAGCTGGAGCTTGCTGCCATGCTAATAATTGCTGTTCACGCTGTTGCTCGGTTAATGTTTGATCTGCGATTGTGCTTACCAACCAATTTTCAAATGCCTGATTTTGCTGGTTAACATCGTTTGATTGAGTAACACCAAAAGCGCGCATATTATGGAAGGTAAAGCCTGAGCCTATAATTAATAAGTTATCGTAATCAATACTTTGCAACGCTTTACCAATTTCAACATGCAACAGCGGATCAAGGCTTGGGTGCAAGGATATTTGCACACAGGGAATATCGGCCTCTGGATACATAATTTTTAACGGTACAAACATACCGTGATCAAAGCCACGCTGTGGATCGAGTTTTGAGTCAATATTATGTGTTGCGAGCGCTTGCTGTACTAAATTAGCAAGTTGCGGCTGTCCAGCACAAGGGTAAGTTAATTGGTACGCCTGCTCAGGAAAACCATAGTAATCGTAAATAAGCGGCGGTGAAGAGTGCGCCGTTATACTAATTGGTTGAGCTTCCCAATGCGCGCTGACCATTAAAATAGCAGAAGGCTTTGGGATTGTAGCGGCAACCTGTTCTAAACAGGCTCGCATTTCTGCATGGTTGGCATTACCTAGTAATGGCATTGGGCCGCCACCATGAGAAATGAAAAAAACAGTTGGGCGTTGCATGTGGTTAATCCTAAAGGACAGATATTATTATAGTGCCTGCGCAGTTAGTAAATAACTAGCCACATAAACGCACAACCTTAGTGCGCAAATATTATATGTGGTGTTTATTCATCAAGCTCTAAGTGAGCGCGTTCAACGCTTTCTTGAGGTAACTCTTTTTGCACCGATACACCCAACTCTTTAAATTCTGAGGCTTGTTTAATTAAGTTACCTTTACCACGGTATAACTGAGAAAATGCTTTATCGTAAGTTTCTTTGGCTTTATCAAGCTGTTTACCCACGCCTTCCATACTGGTTAAAAAGCCGTTGAGTTTACTGTAAAAACGCTCAGCACGATTAGCCAGCTCTTTTGAATATTTAGTTTGCTCTTCAAAGCGCCATAACTGCTTAACAATATTTAAACTGGTTAGCAGGGTAGTAGGAGTAGCAACCAAAATGTTTTTTTCGATTGCTTGCTGGTAAATGTCGCTTTGGTATTTGAGTGCTTCTACAAAGGCGGATTCAATCGGTACAAACATAATAACAACCTCAGGCGAATTTATCCCTGGTAAACGGTCATACGATTTACTGGCCAACTCATTTATACGGGCAGTTACGGCATTTACATGCTCTTTAATAGCTTGTTGAGATTCCAGCTCTGTTTCGGCATTTACATAACGGGTATAGGCATTTAACGATGTTTTTGCGTCAATCACTAAGTGCCGACCTTGGGGTAAATACACCACCACATCAGGGCGCAAACGGCCGTCTTCGGTATTAAACGACACTTCGCGTTTATAGTCTGTGCCAGCTCGAAGCCCTGCGCTATCAAGCACGTTTTCAAGCATTAACTCGCCCCAATTACCTTGGGTTTTCTTTTGCCCTTGTAAGGCATTGCTTAGTTTGTCAGCCTGCTCGGTAATGGCTTGGCTTTTGGCTTGTAAATGAAGCAGCTCAGTTTTAAGCGCAGCACGTTGTTTTAAGTCTTCAACGTGAATAGATTCCATTTTATCTCTAAAGCCTTTTAGCTCACCTTGAACCGGCTTGAGTAACTGCTCTATGCTTTCTTGATTGAGGGTTTTAAATTTTTGCGATTTTTCTTCTAAGATTTGATTGGCTAAATTTTCGAATTCTTTTTTAAGCGTTTCTTTACTTTGCTCTATATGGGCGAGTTGCTCGCTGAAATGTTGCTGCTTTTGCTCAAGGGTGGTGCGTATATTATTAAGCTCGACATCGCGCAGATTGTATTGCTCGCGCAGGGCGGTTAGCTCGGCTTCGGTTTTACGCCAATATTGATTATAAAGTTGACTTTGTTTTTCTTGCTCAGTTAATCGCGTTTTAAAATGTTGCGCCTGATCACGTTGCTCTTGATGAGTAAGCCCTAACAAGTCGTGCTCTTCCACTAAAGAGGCATATTGATTTTGCGTATGCTCATACTGGCTTTGTAATAACAATAACTGTTGTTGCTGCTCACTCACTTGGCGCTTTATTTTTTTGCTTAACTGGACTGATACAACGCTGAAAATAGCCATACCGGCTATAGCGCCAGTACCAACACTTAACCAATCTAAATGGGATAAAAACGAAGTAAACATAGAATAAACTTTTAAAATTTAGTGACATGCCATCATAACGAATTACGCTCTTTAGCAGTAGGGTAAAACACTAAATTAAGCGCATAAAAAAAGCCAGCTAGTAAAGCTGGCTCAATATTACTAAATTAGTAATCAAACAGGGAAATCAACATGAAACTTGTAAAACAACATATCAACTACAAGCATAATAGTAGACGCGCGGTGTTTAAATTAGTTCAAAATAATTTTAAAAAAGTTGAATTTGAGGCATAAAAAAAGCCAGCTAATAAAGCTGGCTCAATATTACTAAATTAGTAATCAAACAGGGAAATCAACATGAAACTTGTATAACAACACATCAACTACAAGCATAATAATAGACCCAGCCATTTGTGATTAGTTCAAAATAAATTAAATAAAAAAATAAATATTTTTAAAAGAAAAAAAAGCCAGCGCATTACTGGCTGGCTTAATCATTACTATGTCTAGTAACTACTATATGGGATATCAACATGAAAGCTTGGAGAAACTGCAATTTAACCAAGCATATTAATAGACGCCTACAATTTAAATAAGTTCAAAAACTCGTCATGATTTTTTAAAATTATTTTAGCTTTTAATTAAAGACAGCATTTGTTGTTCGTCAAACTGGGTAAAACTCATTGATTTTTCGGTAAATAATGCATCTACAAGCGCTTGCTTATCTTGCTGCATTTGAAATACTTTTTGTTCAATAGAGTTAGCCATAATTAGTTTATAAACAAACACTGGGTTTGTTTGCCCAATTCGATAAGCACGATCGGTGGCTTGTTTTTCAACGGCTGGGTTCCACCATGGATCAAAATGAATAACGGTGTCGGCTTGGGTTAAATTAAGCCCTGTACCACCGGCTTTTAAGCTAATTAAAAACACGGAAGTGTTACCACTGGTAAATTCGTCTATTACTTTATCGCGATGGCGCGTTTGCCCAGTTAGCATACTAAAATTAATATTTAGCTCATTTAAACGCTCGGCAATTAAATCAAGGGCAGAGGTAAACTGGCTAAATATAATCACTTTACGGCCAAGGCTAAGCATTAAAGGTAAGTGACTCGATAACCATTCTAATTTAGCACTGGCTGCCTCAGTTTCAGGTTCAATGAGTTTAGGATGACAACAAATTTGGCGTAACTTTAATAGAGCTTCTAAAAAAGCGAGTTTACTTTTTTGTACGCCTTGCTCGGCAAATAAATCAATCAGTTTTTCTTCAAGCGCACGAGTTATACCTTGGTACATATCTTTTTGTTTAGGTTCAAACTCAAACTCTTTTATAAGTTCGGTTTTTTGCGGTAGCTCTTGAGCCACTTGGGCTTTAGTACGGCGCAAAATAAACGGCATAATTAACGCTTTTAGTTGCTCTGCACGTTCAATGTTGCTTTCGCGTTCAATAGGGCCTTGAAAATGCTGCTTAAAGTGCGCCTGTGAACCTAAAAGCGAGGGCATTGCAAAGTCGAGCAATGACTTTAATTCAAATAAATTGTTTTCAATTGGGGTGCCACTTAAACAAAGCTTAAAGTCGGCATTTAAACGTTTTACCAACCGCGAAACTTGTGCGGTATCGTTTTTAATATACTGGGCTTCGTCAAGAATAATGTTTTCAAAATACAGCGGTGAGTAATAAGCAATGTCACGTTTTAATAGCGGATACGTGGTTAAAATACATTGCGCTTGTGCCAAATGCTGCAACGAATCATTTCGGTGTGCACCAAAAATAGTGGTCACTTTTAAGCTTTTTGCGAACTTGGTAATTTCGTTTTGCCAATTACTCACTAAACTTGTAGGGCACACAATAAGCGTAGGCCCTGCTTGCGGTGTATTGTATGAGCTTGCTAAGTAGGCAATCACTTGTAACGTTTTACCCAAGCCCATATCATCCGCTAAAATCCCACCTAACTGATTACGCTTTAAAAAGTTAAGCCAAGCCACGCCTTCTTGCTGATACTCTCTTAATACTACAGAATCGTGTAAGCCATGAATGGCAGTGTTAGGTGATAGCAGTGCATCGTTATTTAGTTCATCAAGGTAACGCTCTAGTGACGGGTCATGTAGCTCTACATTAATAGCTGTGTGCTGAACTAATTCAGGTAAGTATGAAAGCGGAATGTTAAATTCGTCACGGGTTTTAATAAATTCAAATCGCATTTTAAATTCAATTAATAAATTAAACGCTGCTTTATCAATAACCCCAAATTGACGGCCAACAGGGTAGTAATAAAATAATTCACTTTGACGGTTTAACGATTCATACAGTTTATTATTTACATTTAATAGGGTGGCTACTTTGGTATCGTTTAGCATTACTTTACTATGCATTTGATGACCTGCAGCTCTGTTTACATGCAATGAGATTTGGCTTTTAGTATCAGCAACATTAACTTTGCTCATTGATACTTGCCAACCGCGTTGTTTAAAGCTGGGAAGTACCTCGTGAACTAGCCAATGTAAGTGAATAGCCGATTCCTGACTAAAAATAAACTCGCTGTGTAAACCCCCTTTACAAAAATCGAAGCCTAAGTTGACTAACTCATTGGTAACGGTGTTTTCGAAGGCGCTATTAATTAACTTTGCAGGCGCGGTGCCCGCTAAATAGTTTTTATTTTTATACTTAAACGATAACGAAATAGCCATTACTGAGCCCGACATGCTGACTTTAAGTATGGCATTACTCAACGACTTAACAGGCGTGCTTGGTGTATTAGTCGGGTGGGGAATAACACCTACACCAAAGTTATCAGCAAGCTGCTTATAAATTCGGTCAAAGTTTGTATCGTGCAGCGCCGGTATAATTTGTAAGTGCGCAATTTCATCAGCACTGAGGGGCGTACGAATACGGCCTAATTTATATTTATCTAAATCTAAGTAGATGGGCGGTGTTGTTTTAATTAACGCCCAATTAGGAATTTGATCCAAGTGAATTTTTAACTGGGTGACTTCTTTTTGTTTTTCCCATACAAAATTAAGAGGTAAACCAGGTTGCGCTTTAATAGGTACTCGAGAGCGTTGTAAAAATAATCTGTCTGTGGCAAGTAATTGCTGCAGCGCATTAAAACCCCATTGACCTTTAAGCTCAATATTACCGACCGCATTTTGCGATCGGATCCAGCTATATAATCTAAAATCACTTTCGAGCAAATCGCTAGGGGTTACAAAACTATTAAGCTGTTGCTCAGTTAAATTTCGCCCAAGTGCATAATTATTATTTTTATCGTAGTTGGCAATTTTAGGGGTTAAAAATACTTTGTTGTTTTCTATGTCTAATACAAACAGTAATACTTGCGAGGGTTGAGCTTGGTCGGTGTTTTTAAGCGCGCTTAGTTCACTAAACCAATCATTAATAAAATAATCTTCACCGTACTCACCAGAATGCTCAATTTTAAGCTTTAACAAAATAGCGGCCAAATGGCGGCATTTAGTTTTAACATTACAGGTACAGTGGGTATCGACCGAATAACCAGTTGGTAATTTACTGATCTCAATACGTTGGTTGAACGCGATTCCTTTATCACCTTGCACCGTAGAGTCAACCACAGAAAAATCTGCATTATGTTCTAACCAACTGATTTGGCCGTTTTTATAGTACGATTTTCCTTTGGCCAACACCGCGGGTTTAAATAATTTTTTTATGAATCGCTCAGAAAGAGGAAACTGGGTAGCCTGCTCATTTTTAATTTCTTCAAAAATAGCCATTAAATCATTTTTTGATAAGTTAGCAGACATGTCACTCAAAGTATTAAAATTTAAAAACAATTTTTCCAGTATATGCCTTATCAGCGCTGAGCTAAAGCAATATTATTTTTAAAATAAACTGGTTGGATCTGATTGGTTAGTAAAAAATTGGTTTATAGCGAATTGGCGATCATTGTTTAATTTTGCTCACTAAAAAAGCACGTTTAAATTACAAAATAAAAACAATTAATTAACTTTAAAAGGAGGTTTAGTTAGGCTTAGATCAGGTTTTTACTAACAAGGTGAAAAATGGCATTAAAAGGAGGTGTTTAGTTAGTAAAAATATGATCCTTGATGGTTTAAGCCATGTTTTTAGCCTTTTTATACCACTAAAGATCAGATTTTTACCAACTAAAAAAGAGGTCTAGATCATGATTTAACTAACCCAACCCCTTTTACAGATCACGATATTACTAACTAATTAAAGGCACTTAATAACTTAGTAAGTTGCTCTAAGCGCTTGTCTGTCATCACTTTATTATTTATTTTAATTGAAACGTCACCACTTTTAAGGTTACGTTGCACACTAATAAAGTCATTTTCTAAAACCGCTTCACGTTTTGATGCTGTTTTAGGCTCTGTAGTTAGGTATTTAGTAATTAGCATAGCGCGCTTGTCGTCGGCTTCTAAGGCGTTAATTTCATCATTGCTGGCAAGTGCAACAACTAACTCATTAAATGCTTCCTCATCGCGCTCCTTTGCGTTAATCAGCTTTTTAGCAACTTCTCTACCAACATGATTAGCTGTTGGGTAAAGGGCTATAACATCTGCAGATATTTGCTCATACGCTTTTATCGCATCAGCAATCGCTGTATGCGATACCCCTTCAATAACAGCAATTTCACGGTACGAGCCTTTTTTGCCTTGTTGAACAAGATCGTTTCTAGTTTGCTGATACGCTTGACCCAACTCCCAAAGACTAGGGGCAATGTATTGATCTGATGAAACCGCAAGTACTTTGGCATCTTGCTCGCTAAAGTCACTAGAACTCAATACGAGGTAGTCTGCGCCACCTAAAATACAGGCTTTACGACGTCTAGAGCCAGCTAATACAAGGCTCATATCACCTTGCTCCCACAATAGGGCAGGGTGCTGATTACGGCCATCTTCTTTAATAGCAGGAAGAATATCTGCGACTGACTTTTCGTTTAAAAGCGCTTGTACGCGACGATTTTTACCATAAACCTGAGTTGAGTTTTCAATCTCGTTATGTGCTATCACTTTACAAACAAGCGTAATTTCCCGATTAGGATCACTAGGAGCAGGCATACGAATAACGTCGCCTGCATTGGCTTGCTCTAAAAGGGCATCTAAGCTGCTACTGCCAACAGCGGTTGCAAAGGGATCTAAGCGGGTGTCATTTTTACGTTTTTTAGCCATTTTTAGTCAACATCCTTACTTAGGCGTATTTAATTTAGATTGAGTGGATTGCCAATTAGAACGAATTAGCATTTCGAGTTCATCAACTACATCTTTGATATTTTCTTGTGCGCGCATTAATGACTCTCTACTTGCTAAGCTGTCAGATGCTTTTTGGTCAAAGATAGTATTGAACGACGATGAACTGGCGGTAATTGCTGAACTATGATTAATAGGATAGCTCATTACTTGGCGACCAAAAGCACTACGCACATCTTTAACTATGTCGCGTTGTGAGTGATTGCCTTTCACATAATTAGTAACTAAAAATTGCATGAAATCCCAACCATCATGGCCAAGAGCGGCAACGGTATGATAAATCTCACCTAAACGTTTTAAATATTTATTATTTGCATCAAAGTCTACCGCTTCAGGGTGAACCGGAATTAGCATCGCCGTTGAAGCCATTAATGCATTGTAAAACATAAAGTTAAGCGTTGGCGCTGTATCAATTAGAAGAATGTCAAACTCATCTTTTACCGGATTTATTACTCGTTCTAATAGTTTGTGGTAATGGCGTGTTTGCTCATAATTGGAGGTGTCTTTGAGTAATGTTGCTGTTTCGTGCTCAAAATAAAAGTCATCCATACCTGATGGTAAAACACGAATATTAGGAATATGTGTTGGTAAAAAAGAGTTAGACACAAATTCAGGCCATGTTTCACCTTCATCAAGGTCAATGCAGTCACGCATCAAATCACCAACGGTAATTGGATCGGGCTCTGAAGATGGGAAAAAGCTTGATGATGACCCTTGAGGATCTAAATCAATTATACCGATACGGTAACGTTTAATGTTAGTAGTAGCGAGTGCAGCAGCAATGTTAACCATGCTTGTTGTTTTACCACAACCACCTTTTAATGAATTAATAACAATAACTTGGAGTTTGTCTGTTGATGAGCGGTGATCAGGCTGTATGTCCATAATATCAGCCATAGCAAAAATATTAACTAAGGTGTAGGCATAGTGGCCGTTTGCACCGCGTTTTATATTTAAATCGTCAAAGTCACCATTGTCATGGCGTCTTTTTAAGGTACGATTATTACAGCCAAGTAAATCAGCTGCTGCTTTTTGGGTGTAAGTTCTTAATTCTTTTTCTTCAGATTTAAGATGGGCGCGATAATGTTGGATACGTCCTTCTAGTGATTTTTCAGCAACTTCTGCGGTTGCTTTCAAAAGTCGATAAGTATCTAGCGCGTTTTTATTGATAGACATACTTTATTCCTCAAAGTTAGGTGTTTAGTATAATGTCCATTCAATTAGCTGTAAACAACTATTTAAGGCGACATGTCTTTTAAATACATGACATATAAAATAATTTTTACACCTTTAAGATTGCTTAGTATAAATAAAGAAGTTTAAGTATGGTTAAATATATAAGGTATTAAAGGCTAAGGGTGTAAAATACATATATAACATAATGATTTATATAAATAATATTAAAAATAGTGGATCAGTATTGTACGTGGTTAAGATCAGATCCTTATCTACTTGCAGATCAGCTTTTTACTAAGCGAATATTTACAATCTAAGTTACTCACAGGTTAAGCACTGAGTTACTCACAAATGCCTACCTGTAGATCATATTTTTACTAAGTAAATTATAAAGTTATGCACTAAGCAATAGTGATAATGCATGGTTTAATTAGTATAGATCTGATCTGTAGTAAGTACAGATCAGATCTATGCTAACTCGAACTAAGCTTATCCACAGGGGGTTAAGATTTTTATATAATTTGTCGTGTAAAATATAAAAAAAAACACTTTGTAATGGACAAAATTATTATTTAGTTAGTAAAAATTTGGCTTATCAACACTCAGTTAGTAAAAATGTGATCTGAAAACGCTTGTTTTAAGTTTTCCTTAGTAAAATACTGATCTGAGCATTTTATTTGAAGTCAGATCACTTTTATACTAACTTAAACATTTAACTTTTGTGGCTTTATGTGTTGTTATTAGCTGTCACAATAAAAACGGAAATAAAAACCATGAGCCGAAAGGTCAACATCTCGGTAGATAACTTGCCCGATACACTTAGGGGCCAAATTCACGGGGTGGAAAGTGCGATCGATAACGAAAGCCTAGCACTATTTACAGATAATAAAGATGTGCGAATTTCGATAGAAAATGCAGCCCATGGGTTACGCGCTTACTCTAACACATTTAACCATTATGATCTGTGGGGACGTTTTGTTCGCTCAGGCCACAAAAAACTGCCACTTGAAGAAGCCCCTAAAAAAACCATCATTACGCGTAAGATATCTGAAAAAGTAGATGGTATTTTATATGATGGCGAAATAAAAATAACACCGGCTGTGGTCAGTACTCGTAAAGATGGCGAAGATGTAGAATATTTAGTGTGGCCATCAGATAGAGAAGAAAAAGTAGAGCGCGCATTAATTCGCCTAGCTTCAAAAGGTAAAATTGTAAAAATTAATTTTAAGTCCGGTATTCAATATGCCGTTGTGTTTTCTATGAACGAATTAGCACAAGAGCTTAAAGCGGTTGGCCAATCTATGCCATATCCGCAAATTAAAGAGTCGCTTGAAGCATTGCAAGGTTCTAAACTTTCTTTTAAATATTCTGCAACGGATACTAAAAATTCTGATATTGATGATTCGTTTTACGAGTCGAATATGAACTTTTTATCGTCTTTGCACTTTAGTGGTAAGAAAGGCCAAGGCGGAAACGTAAAATGTGTTGCGTGTTTAAATGCATTTGTACACAACATGATTGATAACCTTGAATACAAAGGTTATTACTTTAACAGTGCACAAGAATTAAAACGCGGATTATCGCGTTGGATGATGCTGCGTTTATATCATTTATGGCGTTATGCAGCACCAGGAAAAACCTACCATTTTAGATTACTTTCTATTATGGAAAAATATGGCTCTATTTACTCAACGGATGATATTACCGAAAATAAATTAAAAGCACTGCGTCGTGATATGACAACCACGATGAAAGATTTAATTGAAAAAGGAGCAATATCTGAATACAGCATTACCAATGTTAAAGATGATAAAACCGGCAACATAGTCGATTACACTTATGAAATGCATCCGTCTGATCAATTTTGTGATGAGATATTGGCATTAAATAAACACAATAAGCGTATTGAAATACAAGGCGGCAAACGCATTGTTGAAAATGCGGTATTGATTGATGAAGATAAGCTGGAAGAAATTGTAGAAAAGTAATTCTATTTATTTTTACCAACAAATATATTAAAGGCCACATAATGTGGCCTTTTTAACATAATTTATTTAGTTACTTGTTCTAAATATAATCGGTCCACTAGAAAATCATATTCGCGTTTTCGGGGATGCGATAAGGGTTTTTGGTAACTCGGTAGTTCGCCAAATTTTACGTTGGGCTGTGGGTTAATTAGTATAAAAGGTAAAGCAGCACTAACATGATAGCGATTTTGTGCAGTGTACCTCACATTAACTTGAGGACTAACTCGAGTAGGGCGCCTAATTCGCAATTTTTCTTTTTCACCCAAACTGGCTACTCGAACCTGTTCTTGTGCAACCAGTGACTGCCATTTTTGCTGATCAATCATTCGCGGGTTTTTATAGCTTGCCGATTTTTCTAACATTTCAAGCGCCATTTTTTTTGTAAGTGTTTTGGTTGCGTGTTTATGCATCCAAGTAAAGCGAACAGAAAATGGGGATTCAATTTCACTATGAATTTTACGATACGCCGCAAGCGTTATTAAATTTGGCATTGCATTATGCACCGCTTCAAATCGCGCGTCGTTATTATCTATTGCTAAAATACAATTTTTAAAAGCTGCTTTTGCACTATTTACCTGTGCTATGCGATCAATAATGGCTTGTTTATTCGCCTCTTTTATTACTAGCAAACCAGGGTGTCGCTTTAATACTCGGCTGCTTAGCCCTGGCTTTTTATACATATCTGAGAAAGCATTTAAAATTGCCTTATGTGCCAATTCCCCTGTTATTTTTGAAACGCTTATAGACTCAGGGATTATATTTTCTTCAGTACTACTAATCTCAGGTAATTGAAAATACTCTGCTTTAGCAAAGCCAACCTCTTTAAGCTCATCAATTAAGCTAAGTGTTAATTCATTGAGTAAATCAAACTGACTTCTTATTTGTACCTTTGTAACCATTAGCTACCTACCAGAACACATCTTACTTATCTACTATTCTCGCAAACAATCTTTCCTTTTGATAGTTATCTTTTTAAATAACATACTTTAGCTAAGATTTATAACAACTTAAATTAAGTATGATGTGTTCTTTATGGTTTTTTAAGTACTTTTGCTTCACATATTTTAAAAGAAATAATAGAAGGGGTGAGTTTAGGCACTGAGCTTTGTATGAAGCGCTAGCATAAATATTTAAAAGCGCATAATTGAGTAGCATTCTTTTTTAAAACTACCCGTAAAGTTAAGATTACATAAGCGCAAATTAAGTACGATGTGTTCCTATTACTATCTGTATCACCATCGCTTAGCTGTTAAGCTTCTACTCAAGCCATTATAATGCACACTCTACCTACTTAGATTATTGTTTTTAAATGTTTATTTATTTTTGCTTTATAAACTTGCTCATCAAAAGTAACTCAAAATAGGCTCTTAAATCTTATTAAAATTTAACTAATAATTAAATAATTGGTAAATAGTGTATTTAGTCCTTGAACAAAGCACACTGCATACGTTAATTTCATTACATCAGGTAATAGGAATGAGGAATGAACATGCAATCGTGGAACCCAAATAGCTGGAGAGAACTGCCAATACTGCAGCAACCACAGTACCCAGATCAAGACGTATTAAAGTCGGTAGAAAGCCAGTTGAAAAGTGCACCGCCTTTAGTATTTGCCGAAGAAACAAGAAGTTTATTTAAACAACTTGAAGACGTATGCGAAGGCCGTGCCTTTTTACTTCAAGGTGGAGATTGTGCAGAATCGTTTAGCGACTTTAATGCCGCTAATATTCGCGATACATTTAAAACCATCTTACAAATGGCTGTAGTATTAACCTATGGTGGAAAGTGCCCGGTTGTTAAAATTGCACGTATGGCAGGTCAATACGCTAAGCCACGTTCAGCCGACTTAGAAACAATAGACGGCGTTTCGTTGCCATCTTACCGTGGTGATATAGTAAATAACTTTGAGTTTACTGAAGAAGCGCGTATTCCAGACCCTCAACGTTTAATGACGGCATATCATCACAGTGCAGCAACGCTAAATTTGCTACGCGCTTTTGCACAAGGTGGACTTGCCGACTTACATCAAGTTAACCGTTGGAACATGGGCTTTGTTGCTGCTAATCCACAAAAAGCAAAATACCAACAACTTGCAGACAAAATTCAAGACGCGTTAGAATTTATGGAAGTGTGTGGTATTAATTCAACTATAGCGCCAAGCTTAAAAGAAACTGATTTATACACATCACACGAAGCGTTATTACTAGGCTACGAAGAAGCATTAACACGTAGAGACCATTTATCAGGTGACTGGTACGATTGTTCAGCACACTTTGTTTGGATTGGTGAACGTACTCGCCAGCTAGACCATGCCCATATTGAATTTTTTAAAGGTATTAAAAACCCAATTGGCGTTAAAGTTGGACCAGGTATGGATCCAGACGAGCTTATCCGTTTAATCGATGCGCTTAACCCGGATAATATCCCAGGCCGATTAACACTTATCACGCGCATGGGTGCGGATGTATTACCAGAGAAGTTACCTTCGCTGGTGCGTAAAGTACAGCAAGAAGGTCGCAAAGTAATTTGGAGCTCAGATCCAATGCATGGCAATACTGAAAAAGCCAGCTCAGGTTACAAAACGCGTAGCTTTGATAATATCATGCGCGAAATTAGCCAATTCTTTGCTGTTCATAAAGCAGAGGGTTCTTACGCAGGCGGTGTTCATTTAGAAATGACCGGCCAACATGTAACAGAGTGTACCGGCGGTGCATACGGTTTATCTGACGATGACCTTGCTCAGCGCTACAAAACACAATGTGACCCACGCTTAAATGCTGATCAAGTATTAGAGCTTGGCTTTTTAGTAGCTGATTTACTAAAAGATGCGCGTAAATAATACCCGCTCATAAATACCAAAAGCCGCTTTTATTTAGCGGCTTTTTTGTGTTTAACTGTGATTACGCGCTTAAATCACACATTAGTTTGTTAGTACTTACGACGCTCAAGGCCTGTATCAGAAATGATTTTTGCTGAAATTTCTTCAACAGAATGATGAGTTGAATTTAAATGTGCAATTTTATGTTTTTTATACAGCATTTCAACTTCGCGCACTTCAATACGACACTGCCTGATTGATGCGTATTTTGAATTTGCCATGCGTCTGTCTCTTATTGCAGCCAAACGCTCTGGATCAATAGTTAAGCCAAACAGTTTATGCTTATAAGGCACTAAGCATTTTGGTAAACCTTCACTTTCTAAGTCGTCTTCGGTGATCGGGTAATTGGCTGCTTTAATGCCATACTGCAACGCTAAATAAAGACTGGTGGGTGTTTTACCACTTCGACTAACGCCAACTAAAATAATATCAGCCTCCGCAAAGTTTTTAATGTTGCCACCATCATCATTCATCAACGCGTAATTAACGGCATCAATTCTAAAATCATAACTTTTTTCATGAATAGAGTGTGTTCTGTGTACTTTTGGTACTGGCGCTACATTTAATTCTTTTTCAATTTTTTCACTATAGGTACTTAAAAAATCGTATGAAACTGCATCCGCTGAGCGAATAATCTCAGACAACTTATGATTCACAAAAGTAAAAAACACCAAAGGCTTTTCACCTTGCTTAGATGACGTGGCGTTAATAAGCGCTTTTATTTCATGCGCTTTTTCTTCAGTTTCTACAAAAGGGATTGTTTTATGATTAAATTCGACTGGGAATAAAGATAAAGTCGCATGACCAAACACTTCAGATGTGATTGCTGTGCCATCTGAAATATAAAACGCAGTTCTCATAAAGCCTCTTTTTTATTACATTTAATTTTAAAATCAGTGTATCACGGTTTACGTGGGGACGTTTGCCAGTGTAGAATGGTGGCGACCTTTATAAAAGGTTTTCTTTCTTAACTCTCACAGTTACTACTACAATTTGTTTTTTGGAGAAAGATCCGTGCAAGAATACGTTCTCTGGTATCAAGAGCTTGGTATGCAAGATGTTCCTCGAGTTGGCGGTAAAAATGCCTCACTTGGTGAAATGATTTCAAACTTAGCTAACGCAGGTGTGCAAGTCCCAGGTGGTTTTGCTACTACCTCAGACGCTTTTAACGAGTTTCTAGAACAATCAGGACTCAACGCAAAAATTCATGACATTTTAGATACACTCGATGTTGATGATGTAAACACACTCGCCAAAGTCGGCGCCGATATCCGCCAGTGGATTATCGATACCCCATTCCAACCTAGTCTAGACAAAGCAATCCGCGACGCATACAGCCAGCTACATGGCGACACAACTGCAGATGTTTCATTCGCTGTTCGTTCATCAGCAACCGCTGAAGATATGCCAGATGCCTCTTTTGCAGGCCAACAAGAAACGTTTTTAAACGTTGTTGGTATAGATTCTGTAATGACAGCCATCAAACACGTATTCGCTTCGTTATTTAACGACCGTGCAATTTCTTATCGTGTTCACCAAGGCTACGATCACCGTGGTGTTGCCTTATCAGCAGGTATTCAACGCATGGTTCGCTCAGATAAATCAGCATCAGGCGTTATGTTTAGTATTGATACTGAATCTGGTTTTGAAGATGTTGTATTTATTACATCAAGCTATGGTTTGGGTGAAATGGTTGTACAGGGTGCGGTAAATCCTGATGAATTTTATGTTCATAAACCAACGCTGCTTAAAAACAAGCCATCAGTAGTTCGTCGTAATATTGGCTCTAAAGCCATTCAAATGATTTACTCACAAGACAAAGCTCACGGCAAACAAGTAGAAATTGTTGATGTAGATCCAGCACTTTCAAACAAATTCTCGATTACAGATGAAGAAGTGCAAAACCTTGCCAAACAAGCTGTAATCATTGAAAAACATTACGGTCGTCCAATGGACATCGAATGGGCAAAAGATGGTAACGATGGCAAACTATATATAGTTCAGGCGCGTCCAGAAACAGTTCGTTCAAACGAAGACACTAACGTAATGGAACGCTTCCAACTGAATGGCAGCAGCAATGTTGTTGTTGAAGGCCGTGCAATTGGTCATAAAATTGGTAGTGGTGTTGTGCGTGTACTTGATTCAATCAAAGAGATGGACCAAGTACAAGTAGGTGACATTTTAGTTACCGATATGACCGACCCAGATTGGGAACCTATCATGAAGCGCGCGGCTGCGATTGTTACAAATCGTGGTGGCCGTACTTGTCATGCTGCAATTATTGCACGTGAGTTAGGTATTCCAGCCGTTGTTGGTTGTGGTAATGCAACAGACTTAATTAAAGCAGGTCAAGAAGTTACTGTATCATGTGCCGAAGGCGATACAGGTTTCATCTATGAAGGTATTTTAGACTTTGAAGTACTTACTTCACGTGTTGACGAAATGCCTGAACTGCCAATGAAAGTAATGATGAACGTAGGTAACCCAGATCGCGCATTCGATTTTGCACGTTTACCACATTCAGGTGTTGGCCTTGCGCGCGTTGAGTTTATCATCAACCGTATGATTGGTGTTCATCCTAAAGCGTTATTAAATTTTGATGCACAAACAGATGCATTAAAAGCAGAAATCACAGACATGATTGCCGGTTACGAATCACCTGTTGAATTCTATATTGGTAAACTAGTTGAAGGTATTTCTACCCTAGGTTGTGCGTTTGCTCCAGAGCGTGTAATTGTGCGTATGTCTGATTTTAAATCAAACGAATACGCAAACTTAGTGGGCGGCCAGCAATACGAGCCAGAAGAAGAAAACCCAATGATTGGTTTCCGTGGTGCTGCGCGTTATATTTCTGAAGATTTCCGTGATTGTTTTGCCCTTGAGTGTGAAGCAATAAAACGCGTTAGAAATACTATGGATATGACTAACATTGAAATCATGATCCCATTCGTACGTACCCTTGAAGAAGGTAAACGCGTTATAGAATTACTTGAAGAACATGGCCTTAAACGTGGCGAAAATGGTCTTAAAGTAATTATGATGTGTGAGCTTCCGTCAAATGCATTAATGGCTGAAGAATTTTTAGAATACTTCGATGGTTTCTCTATCGGCTCTAACGATTTAACGCAGTTAACGCTTGGTCTTGACCGTGATTCAGGTTTAATCGCGCACTTATTTGATGAGCGCGACCCTGCAATCAAAAAGCTTCTTTCGATGGCTATTAAAACAGCAAAAGAAAAAGGTAAGTACGTAGGTATTTGTGGTCAAGGTCCTTCAGATCATGAAGATTTTGCTGCATGGTTAGTAGAGCAGGGCATTGATTCTGTCTCACTTAATCCAGATACAGTACTAGAAACATGGTTATATTTAGCTGATAAACTCGCTAAATAAATTACCTTGTTAAAAAAATGCCAGCATCTGCTGGCATTTTTTATGGCTTAAAATGTGTGTTTTGCTAATTTTTTATCTAAATAGGCACATAAACGAGTAAGCGCTTTTTGACACCACGCTAAATAACCTCTCGCTTTTGGGTAATACATAGAAAAGCACAGTAAACCTGCAATAAAAAATATTAACGAAGGCCCTGGTACTACGGCAAATAGTAGTCCTAATAAAATAAACAGTGTCCCGCTGATCTGTATAAGTAGTTTTTTCATATAAACCTCATAGTAGGCGTTTAATTTGATTATAACTGCAGCAGCTCATATTACGATTAAAAGAGTGTTACAAACTGTAAAATCTTCAATTTCTATTAGCCATCACCATGATATAATTACACAAATGCATTAAAAAGCGCCGCCATGATAGCAACGATTACACAACAAGATGCCGCGACCGAATTGGTTGCAAATTACTTAAATACCATAAAAAATCAAGGGTTTACTGGAGATACAGACGCCAGTTATGCAACGAGGCTGACTGCATCAACCGATAACAGTATTTACCAGCAGCTTCCGCAAGGTGTTATTTTTCCAAAAAGCGAAAAAGACATTCAAATTGCCTTACAAACTGCATCTCATGACCCGTTTTTGTCGTTAACTTTTGGTCCTCGCGGTGGCGGCACAGGCACTAACGGACAGTCTTTAACCCCAGGTATTGTGGTTGATTTATCACGTTACATGCGTGAAATCCTCGAAATAAATGTAGAAGAAGGTTGGGTACGAGTTCAAACGGGCGTGATAAAAGATCAACTTAACGACTTTTTAAAACCGTATGGATTTTTCTTTTCACCCGATTTATCTACCAGTAACCGCGCAACCATTGGCGGCATGATCAGTACAGATGCATCTGGCCAAGGGTCATTAGTTTATGGCAAAACCAGCGACCATGTTTTAGGGTTAACTACGTATTTAGTCGATGGCACAGCAATGTCTACCAGCCCAATAGACATAGAAAAAGCAAAAATAATTGCCGATCAAGACTCATTAATTGGGCAAATATACAAAACAGTTTTAGATATTTCAATTAGTGAACGCGACGCTATATTAGCCAAATTCCCACGATTAAATCGCTTCTTAACTGGGTATGACCTAGAGCATGTACTAAGTGAAGACTTACAAACTTTTGATATGAGTCGACTAATTACAGGTTCTGAAGGCTCATTAGGTATAGTTACTGAGGCGAAATTAAACCTAACACCCATTGCTGAATTTAAAACACTCATCAATATAAAATATGACAGTTTTGATTCTGCACTTCGCCATTCACCATTTTTGGTTGATGCCCGTGCTACCTCGGTTGAAACCGTTGACAGCAAAGTTTTGAATCTTGCGCGCGAAGACATTATTTGGCATTCAGTATCGGACTTAATAACCGATGTACCAAATAAAGATATGCAAGGACTCAACATGGTTGAGTTTAATGCTGTATCACCACAAGACATAAAAGACAAAGTAGACACTTTATGTAAATTATTAGATGAATGCGTTGAAAACCAAACTAATGGTGTTATTGGCTATCAGTTAACCAGCGATAAAAGCGATATACTAAAAATTTATGCAATGCGTAAAAAATCAGTGGGTTTATTAGGTAATGTAAAAGGAAGCCAAAAGCCCCTCGCGTTTGCCGAAGATACCGCCGTACCGCCTGAAAATTTAGCCGATTACATTGTCGAATTTAGAGCATTACTCGACAGCCATAATTTACAATATGGTATGTTTGGCCATGTTGATGCCGGTGTATTACATGTTAGACCTGCACTGGATATGTGCGACCCAGAACAAGAAAAATTACTACGTACAATTTCAGATGAGGTAGTAAAACTCACCGCTAAATACGGTGGATTAATGTGGGGCGAGCATGGTAAAGGTTACCGAAGTGAATACGGCCCTGAATTTTTTGGTGAGCATTTATTTACCCAATTACGCAAAATAAAATCTGTATTTGACCCAAACAATAAAATAAACCCTGGTAAAATATGCACACCTATTGAAAGTAAAGACTCACTAGTTAGTGTTGATGGGCAGAAACGTTCTTACTTCGATAAGCAAATTTCTATTGATGTTAAAACCAGTTTTAATAATGCAATGACCTGTAATGGTAACGGCTTGTGTTTTAATTATGATGAAAACTCGCCAATGTGCCCATCTTATAAAGTGACCGGCGATCGCCGTAATTCACCTAAAGGTCGCGCAGGTTTAATGCGTGAATGGTTACGACTTCAAGAGTCAAAAGATGTTAATTTGCTTGAAGTAGAAAAAGAGCTAAACAAAGGTGAAGTGATCACCTGGTGGGAGCGTTTTGTTCATAGCCGTGAAAAAAATAAAGGCGTTTACGATTTTTCTCACGAAGTAAAAGCATCAATGGACGAATGTTTAGCATGTAAAGCGTGTACTACCGCTTGCCCAATAAAGGTAGATGTACCAACTTTTCGAGCTCGTTTTTTAAATTATTACCATAGTTATTATGCGCGCCCACTGAAAGATTATTTAGTGGGTAATATCGAAAATAGCGCACCGTTAATGGCAAAGTTTGCTCGGATTATTAACCCAATTGTAAAAACATCATTGGTTAGTAGCATTATTAAAAAAACAGTCGGTTATGTTGATACCCCGCAGCTAAGTATTCCAGCACTCGGTAAACGTATAAACAAAGCGCAAAAATTTGATTTAAATTTACTTAAAAAGTTAAGCGCCGATGAGCAAAATGAGTATGTACTCATTGTTCAAGACCCATTCACCAGCTTTTACGAAGCTGAATTGGTTGAGAGCTTTATTACACTGATCACACAGCTTGGAAAAAACCCCATGTTGTTACCATTTAAACCCAATGGTAAGCCTCAACATGTGAAAGGTTTTTTACATGAGTTTAAAGTGACAGCTAAAAATGCTGCAGAATTTCTAAATCAACTTAACGAAATCAATGCGCCATTAGTAGGTTTAGATGCATCTTTAGTGATGTGTTATCGCGATGAATATAATACAATTTTAGAAAATAACCGTGGTGATTTTCATGTGCTACTTGCCCATGAATGGCTAGAAACACAATCGTTTAAACAGTTAACGGCTAAACAAAATTTAAATACTGAATTTACGTTATTGAGCCACTGCACTGAAACAACCGCTTTACCAAAAGCGGCAAGTGTTTGGAAAACTATTTTTGATGAACTTGGTTTGACATTAAATACTACAAATACGGGTTGTTGTGGAATGGCAGGTACGTATGGCCACGAAGCACAAAACCAAGATAACTCTCGATCGCTTTACGAAATGAGTTGGAAACCTATTGTTGATAAAAATAAACCTGAGCAACTTTTATCAACGGGATTCTCATGTCGCAGCCAAGTTAAACGTTATGAAAAGTTTAAACCCAAGCATCCGATAGAGTTACTGGCAAATGTACTTAGTTAATAATTTAATTAATTAAGCTGAAAATAAAAAGGCGTAACTTATTATTAAGTACGCCTTTTTATTTTGCTTATATTTATTTAGTTTTTTTAGCAAAACTATCTGCTATAGGTTTTGTACTAATACCGTGAATAAACACACTAAATAAAATTGTTGTCATGGCAATGGTCGCAATTTGAAATTTGTTTTCTATTTGTGTGTCTATTACCATTAAGGTAAAAACAATTGAGGCCAATCCTCTTGGCCCAAACCAAGCAAATGTAAAACGCTCTTTAATTGTTAGTGCTGTAAATTGCAATGACAGCATAACCGGTATTATTCTGATCAGTGTTGTACTGAGTAAAGCGTAAATTACTATTTCAGTATTTAATTTCGGGATCACTAAATAAGCACAAACAAAACCGAATAAACACCAAATCATTAAAGAGGAAAAGTCAGCTATATGCTCTGAGTCTTCAATCAGCTCTTTGTTTATTTTAGTACTCGCGTATTTATCAAATAAAAGCCCCGCTACAAATACGGCAATAAATCCACTGCCATGAAAATATTGCGTAAGTGAAAATACAGTCATAGCAAAACCCAATAGTAAAAAAGGACTCGTGTTTTGGGCAAAGTAATGGCGCTTCATTGCAAAATTTAAACACGGAATAAAAATAGCGGTACTTGTAAAGGCTATTAATAAGGCTAAACCAAGTTCTCTGCCAAACACACTTAACGTTTGCGTTGCTGTAATTGCAGATTCAGGATTTTTTGCCAGTAATATAAATATTAAAAAAATAGGAACACATAAACCATCATTCAAACCACTTTCGGTATTTATTCCTTCACGAATTTTTTCAGGTACCTGCGCACTTGCCAATAACCCTTTACTCAACGCCGCATCGGTAGGCGTTAATATTATTGCAAGTAACGCCGCTTGAATAACAGATAAATCGGCAAACAAAAATAACCCAACGGCAATCCCAAGTAATAACGTTAAGGGGAGGGCGATAAATAACAGTAAACTCGGATACTGAAAGCTATGTCTTAAAACACTTAATTTTGACTTAGCCGCATCAGAAAATAAAAATATACTGAGTGTCAATTCTATAAAGGGCAGTAAAAAATCTATGCCGGTTTTTATTCTGCTACTTTCGTTAGGTAAAAGTGTGGCAAGCAATATCCCACCAATTACAAAAAACATTGGCCCCGTTACTTCGGTTTTTTCTAGTTGGCGAAATGTTAAGGAATAAACTAAAAATAAAACGCCAATAAATGAGATCACTAAGTATTCCATTAAATTTTCCTTTTAATTCCAGATTTAGCCCGCTCTTTTATATTTGTTTGAATATAAATTTGATCGGTTGTAGCAATTTTTGCATGGCCTAAGTCTTCAGATAAATGTTTTAAAGGGCGAGTTTGTGCGTCATGCGTTGCCCCCGTATGGCGTAACCAATGCGCAGTGGCCGCTTCTAATTGTTCCGCGTCATCTTTAAATCCATCATCAAGTAAAGATTGTTGCGCAATATCGAAACTTTGTTGTACCAATCTGCGAATTTGTCTTACGGTCATTCCACCCTGACCACGAATTTTATGAACTAGAGGGTCTGACTCATCAACGCGGGGCAGAGCAGGCAAGCCTCGATACAAGCGATAACGTTTTAAATACTCAAGAAAATCATCACTTAATGTTACATCGCGTAATTTATTTCCTTTGCCCATTATTCGTAAAAACCAAAAGCCATCATTATCTTGCCAAAAATGAGACATAACAGGTGACCATTGTGGTCGCTCTGATAATTCTGAAATTCGAAGGTAGAGTCCTTTTAAACAGGCGAGGGTAAATAAGTTTCTTTCATACTCTGGTTTTTTTTCGCATATATCTCGGGTAACGCCAAATACATATTCCCATTGAATATCACTTAATGTATCGGGGATTTGTATTTGCGATTGCACAACCAAGTAGGGACTATTTTTTTTAACAACAGGTACAAAGTTAGCAAAGGTTTTTTCTTCTAAAATAGCGAATTTATAAAATACATTGAGGGCAGTAAACATGGCCGATAATGTTTGCTGACTCGCAATAGATTCTTTTAACATGAAAGGGCGCCAATTTTGATTTAACCGACGAATTCCTTGCTCATCTTTATAACGCCATTGAACAGATGTAGATGCCCATTTTTTATCCGGTTCAACCATAAAATCAACATAGGCTTCAATATCTTCACGCTTAAGTTCAAATACAGATTTTTCAGCTATAAGCCATGACCATAAATAAAAACGTTCCAACTCATTACGAAAACGACTATAGGTTGCCTCAGATTTTCGTCCATAAACATATAAAAACTGGTATAAAAAATTAAGATCAGCCTTTGATTCAGTTACAGTCAAGCTGACTTGCTGTATAAAAGAGGCTAGTTCTGGATATTCTGATGAGAGTGTATTATCTTCAAGATGAGCTATTTGATAACGTAATTGTTTTAATGTATCGACCAGAGCAACAAGCATAATAGTAAAATATATAAGAAAATAATAGACTTATAGGTTAACCTTAAAGTCCGATACTGTCTAGTATTGGACATAATGAATTTTGATATTTATGCTAAACGCAGATTTATTAACCATATACCTTATTAAAGGAAAAATCATGAAAAAATTACTTCTGTTGAGCATGTTAGTTATTAGCGTTTTATTAACAGGTTGCGCTACTACAGGCAGTGCTTCCCCTGGAGAAAAACGTGCTTTAGTACAAAGTATGAAATCGAATACATTAACTGCTCTATACGAAAAAAAACCAGATGTTAAAACTCAAATTGCAAACTCTGCCGGTTATGCTGTATTTGATAATGCCAATGTAAACGTTATTTTAGCCAGTTTTGGTGGTGGGTACGGTGTAGTAAAAAATAACCTAACCGGAAAATCTACCTATATGAATATGGGTGAAGCTGGTTTAGGCTTAGGTTTAGGTGTTAAAGATTTCAATATTGTGATGGTTTTTCACGATCAAGCTGCGTTAAATAGATTTATTAAACATGGTTGGGCGTTCGGTGGTAATGCCGATGCTGCTGCAAAATACCAAGATAAAGGTGGCGCTTTAGTTGCCGAAGCTATTGCTGACCAAGTTACTGTTTACTCTTTAACCGAAAGTGGCCTTGCACTGCAAGCTGTTTTAAAAGGTACTAAATTTTGGGTCGATTCTGAGCTAAACTAAGCTATCAAAACCCTATCATAAGTGGGCTAGTTTGTATGATTACGCCCACTTTAATTTAAATTGCTTAATTTAACATAACATAACTTATGGGTGATCATATATTTACTTACTTTGATATTTCACTCAGCTTATCCCCTCCAACTGGCCCATGGTCAGATTTTAGAATTTCTTATCATGACAACGTTATGTCTGCGCCTTGGGGCAAAGTGAAACCGTCCGATGTTCAACTCGTTCATCGATATAAATGGTCAGCAAAGGAACATGAATCCATGTATAAAATACTTAAGGGACAAAATAAGACCCAAGATTTATATTTATCTGACCTACAAAGCCAACTTTTGGATATAATTGGTGAAATATCACAAAGGACAGGTAACTAACTTTTCTCGAGATATAGAGCCTTAAAAAAAGGCTCTAGTAATTAGTATTAGATATTATTATTTATTAATTTCAGTGATACTTTTTAACTTTTCCTCTTCAATCTTCACTTCGATTCTTAACTTCTTCACTTTATAGTATTTTTCAATTAGTACGAATGGGTTAATCCATCGTGTAAGTAAATAGAAAGGCGTGATGTATATATTATTAAATAGTTCTATAAAATCTGTAAGCATGCTTACTCCATAATTAATTGTGCGATTTATTGTTAATCATGGGTATCACAATTTCATTGACAAAAGCATCTCTCTACATTATCATCTAAGTGTCAAGTTTAGATAAGTTGTATTAAAATACTTATTTCAAGCCGTTGCAACCCATGTAACGGTTACTTCTTTTTTTATCTCTTCTTATTGTTTCTTTACTTAGTAAAACATCCTTCTTATCTCTTAATGTAAATCCATTATAACATGTTTTTTACCATCAGCAAAACACACCTAATTTGTCAAGTATTATTTTTAATTATTACACATTATATTTAAATTAAATGGTATAGCTTTTGCTTTGAACTCAACTGGTAAGTTCATATAAGGTATGTTAACAATAAGAATGGTTTTCAAAAATACTAAGCAATTAATTCTGTCGATTATTACCGAATTTAATAAGTTTAAACTTTTACATTTGGTCAAACTGTCATGAATGACTGCATATGTAACCAATTAATAAAAAAGGGCTTTTCGCCCTTTTCTTTAATATTACGTACCGTAATTTATACGGTGATCAGCTATCAGCTATCAGCTATCAGCTATCAGCTATCAGCTATCAGCTATCAGCTATCAGCTAAAATAATTTAACGCTTATAAAATCTATTATTCTCTTTTCATTGTTTAATGAATATCAGAAAACATGTATAAAATATTTAAAGTACAAAAAAACTTAGAATATTTATTTATCCGACCTAAAAAGCTAACTATTAAATATAATTAAAACTTAAACACTTTAATATAAAGGCTTACACTCTTTCATTTATATCGCTTGAGTTGGTTATTTTAATTTTTAAAGTTAAATTAGTTATATAACTTCAAATCAAAATTCTCAGCATTTAATTTTTTATCAAACGCCTCGGCCAATTTCTCAGTTTCACTAAACACGGTGTTCCAATATTTAATACGCGTGTCTGCATCAAGATCAGTAAAGTCGTTTCTGTCTGGGATTTTTCCGTAAGGTAAACCCGCGACAAATTCTTTTGATGGGGTGATCATCACAACGTTATCATAATTTTTTGGTGACACTTTTCGTTTTAAATTTTTATCGAACCACCCTGCTTTTGGTTCTGAATTAAAATGCGGATACAAAATTAAGCCTGGGTTATTAATTTTTAAATCAAAGTGGTAATCAATAATGCCGCCATCGCGGTAAATTCCTGGTGGGGAACCGGCAATATTTTTTATGCCTTGCATTACTAGTGGTATAGAGCCCGATGCCAATAAGGCATCTTTTAAATTTGTTTGTGTGAGTGCGATATTTTGAGTTTTAAAATTGTAGCTGTCGGTAATACTTAAATCACTATTGGGCGCGCCAAAAATAAAACGCTCATATTGCGAGCCTAATAATTTTCGATTAACGCGGTTAAGCATATAACTTTTTGATAAACCCAAAAGCTGTATTAATTTATTCTCACTGGCAATAAACCCGTTAGATTTTGCGACAATAAAATGCGCTTTAAATACCGGATTATTTATAATTTCAGTAACGCCATCATCACCAAACACATCTTCAAGTAATGCGCGGGCTTTAGTGGTAATCTCAGTTGGGGTGGGTTTATTACTAGAATATCGGGTTTGCGAATACGATTTTGCTAAACGTTCAATGGCTTTAACTGGATCGTTTTGTGCAAAACACGCAGAACGAAAAGCCCCTGCCGATGAGCCAATTAAATTAAGCGGTTGGGTGCGATGTTTAAAAAATTCGCCAAATATATATTTGTCTAAGCCAAATAAGGTAAACCATTTAGGGCCACCACTTGCCCCTAAAAACGAGGTAAAAAGCTCAGGTTTAAACCCTTGTTCGTTTATTATTTTTGCTGCAGTTTTACCTGCAAAAATGTCGATCATCTAAAAATACTACCTGTAGAGTCGCAGTTTAATGTTGTTAAAGCCAAACTTAAAAATGAATACTTATGCAATAAAAAACTTTTAAACTTTAATCTTAATCCCAAATTCCGTCTTCACATTTGCCCTGCACTTTTACGTTTTTTACCTTAAATTCAGGCTCTATGCCTTTGTCTCTTTGTGCGTGGTAGTCGTTAGTAACAGACAAAATAGTTGGCGTTAACAGTATAATAGCGATTACGTTCACCACTGTCATTAACCCTAGGGCAATATCGGCTAAATCCCATACTTGTTTTAATGTGGCTGATGCGCCCCACAACATCATTGATAAATAAAGCAAAGTATAAATACCGCGCCCTACTTTGTTATCAAGCTTAAATAGGTGCAGGTTACTTTCAGCGTAGGCGTAGTTAGCAACCACCGAGGTAAAAGCAAATAAAGTAATGGCAGCGGCTACAAAATACACGCCGCCTTGCGCTAAGTGTGAGGTCATAGCGCTTTGGGTTAAACGAATGCCTTCCATTTCGCCGCTTATGTTCACATCGGCCAATAAAATAATAACCGCGGTACAGCTACAAAGTACAATGGTGTCGAAGAACACGCCTAGCATTTGTATGTAACCTTGGGTAACCGGGTGGTTAGGAATGGGGCTGGCACTTGCCGATGCATGCGGCACACTACCTGCGCCTGCTTCGTTTGAATATAACCCCCGTTGAATACCGTTTTTAATCGCCGCCCCCATGGCGCCTGCGCCTGCTTCTTGTAAGCCAAATGCAGATAAAAATATATCTTTTAGCATACTGGGTACTTGGGTAAAGTTAATCAGTGTGATTATCACAGCAACCAGCACAAACACGATGCCCATAACAGGGACTACTCGCTCAGCAAAGCGGGCGATGGCTTTAAAGCCACCTAAAATAATTGAACCGGCTAACAAAGTGATCACGATGCCGGAGTAGTGAGTGGGAATTTCAAAGGCATAATTAAGCGCATCGGTAATGGTGTTGGTTTGCATGGCGCTAAAGGTAAAGCCGTAACCTAAAAATAAGCATAAAGCGAAAACAATGGCAAAGCCGCGACTGCCTAAACCTTGTTGAATGTAATAAGCAGGCCCGCCTCTAAAATCGCCATTACTATCTCGAATTTTATAAATTTGCCCAAGGATGCTTTCTGCAAAACCGGTCGCCATACCCAGTATGGCAATCACCCACATCCAAAATATGGCGCCACTTCCACCAAGTGATATAGCAACAGCCACACCGGCTAAATTACCAGTACCAACACGCGCACAAAGCCCGGTACATAACGCCTGAAAAGAGCTAATGTTATTTTTATCACACTTGCTACTACCTTTTAGCAAGCTAAACATATGTGTAAATTTAACGAGTTGAATAGCTTTTAAACGGACAGAAAACCATATGCCAGCAAAAAGTAAAATGTAAATGAGTACTTGGCCTTCGCCCCATAAAAGGCTATTTACACTTTTGATCAGCGTGTCGAACATCAGGCTTCCTTTTTATTATTATTTGCCACGGTATTAATTTAGCGACGTGAGTGTTTAAGTTTAGTAGAGACTTAGCCACTTTATAATAAAGCTAATTAGATGTGAATTATTTTTCTTTATTGGTGAATATAAATTCACCCAATAACTAATTTATATTGCAGTGTAATTGCTGATGTAAAAGGAATGTTTTAGGAAGGAATTAGTCGCGTGCTTTAATAACCGTTCGCGCGTTATTTTTGAGGTAAAAAAAACGAAAATTTCTCACGGCTAAATGACTGCCATGAGAACAATAAATGATGATTTATTACCTTGCTGATAATAAACACACAGCTACGCTATGTAGCTGTGTTTATAATCATCCTGATCTGGGTGATGGTTTTTTAAGTAGTTATGGCCTGCTGCTAAACCAAGTTTATAGTCAAATCGTAAGTCATCATTTGAGCTGCCTAATAACTTACTATACAACTTTTGATTTGCAAAAATTTGGATTATTTCTACATCTTTTGGTGGGTTAGCAATAAATGCTAACTCATCTTCGTAAGCTTGCTCATGTTGTAATAAGTAGTCTATTGTTTTTGGGCAATAGCCAGATACTTCAACAAATGATTTTAATTTACTTACCCATGCTGATTGAGCCTGAAAGGCTTCATCAACGGTGCGTATAACCACAATTTTGCGTGCGCCACGATTATATGCTTCGCGTACAGGAAGCGGTGCGGCAAGGCCACCGTCTAAGTAAAAATCAGACTCTGACTGTATCTCGGTCTTACCTAATTCATTTGCGGCTAATGCATTTAACCACGGCGTCAATTTTACACCTTGCTTATATAAAAATGGCAGTGCACTTGACGCTTTTAATAGCTCTCGCCATTGCTGGCCTTCCCCTGTTGGGGATAAAAAATAAGGTTTGCGATCACGGGCATTAGTTGCAGTAATTAATAGCTCACGGTCACCTAAACTGGCTTTTGCGGTTTTAAAATCAAGCGCTCTGTTCACTTCGGTAGTTTTATCAAAGTACCAATCTAGGTCAACAATATGTTTACCCATTAGGCCGCGACCTAATTGAAAAAAACGTTTATGACGCGAAAGGCCTCTGATCAGGCGTTTAGCATAGCCTTTTTGACGCGCCAAATAGCTTGTTAAGTTTTGAGAGCCTGCAGATGTGCCAATAAATAAGTCAAATGGATCATACTCTTGCTCTAACCAGGCATCGAGTACACCCGCGGTAAATATCCCTCGTTGTCCGCCACCTTCTGCTATCAGCGCTACTTTTGGCTGCACTGAGTTGTTGCCTGAATGGGGTGTCGTACTATTTTGAGATTTCACGCTTTACCTTCCTATTTATTTAGCTGAATTTTGTTGCATACCCTTATAATAATCGTTCAATATTCATAATTAAAATTGATTGTTTAAATCAGTTCTATTGAAAAAATAGAACAAGCTTTTTCATTGCCACTTTTTAAAATAATGTAAAATGGCCCCGACGTAATCAACTTTAATCTGTTTAATAGCATAACAAGCGTTGAGTGTACGCTTGCTTAACCAATTGCTTATCCATGTTTTATTTGCATTAAAATTTCAAGCGCTTTATGGCGCTTTTCATTATCAAATAAGTCGTTGGTGAATATAAGCTCATCAACCCCTAATTGATTTACAATCATTTCTAGCTTGTGTTTAATACTGGCTGGCCCACCGGTAACACTTAATCCTAAAAAGCTCTCAACATGAGCGCGCTCTTGTTCGCTCCACAAACCTTCCATTGTTTCTACTGGGGGTTTTAACCACAGCTCGTCGCCTCTAATTAACGATAACACTCGCTGTTTGGATGTAGTTGATAAGTACTGTGCTTCTTCATCTGTATCTGCAGCCACTAAAGGTAATGCCAACATGACATAAGGCTTAGCTAATACATTTGATGGTTTAAATTCTCGTTTATACAAGGCTATTGCATCATGCACAAAACGCGGTGCAAAGTGCCCCGCAAATACATAGGGTAATCCTTTTTGTGCAGCTAACTGCGCACTAAATAAACTTGAACCTAAAAGCCAAATGGGCACATTGGTGTTTTCACCAGGTATTGCTCGCACGCGCTTAGTTCCCTCATAAGGGCCCAATAATGTTTGTAACTCGCTCACTTCATTAGGAAAGTTTTCAGCACGACTGATATCGTTATTTAATGCACGACTTGTCACAGGATCGCTACCCGGGGCGCGCCCTAACCCTAAATCAATTCGACCTGGGTATAAACTTTCTAAGGTGCCAAATTGCTCAGCAACAACTAAAGAAGCATGATTAGGTAACATAATTCCACCCGACCCTACGCGTATTTTTTTAGTGTTACCGGCTATGTGCCCCACCAAAATTGAAGTAGCCGCACAAACAATCCCAGGCATATTATGATGCTCGGCTAACCAAAAACGGTTAAAACCGAGTTCCTCGGCTTTTTGTGCGTAGGCTGTACTTTTATTTAAGGTGTCACTCACAGTGGCACCCTTAGGCATAGGCGCCAGTTCTAATAACGAAAAAGGAATGGTTGATAACAAAGTAGCACCTCCAAATTAAATAGCGATTTATAGCGCTAGCCATAAATAATGAGTCTACGCTAAGAGATGGGTGTACATTACAGTCAATTCAAGGCGCCTTGCCTTTTAAAAGCTAAATAGCGATGTGATTGAACAACAATTAAGTTAACTATTTTTAGCCGCAGCGTGTTGACGCTTTAGTTTATAAGCTTCTGAATCAAGCCCTTTTTTCCAATAGCCCGATGCAACAATTTGACTGCGCGGTATAGCTAATTCATCAGTTAATATGGTTTTTGCTTTACGGACTAAGCCAGCCTCAAGTGCCATAAATACAATAGGTTGTTGCTCACTAAGTGGTAGCGATTTTAATGCGTTTATCATATCTGTATCGGGGTTATTTGTTATTAACCAAGTTACATCACGCGAGGAGTCTAAGCTAATCACATCATCTTTTGTTGGTGCATGAATAATCGCGTCAATTTTTGCGTTTATAGGCAATTGTTGCACGTAGCCTTTAATTGCATTAACCGAAGTTAAATCGCCAAGTAATAGATAATATGAATGATCATAGTTATCCAACTTTTTAGGGCCTGGCCCTGTTATACCCACTTCCTCGCCTACTTTTGCTTCTTTAGCCCAATTAGTGGCTGGGCCTTGGTGCATATTTATCACAAAGTCGAGGGTAAGTGCACCAGTGTGCTCATCAACATGTCTTATAGTGTATGAACGCATACACGTAGTTTTAATATTAAAGTCAACGCGACCATTTTGTGGAATAAGCACCTTAACGTAGTTACCAATGTATTGGGCACTCAGGTCGTTAAACTCATCTGAGCCGACAATAATGCGTTTTAAATGTGGGGTTATTTGCTTTGTGCTTAATACGGTTGCTTTGCGTACTTTTTTACCCATATAAATTTACCTCACTAAAATGATGAATTGCACAACGCCCCATTGGTTGATAAAATCAACTATAGCAATTTAATTGACTTTATCAACCATTATGGATTTATTATGAACTCTTCATTGGCCAATACATTATTTGCTTTAATGCAAAATTATCGCGTTACCATACGCGAAGCCATTAATGCAGGTGAGCTTGGATTAAACGCGATGCATGTACGTTGTCTGCATATTATTGCAGCGACACCTCAGTGCACTGCTAACGATATTGTGAATCAAACCCAACGCGACAAAGCCCAAATAGCACGGTTAGTGAAAGAACTGCTCGCGCTAAACTTAATTCATAAAAATGCCAGTGAGCATGACAAGCGTTGTTTTATTCTGTCGTTTACCGCACAAGGGTGCACGCTTTACGACAAATTATTAAACGCTGAGCAGCATGTAAATGCGCAAATGTGTAAAAACTTAAACCCACAGCAAATCAATGACTTCTTAGATACAGCTCAGCAAATGATCAAAAATATGGATTGATCGCAGATCCATTACTTGGCATAACTTATATAAAACGCATATACTGTACACTTATACAGTATATGCGTTTTAGGTTGTGTTATGTTTGTTATTCCCATTTATATAGAGGCCGGTGTATGCGGATTTGAGTCACCTGCAGCACAATATACAGAGCTTGGCGTTTCACTTGATGAGTTATTAATAAAGCACCCTGATGCCACGTTTATTGGGATAGCGTCTGGGTGCTCTATGCAAGAAATTGGTATTTTTGAGGGCGACTTACTGTTGGTTGACCGCGCTGAAATACCAAAAGATGGCGATGTTATTGTGGCTAACTTAAATGGTTTATTTGTATGTAAGCTGCTTGATAAGACCAATGCACGCTTGCTATCAGCCTCTTCTGCTTATAAGCCGGTGCAATTGACTGAGTCAGATGAGTTTCAGCTTGAAGGTGTGGTAACTCGCTCTATTAGGCTGCATCGCCAAAGCCCTGAGTTACTTTCATGTATGCCTTAGTTGATGCCGTGGCGTTTTATGCCAGCGCCGAAAAAGTATTTGACCCCGCTATTCGCTCAAAACCTGTGGTGGTGCTTACCAATAACGACGGTTGTGTGTGTGCGGTCTGCCCAATTGCGCGTAAGCTTAATATTCCTAAATTTGGCCCTTACTTTAAAGTTAAGCAGTTACTAGAACAAAACAATGTGGTTGTACGCTCTAGTAACTATGAACTATACGCTAATTTAAGCGACCGGATGATGAGTGTAATTGGCCGCTTTTGTGACACCCAGCATGTTTACAGTATCGATGAATCGTTTTTACACTTTAATGGTTATCAACCTTTAATTAACGATTGGCAAGCATATGGGCAACTAATTAGGCGTACTGTATGGCGCGAAACCAAACTCCCTGTTGGGGTTGGCTTTGGGCCAACACCGACCTTAGCCAAAGCCGCTAACCATGCAGCTAAAAAACTAACTGGCTTTAATGGTGTTGCAGTGATTGACGATGAAGTAAGTCGCCGCACTATTTTGCAACGAATGCACTGCCAAGATGTTTGGGGGGTGGGCAAACGTTTAGCTAAAAAGCTGGCTCTCATGGACATTCATACCGCGTGGCAACTGGCTGAGCAAAGCCCAAAAACAATTCGCCGCCAATTTAGTGTGGTGCTTGAGCGCACAATTAACGAGCTCAACGGCATTACCTGTTTAAACTGGGATGATGTACGCCAAGATAAACAAGCTATTTTTTCAACTCGTAGTTTTGGTCAGCGACTTTGCGACCCCGATGCAGTTAAAACCGCCCTAATAAATCATGCTAGTGTAGTTGCACAAAAATTAAGAGCGCAACAGTCGCTAACTCATCGTATTTATATTTTTGCTGCCAGCTCATCACATGAACACGCCTTTTATAAAAAGTCAGTTATGCATCAATTTGATCCGCCTACTAACGATACTCGCGTTATGGCCAATGCGGTATCAAAGAGTTTTGAGCAAATATATCAACCGGGAATTCGATTTTATAAATGTGGTGTGGGCGCATTAGAGCTCAGCCCGCAGCAGTTTCAACAACATCATTTATTTGATAAGCAAACCGATAACCCGCAGTTAATGAGCTGTTTAGATGCTATTAATCATAGATACGGTAAAGGAATGCTTAGCGTGGCGAGCAGCCAATTAAATGATCATTGGCATATGAACAGGGCTTTTTTATCGCCGCAATACACGACTCGTTGGCGTGATATTCCAAAAATAAAATGCGATTTATAGACGCTTTAATTCAAACTTACATTGAACATTAGCATTTTTAATCGAATATTCTAACTGTGTGTCAGAAACAAAATTTAGCGTGCGGCTAACATCTAATGTATCGCTATTATTGTCACACCTGTCTTGGCGCAAATCCATTGTTAAACCAATATTCGTATATTTAAACTTAGTAGTCACTAGGCAAAAATCAGGGACTTTATTAGTTTGTGTTCCATTATGTAAATCAATAAAAGAAATTAAACTACCAAGTCTAAAACCCAAATCGGTATTATTTCTATCGAGCCACATTAATGAACCTGAATCACAATAGCGAGCATCGCCTGAAATTAATTCATAATCGCCAACTTTACTATTAAACAAGCTAACAAACTTAGTTTTGTTACTAGGTAAAATCGTTTTAGCAAAAGACTGATTAGCAAAAAACAAACAACCAATACACAATAGAACTTTATAATTCTTCATTAAAAAAACCTAACGAGTCACAATATAATTAGCTTAACACATTAAGCCTACTTACTTATTTTAAAATTTATGCAAAAAAAAATCCCTTGATAACAATCAAGGGATTTAATAGTTATAAAGCAGACTGTTGTTATTTGTGTAACAACTGTACTCTTCTATAAACAAACAAAGCGGCTAAAAGTAATAAGAAGAAACTGAAAGAACCTCCTCCACTTTTATCACCTTCTTTAGGTGTTGCAAGTGCTTCAGGTACATTATTAATAGTAACGATAACACTTTGCTCTGTCTCCCCTTCACCATCAGAAACACTAAGTTTAAAGCCAAGTTCACTTGTTACAGATACATTTGGCGCCATAAACGACAATGTACTTGAATTAACATTTTCAATTGCGACTTCTATACCTTGTGTTTGAACCCATCTGTAAGTAAGTTCAGATGACTCTTTGTCTGTCGCAGTTGCTGTAACGCTAACTTCTTTACCCTCATCAACCGATAAAGAAGATGAGCTCAACTCAACTGCTGGTAATTGATTAACGTGCATAAAGGTCACTGTATATATCTCTGTAAATTGCTCGTAACCATCTGAGATTAATAAAGTGATATCTGTAGTGAACGTTTGCTCTATTTCACCTACAGTCAGTGTCGCTTTACTGTCTGTCTCTGAAGGCGTCAGTGATAATTGAGGATGATCAATACTCCACTCAAAACTTAGTAGGTCACCATCAGGGTCTGTTGTTCCTGACGCATCAAGCTCAATAGTTGTAAGCTCTTCAATTGTTGCTGGAATTGTTACATCTAAAACTGGCGCTTGGTTTAAGCTTTCTTCAGCTAACTTAGCAACTAATTCAATCTCACCATTAACTTGACCGTCTAAGTCAAATTCACTGCCGTCTGTTACTGCAAAAGTAAAGCAACCTGAACAAATTTGCTCGTAGACGTTACCAGTTAGCATTGAAACCGACTGCCAGCCTGTATTAGATAACAAACGAATTTGCATCTCTGAACTTAAAATAGAGTTAACGTACTCTGGTATCGCAATTTCAGACGTACCCGATGAGTTTGAAAGAGTAATGTGAATATTTACAATATCACTTTTAGCTTGAAAGTGAGGTTCTGCAATGTCTAAGCTATCAAAGTAAGTACTTAAGTCTTGCTCTGAAATAGACATATCAGCAATCATTTGCGTTACAGTAGCCTGTTTAATATCACCTACTGACAAATGATTAAACTCATCGATGCTACGAACCATATCGCCTGAATCTAAAACAGCTGAGTGCGTAATAGAAGAGCTATCTAAGTAATCAACAATGCCGTCTTTATCGCCATCACTCACACCTTCTTCAGCATCAGAAATACCATCACCATCAGTATCTAACTCAGGATCATTGAAAGTAACTGCGTCAATCACACGTAAACTAATTTGATCCGTTGCAACAGCTTCGCTATTTTGTTTTATAGTGAATGCAATGTCTAGATTGTCAGAATCTGTAAGTAATTGAGGCGTAAATGTAATATTCCACTTTGAGGGACCAATTTTATTTACAAAGTAATCACCTTGTGAAGATAGCTGGAGCTCTATTGAGTTATCACTTGCTGCACTAGGTAAATTAACTGCATGAACATCAACAATAAAGTCTGACGAATCGCGTTGAACTATCTTGCTTATTACTTTTCCATTCTGATATAAATTAGTAATGAATTCAGGTTTTGCAGTTTCATTTAGAAATACTAACTGGCTAGTATCATTTCTATCAGTAAATGAGCTGCTTCTCGTATTAATGCGAATATTCGACGCATTTTCAAAGAACTCACGTTCTAGCACTACCTTGACAAGACCATGCTGATTTGTAGATATATATTTACTAGTATTATTTCCAATCAGATCAAAGCTTACTGAACCGTAAGGGCTTTTACCACTTATGAATACATCAATAACCGCATTACCATCTTGGTAAACATAGGTAGTAGGCTGGATACTAACCTTAGGAAAAACACGAGCATTTATTTCACCTGTAGAAGTATTACCCGCTCCATCAGCGGCAGAAACAGGAATTAAAGTATCCCCCGTTCTGAACACAAAGTTACTATCAATATCGATAGTGGCCACATCCGATACACTATCGTAGATAGCATTAGAGTTAAATAATGCCGCTTTTATGTCATCAATTGAGCTGCCATAAACATTAACTGAGTAATAGTTTTGTATAACAGGTGGCGTTGTGTCAACCAAGGTTACCGTTTGAATAGCCGTAGTTTCGTTACCAACATAATCACGAGCAACCCATGTAATTTGATGTTCACCAAGGGGCAAGTAAGACCCAGAAGCAGCATAAACATAAGGTTCTAAATGTCCGTTATCAGTTGCCTCAGGAACAAAAATATTTGTAAGGTTAGTATTTTGAGAAGTTGCTTCAAGAGTAATAGGCTCTAAACTTGATACAAAAACAGGGGCTATATTTTCACCCAAACTAGAATCAGTTGGGTGGCTATCTTCACTATCTTGCACACCGTCGCCATCTGTATCTGTAGAAAGCGGATTACTCGACATCTGATACTCGTTTAAGTTAGATAAACCGTCGTAGTCTGGATCATTTGATGCATCATAAGAGTCAAGTGCATTTAGTCCATTCTGTGCTTCCCAATAGTCTGGAATACCGTCGCCATCAAAGTCACTAACTACATCCAGCTCAGCAGTCCATGAGATATTATCAACTGAAAAAGGCATATCTGCTAAGTAAGGGCTTTCGTATTTTACCTTCACAATATTAAAACCATCATTTACAGGAATTAACAAACGAGAGCGATAATGCTTAATATTGTACTGAGTACCGTTAACACTAATTTGAAATGACGAGTTACTGTTTGAAAAGTAATCTAAATTAATGAACCCCGCCTCAAATAACCCTGCAATTGCAAAGCCGCTTATACTACCTGCTGGAGAAGCATTTAGGCTTAAGCTTGATGTACCATCCGTAGACCAGTTGGTATTAAGCTGCCATTGAGTAGAGTGCTCTGCAAGCTCAGTAAACATAGCTGGCAAAAGCCCTTCTTCAAAGCTTTCATTTAGCTGAGAAAAAGACTGCACAGTTGATGTTGCGTCATTAGCAAGGCTTTGCCCATAGAACTCTTGGATATTAGTATAACCATCAGCATCAGAATCTAAACTCGCATCTGAAGGGTCAAGTGGTAGCAAGCCATTAATAACTTCATAGCCATCACTTAACTCATCAGAATCTGTGTCAGATGAATTTGGATTTGTTCCTAGGTTATACTCATCAAGGGCTGAAAGGCTGTCAGCGTCTTTGTCAGATAGTGCATCACTTGCATCAAAACGATTTAAACCATTTAGTAGTTCCCAATAGTCTGGCATTTGATCGTTATCAGTATCGGTTTGATCACCGACTGGAAGCATAGCAAAATTATCAAGCCATACTGCATCAGCATCAGTTGATACTGATCCGTCTTTGGTATATTTGAACTCAATCTTATGCACCCCTTCACTAATATTAACTAAAAATGAAGTTGGTTCAGGTGCGTCCAAATTTCCACGTTCAGCATTACCAATAACTTCTTGACCATCTATAGTCACGATAAAAAAGTCACAACACGCTTCAGAATCAATCTTATAATCGAACGCTAAAACCCCTTCTTCAAATAAACCCGTGACGGTAAACCCGCTAAACTGAGAATCAGTGATGTCTCCCGAGCGAATACTTTGTGAGCCCTGTGTGGCAAAGTCGTTTGTGATAAAAAACGGCGCACTTGAGTCTACTGACTCAGTCATCCATGTTGGAAGTGTATCGCCTTCGAATGACGTTGTGATATTTAAAACAACAGGGTAAGAAGTATCTGACTGAGGATCTGTATTTGCTTGATACTCTGTGAAGTTAGTAAATCCATCATTGTCAGCATCTTGTGACGCATCAGCGGCATCTGTAAGATTTAGACTGTTGTTATACTCCCACCCATCAGGCATTAAATCGCCATCAGTATCTGAGTTGTTAGGTAAACCGTTATTTAAAAACTCAAGAAGGTTAGATAAACCATCGTTATCTAAATCAAGCGCTGAGTCGTCAGTATTTATATCCAAACCATACGATAATTCCCACATATCTGACATACCATCACCATCAGAGTCAGGGAAACTAGGCCCAATGTATAAATTATCGATAAATACAGCATCTAAACCTTCAGACACTATAACGTCTTTAGTGTATACAAACTTAACTGTATTAAACCCAGTAGGTAATGGAAAAGAAGCCACCTTCCAATCAGTTAGGCCTGACTCATCAAGAACTAGTGTGTCGTTAATATAAACTTTAAAGAAGTCATAATTTGCTTCAGTTTCCAATAAGTAGTTAAAGTTAACAAAACGTTGTTCGTCACTTATAAATTGAAATTCAACACTCGTTTGTTGCGAATCAGTAATATCACTGTTAGTTAACACTAAGCCATCGTGGCCGTCATAATCAGTAATAAACCAAGGCGTTTGAGGGGTTGAAGAAACTAAAAATTCAGGGACAACTGCGTCATCAAAATTATAAGTAGTTTCAGGAAAAATAGAAGGTTCAGAGTTTGGATCAGTTGGGTCGCTGTTGCCATAGTACTCAATTAAGTTAGCCCAGCTATCGGAATCAAAATCAAGTTCTGCATCAGCTGCATCGAGTGGATTAAATGAAAAAGTGACTTCCCAGCCATCTGGCATACGATCGGAATCTGAATCCACGTTGTTAGGCAACGTCATGTAGACGTTTAATTCATCGTAATCAGATAAACTATCAGCATCAGTATCAACTGAGTTTGGAAGAGTATTTGCTAAGTATTCTTCCAAGTTAGAAAGACCATCTTGGTCCAAATCTAAGTTGGCATCATCGGCATCTGAAGGGTCTAGTCCGTATAACAGTTCCCAGTTATCATCCATTAAATCTGAATCAGTATCGACAAACTTAATATTATCGCAAATAACTTCTACTTCATTAAATGCTGAAATTACATCAGATGCATTATAACGTAGGTCAATTGCAGAGTTGATTGCACCACATGCACCATCGATAAAACCACTCGAGCTAACCCAGTAGTTTTGATTTGCTTTTAGCATTATTTCAAACGCTTTTTGAGGATCCCAACCATCAGTATTTGAAAGCAGGAAAAAAGCACGGTTAAAAACACCACTACTAAAGTGAACATCCATGCCCGGATAAAAATCGCTGGCTTTATCAATAGAAACACCATCTAATGAAGGCGTTTCAAAGTAACGAAGAGCTGGCTCTACTTTTGAAATATCCGCCCCTGATAACCAGTCGGTTTCACCACGTAAAAAATACTCTGCAGTTTCACCTGCCATATCAGAGAAAGACTCGTTAATTCCGCCTGATTGATTAGAGTAAATAAGATTGGAGTTTTGACTAGTAAAGCCATGGCTAACCTCATGAGATACAATATCAAGAGAAACCAGCGGATAAAACCTATCAGCGCCATCACCAAAGGTCATTGCTTGGCCATTCCAAGTGGCATTTTCCCAGTTATCACCACTGTGAACTCGCATTAACAATTGAAATGTAAGCGGTGCAGTGTTGTACCATTGTTGATACATATCAAAAACTGCAGTTCCAAATGCATGAGCGTCATTTAATGGGGAAAAAGCACCATTTATTTCCTTATGCGTATTACGATTACATGTGAATGAAAAGGCTTCACTTGGCTCAGAGCCCGATTCCATAGTGACTGTTTTTACTTTGTCATTTTCTAAAAAACAAGTATCGCCAACTTGGGTAACATTAAATGCGTCTTTATCTGTACCGTATTCATATTGGCCAATCTTTTGATTACCACCAGGTCCTTTACCGTCAACACTTTGAATATTATCCCACAGTTCAAAAATCTGATAAGTCGATTCACTTATTAAACCTATTGGCATTTTTTCAATGCCATTCTCAGTTACTTTGAGTTCAATTAAGCGAACATAGTACGCTTTTCCATCATGAATATAAATGTAGCGCTTATTATTTATTATTTCACTCTCTAGTGAATCATCTAATTTAGACTTAGTCAGCAACGATTTAACCGCTTTTAACTCATCAAAAGTAGCGGTCGCTGTTTTATTCAAAGATGCGAAGTTAATGTTTTTAGCAAAAAAACCACTAATATGTTCAGAGTTAGACTGAACTCTAATTTGCTGACCCCACACTGGAACCCCAGAAAAGTATTGCTGCATCTTTTTAGAAGATGCATTAACTTGTTGTGAAAGGCTCAATTGAGGTTGCTTTAATTCTACAAAATAAGAACTTGCAGAAGATGTATTAGCAATAGAAGGGTTTTGATTTAAAAGTTGCTTAACTTCTTGGGTGGATGATTTGTTTATTCGCTGTGAAACAGCAGCTTGGGAACTTAGCGTGTTCAAAAAGCAAAATGCTATCAATCCTGATGAAAGTGTTTTATACATAACATTCCTATGTCGTATATTATAATTATTCAGTGTTTATTCATTTAAAAACGTTTAAATGTAACATATTTGATAATGGAGAGTCATTCAAAAAACTAAATAAACAGGTACAATTGTTAACTAATGTAAGAGGTAACTAAATAATTAATTGAAACCGTGATTTGAATTTTAAGGATGCAAAAAATAAATGATAAAAGAACAAAGAAACTGCATAGAAAAATTAAATATCCACGCAGTTTTATGTTTCAAAAAGTTGTTAAGAATTATGCAATATTAACGTCTTACTGCCAATATTTTGCAAATAATTGCGGGTAATTTTGTTTTAAAAACTTAGGTTTGTCTTTAAAGCGCTTACCTTTAGGTTGGTCAAGCCCTGATGGGATAAAGGGTAACTCATCGTCGTTACGCTCTTCGTATAACAAACCTGCAATTAGGTCATACTCATCTAAATACGGATAAGGTTGCTCGTTTAAAAAATAAAGCGGCGTGCACTGAGCCAGGCTATCTGGGTTTTCTAGTGCAGCTTTAAATACGGCTTCACCACGAGAAATTAACCAACAACGAAATTCTGAAAAACCATATTCATCATTACAGCCCGCCATAACAAACGCGGCACCAAATAAGTCCCAAGTATAACTTTGACGCATACAAATACTAAACTGCTTATCAAATTCAATTAATTGCTCATCTGATAAGTCACTCAGTGCCGACTTAAGCAATTGGCACACTGAGTCAGGCTCTGCGGTTTTATCTTCAACTGTAACCAGTCGCCAAAAATCAGTTAAGGTTAACTCACTCATGCAATGATCTCTTTTACCCGACCCACTTGGCCGTCTTCTAATTGTACTTTTATTCCGTGCGGGTGATTAGGTGACTTGGTCAATAAACGCGACACAATACCGTTGGTTAAAGTACCACTGCGTTGATCTTGTTTAAGCACAATATTAACCTCTGTGCCTGGCGTTATTTGCGAGCGTGTTGGAACGGCCATATTTAATCTCTATTACAATTTTTTGCGATTATAGCCTGCTTAATAGAATCTCTCCATATTAAAGCTTTTACTAAGACCATAAATGCCAAATACAGCTTAAAATGAGGGATAATTAAACAAAAACACAGTACCTATTTTTACTGCTTAAGAAATGAAATAGCATTGTTTTTTATATGAATATTTAAACTAGCTAATGCATTACAAATAAGCTGCACAATGTAATCTAGCTGATTTTTTTGTTTTGCATGCTCTAGTGCAATAGCATCAATAAAATAACAACTTACAGTAAACTTAGAAGGTAAATTGTTTAAATCAACCGAGTGAGTAAGAAAGCTAAAGCCCTCAACGTTATCTTTTATTTGCTCGCAAGCAATTGTTAATTGTTGACGAATACGTTTATCTAGCTGCTTTTGGGTTTTGGTCATCGTTTATTGCTGCTCGCGAGCTTGTTGTTCTTTAAATTCTTTGTAACTGTCTTGCTGTTGTTTAACACACTCATGGTATTCCTTATCTGCCATGTAGCTGCATTCACCCAACCGCGCTGATTGAATTTCATGGTAGCGGCTATCGCTGCTACATCCCGCTAACACCAATAATGCGGATAACGAAAATAGATATTTTAACTTATTATTTAACATTCAAAATTCCTACTATTTTAACGGGAAAACTACTGATTTTCGTTATTTTTGCTGTATATTGCACTGGTTTTGTATTTATAACCGTTAAGGGCACGTTATGATGTTGTCGCAGTTACAAGAGCTGTTCCAGCGTATCGATAAAAGTAAACTATTTCAATCATTTGTTATTGCAGTTATTGTTATTTCTGCATTGACCGTGGGCGCACATACTTATTCATTGCACCCAACCGCCGAACTCGTTCTACATTGGATGGATATAGGCATAACGGTATTTTTCTTAATTGAACTGATTATTCGCTATATTGCCAGCAAAGGTATCAAGGACTTTTTCTCCAAAGGTTGGAACATTTTTGACTTCATTATCGTGATCGGAAGTTTATACCCCGCGGCAGGCTCTACTATTTTTATTGCTCGACTGCTGCGTATTTTCCGCGTGTTACGATTAGTCTCAATGATCCCAGAACTGCGCTTATTAGTAAATTCGCTAATTAAAGCAATACCGCAAATGGGCTACATTGCGCTACTCATGTTCGTTATATTTTATATTTATGCCGCCACTGGCAGTATGTTGTTTGCTGATATAAATCCGGTACTTTGGGGCGATGTGTCTATTTCTATGCTCACCCTGTTTAGAATAGCCACCTTTGAAGATTGGACTGACGTCATGTACGAAACCATGGCCGTGTACAAATTAAGTTGGATTTTTTACCTAACCTTTATCTTTTTAACTGCATTTGTGTTTTTAAATATGATGGTTGGCGCTATTTTAGAAGTGATGAGTGAAGAGCATCGCAATGCACGCGAAGAGCAAGCCGATATAGACTCACTCCCTGCCACCCAAGGCCAAGTAAACGAATTGAAAGCACAACTAGCAGAATTAAAAGAACTACTTAAAAATAAGTAGCAGGGATAAAAAGGGCATGCATTTGCTTGCCCTTACACTTTAAATTTACCCACCAACCCCGTTAAAATTGACGAAAGACGATTCATTTCGTTGCCGTTTTCACTGGTGGTCACGGCAATATCACTCACCTCATCAGCCGCATTTTTAATTTCAGTAACATTGCGGTTTATATCTTCAGCTACATGTTGTTGCTCTTCAGCAGCGGTGGCTATTTGGGTATTTAAATCGCTAATATGAACGATAGATGCCGTGATCTCACTAAATTGTTGCTGCGCCGAATGCGCAAGCTCGACAGTTTTATTAGTGGTTTCTATACTGCGTTGCATGTCTTTAGATACCTTAGATGACATAGTACGTAGTTTATCAAGCTGTGAAGCCACTTCTTCGGTTGACTCAGCGGTTCGTTGCGATAACGCGCGCACTTCGTCGGCCACCACAGCAAAGCCGCGTCCGTGCTCACCGGCACGTGCAGCTTCTATCGCAGCATTTAAGGCCAATAAGTTAGTTTGTTCTGAAATACCGCGAATAACACTGAGTATCGACATAATGTTTTCGCTTTCAGTATCTAGCTGAGTAATATCTGCTGAGGCATTGTTTATTACCTCACATAGCTGAACCACACTTTCCACAGTTTGTGTAATAACCGATTGCCCCAAATCTGATGCTTGCTGTGTTTGAACAGCCAAATCCGCTGCATTTGCACAACTGCTAGACACTTCGTTCGCGGTGGCAGCCATTTCATTAATAGCCGTAGCTGCCATCTCTAAAGCTTGTTGCTGTTGGCTGGTGGAGCTTGTTAATTGTGCAGCTTGCGATGAAGTTTGCGATGAGGTTTTACTTACATTTTGCGCGCACTCATTAATTTGAGTTACCAGCTCGCTGATCAAGTTTAAAAATAAATTAAAGCTGTTAGCCAGTTTAGCGGTTTCATCTTTGGTTTTTATTGTTAAGCGTTGGGTTAAATCACCGCCACCTTGCGATATTTCAGTTAAGCCATCACTCACTTCAACAATAGGGGCTGATATTAATTTAGAAATATAACTCGCTATAGCAACAAATACGGCAATTAATATCGCACTAATAACCAATATGGTATAGGCCATAGTATTCGCCGTGCTCATCACTTCGGCTTTTTCTACTACCCCAATAAACTTCCAACCTAAGGTAGCAGAGGTATGAATATTAGCCATATATTGTTTACCATCTATCTCTACATCAAACAGCCCTTGGGTATTTTTAGCTAAGTCGGCGTATTTCCCCCCCTCAAGATCTGCTAAGTTTTTAAATCGGTAATCTGGATGTTTAACATCCACCAGCACACTGCCACTATCTTCAATTAACATTAAATAACCGGTTTCGCCTAATTTAATATCGGCAATAATATCGGTAAGCCCGCCTAATGATACATCCATTCCTTGGGCGCCAATTAATTCCCCGTTATCAATAATCGCTTTAACCGTAGATACAATAACTAAATCATCAGCGGCCCAATAATAGGCATTAGTACGCGTTGTTTTACCATTAGCCGCTTTTGCTGCCATATACCAGGGGCGCTCGCGCGGATCATAATTGGCGTTTACTTTCCCCATGGGCCATTGAATATACCCTCCTTGTTCGTTCCCCATGTAGATATAAGCAAGTCCTGGGTGTGTTTGGCCAAAATGGTCAAACAAGCTATATGCAGCTTGCTCTGTTGGGCTTTGATTAGGATGGTTAAGCATCACTGAGTTGGAAGCATCCATATGGGTTTTAACATTGGTGCGTGCGTTTTTAATGGTGGTGTGGGATGCTAAATAATCAACATTTTTGGCAATTTCGGCAAAAAACATCGTAATAGCGTTGTCTACTTGGCGCGCTTCTCGCTCACTCAATTGAGAAAAATTATCGAGTGCTTGCTCCCTCGTTTGCGATATAACAATAGCAGCAATTACAAACAAAGGCAGTGCGATAGCTGATGCAAAAGACAGCTTTAATTTTTTTGATATATTCATGTAGTTACATCCCAAGAAGCTAGATAAAATATAGTCTTGGAATATGTATTGAGCAAGAAATTAGCAATTATTTAAACATCACTCATTTAATCTTCAACCAATGACAGTTAAGCGCCTGTTTACTGTTTGTATGGTCACCATAAATCATGAATATCATTTAATTAATAAAGATGGGAGGTTACTTTTCAAATAGTTCACTCAAGGACTGTGGTTTATGGATAGCATAACCTTGAACGTAATCGACTCCCATTTGTTTTAAGATAGACTTAATTTGCTCGGTTTCGACAAATTCAGCAATTGTCTTCATCCCCATAATTTGACCTATTTCATTAATAGCTTTAACCATAGCATGATCTATTGGGTCACTTGCGATATCTTTAACGAAAATGCCATCAATTTTTAGGTAATCAACTTTAAGATTTTTAAGGTACCCAAACGATGATAACCCACTACCAAAATCATCAAGTGCGAAACGACATCCAAAATTTTTCAGCTTATTAATAAACTTTCCTGCAAGCTCTAAATTTGAAATAGCTGCCGTCTCTGTAATTTCAAAACAAATTTTATGACTGTTTACCCCTAGCGTTTGTAGTTGCTCAATAATAAAATCAAGAAAACTCTCATCAGTCAGCGATTGCCCTGAAAGATTAATAGAAACAAAGTTAATATTTTTAAGAAAAGCAGCGTTACGAACAATTAAACTAAAGGCGTTTTTAACAACCCACCTGTCCACTTTTACAATTAAATGATAACGCTCGGCTGCGGGTAAAAATGCACCAGGCGATATAACATTATCATGCTCATCAATCATTCTTAGTAACAGTTCGTAATGTTTATTTGAATCTCTGGTCAGTGGCTCAATTGCTTGCGCATACAGGCGAAAGCTGTCTTCATCAATCGCGTATTGAATGCGGTTTACCCACAGCATTTCACTTTGCCTTTGTACCAATTCTTTATCGTTTTCATAATGTACGTGAATACGATTTCGCCCTTTATCCTTTGCAATGTAGCAGGCAACATCGGCTACTTTTAACACTTCGATAAAGTCGAGTGCTTTTTCTGTAATTTGCATTAGCCCTATACTTGCACCAATACGAAAACTTCGCCCTTCCCATATAAATTGAAAGTCCTCAATAGCGCTTTGAATAGAGAGTGTTATGCGGTGCGCATCACTAAACGAGCAATCCTCCATTAAAATAGCAAATTCATCTCCGCCAAGGCGCGCCACTATGTCTGATTGCCGAACAGCTTTTTCCAGAATAAAACTAAGTTGGCGAAGTAATTCATCACCCGCTGAGTGACCGCAAGTATCGTTTACAACTTTAAATTGATCGAGATCCATATAACATAAAGCATGAACAGGCCGGTTATGAGCAGGAACAGCAAGTAGTAACTCTGTTCGACGTTTAAACTCTCTGCGGTTTAGCAACCCCGTTAGTGAGTCATGAGTAGACTGATAACTGAGTTTTTCCTCTGATTTTTTTCGTGCTGTAATATCAATATGAGTACCGACTAAACGGGTGATCTCCCCTTCTTCACTTTCAACCATGAAAGAACGAGATAAAATATTGATATAATGGCCGTCTTTATGGCGCATTCTAAATTCGACTTCATATTTTTTTATTTTCGCATCTATAAAAGATTGGATCTGCGCAAGCGTTTGTTCTAGGTCGTCAGGGTGTAATAAGCCTTCCCAGGTTGAGAAATGATCAACCAGCTCGTCCTCTGCATAACCTAACATTGATTTCCAGCGGGGTGAGTAATACATTTTATCGTTGGCTATATCCCAATCCCATAAGCCATCATTTGCGCCTTGCATAGCTAAACTCAAACGCTCTTCATTGGCTAGCGCTTTTTCTTTTTCGAGAATAAGTTCTTTATGTTGCTGCTCTAATGAAAGAGTCATTTGCGTCAATGAGTCAGATAATATATTTATTTTACTATTTGCCTGCGTTAAATCAGTAATATCGTAAAAAATCACCAAATACATTTGCTCAAAATCGGTTAAGGGCGCACAGCTGGCAAGCACGGTTCGTTGTGCACCATTTTTGCAATGTACATCTAACTTTATAGGTTCAAAGTCGGTATTTGTTTTTTTTGCTCGCTCAGTGTTTTTTTCCCATGAACTAATCACCCATTCACGGTATTTAGGGTTTGGGTAGGCTTTGGGCCACCAATCATTTAGTGTGGGAATATCGCTAAGTTTATAACCATAAAGCCTTGTAAACATGGGGTTTACATTAATAATATTTCCATATACGTCATTTAATGCAAAAGGCAAAGGCGAGGAATTAAAAATATTTAAAAAGATATGGCTTTGGGCTGAGCTTGTTTCTAGCTCAGATATTCGAGAATGTGCGATAGCTAATTCAGACTGAAGTTGCTCAATGCTATTCATTTATGCTTCCCAAGAATATAAATATCATAAAAAACCTGTAGTCAGGTTTATGCGTAAAACTGGCGAATAAATGCAACATTTAAATAGCATTTTGCGATGAAATTATTATACAGAGTCAAACGAGTGTTTAGTTGAGCATTGATAGTAGGCATTAAAACGGATTTAAGCAACTTATCATAATTATTAGGTAGTTATACGATGTTGCAACGTAAAATTATCACGCCTATTTTATAAAAATAACCATGCTATATTCAGGTATGAGAGATGGTTAAGCGATCATCTAGCTACAATAAATTTACTTGTGCTTATTACTCTATCCGAATAATCATTATGATATTGAACTATAATTGGTTTAAGGGAATTTTAAGGTAGCTTATGCCGTTATCTTCAGCGGGAGGTGGGTTGCCAGCTCTAATATTCATTTGAATAGCAGGTAAAATTAAGCGAGGCATAGGTAATTCTTCGTCACGGCTATCACGCATTTGGACAAACTGCTCTTTGCTTATTTTAGTCTTTACATGAATATTTGTTTCTTTTTGTTCTTTTACTGTGACCGCAAAACGGTGATTTCGTTTTTCAGTCGGATAATCATGGCATACATAAATTGTTGCCTCATCGGGCATCAAGAGTAGTTTCTGGATTGAATCGTATAATGTTTCAGAGCTACCACCTGGAAAGTCACACCTTGCTGTGCCTACGTCAGGCATAAAAATCGTATCACCAACAAAAATGGCCTCTTCATTTATAATGTAAACTAAGTCGGCGGGTGTATGCCCCGGTGTGTGCATCACTCGTATTGATAACTGGCCAACATTAAAACTATCTCCATCTTTTAATAGTCGGTCAAAATCAGCCCCATTGGGTAAAAATTCTTTTTCAAGATTAAATAGCGCCTTAAAGCTTTGTTGTACCGTTTTGATATGTTCACCTATGGCGATTTTAGCACCAAAGTGTTTTTTAAAATAAGGAGCTGCAGAGATATGATCGGCATGAGCATGTGTTTCGAGAACCCACTCTAATGAAAGAGAATGGCTTTGAAGGTACTCGCCGATTTTTTTGGCGCCTGATTCACAGCTGCGACCTGATTTATAATCAAAATTTAAAACGGGATCAATCAAGATTGCTTGCTGAGAGTTACTATCAGAAACAACATAACTAAAGGTTTCGCTATCGTCATCAAGAAATGCGTGAACATGAAATTTACTGTGCATAATATTCTCCAATAAGTCTGAACTCATCACTTGAATTAATAAAAATGACCGGAAGCAATAATATAAACGTTGGTAAAGGCCATGAAGATATTAGCGATTTAATTATTAAATAAAAAGGGCTAGCCAATGCTAACCCTCAAAGTAAATATTATTTATTATCAACAATAATACGTAACATACGACGCAGTGGCTCTGCTGCACCCCATAAAAGCTGATCGCCTACGGTAAAAGCGCTAATATATTTTGGCCCCATGGCGAGTTTGCGAATACGGCCAACAGGTATACTTAACGTACCGGTTACTTTAACTGGGGTTAAGTCGGTACTGGTAATGTCACGCTCATTAGGAATTACTTTAACCCACTCATTGTGCGAGGCTAAAATTTCTTCTATTTTTTCTACGCTAATGTCTTCACGTAATTTAATGGTCATCGCTTGGCTATGACAACGCATTGCACCAATGCGTACACATAAACCATCAATAGGCACAGGTTGTTTAGATGAGCCTAAGATTTTGTTGGCTTCAACTTGCGCTTTCCACTCTTCTTTTGATTGACCGCTTGGCATAGGCACATCAATCCATGGGATTAAGCTACCCGCCAGTGGCACACCAAACTGGTCTTGTGGCAAATCGCTTGATGCCATTTTTTCGCTGACTATTTTATCAATTTCTAAAATAGCTGAACTTGGGTTATCTAGTTGCTGTGCAACACTTGCATGAATAGCCCCCATTTGAGCTATGAGTTCTTTCATATTGCGTGCACCCGCGCCCGATGCTGCTTGGTAAGTCATTGGGCTTACCCATTCGATTAGGTCTTGCTCAAATAAACCACCCAGCGCTAGTAGCATAAGTGAAACCGTGCAGTTACCACCTACAAAGGTTTTAACGCCTTGCTCTAGCCCTTGTTCAATGACATCTTTGTTAACAGGGTCAAGTACGATAATACTGTCGTCACTCATACGCAGTGCAGAGGCTGCATCTATCCAATAGCCATCCCAACCTGATTCACGTAATTTTGGATACACCGCATTGGTATAATCGCCACCCTGACAGGTAACAATAATGTCCATTTTTGCAAGCTCAGAAATATCGCTGGCATCTAAAAGCGGTTTAGCTGCACCCGCTAACTCAGGGCCAAGCTGACCTGCTTGTGAGGTGGTGAAAAAGGTGGTGTCGATATGTGCAAAATCATGTTTTTGTTCCATTCGCTCTAGTAACACTGAGCCTACCATGCCGCGCCATCCGACTAATCCTACTTTTTTCATTGTTTGTTCCACTGTTTGATTCATAAAAGGAGCCTATACATTAAAAATTAAAAATTCATTGCGTGAGATTTAATTTTTACAGCCCTAAGCTAACACCACCAGCACGCTAAAACTAGTCAATAAACTGTAACTTAAATATTTTTCATACACATAAAAAAGCCCTGTATAAAATACAGGGCTAATGAGTAGTTAGGCGTTGTTATAAATCCTATCCTTGGGCTTTTACTTAAAACTCGTAACTATAACTAATATCAAAGTTCATACCGACTTCTTTAGAGCGAACAATAATATCTGATTGCGATACTTCCTGATCTTCATTAAGTAGGTTTTTAACTTTAAACTTCACCTTAGAGTTAAAGTCAGGGTAAAAGGTATAAACTAAATCAAGTGAATGAAATGGCTGCTCATAAGCATCATCTCGACTCGCAACACCTGCTGCTAAAATACGTTCACCAAATACGTTATAAACCAAAGAACTACTGTGCATTCCGTCGAGTGAATCGTAGTTAAGTTGTAAATTAACTACGTACTCTGAGTGACCCGTCATACGTTTTTTAGGGTTAGTTAAGGTTCCCGCAAGCGCAGGATCGATAGACGCTTCTGAATCACTCAAAGTTATATTACCACTGGTAAATAACCCTTCAGATAAAAACGTAAGATCTTGCAACCATTCAGCTTCTATACCGTAGACCTCAGCGGTTTCACCATTGATAAATGAGGCTGAATAGTCTTCATCGCCAATATTTAGAACCGTTTCAATGGGTGAAGTAATATCTTTGTAAAAGGCAGCCACACTAAACGAATTACCGGCTTCACCGTAATATTCATAACGTAGGTCATAGTTTTTAATTGGGCTACTTTTAAGCCCTGTACGGCCAAATGTTCTAATATCGGTAAGTGGGTCAAAGTAAGTAACCGGTACCACTTCACGAAAATCCGGACGAACTACCGTTTCACCATAGCCTGCACGTATTTGGTAGTTATCAGCGCCTACATAGGTGACAGAAAGCGCAGGGTACCAATCGTCGGAAACAATAGAGCCTGCTTGAATTTTTTCAGGGTCGTAGAAAGTATTTAAGTCATCTTGATCAAATATTAGGCTAGATGTACCAATAGACGTTTGTTTAAATTGTTCATAGCGTACACCACCGCTAATGCGTAGCCATTGATCATAAAACACATCAAACGAGGCGTAACCCGCATCTACTTTTTGTCCTGCTAGGTAATCATCCGCATCAGGAGCTGTTGGTTCGTTAAAATCAACCAGTATCGCGTTATTATTAATAAATTCATCGCTTAGATACCCGCTATTATTTAGCGCATTATCACTGCCATCATTTATAGTGATACCAGCACCACCACTGTTATTAATAGCAAAACTTGAGGTATTAAAAATACGCGCTCTATCTGAAAAGTCATACCCTACTTTAAATTCAACATCCATGCTGTCAAAGCTAAGCGGTAAGTTTAAATTACCACTGTAAGACTTAACTCGTTCTTCCATGTTGGTGTATGACATAATCACACGGTTATCATCACCCGTGATTTGAGAACCTACATACGACCCGTCTGTGTTGTACTCATCGCGAAATTCAAAATCAGCATTCGTCGGAATATCCGTTGTTGCCTTCGCTTCGGTATACTGCCAATCAGCGCCAATCCCCATGTAATCTAAAAAGGTGTGCTGACCAATAAACTGGGTAATATTGAGTTGTCGCTCTTTGTAGTTAAAAGTATGGTTACGATTAGCAACGCCATCCCCTGCAATACTAAATGTTGAACTACCCGCTGGACTTTGCGAAATAGCAATTTCAGACTCATCTTCATTATCAATAATGTATAGCTGCTGCGCTGATATACTGTGAGTACCTAAGGTATAGCCTAAACTAAATGACGCATTATAACGCTCGTTTTCTGTGGTCACTTGGGAATTTTTTACAGTATTAAAACATGAATTTGCGACATCATCTGCAGTATTTAGCGCTGTCGTACAGTCAATTTTACCGTCTTCATTTTTTAAATCTTGGCTTATCACTGAGCTAAATCGGTCTTCAAAATCCCACTCATTTTTATAAGCGCCAGAAAGCATAAAGCCTAACTTGCCGCCAAAGTAAGATTCGCTAAAGCTATCACCGTAATGGGCTTTAATATTGTATTGTGGATCGAGAGAGTCTTCTTTTAACTCATAACCACGCGGTAACGACTTAAGCAATTCGTTATTAATCGCAGTCGCTTGCTCTGCACGCGTTGTGTCACCATCGACTAAGCCATCGCGTTCTACTATGTTGCCAATACCAAAATCACCTCGGTATTGTGTTATTGCAGATGATAACGCATCAGGTAGTCCGCTTTCTTTACGGTTGTAAGTAAAGCCGTCACTTGCAGCAGTGTTATAACCAACACCCGCCTCTACACCCGCTGTAAACTCGTTCGGTGCAGTTTTGGTTCTAATGTCAATATTACCGCCACCAAACGCGGCGGGCATATTTGGTGAGTAAGCTTTTTGTACTGCCATGCTTGAAATTATACTAGCGGGAAAAATATCAAGCGGGATCACATTGCGAGTTAGATCGGGGCTGGGTATGTACGCGCCATTTAAACGTGCGCTCGAATAACGTTCACCTAAACCACGCACATAAATGAACTTGCCATCAACGAGGGTCAAACCGGTTACACGCCTAAGGGCAGAAGCGGCATCGCTATCGCCAGTACGTGCTAATTGCTCTGAGCCTAAAATATCGGCTACAAAGGCTTGATTTTTTCGCTCTTCAACCACAGCAGCAGCACTGCCTTGTAAGCGCGTACCTACTGCCACTACTTCTTCTATTTCTTGGGCTACATCAACATCATTTTGCGCAGCAAATAGGCTTACAGATTGGGCACACAGCCCTAAACCAATCGCCCATGTAATTTGATTAAGTCTATGCTTTTTAGACATAAGATACATCCTGATCAGATTATACAAAAGAGGCGCCAAACGCTTATTATGCAAGCTCCAAGGCGCCTTCAGAAGTTTATAAATAGTGCTAAATTAGTCTGCGTTAGCCGCGGCTACTGCTGCTTCAACCCATTTATACCAATTTGACGTTGTATCCTGGTCCGATACGGCACCGATGTAATTTACCGATTCAAAGAACGAATCTGTTGTACTTAAATCAGTGGCTGTAACGCTCACATCTGTAGAAGCCGTATTAGTAGCAAAACCATTAGCAGCAAGTACAGAGACATCATCTGTTAAAATTTCACTCGCACCGCCATTTTCAAACCATGCTGTTTTAGTTTGTCCTGCAAGCGGACCACCAGCAAAGGTATCGGTATTAGCGAAATTATTTGAACATGCCATTACTGAGCTAGTAAAAGAAATGTTATCGGCTTGCTTTTCACCATCACCCGAGAATTCGATACATTGTGTATTAACTGCGTTTTTCTTAACAATTAACGCGTTATAAATGCTTGAATTAAATTGATCATCAAACTTGTAGGCTTGTGAAGGGTCATCATCACGAACTGAATTGCCATCAGTAGTAATCACAGTCACATTAGCAACCATCGGGTTTGAAGGTGACACTTGAGCAGAAGATGAACCTTTAACGCCGTCAGACTCAAAACCATTATTACCCATATTAACCACAGAACCATCGTTAAGCGTTACCGTACCGTGTTGAACAAATAAGTACTGCGCCTTACCTTGCCAACCGGCATCAAAGTCAAACGAATCATCTTGAGTATCAGTCACTGCAATATGCTTAAGCGTGGTTGCACCACCAAAGATTTCAATACCGTCATCAAAGCCTTGGTGAATATGAATGTAATCAAACTCAGAGCCTGAACCAACAGCATTAAGTGTTAATGAATTTAAATCATCGCCTTCACCACCTACGCGAGGGCCAGAGCCTGCATACCATACTTTAGCCCATTTAATATTACCGCTTGAATCGCTATTATCGTTACCACCAAAGTAGCTTGTTATACCTTCAGAGGCTACGTTACATGTACCGCCATCACGCTCTGCATCTGTACATTGGTCAGTAATACCTTGACCATTAATGATAATGCCACCCCAGTCAGCATAACGTGCACCTTCACCAGCTGTATCAAAACGGTCAAAGGCATTAGCTGAGGTAAATACTACTGGCTTTTCTGCTGTACCCACGGCTTGAATTTTTGCACCACGTGCAATACGTAAAATCGCTTCACCTGATTGAAACGCAAGCGTTGCGCCAGGCTCTACAGTCATAGTTGGGCCATTAGTTGGAATAGAAAAGCCATCAACTGTGTTGCCATCTTCACCAATTTGCAGGGCATCAGCAAATACATGTACACCACCGCCAGGTAACTCTTTAAATGTAATGTTGTTAGTAATTGAAATAGTTTTACTTGAAAATGAATCGTTGTATAAGCAATCTATACCACTGACCACACCTGTTACCGTGCCTGCATCTGATTCATAGCTTGCACATACAGCCTCATCATCAGTTGTTGAACCGGTGTTGTTATTAGAATTATTAACACTGTTGTCTGTACTGGTGCTGTTATCATTAACGGTTGGTGTAATTTCTATATCACCACCACAACCAGCAAGTGTCATTGCTGTAGCCACTAAGCTGATTTTGAATAAGCCAGATAATTTCATTGTTCACTCCGTAAAAGTATTTAATTATTGTGTTAGCGCATTAAGTAATAACTTAAGTCACTTTAAGGCACGATACTCATGCATTAAGGTCACTTGAGTTATCGAATACGAAGTACAATACGGGAGTGATATGACAATGAAGTTACACTTTAATAAACATAAAATGACAATGTTAATTAACTAAAAATCAATTAGTTATTTTAAAAATGCAAGCAAAAAAACCACACTAACCGAATGTTAGTGTGGTTTGAGTAGTGCAATTATGAAATGGTTTTTAGTGCGTCAATTAAGAACTAATAATCGCACTATAAAAATTAAAGCAGTGCTGTTTTTAATGTTTGCGCATGCACTTTTTCGCGTTTTACATATTTGATCCATTGCTGGGCTAAACGTTGCGACTTTTTGTGCTTTTCGGCTTGTTCAAACGCAAGGATAGACGCATCAAAATTTTGTAAGTTGTATTGCGCCATTCCTAAGGCAACAAACGCATTTGATTCAAAATCAAGGCCGCCTTTATCCAGTGCCATTCGCGCTGCATCGGCAGCTTCGTCATACTGTTCTGTGTTTACATACACTTCAGCCAAGCGCTGATCGTATTTACCATGCTCTGAACGCTCTGCAGCTTTGGTAAAGTAACTAATCGACTTAGCATCTTCTTTAGCTTGTACCATGGCCTCGGCTACAAAGGCATAATTTTTAGCAGTTGGTTCAGCAATCCCCTGCTCTATTGCTTTACTCATTACACTGGCTGCTTTATAAGCAAGCTGATTATATAAATATACCTGCGCAAGCTGTCTTAAGTCAGATTTAGAGGTTAAAAATCCTTGCTGGTAAGCAGCCTCTAAAACACTAAGCTGCTGTTTTTCTTGCCCAGTTTCACCATACATACCGGCTAATTGGACCCAATACTCAGGTTTATTGTAAAGCTTTACCATACGCTCAAGTACGCTCACTACTTTATCGGTTTGGTTAAGTGAGTAATACATAGCGCGTTGCAGTACCAGCCAGTTTTCTTTGGGTACTTTGCCTTCGCTATCACTTAAGTTAATGGCTTGCGTAATGTAACTCAGGCCTTGCTCATAGTCTTTTAATTGATAGTAGGTTTGCGCCCTTAATAAATAATAGGCGTCGGTTTTAGGCTTAGTGTTTATAGCATCCCATTTGTCTAAAAATGCAATCACCTTTTTATAGTCACTGTTAGCCATAGCAAGCTGCGCAAGGCTGAATGTTGTGCTCAGGCGTAGTGTTTCTGGAATGCCATCTTCGGCAATCACTTTTTCAAATGAAGCAATCGCTTTTACAAGGTCGTTTTCATTGTAATAAATAAACCCATAAAAGTTATGCATCATCGCAATTTCATACGAATTCATACTTGATGAGCGCGCTTGTATGCTGTCAAGCGCAGCCAAGCCCGCTTTACTGTCGCCATCATCCGCAAGTTTTTGGGCGCGAGCTAATTGGCTGTATACTTTTTCACGCAGTGCGGGCACTCGTGTTGTTTTTTGCTGTTCAGCGGCCTGTACTGTCGCCAGGTTTATACCCGGAAATACACTCAATGCACTTGGTGTAACAACGCTGGCACTGATTGCAACAGTGCACAACATACTCAGCTTTAATAGCTTGGTTGTTAGTTTTAATTTCATAATTGCCTCACGTTCACTCTTTGCTTACTTAACAGAATTAACCATTAATTTGGAAAGAAATTTTATTTTGCACACCGGCTACTTCAACGGCTTCACCATTAACCACGCGCGGTTTATATTTAAATTTAAGGGCCGCATCCATCGCTGCTCTGTCAAATAATGACTCTGGCTCGGCTTTAATAACTTGCGGCTCTTTCACTGTGCCTTGCTTTGTCACTGTAAATTCAACAATGACATAACCTTCAATGCCACGCGATAACGCACGCCTTGGGTATACTGGTGCCACTTTTACTATGGGTAAATACTCACCATCACTGGTTTCTAACGCTAATCCACCCGCTAGATTTACATCCGCATCGACATTGGCAGCAAAATCAAAGTTGTTGCTGGCTGCGTTGTTATCGCTACTTTGCATTTGTGGCGATTCCATTGGCGGTGGTGGCTCTTTAGGTGTTGGTGGCTTTTGTGGTTTACGCTCCTTTTTTTGTACCGTTTCTTCTTTTTTCAAACGGACAAAATCTAACACATTCCCTTTGGCAGGCTCCGTCATGGCGCCTTCACCACCGGTGATCAATGCCTGCATACCTAAAAACAGCATAAAGGTCACCACACCCGCTATAACTAACGCAAGTACATAACGCATCACTCGTTACCCTTCTTGAGCCGCTATTGAAACATCAAATACACCCGCTGCACGCGAGGCATCCATGACTTTTATCAAGGTTTCTGTGGTGGCTTTTTTATCGGCCTGAATAACTACACTGCCTTGTGGATTTTCAGCTTTTAAGCGCTCAATGTTGGCTTGTACAGCGCGTACATCAATTTGACGTTTATTGATCCAAATTTCGCCTTGATCTGAAATGGCCACTAATATGTTAGCCCGCTCTTTTTTAACTGCGGTTGCCGCTTCTGGGCGGTTTACATCAATACCCGCTTCTTTAACAAACGAGGCTGTCACGATAAAGAAAATAAGCATAATAAATACAACATCCAGCATAGGGGTCATGTTTATTTCTTCTGCTTCGTCTTCTTGGAATAAATTACCTAATGGGGCTCTCATGTTATTTCTCCTAGAATAAGCGGTGATTATGTTCACCGCTTTTCAATAATTATTTAGTGGTCTAACACCATAGTGTCTTGCAACAATTCAACTTCACGCTTTGCTTTTCGTTGTAAATAGGTTGAGGCAAACACCCCAGATAACGCACCGACCATTCCTGCCATTGTCGGTATGGTTGCTTTTGACACACCTGATGCCATAGAGCGTGCGCTGCCTGTACCTGTAATGGCCATTACATCAAAGACTTCTATCATCCCTGTAACTGTGCCAAGCAATCCTAATAGTGGACACAGCGCCACCATTACATTAATCAACGGTAAATTTGCGTTTAAACGCATGCTGGCGCGTGAAACCATGGCTTGGCGTATTTGCTCTGCGTTCCAGCTGTTGCGTTCACTGCGCGTTTTCCACGTATTTTTAACGTCTTTTTTGTAGTGCCGATAGCCATTAAAAAAGTACATAAATCGCTCGAGTATCAATAACCACATCGCGAAAATTAACACGGCAATGACCAAGAGCACTTGGCCACCCGTGTCGAGAAAATCACGGATAGCATTGATTGAATCAATCAATAGCACCATGGTTTAGGCTCCTTTCTCGCTTCGCTCGGCAATAATACCTGCACTTTGTTCTTGTAAAATAAGCAGTAAACCTTTTGAGCGAGTATTCAATAAGGTGTATAAAAACACCGTTGGAATGGCAACAACAAGACCTAATACCGTAGTAACCAGAGCTTGCGAAATACCGCCCGCCATTAGTTTAGGGTCGCCAGTACCAAATAAAGTAATTGCTTGGAAGGTATTAATCATCCCGGTTACCGTACCGAGCAAGCCAAGTAATGGCGCTACCACAGAGATAATTTTAATAAGCGTTAAATTACGGGTGATTTTTGGCATTTCGCGTAAAATGGCTTCGCTTAACTTAAGTTCAAGCGTGTCGTAGGCCACATTTGGGTATTGATCTTTCACTTTCATGACGCGCCCTAACGGGTTGTCATCACGGGCTGTATCGTCTTTTAATTGACGACGGATTTTTCCACCCATCAGCATGAGCGATACAAAACGCTCTAGCGCAATTAATAACGCTAATAAACCAACGCCTAAAATAACGTAACCGACCGCACCACCTTGATGAACTTGCTCGCTGGTATCAGGGGCTTGTACTAACAAACCTAAAATTGAGCCGCCTGTTGGGTCAAGCGCAAACGGTACAACACCCGTGTTTGCTTGCTGCAAATCAGCCGCAGTCGCAGTAAAGCGGCTACTTGGTTGGCGAGTAAGCTGGCTAATGGTATTGGTGGCCGGTGTATACTCTAAGTACTGACCGTCACTAATAAGGTTAAATGCACCCACACGTACCACTTCTTTTTGTACTTTATTGCCCCCTTCAACAATTACATCAGTATTGAAGCGGCTTACTTTTCCTTGTTCGGTCATTTCGCGTTGTAGCTCAAACCAAACCTTTTCTATATCTTCAATAGACGCAAGCTTTGAAGTTGAACCCATTTTTTGCGCCAATTCGTCCATAAAAGTACTACGCCCAGGTAACTGTGCCGATACCACAGAGGTAGCAAACTTGTTACTTGAATCGCCAGCGACTTGTTGTAGCACACCAAATAGCTCTTTTAATGAACCCATACGCTTTGATAAGGTATCAGTTAGATTAGCCAATTTAATTTCGTTTTCTTCAAATTGCGTCTCTAAACGCTCTGACTCGCTAAGCATTTGGTTACGTTTAGCTTGGGTGTTTTTAAGCATTTGCACTTGTTCATTTTGACGTGCTGCAAATTCTTGTTCACGTTGTTTATTTTGCTCTGATTGCGCTGATTTACCCTGCTCTAAGGTTTTTAATAAAGCATCTAAATTCATCGGCTCAGCGGCAATGCTGGTGCCCACAAAGCTTAAGCTGGCTGCAAACACGGCCATTTTTGTCATTTTCGTTAATAATTTCATGGTAAACCTCTTATTCTGCAGCGTGAATTGGCAGTGTTAACATATCGGGGGCAAGTTGTTTGCGAGCAATGCGAAGCCCTTTATTAATTTGGCTTATGGTTGAATCTGGTAGCGCAACAAACGACTGTGACTGCTGATCCCAACTACCTGCTTGTTTACCATCGCGGGTGAGGTAAATTAGCTCTAAACGACCAATGCGTAGAAAGTCGACTTCGCGTTCTTTATTATCCACATCAAGCAATGCGGTATACGCCTCAATAGTGCGTCCGTAGTCAACCTCAACTTGGTAAGCTTCTAAAACACGACGAAATTTTTCACTTGATGAAATATCAGCACGCGCCATCATTGCATTTAATGATTCAAGGCGCTGCTTACGCTCTTGCTTTAAAAACGGCACATCTAAGGCAACAAACTGTTCAAGCCCAGTGATCATACGAAGCATTAAAGGGGTTATTTGGCGTTCAATTATCGATACTTGATCCATCGATAAATTAATCGACTCCATCTCTTCTATTTGATTATTTAACTGTTTGGTAAGCTGTGCGTTATAAACGGCTAGGCCATCTATTTCTTTATTTAGGGTTTTAAATTGCTGTAAACGCCCTTGCATTGAATCTGCAATCTTGTCTATTTTTGTTTGTGATTGCGCAGCTAAATTATTAATTTCGCTGCTTTTCTCAATTACCGTGTTTAAATCATTGGCGTGGACTGCTGCACTTGCGGCTACAATACCAGCTAAAATTAATGGTTTAACGCCTTTCATCGTATACACCTTTGCTCGTTAATTAGCGGATTTGCTAGTGTTTATTAATCGCTTTAGCTTGTTTACAAAAAAACAATTTAAAGCGAGATAGTTTCAATGAGCGAAAGTGTATAGATTAAAAATGACAAGCGTGTTGCGTAAAAAAGTCGCTTTTATGACAACGGTAATAAATTAGCCTTATTGGCCTATTTTACAATTCAGGGATGAAAATAGTGGGATTAAGTTTACAAGTAAGATTGTATTTCAATCAGGGTTTGTCGCCAATCTGTGTAGTTAATAGCAATAGGGTAAGCGCGATTGTTATGTATTAATACTAACGACGGAAAACCTTGAATAGGTAAACTGCGAACATAATTAAGCTCATCATCAAAGCGACGCTTAAGCTCATTAGAGTGAAGTAACTGTGCAAATAAACGGGCGTCTAAACCAATTATTTCGCTCAGTTTAATTAAAACCGCTTCATCCGATGGGTTTTGTGCCTGTAAATAATATGCCTGCTGTATTGCCGCTATCATCTGTGGTTCTTTGTTGAAGCTGCGAGCAATTAAAGCGGCCCTGCAAGAGGGATAGGTAGAACGGCGAGGTTGGCAGTCTCGCCAAAAATCAAAATTAAACTCTGTGCCTAACTGGCTGCTAATTTTTTGCCATATGGCTTGTAGTTGCAACTGCATATCCTGACTCATTGGCAAGTCAGTATCTGCAGCTAAACCACCCACTCTGTATTCAATGGGAAGTTTGTTTACCAATGCAGCCTCAAGCGCATGCCATGTAGGTTTATAACCCCAGCACCAGCTACACATAGGGTCGTGTACATATATTAATTTACTCTGAGGCGTGTTGATCATGTACAGATACCACCTTATTTCTACCTTGCGCCTTAGCGCTGTATAAATACTGATCCGCTTGCTTTAACGCATTATTATAATCATCTACACTGTTAGCCTGAGCAATACCCATACTACACGTTAATGATACTCGCTGATGTTTGTCGGTTAGCATCACATGGTTTTGCACACATTCTCTAAAACGGTTGGCCAAAATGCTGGCCTCAAGGGTTGTTTGTTGCGGTAAAATAACCACAAACTCTTCGCCGCCATAACGTGCTTTAAGCGCTGTTGCAGGAAACTGAGACTCTAATAACTTAGTAAATTCAATTAAAACCGTATCACCAAAATCATGTCCGTAGCTGTCGTTTAATTGTTTAAACTTATCTAAATCAATGAGTAAAATAGACAGCGGCAAATAATGTTCTGGCCTTGAAGCTGCTAGCTTTAAAAAATGTGAGGTAATAAAGCGACGATTAGGCGCCCCGGTAAGCTGATCGGTATGAGCATGCTGTTTTTGCTCTAAGGTGATATCAGCAATTGCTAAATGACTGCGGTGACGAAAATACTCACCGATAAACGAAAACACTAACACCAGCGAAAATGCAGCAACAAAACGGGTCTTTTCTACCGCGCCATAAATAACTTGCCCCATATCAGGGCCATACAACATAACAATACAGCTCAATAACATGGCACTGCTTAACCAGGCGCCAAACTTCACACCCAGTATGGCAAATACAGCAACGGGATAAAACATTAGCCAATATAAAGCAGTGTTTTCTTTACCGCCGGTGTATACCAAAGCTAAGCACATCACAAATACAATCACTAAAGTGATGAGGGCGATTGCATCAATCTGCTTTGTTTTCATAAAATAAATAATACACCCTACAATCGTTACGTTAACCACAATTAACGCAATAGTAAGGATTGGTGCATACACGTGATGATTGGCAATTACTAAATAGGTAATTAACACCAAGGCAATCGCTATCATGGTAAATAACGAAAATACTTGGCGTTGTTTATCAAAGCTATAAACGCTGTCAATATTGATTAAATTGAGCCAGCTTGGCTTATTTATTTTTGTTTTACTGATCATACTTTGAATTTTTTAACCATGCGCTCTAAGTCACTAAATTGATGCTTAAGTTTGGTACACTCTTCCAAAGTAAGATTTAGGTTTGATTGGCCTTGAATCGATAAGTCGCTGATAACGTGAATATCGCTATGTAATGACTTAACCACTTGGTTTTGCTCATCCGTAGCATTAGCGACACTATGATTGGCGTCGGTTATTTGCTTAATCGCACTAATTATTTGTTTCATTACATCGCCAACTGCATCCGCTTGCTGAACACTTTTTTCACTTTCTTCTAAACTGGTTTTCATAAGTTCAACGGCAGAGCTTGAACCTTTTTGTAATTCAATGACGGTGTTTTCTATTTCTTGAGTTGATTGCTGAGTACGCTGTGCAAGTTGCCTTACTTCATCGGCAACAACCGCAAATCCTCTTCCCGCTTCACCAGCACGAGCCGCTTCTATCGCCGCATTTAAAGCCAGCAAATTGGTTTGCTCACTCACCCCTTTTATTACTGCCAATACATTTCCTATATTAGCGGTATGCGAGTCTAAACTATTTATGGTTTCTTGCGCTTGCTCTATATTTTGTGACAGTTGATGAATACTTGAAACGTTGTTTGTGAGGGTCTGTTGATTCTTAGCACAGTATTGATCTGCATCTTTGGCAAGCGTCGAGGCATTACTGGCGCTGGTTGAAATTTCTGTTGAGGTAGCTGAAAACTGATTAATTGCCGACGCCACACTGTTGGTGCGCTCACTTTGGTCATCATACATAGTTAATGTTGAGTCTGTCTGCGTAACCAATTTAGCAACTGCCGTTTCCAGTAACTGCGTTGAAGATTTAACCTGAATTATTGAATTTTGGATTTTTTCTATAAAAATATTAAACGAATTGCTCAATTGACCAAATTCGTCATCGTTTTCAACGCTTAACCGACAGGTTAAATCGCCTTCACCCTGCGCTATATCTCTAATGGCATCATTGAGACGATACATAGGGCGCATCAAATAACGCAGTAAAAATTCCAGTGACGCAACAATCACTAAAATACCAATAATTAAAAATACAATTGCCTTTTGCCCAAACGAAGAAACACTTGAATACGCTTTATCTTTATTGACTACTACACCTAGATACCAATCAACGTTTTCAATACCACGAATTTTAGTAAAGGATACCAGCGAGGTTTCACCTGCTACTTGATACTCGGTGAATTCTCTTGCTAACGGTGCATTTTTACCAATTAAGTCAGCGACTGTTTTTGAATTTAATTTGCTATCAGGGTGACTCAATATTTGCCCTTTATTATCAAGCAAAAAACCATAACCGAGTCCTAAAAAATCAATATCTCCAATAATTTCAGCGATGGTTTGCATATCAATATCTGCCCCCGCTACCCCTTTAAATTGACCATTACTATTAATAGGGGCAACGGCTGAAATTGTCAGTTCGTTGGTCGTTACATCGATATAAGGCGTTGTAAAAGCCGTTGTTGTTTTATTTTCTACTAATTTATACCAAGGGCGACTTGTCGCATCAAAATCGCTGGGGAGTACAACACTTTGATCATTTAGAATAAATGTACCCGATGATTTACCTATGTAGGTATTTTTAAAATCCCCTGCAAGCTCAGCGGTATTTAATTGCGAAAGCGTTAAAGACTTGGCATCGTCATCTTGGTATGTTTTTGCGATAGAGATCACAATCGCTAATTTATTATTTAGCCAGCTTGCAATATTTTTAGAGACAGACTCAGAGTTTTGCTCTAGTACTAGCGATAACTGCTCTTGAGTTTGATGCCGCATTGAAAAATAATTATTTATGGTGAAAACACCTAGCACTAAAACTAACACTAATGATGCAGCAATGGTGATTTTGGAGGTGAATTTAAGCGAGCTAAACATAAGTACCTTAAGTATTAATCATTATTATCAGTGTCTTTTTAACAAATTTTTAACTGAATGTCTTAGCAAATATGATTTCAATGAAATTAAAGAACAAAAATAATAATAAATAACTAGTTCTTTCAAGGATGACTTTGCCACAGTGCGTTTAATTTTTAGACTAGCAGAGCTAGATAAATAAGTGTTTAAAAGCACTATGGGGATAAATTTTATCCCCATAGTAACGCTTTATCTAAATTATTCATCTTGTTGGCACTGGCTTGTGATCGGTAATTGCCGAAGTACCTTCATCTGTGGATCTACAATAATATGATCAACAGGTTTAGCTTTAATGGTAATGACTCCTTCAATTGGTGTATAAACTTGAAGCTGGCCATTAATTGAAATGGGTACTGGCATTTTAAAAGGCGTCGCATCTTTTTCACTTTTGCTCCAATATAAATTGGCCACGTTATTTTGACGTTTCATGGTTAGTGTTGGCAATGCAGCTTGTTTTAAATACACATCAAATAGCCAGTTATAGTCTTTTTTTGTAATGCGATTAACAATATCAATAAACTGTTGCGTGTTGCGATATCGCGATTGAATTGGGTAACTGAGACTTTGCGTGTCGCTACTCCCGTAGATTAACTCGCGTGTTGCTTGCCAAAATAACTCATCACCAATTAACCAACGCAAAGTGTGTAATGTCCAGCCTCCTTTACCATAAATATCTGAGTTAAAAGCTTCTTTTGAGCTTAACTCACCCTCTTTAACAATAGGTTGGCAGTTTTTTATCCCTAAATAGGCTTTATACATTGCATGGTTATAAGCGGCCTCACCAAAGGTATATAAACTGTAAGACGGTTGCATGTAAAAGCCAAAACCTTCATGTAACCACGCATCATTCAATTGCTCGTGTGTCATTAAATTACCAAACCACTCATGCGCTAATTCATGCTGAATAAGCCAATCATAACCACTAGGGTCGCGAGTGTACCCTTTGCCATAAGCATTTATCGTTTGATGTTCCATGCCTAAATGAGGCGTTTCTACAAAGCCAAGTTTTTGTTGCCCCCATGGATATGGACCTAACACAGATTCAAAAAATGCCATTTGTTGATAAACATCGTTGGTGAGCAAATTACTGGCTTTTTGCCTATTTTCAGGTAACACCCAAAATTCCACAGGAATGTCAGTACCATTTATACTGGTATATTGCTGTTGAACACGCTCAAATGGGCCAATATTCAGCGCAATGTTGTAATCACTCGCAGGCTCAGATAAAAACCAATCAAACTCGGTAGTCTTGTTTTGTAATACAGTTATATTTTTTAGTACCCCGTTACTGGCAACATACAATCCAGTGGGTACCGTTACCCGTATACGCATACTATCGGCTTTGTCACTAAAGTGATCTTTACAAGGCCAAAATAAATCACAGCCCTCACCTTGCACCGCTGTTGCTATCCAAGGTTTACCATCGTTTGTTTCACTAAATACAAAACCACCACTCCATGGAGGGTTAAGCGCAATATGTGGCTTGCCTGAATAGTTAATGGCAACTTCAACCACTTCTCCAGGGTACTTTTTTTCATATAAGTTAATCGTGATCACACCATGAGAATGGAGAAATTCGGCTTTCTTATCAGCCACTGTTACTGTGTTTATACTAAAGCGACTATCGAGTTTTAGTTCAATTTGCTGAGTTTCTTTAACGACCCGAAATACTGTTTTCCCTGTGCCGGCTATCTGCTTTTCTTCTGGAAAAACGGCTAACTTAAGATCATAGAAAATAACATCGGTTGATTGAGCCACGCTAGATAATGGTTGACCAGTATTAGCAACGAGGGGATCTAATTTTGCAGGTTTGCTGGTGCAGGCACTGAGTATATATATCAATGTAACAACCAAGTAACACCTAATCACATGGTGCAAGAACAACATAAATAATAAGCTCTTATAATTATAATTTTTTAACATAATTACATAGTTTTACATTTATAGTGTTTAAAAAAGACGAATTGCTTATTTTTTAAGTTAACTAGTTACTTTATTTTACATTTAGCAAGGGATAAACCTTAAACAGCTAATATATTTAAGGTTGTTTTTGCCATTTCATTTTATTATTGGTATCGCGTGAAGTGATAATGGTTTCATCACTACTTTGAATACCGCCAAGCTTGGCGAGCCGGTCATAAAGAACAACATTACAGGTTGCTGCTAAATTCATACACCCTATGGTTGGAATATAAACAACTTCATCGCACCATTTTAAAACGTCTTTTGGCACTGAACCATCCTCTGGGCCGAACACATAAAATGCGTTCTCAGGGTGGGTAAACTCAGGCAAGGGAGTGGCCCCTTCTATTAGCTCTATCACCACCACTTTAGCGCCTTGTGGTTTACTTGATGCTAAATTATCGGTAGCGGTTAATGGAATACGTTGCACTACATTTTTAGTATCGGTATGAAATTTCTGTGCGTTTAAATAACGGTTGCCAGTAAAAAAAACCTGCTGTGCGTCATAACAACCTGCGGCGCGTAATACGCCCCCCACGTTGGTCGGGCTTTTAGGATTAATTAAGCCAATACTTGCTTGTAATTTACTCATTAATTGCAATCCTTGGTTGGCCACTCGGCTATATACAAATCAAAATCTTCTAGCTTTACGTCACAGTCTTTTACGGTTTTATCTTTAACAGAAATGTTTAGCTCGTGCATTTTAGTTTTATCGCCGTTATTAAGTAACGGATGCCACGTTGCTAATCCACGTCCTTCGTGAAGTCGGCGATAGCTGCAGCTTTGCGGCATAAAGAAAATGTCTTTGAGGTTTTCTTTGGTAAGCTTAACGCAAGAAGGCACTAAGGTTTGGCGGGTTTCGTATTCACTACAACCACAGGTTGTGTTATCAAGGTATTGGCAAACAATATTGGTAAATATAAGTTGCTCACCTTCTCTTAGCTGATCGGTGGCGGTAAAGTCATCTTCGTCTTCGCTGTCAATAAAGGTGTTTAAACAACACTTTCCGCATCCGTCACAAATGGCTTCCCATTCTTGCTGGTTCATTTCATTGAGACTTTTGCTAAGCCAAAATTGGGTTTTTGCTAATTGTTGATCAAACATGGTGTTCTCGCGCCTTTTAAGAGCGCGCATTCTAACGTATTGCAGCAAAGCGCGCAAAGCCAATCCCTGTTCAAATAATGACTTTGCGCGATTATGTTACTGCTGAGATTTAACCCAACGTTTAATTTTTTGCTCTAAGATAGGCATAGGCAATGCGCCATCTATTAATATTTGCGTATGAAAGGCTTTAATATCAAATTGCTCACCTAACTGCTGGTGGGCGTAATCTCTGAGCTCTTTAATTTTAAACTCACCCAATTTGTACGATAATGCTTGCCCAGGCCATGCAATATAACGCTCAACCTCAGCAATAACATCGCTTTTTGCCATTGAAGAGTTTGCTAACATGTAGTCAATGCCTTGTTGACGTGTCCACCCTTTGGCATGAAAGCCTGTATCAAGCACTAAACGCATAGCTCTTAGCTGCTCATCGTTAAGACGCCCATACCACATATACGGGTCGGTAAATAAGCCAAGCTCTTTGCCAAGACTCTCTGCGTATAATGCCCAGCCCTCAGCAAACACCGTGTAGCCGCCAAATTTACGAAAATCGGGCAGGCTTTCCACTTCTTGTTGCAGTGCAATTTGAAAGTGATGACCAGGTGCTGCTTCATGAATAGACAGCGTTTCAAGTAAAAATTTAGGCTGCGCTTTTAAGTTGTAAGCATTAATGTAAAAGATACCCGGACGAGAACCATCTGGTGCAGGCCCAGCATAAGATGCCCCTGCTGCCGATTGCGCACGATACGCTTCTACTGCTTTAACAATGTAAGGGGCTTTAGGCTCAATATTAAACAAGCGCGGTAAACGCGCATCTATTTTTAGTTTAATATCTTCATAGGCAGCAATTAACTCATCAGCTGTTTTATAATAAAACTCATCTGAGTCACGTAAATGATCAAAAAACGATGCTAAATCACCTTTAAATCCCACGGTATTTTTAACCGTTTTCATTTCACTTAAAATTCGAGACACTTCACTTAAGCCAATGTCATGAATTTCATCTGCTGATAAACTCAACGTGGTGTTTTTCTTGATTTGATATTCGTACCACGCTTTACCATTAGGTAAATCAGCATAACCAACAGAATCGCGAGCATGAGGAATATAGTCGTTGAGTAAAAACTCACTCATACGCTGATAAGCGGGGACTAATTTATCTAAAATAAGCGTTTTATACTGCTCAGTGAGTTGCTGTTTTTGTGCATTAGAAAATGAGTCGGGCATGGCCTTTATTGGTGAATAAAATAATGAATCTTCTGCGTTAGTTACTACGTGCACTTTAAACTGAGGCAATAATTTTTTAGCCAATGGCATAGGCAATACCACGCCTTGTTTAACACCTTGCGCCATTGATTGTTCAACACTGGCTAACCATTTCACAAAACCATCAGCACGTTTAATAAATTGCTCATAGTCGGCAACAGTATTAAAGGGCTGTGCACTTTGCCCTGAACCAAATCCAGCAAAGGTATTATGTGCTCCCGACATTTGGTTAATCGGTAACAAATAATCTTTATATTGCATGCCCTCAAGCTTCAGGGCTAAATCTCGCGATAATACTTCAAAGTTAAGTAGCGCCTGCCCTGTTAATTGTGATTCATCGATTAGCGTTAAACGTTGTTGATATTTTTTATAAAAAGCAGTTTTTTTATCACGATTAGCCTGCGATATCACCGGCAAGAATTGATCATCGAATTCATGGCGACCGTTATAAGTGGCGCTTAAGGGATTAAAGGTTAATGACTCATCGTAGTACTGTGCAACGAGCACATCCAACTGTTGCTGTGCTGATAATTCGCTTATTACAGGCGCGACCGGCTGATTTGTGTTTAATTGTGAGCTGGTGCTCATACAACCACTTAAGGCAAACATAACGCTACTGGCAACCAGTGCTATTTTAATAACTTTCATAAAGATCCTTGTTAGTTTTTACCCGCCAATTATGCGGTTTTAAATGGCTTAAATAAAGCAATTACGGTGAGTGGGATTCGTCGCTAAATAATTTACTCAATAGCTAATGATTGCTACATTCAGGTAAATTTAAATAATTAAATAATTAAATAATAAAAATGATCAAAATAAAAAAACATTTACTAACTACATCAATCGCATTACTGAGCTTAACCAGCGCAAGTACACTGGCAACCACCTATATATCGGCCAAAGCTTTGCTTGATGTAAAAACTGGAGATCTAAAAGCTAATCCGTTAATCGCGATTGACGAGGGTGTAATAAGCCAAATCCAATTTAATAAACAGCCAACGCTTACCAGTAATGATGAACTGATTAACCTACCTGAACTCACCGTAATGCCGGGGTTGATGGATATGCATGTGCATTTAACCAGCGATCCAACCGTTTCGCGCAGTGAACGTATAGGCCAATCAGTACCGCGTATGGCTATTAAAGCCAGTTACTTTGCTAAAAAAACATTAGAAGCCGGCTTTACCACAGTGCGTAACCTAGGTGCAGAAGGCTTTAGTGTTATTGCGGTTCGCGACGGCATTAATGCAGGTGATATTATTGGCCCTCGCATCTGGGCTGCAGGCCCTTCTTTGGGGATTACTGGCGGACACTGTGACAATAATCGTTTGCCTCCAGAAATGAAATATACCGCCTCGGGGGTTGCTGATGGCCCATGGGCTGTTCGCATTAAAGTACGTGAAAATATTAAATATGGCGCTAATGCAATTAAATTATGTGCAACTGGTGGGGTATTTTCTAAAGGCACAAAGGTGGGCATACAACAATACGCATTTGAAGAAATGAAAGCCATTGTGGATGAAGCGCACATGCGAGAATTACCTGTTGCGGCTCACGCACACGGCACTAACGGCATTAAAACAGCCATTAAAGCCGGTGTAGACAGCGTAGAGCATGCTAGCTTTTTAGACGATGAAGCGATTGAGCTTGCTATAAAGCACGGTACTTGGCTCTCTATGGATATTTATAATACCGAGTATACACTGAGCTTTGGTGAGCAAAATGGGGTAGATGAAGAGAACCTAAATAAAGAACGCCTTGTTTCTAAAAAGCAAAGAGACAGCTTTAAACGCGCCGTTGAAGCTGGGGTTAACATGGTATTTGGTACAGATGCGGCTATTTATCCGCATGGTGATAATGCGAAACAGTTCTCGCGAATGGTTGAATTTGGTATGAGTGAATTACAAGCTATTCAAGCCGCGACCATTAATAGTGCTAAATTATTAAAGGCAGATTCACAACTGGGGCAAATTAAAACCGGTTTTGCTGCTGATATTATAGCGGTGAGTGCTAACCCACTTAAAAATATTTCTACACTAGAGCGTATTCCTTTTGTAATGAAAGCCGGTGTCGTTTACAAGCAGTAAACCCAAAACATCTTTATAAGGTTGAGCTTAGCTCAACCTTAACAATTTTTTAGCTAATGTAGCTAAACTGCCCATTTAATCATCAACACTTTTTTTAAATTCTCTCTTGGTAAAGCCAACTAGCGACTGCAATACCCCGTTAATATTTTTAAATGTGATTGTTTTTAAATCACATTGTATAACTATCAAGCAAACACACCCATTAAAGTAAAAAAGTTTGAACTTTTTATTTTATTTTAAAATGATAACCATTATCATTCACGCAAATTAACAAATGCGAATGGTTATCACTCTATGAAAAGGTTTCACTACTCACTACTCACACTCGCGTGCTTAAACGCGCACTTGGCATTGGCAAACGAGTCACAAGTTAATTCCGATATTGAACGTATTAGTGTTTACGAGCAACAAAACCGAGTGGTAATGAGCTCAGGTTTGGCCACTAAATCTGATATGTCACTAATGGAAACCCCTGCACCCGTGGTCATTGTTGATAAAGCGCTAATTGCATCGCAAGGTATTGATAGTTTACAAGAAGTGATCCGTAATGTAAGTGGTTTAACGCAAGCCGGTAACAACTATGGCATTGGTGATAATTTAGTAATTCGTGGTTTAGGTGCTAATTATACCTATGATGGCATGTACGGTGGTGCAGGATTAGGCAATACCTTTAATCCAACGCGTTCTTTAACCAATGTTGAATCAATTGAAGTATTAAAAGGCCCAGCAACTGGTTTATATGGCATGGGCAGTGCTGGTGGTGTGATTAACCTGATTGAAAAAAAGCCACAGTTTAACGAACAACATACCTTAGAAATGGATATTGGTCAGTGGGATAGTTATTCACTGGCACTCGATAGCACCAATGCAATAACAGACGACTTAGCTTATCGAGTCATGGCAAAAACCGCCTCTAGCGATGGCTTTCGTGATTTAAAAGAACAACGTGATGAAATTTATTCGTCTTTAAAATATGTACTAAATGATCAACATGCGTTTGTGTTATCGGGAGCCTATATCAAGGACGCCATTGCTGTGGATTCTATCGGCCACCCTATTCGTATTTTTAACAGTGAATCGGTCAACGGTTTAACTGCAGGTGAAGTATCAGGCGCCGATTTAGTGAATGACCCTACAGCAAGTGGCTTACAATTGAGTGAAGCACAACGAAATGAACTAGCTAACTCTTTGGCAAGCAATGATGGTTTAACACCCTTTAACTTTGGCACCAATGGCATAATATCACCGATGGCAAAGGATAACGAAGGTGAAGAGCTGCGTTTTAAATTAGCCCATAATTATTACATTAGTGATGATTTATTTGTTAATCAACAACTACAGTACCGTAATTACACCTCAAGTTTTGCCCGCCAAACAGGTGCTTACAACTACGTTTACTGGAAACGTAACGGCGTGATCAACCAAGACCCACGCGCACCGCTAGTTGTTGATGACGTGTTATACCCTTTTGCAGCCAGGCGCCAAGAGTACCGCCAAGTAGAAGCGGATGAAAAATCATGGCAATACTTTTTAGATTTACGTTATGACTTTATGCTCGGTAACATAGAAAACGAATTACTGGTTAATGCCAACTATGAAGACCGTGATATTCGTTTTAAACAATATTCTATTTACGATGCTGATAAAGTCATTAAAAACAAAGCCGGTGAAGTTATTTACCAAGGCGCACTGCCGTATATTTTTGATATGCGTCAGCCAAATTGGCCTACAGGTGAATTTAATGATTACGATCCGCTTAAAACCAGCGATTATAATAAAAAAGTACAAGCATGGGGTTTAGGCCTTCAGCATGTTGCCTACATTAACGATAAAATCACCACCCGTATTGGGATTGCTCATAATCGTATAAAACAAAGTTACGAGCATTTTGGTGTTGACCCACGTTATAGTCAAAGCCGCGCAAACCCAACGCCAGAGGCAAACACCTCAGATAGCGGTTTAACGTACAATTTAGGGGCTACTTATCAATTAAGCGCTGACATGGCTTTATTTTTAAATCACTCAAAAGGTCGTACTGCCTACAGTGTACTTGGCTCTGTTGCTGGTAATGAAGCCGATAGAGAAGACTCAGAATCTGTTAGTAACGATTTAGGATTTCGTTTTAAAGCGTTTGATGACCAATTACTGGCTTCAATTGTAGTATTTGAAAGTGCACGTACAAACCTAGAGTACGCCAACCCACTTTATGAAGCAGGCGTGTCTGCACCAAACGTAGTGGAGAGCTTCTTTGATGGTGAAGAACAAACCAAAGGTGTAGAAATTGACTTAAATGCGTATTTGAACGATCAATGGAAAGTTAACATCAACGGTGTTTATCAAGATGCTAGAGATAAAACTAACCCAAACAGCACAAGCTTTGATACTCGCCAAAAAGGGGTGCCTTATGTAACTGCTAGCTCATGGGTAACTTACTCTGCTGCGTTATTTGAATTACCTCACGCAGTAGATTTAAGCGCAGGCTTAACATTTGTTGATAAGCGCAGTACTAACTCAAGCTCGTTCGGTATTGATAACGGCTACGTCCCTGCTTATACCGTGTATGATGCTGCTGTTAGCTATAAAGCAGACAACTGGCAAATGCAATTAAACATTAATAACCTGTTTAATAAAAAATACTATACTAAAGCCATGTTTTTAGGCGGTATGCCAGGTGAAGAAAGAAATGCAAAGTTAAGCTTTAGTTATACGCTATAGCATACAGTGCGCACAAGCCAGGTTGGTTTGTGCGCACTATATTTTGGTATAGTTAGATTGTAACAACAATACGCCCGTTAATTTCACCTTTGAGCATGTCATCGAAAATTTCATTAATATCTTCGAGTTTTTTCTCTTCAATGATGGCTTTTACTTTACCTTGTGCGGCAAATTCAAGGCATTCTTGCAGGTCTTTACGTGTACCTACAATAGAACCTACTACTGAAACACCATTTAGCACAGTATCAAAAATTGGCAATGGCATATCTTCTGGTGGTAAGCCAACTAATACGCATTTGCCCCCACGGCGAACACTTTTATACGCTTGTTCAAACCCAGGTTTTGATACTGCGGTACAAACAACAGCGTGCGCCCCACCTACTTGCTCAAAAATAGCCTCACTTGGCACCACTTTTTTAAAATCAAGCGTAATATCAGCGCCTAACTCTTTAGCTAGGGCCATTTTTTCTTTGCCTGTATCTACAGCAATAACATTAAAGCCCATTGCTTTTGCATATTGCACCGCTAAGTGACCTAAACCGCCCACACCAACAATAGCAACCCATTGACCCGGTTTTGCATCTGATACTTTTAATGCTTTATACGTTGTTACGCCGGCACAGAATAACGGTGCAGCTTCAGCAAAGCCTAATCCTTCCGGTATTTTGATGATGTAATCACCATGTGCTAAACAATATTCTGCATAACCACCGTCAATTGAGTAACCGGTATTATGTTGCGATAAACACAGGGTTTCACGTCCATCTAAACAAAATTCACAATGGCCACAGGCGCTATACAACCAAGGTACTCCCACTCGGTCGCCCACTTCTAAATGTTTAATATTACTGCCTAGTTTTTCTATCACACCCACGCCTTCATGACCTGGTACCAATGGCATTTTTGGTTTTACCGGCCAATCACCATGACACGCATGTAAATCGGTGTGACATACACCACAAGCGGCTATTTTAACCAGCACATCGTTAGGACCTACCTCTGGGATTGGTAAATCGGTGATTTCTAACTTGCCTTTATATTCTGTATTTATTGCTGCTTTCATAGTCATTCCATCGTTTATAAAAAATTTATGCTATTCAACAAAGGCGTTAAACAACAATGTCATGTTGCATTCCCGCAACATAACCCACTATAAATGCTTAAATATTAATCTATATCAATCATTAGTCGTAAAACGTGGTTTTTTATCCAAGCTAAACGCTTGCCATACTTAACCAGCGTGCTAGCATAGATTTCATTTATTTTTGAAACTTGTAACAATGACATTATCAGAAAAAAACTTTGCCTTTGTAATGCATTGTGGCGAGATGGGCAGCCGCTGGGGATTTAATCGTACAATCGGCCAAATGTGCGGGTTACTTATTATTACCAAAGATCCAATGACGGCAAACCAAATCGCAGATGCGCTGAGTATTTCACGCGGTAACGTGAGTATGGGAATTAAAGAATTACAATCTTGGCAGCTGATCAAGGTAATGCATATCCCAGGAGATAGAAAAGAATACTATGCACCTGCGGGTGACATTTGGGATATGGCTAATCGCGTGTTTGAAGAACGTAAAAAGCGTGAAGTAGAACCTACGCTTAGCTTACTCAGAGATAATTTATTAGATGAAGCAAGTAACGACGATGAAATTTATGCACAAAAACAAATGGGCGAAATTCATAACTTACTTGAAACAGTGACTAAATGGTCGTCAGAGTTACAACGCTTAACCCCAGAGCAGCTCAACAAGTTAATGAAGCTAGGATCAGGCATTGGCAAAGTCATTGACCTTAAAGATAAAATATTCAAAAAAGAGCAGTAAACCATTAAAAAAGCCGCAATGAGCGGCTTTTTAGTTATTCGCTTTAGCTTAAATTTTTGGGTAAGCAATTCTATCTGACAAATAACCTACGCTGGTTGCAAAGTAGTATGAACGATTCCAGTGCATAAATACTTTGTAGTTATCGTATGCTAAATACATGCGTCCATTTATATCATCCGGCATCACCAGTGCTGCATCTACAGCAACCTTAGGTAAATCACTGCCATCAACACGACGAACACCTAATGCTTGCCAATCTGCTAAAGAGCGCTCTGATCTATCCCAGTACTCTAGCCATTGCTTTCGGGTTTTAGTACCGCGCTTTAATATATGCTGCTTATCAAAATCAGCGGGCAATTGTACCTGGCGACCCCAGGTTAAATTATCATTCCAACCCTCTTGCTTTAAGTAATTTGCAATTGAAGCAAACGCGTCTTCTTTGGTTGTCCAAATATCTTTGCGGCCATCGTTGTTGTAATCAACGGCGTAGGCATTAAACGAGGTTGGCATAAATTGGGTTTGACCCATAGCACCCGCCCATGAGCCTTTAAATTTATCAAGCGTGATATGACCCGACTTTAATATATCCAGTGCTGCCCACAATTGGCGTTTGTATAACGCTTCACGACGTCCATCAAATGCTAAAGTTACTAAGGATGAAATAACATTGTGGCCGCCTTGAATAGCGCCAAAATTGCTTTCTAAACCCCAAATAGCCACAATAAAACGCGCTTGAACACCAAAGTCTTTTGCTACCTTTTCTAAGACTTCTTGGTTTTCTTTATACAGTTTACGCGCACGATCTATTTTCCATTGCGGTACTCGTTTTGGTAAATACGTTTCCAGCGTTTCTTTTACTTCTGGCTGGTTTTTGTCTGCTGAAATGACTTTTTCTTTATAAGATGCAGTGGCAAATGCTTGCTCAATTAACTGAGTATCGTAGCCTTTTGCCATTGCCTCTTGCTTTAAATTAGTAAGATATTGTTGAAACTCAGCTTGTGTTTTTGCCATCACCGATGAGCTTAAACACACACCACACAATACAACCGCTAATTTTTTAATCACTATCTGCTCCATTTTGTTTTCTTAATTGACTTAGCAAGTTTTCCTCTGGTGGCGGAATTTGTAAATAATAGCCTTGGTCGCTAAGCGACTGTTTTAAAGTGTCTAAATCCGCTACGCCTAATTGAGTCCGCTTCGCTAAGTTAATGATCATCACGTACTGAGGTTGACCAAACATGGCCATTAAAGGTTCCGGAACTTTACTAAAATCGTCTCTTTTTTCAATAAATAAGAAAGTATCTGCTTTTTTCTTACTTTTATATACCGCAGTTAGCATTATGGCCCTATAAAATCTTGCTTAACAGTGCTACACACTATAACATGGCAATAATAATAAGTTATAAAAATTAGTGTGGAAACTGTAATAAAAGCCTTGTTCAGCCTAGGTTTATATAAAGTTACATGCTAACTAGACAATCCAGTTGAGCATCTATGTCGGACCAAATTTTTGAGCTAAAAGGCAACCTTTTTACGTTATCAGTTTTACATCTTTATAGTACTGATATTAACCTTTTAGCAGAACAACTGTATGTAAAAATTGCCCAAGCCCCAAAGTTCTTTGAGGGTGCCCCCATTGTCGTCAATTTAATTGAAGTAAAAAACAGCGCAATCGACTTTGTTCACTTAAAATCGCTTATTGAACGCATGAGCTTTAATGCTGTAGGTGTATGTAATGGTTCGGATGAACAGCATAAACAGGCAAAAGCCGCAGGGTTATCTGTTTTAAACTATTCACAAGACGTTAAGAGTGAACCCGCAAGAGTAGAGTCAAATACTTCGGTTGTAGAAAAAACCGTGTATTTACCAGCGCAAATTATTAATGGTGCGGTGCGCTCAGGCCAACAAGTTTACGCCAAAGACCGCGACTTGGTGGTGTTAGGCGCGGTAAGCCATGGCGCAGAAGTGATTGCCGATGGCAATGTACATATTTACGGAACCCTACGAGGGCGTGCAATTGCCGGCGCAAAAGGGCTCGAAAACGCATACATATTTTGTAATAAATTAGAAGCAGAACTCGTTTCAATCAATGGTAATTACTGGATCAGTGACTCACTGCAAGGTGAACACTGGGGTAACGCAGTTCAAATACAACAAAAAAATGAATCTTTAGAAATTTCAGCTTTGGTTAAAGGATAAATCTCATGGCAAAAATAATTGTCGTTACCTCGGGTAAAGGGGGTGTTGGTAAAACAACATCAAGCGCAGCAATTGGTACAGGCTTAGCATTAAAAGGCTACAAAACTGTTATCATCGATTTTGATATCGGCTTACGTAATTTAGACCTCATCATGGGTTGTGAACGTCGCGTAGTGTATGACTTTGTTAATGTGATCAATGGCGAAGCTAACCTTAATCAAGCACTCATAAAAGACAAACGTGTAGAAAAGTTATTTTTACTTCCTGCTTCACAAACTCGCGATAAAGACGCACTCACCCGTGATGGTGTTGAACGCGTATTGAACGAGTTAAAAGAAGACTTTGACTATATTGTTTGTGATTCTCCTGCAGGTATTGAAGCCGGAGCTATGATGGCGATGTACTTCGCTGATGAAGCTATAGTTACAACCAACCCTGAAGTCTCGTCAGTACGAGATTCGGATCGTATTCTAGGCATTTTACATAGTAAATCGAAACGTGCCGAAGAAGGATTAGAAAACATTAAAGAGCATTTGCTAATAACACGCTATAATCCAGATCGTGTATCAAAAGGTGAAATGCTATCTGTTGAAGATATCCAGGACATCCTAGCCATCGACTTACTAGGTGTCATTCCTGAATCTCAGGCAGTGCTTAGTGCATCAAACTCTGGACAACCGGTAATTCTTGATAGCGAATCAGACGCAGGTCAAGCTTATGCTGATGCGATCAGTCGTTTATTAGGCGAAACGGTTGAATTTAGATTTTTAGATGTAGAGAAAAAGGGTTTATTCAAACGGATATTTGGAGGTTAATGTGTCTTTACTTGACTACTTCCGCTCAGAAAAGAAAAACAGTGCGTCATTAGCAAAAGAGCGATTGCAGATCATTGTCGCGCACGAGCGTTCTCAGCGTGGAACACCAGATTACTTGCCACAATTAAAGCAAGATATTCTTGATGTCATTCGTAAGTACGTTAATGTAGGCGCCGATGCGGTTCAAGTTCAGTTTGATCAAAATGAAGACGATTTAGCGGTACTCGAGCTCAATGTCACATTACCTGACGAAGAAAAGAAATAATAAAAAAGGGCGCTAAGCGCCCTTTTTATTTTTTACATCAAGCTATTTAATACTCTAATTATCCCACTCTTTTAGCGCATCTTTAACAAAATCATATCGCCATGAGCTGAGTAAATCTGGTTTTATGTGTTTTTCTTTTTGCTGAGCAGTTAATTTCCAGTTCCAACTAATTAGCTGATTTATTTGCTTTTTAGAGGCCATAACGTCTTCTGGAATGTTATGCTCTTTAGCAACTTTAGTAATTTTTTGTTTGATCTCCTTCGCTACTTTTTTATAGGTAGGAAAATCAATTAACCGCTTTAATACTTGTGGGTGTTGCTCAGCTGGAATGGCTTTGGCCTGCTCAATACACTTTAAAATTTCAACCCCAGAACGATTCACTTCAATGGGTTCTACCCCAGGAATTTGTCTCAGAGCATTTAAACTTGAAGGGCCTCGTTTGGCAATTTCGGTCATATTGTGCTCTTTAAGCACAAAATTAAGCGCTAGATTTTTACGAATAGCTTTATTTCGACGCCATACTGCTAACTCTTTAAGTACCGCTAGTTCATGCGGCTTAAGTTGCCATGCATTTTTAATTTCTTTGTAAAGTAGCTCATCCGGAATTTGAAAAGCACGTTTATTGGCAACTAATTCACTTTCATTGATCACAATATCAAATAAATCAGCGGCTTTAATGCTATCTATAATTAACTCAAAACAAGGCAGCAGGTGATACGTATCAGCAGCAGCGTATTCAAGTTGCTTTTGGGTAAGGGGGCGTTGTAACCAATTAGTGCGCGATTCGCTTTTATCAATCTCAATATTCAATAATGTTTTCACCATTAAGGCAAAGCCCATACAGTTTCCCTCACCTAATAGCTGAAGTGCAAACTGGGTATCGAATAAAGGATAAGGAACAAATCCTGCGTACTTTTGAAAAACTTCAATATCTTCTGAGGGTGAATGGAGTACTTTTAGCACTTTAGGATCTTTAAGTATTTGCCAAAAATCAAACAAGGAAAGCTCGGCAAGCGGGTCAATAAGCGCTAAATGTTCGCCATCATAAACTTGAATAAGTGCAACTTCTGGATACAAAGTACGGCGGCGCATAAACTCGGTATCAATAGCAAGAATGGGTTTGTTTTTAATTTGTTCTACAAACGTATTAAGCTCATTTTGGGTTTGGATCAATTGGTAGTGCACTGAGTCTCCTACAATAAAAAAGCCGACTGATGTCGGCTTTTTTATAGTTGCTAATCTTTTAAGGCTCTTCTGAGAATTTTACCCACGTTAGTTTTGGGTAACTCATCCTTAAACTCAACGAGTTTAGGAACCTTGTAATTAGTTAAATTATCACGACAATGTTTTATTATATCTTTTTCAGTTAAAGAAGGGTCTTTTTTCACAACAAAAACTTTAACTTGTTCACCACTAATGTCATGAGGGATACCAACCGCGGCCACTTCAAGCACGCCTTCATGCATGGCAACCACTTCTTCTATTTCATTTGGGAAAACATTAAAGCCTGAAACAATAATCATGTCTTTTTTACGATCAACAATGTAGAAAAAACCTTCGTCATCGTAAGTGGCAATATCACCAGTTGCAAACCAGCCATCTTTCAAACATTCAGCCGTTGCATCAGGGCGATTATAGTAACCAAGCATTACTTGCGGACCTTTTACCCACAGTTCACCCGGCTCACCTTTAGCAGCTTCTTCACCGTTATCGAGCATTAATTTAATGTCAGTACTTGGCGCAGGTAGACCGATAGAGCCATTATAAGCTTCTAAATCATACGGGCTAATTGTGACTAAAGGAGAACATTCTGTCAGGCCATAGCCTTCCATTAGTTTGCTGTTAGTGACCTTTTGCCATTTTTCTGCAACAGGGCGTTGTACTGCCATGCCGCCGCCTAATGACATTTTAAGGTGACTAAAATCAAGCTCAGAGAAACCTGGGGTATTTAATAAGCCATTAAATAAAGTGTTCACCCCTGTAATAGCAGTAAATTTATGCTGACTAAGCTCTTTTACAAACCCAGGCATATCACGTGGATTAGTAATTAAAACGTTTAAGCCGCCGTATTTCATAAATGCTAAACAGTTCGCTGTTAATGCAAATATATGATAGAGCGGTAGCGCGGTAATAACCACTTCTCTACCACGCTCAAGCACGTTATCTAAACAACCAGATACTTGCTCAAGGTTACCCACCAAATTACCGTGGCTCAACATTGCCCCTTTAGAAACACCGGTTGTACCACCGGTGTATTGTAAAAATGCTAAATCGCTTAAGTTAACCTCTGGGCGCTTATAGCCATTTAGATCAGCTTTTAATAAATCACAAAAGTTAATCGTGTTAGGCAACGTATAGCTTGGTACCATTTTTTTGAAATGCTTAACAACAAAATTGACTAAATGCTTTTTAAGACCACCCATCATGTCACCAACCTGCGTAACCACAATGTGTTTAACGTCAGTATTAGGCAGTGCTTTTTCAAGCGTGACAGCGAAGTTAGCAAGAATAAATATTGCTGATGTTTCAGAATCTTTTAATTGGTGCTCTAGCTCACGAACGGTATATAGCGGATTAACGTTAACCACCACACACCCTGCGCGTAAAATACCTAATATAGCAATTGGGGTTTGCAACAAGTTAGGCATCATAACAGCGACTTTATCGCCCTTTTTTAATCCTAAATCGTTTTGAATATAAGCCGCAACACGTTTTGTTGCCGCGTCAATTTCGTTATATGACAATGTTTTACCCATATTAGTAAATGCAGGTAAATCTTTGTAATCATTAAAACTTTTTTCAAACACTTCGAGTAACGAGTTGTAGTGCTCAGGATCGATTGTTTCAGGCATACCTTCTGGGTAGCGCTTAAGCCAGATTTTTTCCACTCTTAGCCCCTGTTTATAATTATATTTTTATTAACCTTAATCTAAGTAAGGCACTTTCACAATTGAGCAAATACTCTAATCTAGAGATAATCCCACATTTATCGGTAATATACAATTAACATGCACTACTTTGCACCATAAATGCGTGAATGTGTTCAAAACATAGTCCACTACTTTGCATATGGCAATGATGCCCACCAGGCACATCTATTACACTCAAGTTATTGTAATATTTACTATACTTGTCTAGATTTTGTTTTACAAATGGATAACCTTGATCACCTAATATTAATTGGCATGGTGCAATTAATTCTTTTATTGCACCAATACATTGCGCTTCATCAAATCGAAAACCTGAGTGATTTTTAAGCTTAGGATCGCAAGTTAGCTCAAAACCACTGTGCATTTGTTTTATGTTTCTGTCCATCAGCAATGCAATTTGTTCATTATTTAAATCAGTTGTTTTTGCACGTGCTTGATAAATTTGCTGTTTTGATGTGTATACCCGTGATTTTTTTGTACTAAGCCTTGCTCGGTTTAGTATGGCATTTCTTAGCTGAGAACACACTTCATCGCTATCGGTAGTGACACAACCTATACCTTCAATAAAAGAAACAGATTTTACGTACTCACTAAAACAACTAGCAAACAGCCCTGCTACCATAGCCCCCATAGAATGACCAACTAAGTGTACCTTCTTTAACTTAAGCGCTGTGATTAATGCATACACATCATCCACATAATCAATAAAGTAGTAATGTGCCTGAGGGCTTCGCCAAGATGACAGTCCATGCCCTGCAAAATCAATGCAATACCATGTTTGCGAAGGCGCAGCACGACTCAGCATAGGCACGAAGCTAGCACAATTATCTAGCCAGCCATGCAGAGCGATAACGACGTCTTCACCGTCTCCAAATTTAATACCGTGTATATCTAGGTCATTAGCTTTTACCGAAAATGGTTGCAACGCAAACCTCAACTTTTTTATTTGGTTATGGCCATAACATACAAGAGTTAATACACAAATAATAGAACTGAACTAATAGAACACACACTTAAATTTCGAGATTTCATAACATATTCATTTATTTATCTTGCTATCGGTATACAATAATAGTCGCTATTAAAATAAGTACACTTAAAGGGTACACACAATGAAAAAACAGTTCGGCTTATTAGCGCTTTTATGTACAACAGGAGCATTCGCTCAAACAGCGCCTAAAAATGTTATTTATATGATTGGTGATGGCATGGGTCCCGCTTTCACTACCGCTTATCGATATTACAAAGATGACCCTACAACAAACGAAATAGAAACAACCGTTTTCGACACTATGTTAAAAGGCATGGCGCACACTTATCCTGATGACCATACTTATGTAACAGACAGCGCAGCAGGTGCAACTGCACTTAGCAGCGGCCATAAAAGTTATAATGGCGCAATCGCTGTCGATACGGCCAAAAAACCGGTTAAAACCATGCTAGAAATTGCAAAAGAGCAAGGAATGACAACAGCGTTAGTGGCTACATCACAAATTAACCATGCAACACCTGCAAGTTTTGCCGCGCATAATGAATCAAGAAGAAATTATGATGACATCGCAAACGACTACATTGACAATAAAATTGCTGGTAAATTACCGGTTGATTTAATGTTAGGCGGTGGTACTCAATATTTTATTCGTGATGACAGAAACTTAGTCGACGAATTTAAAAAAGCAGGCTATCAATACGGCGACGATATTAAAAACTTAGGTCAAATCACACAAATCCCTGCCATTGGTCTATACGCACCTAAGGGATTACCTTTTGCGCTAGATGAAAACCCAACGAGATTAAAACAGTTAACCTCTAAAGCGTTTGATTTGCTTGATGGGCAAAACGATAAAGGCTTTTTTGTGATGATTGAAGGCAGCCAAATTGACTGGTGTGGTCACGCAAATGACATTGCTTGCGCAATGGCTGAAATGGATGACTTTGCAAAATCAATCGAAACGGCAAAAGCCTATGTAGATAAAAACCCAGACACTATTTTAGTGATCACGGCTGATCACTCTACAGGCGGTTTAACCATTGGCGCGCATGGCCAATACAAATGGGAAACCGACATCATCAAAGGTGTTAAAGCCACTGCGGGTACATTAACCAAATTATTAATGGGATCAGATAACCTTAAAACGGTATGGCAGGCCAATACCCGTATTGAGTTTACAACTGAAAACGAAATTAAACTTAAGCAAGCTAAAGCCATGGGTGAAAAAACCCTTAATTTAGCGGTTAAAAGCATTATCAATGATTTAAGTTTCACTGGTTGGACAACGGGCGGACATACCGCTTCTGATGTGCAAGTATTTGCCTATGGTAAAAATAGCGATGACTTTATTGGTTCACAAAACAATACTGACATAGCTAAAAAACTGATTAGTTACATAGAACAGTAATCGCTGTTATGAAAATAAAAAGCCCGAATAATTTATTCGGGCTTTTTATTTGGCTATTAATTTTATAATTAAGCGTATATATCAACACCAATTAAGCTTTGAACTTCAGCTCTTCGCTCTAAATTAGCAAACTCAGTGTAAGTAGAAATTGCCTTACTGACTTGCGCACTCGGTTGATCGTAAATAGTTTGGCTATATTGGGCCTCTTTGGTGTTCGCTTTTACAAACTCTTTTGCAAGTTCGAGCCCTTCAGGACTGCTCTTAACATAATCTGTATTGGTTTTCTGTGGTATTGGCTGCTCTGATAGTCGTTCAGGCTTTGCCGTAACAACAGCATTAGAACGCACCTTAGCAGGGATATCACCAGTAAAAAAACCAGAGCTTATAGGCAGCGACATTACGCTTCTCCAACCAACAACATGCTTAAATTATGATTTAAAATAGCTCAATATGCAAACAATACAACTTAGCGTTATTCGCGGCCCGGTAATTTTTTCCATGTCACTGTGTCACGCACATACTTAGGCTGAGCATCACTGGCTTTTACGCCATTACCTGCAAGGTACTGTGCATCCACTAACGCTAACATGTATTGTGCATCGGGTAGCGTAATTTCAGGGTGTACACTCACATTTGTAAATGTAGTTAATGCATCGGGATAACTTTTAAATCCAGTCCCCACGCCGGTTGCTGTTTTGTTTGTGTCTATCAATGAAGCATCAAGCAGTTCTGGCTTAAAAACACATTCTTCACCTTGAAGTGTCATCAAATTATTATTAACTTGGTATTGAGCAAAGTATATTTCCCCCATACGCGCATCAATGCTTGAATAAACCACTTCATCGCCAAATTGTTCAAACGCTTGTTGCGCCATAACCGCTAAGGTAGAAACCCCCACTAGCGGTAAATTCGTTGAATACCCAAGCCCTTGTGCAATGGCCACACTAATACGCACACCCGTAAAGCTGCCTGGACCTTGGCCAAAGCCAATAACATCTAAATCTTTTAATTTACAATTGGCTTTATTAAGCAGCTCATCAATAAGTGGCAGAATTTTTTGGCTATGCTGCTGCGGACACTCTTCAAAATGATGAAATGTTTTACCCTGATAATGCAAAACAAGCGATAAAGCCTCAGTAGAAGCGTCTAGGGCGAGAATGTTACTTTTGATCATTTTTGTACTCAATTAATATGTTTTAAAAATGTATTTGCATCTTCTAAGCTACGTGTACGGCGCATTGGCGGTAAACTCTTTAAAAATACTTGTCCATATTGGCGTGTAACTAAACGATTATCGCAAATTACTAACACACCTTTATCTTTGTTATCACGAATTAAGCGACCTACGCCCTGCTTTAAGGCAATAACCGCTTGTGGTAACTGAATATGCGCAAAGGGATCTTTTCCTTGCATTTGGCAATCTTGCATTCTAGCCTGCAAAAGCGGATCATCGGGCGCTGCAAACGGCAGTTTGTCGATAATAACACAGCTTAAAGTACTGCCTCTTACATCAACCCCTTCCCAAAAGGACGCTGTACCGAGCAACACGGCATTACCATGACGGGTAAATTTTTCTAATATAATGCGTTTAGACATTTGCCCTTGCATGTAAACCGGATAGTCCATTTGTGTGGTTAAGCCCTCAGCCACCAAATGCATCATTCGGTAACTAGTAAATAGCACAAAACAACGCCCTTTTGCTGATTTTATGAGTTCGAGAGTTAACTTTACAATCGCATGCGGCATATTATCTGCGTGGGTTTCAGGTAAATAGCGCGGTAAGCACAATAGCGCCTGATTTTCATAATCAAACGGACTGTCTACCATCATACTTTGCTTTGGTTTTAACCCAAGGCTGGCATTAAAGTGAGTGAGTTCGTTGTCGACCGATAACGTGGCCGAGGTAAACACAAACCCTGCGCCAGACTCTTTCATCATCAAAGCAAATTTAGCCGATACATTCAGTGGCGTTATATTTATGGTTAAATAGCGACGCGTGGTTTCGTACCAATAACTAAAGCCTGTTTGGGCGGTGTCGAACACACGCTCTAACTGGCCTTTAAATGCCAGCACCCGCTCAAATGGGTGTTCAATTTTATCACTTCGTTCTAAGCAATGTTTTAAAACCTGATACACAAATTCTAAATCACTAATAACGCGGTGTAATGCAGAGCAAATAAGCTTATTACTGAGCTTTTCACGCCAATCACCGCGGCTACTATCCACACCAAACTGCAATCTTAAATCGGCGACACTGGTTTCCAGTTTATTCAAACTTTTGCCTAATTGCAGCATGTCAGGAATTTCAGCGCGGTAAATAGCGCGTAAATCATTAATTAAATCCACCAGCTTTTTAGTACTCATGGTTTCGCCAAAATAGTCGCTGGCAATTTCACTTAACTGGTGGGCTTCATCAAAAATATAAGCATCTGCGTTGGGCATTAGCTCTGCAAAGCCAGACTCTTTAACCGCCATATCGGCAAAAAATAGATGATGGTTAATTACGACAACGTCGGCATCCCCTGCTTTTAAACGCGCTTTACGAATGTAGCACTCTTGAAAGTCAGGGCACTCTTTACCTAAACAGTTATCTGCAGTCGAGCTGACATACGGCAACACTTTGGCATCTTCTTCAATACCAATACAGTCGGCTAAATCGCCCGTATGCGTTTCACTGGCAAATTTAGCAACCATAGCGAGCTGATGCATTACATCAGGGTCGTCTGTGGGTACGTGTGCAACATGTTGGGTAAGCCGATAAGTGCATAAATAATTGGCACGCCCTTTTAACAATGCCGTTTTTTTAGCCGCGCCTAAGGCTTTTACTAACACCGGTAAATCACGATGATACAGCTGTTCTTGCAGTGCTTTAGAACCGGTTGAAATTATTGTTTTGCCTTTAGATTTAAGGGCTGGTGCTAAATAAGCAAAGGTTTTACCTGTGCCAGTACCGGCCTCAACAACAAGCTGGGAACTTGTTTTTAATGCATCCTCAACAGCCACGGCCATATCAATTTGAGGTTGGCGTGGTGAGTATCCATCTATTGATAAAGCCAAAGGCCCGGTTGCACTAAACAGCTGTTTGATAATACCAATCACTTTATAAAAAATAATAGCGGGATTCTACGTAAGCTATTGATGAAGGGCAAGCCAAATAGCGTGAGAATTTGGCCTTTAAAGGGGCTTATGCCCCTGTTAATTACTGTGCAATTATAGTTAACTTAATGCCACTTGCATTACGATAGCCTTTAACATCTATATGCCATATACCTGCCTGGGGTGCAGAAATAGTGCAACTTTCTGTGTTGCCGTTTTTATATGGCCTACACACAAATTGTGTATTTGAAGATGGCGCACCGAAATTTAAATACAAATCAGCATCGCCGCTTCCGCCTGAAATAGCAACGTTCAGTGAGGCATAACCCGCGGCTAAACGTTGTTCAAAACGCTGCCAATCACCTGTATTTACGCTAATGTTATCTTCTACGCGATTGATTGGCTCTAAAGCGCCTGCTGGCTCAAAACTGCCTGCCAAAGAAACATTATTAATTGCGCTGTATGCCTCAACCATGACATAGTAAGTGCCTTCATTGCTGGTTGGAATGTCGCAACGCTCATTACTTGTGGCAGAGGTACTTTTACAGTCGTAATCAGTTAACGTGGGCGCCTGATTATATTTAACGTATAAATCGGCATCGCCATTATCACCTGAGGTTTCAAAGCTTAAATTTTGCGCTCCTTTTGGTGCGTTCAATGTATAGATAAGCTGCTCTTTAGCAGTGGCATTGATACCAGAAATTGGTTCACCATTGACTAACTCATTATTATTTGGCGGAGTAACATCACCGGCATTTTTTGCCAATTCAGCAACAAAGCTAACGGCTAAGTTAGCAAATTTAATTGCATGATCAGTGTCAAAATTACTGTCGTTTTGTGTATGTATCAGTGGGTTAATGTCATTCATTTTTGATTCGAATGGCATAGAGGCCGCAAACCCTTGTTGATACCACGAAGCATGATCGGAGCAACCATACCCACATTGATCAAAGCCATAACTAATTTGTGGTAAGTAGGTGTCTATCAGCTGGGCTAAAAACTGGTTTTGAGCATTGGTGGTGTAATCCGTCATCATAATAATATCTTCGATACTGCCGTTATTACCAGTCATGTCAAATTGCACCATGCCAACTACATTCTTACCCTGCGAACGATAGCTACTGGCTATAGCTTTAGACCCTTTTAACCCCACCTCCTCTGCTGCAAACGCCATTATTTGAATAGTTTTTTGCGGTTTATAATTTGTATCAACAATCGCTCTTAACGCTTCCGTTAACACTGCAATACCCGATGCATTATCATCCGCGCCAGGAGAGCGCCCTTGTGCTGGATTTGCTTGATTAATCGAGTCTAAATGCCCCCCAATAATAACAATTTCATCTGCATTTTCAGCACCTGCAATGGTTACAATCACTGATGATTGCGCCCAGCTATGCTGATAACTCTCAATGGTTATATCACTTCGAACGCTGGCAATTTGTTGCCAATAACTTTGCAGCCACTGTGAGGCATCAACGCCGGTTTGCGAAGTATAATAACGATTATTAAAACTAATGAGTGAATTTACAGTGCTTTGTAAATTAATTGGGCTTTGTGCACTAATTAAACTTTGTACTGTTTGCGCATTATCAATTGAATAATTAAAGGCTGATGTAGCTTGGCTATTTTGAACAACAGCTAATTGTTTTGCGTAATCATTCGCTTCTTCGAACGAACTATGCGCAACAAACCCACCACAACGGTTATAGTTCTGGTGCATAAACTCACTTAAATTGTTCACTGCGTCACGCGGTACACTGAGTAAATCAACGTCAGGTAAAATACTTGATTTTCTATGCGCAAATTGTATTTTTTGCAAAAATGTACCTTGTTCATGTTGATAATGCTGGGCTGCAGTTGAGTCAATGGTGACCCAAATATTGTCTGGATTTTCATTTGCTAAGCAATTAAAACTTAAGGTTAAAGTAGTAATAACTGCTAACTGTTTAAAGTAGTTCATAAATATTCCTTATCTTGTTACTTTTATTTTAAGCATTAAAAAAGGGGCAAAGCCCCTTTATTATATGTATGCCTAATTAGCCGTTACGTTGAGTGTTACGCCGCTCGCTAAGCTGTAACCTCTTAAATCAATGTACCAAGTACCTGCTTGTGGGTTATCAAATGTACATTCTTCATTATTACCATTTTTGTAGGGTCTACATAAGTATGAAGACGTACTTGAAGGCGAGCCAAAGTTTACATAAAGATCAGCATCACCATTACCACCGGCAATACTAATATTTAAAGTGCTATACCCTTCTGATAAATCTTGAGTAAAACGGCTCCAGTTATTAGTAGTCACATTAATATTAGACTCAGTTCTATTAATTGGCGTCACACCACCATTCCCATCAGAGTAGCTTCCCGTTAGCGATACACCAGATATCGCACTCCATGCTTCAACCATTACATAGTAAGTTCCTGCTTGTGCATTACTAATGTTGCAGCTTTCTGTACTGGTAGATGTTGTGCTATTGCAATCATAGTTATTTAAGCTTGGTCTACTATCAAATTTAACATATAGGTCTGCATCACCTGAGCCACCCATTGTATTAAATTGAAGATTTGTTGCGCCGTCAGGGACTTCCAAAGTAAAGAATAGTTGCTCTTTTTCTGCGCCGCTAATACCCGTACGGGTTACCCCATTGGTTAACACTTCATCGTCAGTCGGTGGTGGTGGTGTAGCACAATCACTACCTGAACTAAGATTTGAATTAACACCTACCGCAGCCAAAGCGGCTTTTACATCATTAGGGTCATAATTTAAATCACACGCAGCATCCATCACACCGTTACCGGCTAAATCCCAGCCTACACCCGCACTCCAATATAGTTGGTTAGCACGTGCCATTACGATAAAGGCTTTTTGCGTATCCCAACCCGGCGTGGTTGCTAAATTATAAAATGCCTTGTTATAAACACCTGAACTATAATGCACGTCCATACCTGAATAATAGTTACTTTGGTTATCTATTGAACGGCCATCTTGGGTAGGGTTATTCATGTAACGCAGTGCACCATTACCTTTAAAAATATCCTTTCCGACTAGCCAATCGTTGCTACCTTTCATATAAAATTCAGCGGCTTCACCAGCCATATCCGAAAATGCTTCGTTTAACCCGCCTGGTTTACCATTATAAATTAAGCCTGAATTTTGCTCAGTAAAGCCATGGCTAACTTCATGTGCAGATACATCTAAACTTACCAATGGATAAAACGTATTTTGGCCATCACCAAAGGTCATTGCACTGCCATCCCAAAACGCATTTTCATAGTTACTTGAGTAATGAACCCGCATTTGTAACTGAAAACTCAAAGGCGCAGTCCCTAACCAATCGTTATACATATTAAAAATAACGTTACCAAAAAAATGAGCATCGTTTAGCGGTGAATAAGCACCGTTAATTTCTTTAAACGTATTTTCAGGACATGTAAATGAATACGCAGAAGAGCCACTTGTTCCGCCATTTAAATTAATAGTGCGAACATTTGCGTTATTCATGCTACAAGTATTACCTGATTGACTAACATCTAGGCTGTCAAAATCAGTTCCATATAAATACTTGCCTGTTTTTAGATTACCGCCAGGGCCTGTTGCATTGGCATGTTGCAGGTTATCGTAACTAAGCAAGACCTCACCGGTATTAGCATCAATGATCAGGTATGGCCTTGATGGTGACTTGCCATAAGTAACATAAGACACTTCATAAACTAAATGCGCCTTATTTTGATCGTCAACCCAGATAGCAAGTCTGGATTGCTCATTATGTTTTTTTAAGCCTACTGATTTTGCAGCTATACCCGTTTTAGACCCTTTTAAAATCGCATCTTTTTTTGTCAATTTAGCCGATACATCAGATAAATCTTCATCAATATTATAAACAGCTGCACCATGGGCTTTTTTAAGCATCCCATTATTAAATGTTAAGCTGACCGTATCACCAATGACAGGAATGCCCTGATACGTTTGTTGATAGCGGCGGGTTACTTCTCCGTTATTGCTAGTAAATTCTTTTAATACAACTAATTCGTTCCCTACACTCAACCCAATCAACTGATTTGGACTTACTGATAATAAGGAAGCAGAGTTTGATTGCACCATATTATTAATTGTCGGTTGTTGATTTAGGTATTTCTTATTCGCAGCTACTGCATTTGTTGCTTGAACCAAAGTTAAAGCAGCAAAAGTTGCTATTGTGATTTTAGATAAATTCACGTTTACGCTCCGTTAAAGTTTAAGTTTTTAATATATTTGTATTAATCGGCACACCTTGTACCCGATTAAGGATCAGAGTAGGTTACAAACTTAAATAACGAAAATTAAACATTTAATTTACAATTAAAGTATTAGCTCGGAAATTAATCTATTATTTTACAATGATTTAAAAACTACTGTTTTAACTAATGAAGTCCAGAAACAACATTTCGTATACATATATTTACATAAAACAGCCAGCAAAAAGCATTAGATTTTAAAATCACACGCTTTATTGTTAATCACTAATCGACTGCTCAATGAGCATGTAGTTGCAAGGAAAAGACTTTACCTGTTGAGCTTTAAAAGAGGGGTAATCTATTTTAAATGGGTAGGGAGTAGTTTTAAAAACACGCAGTTCATAGCCATGCACCACTATTTGCTATGTTTAAACAAATTTGCTTTTATTGAGGGCGATTTTAACTTGAGGCAATAACGGTATCGCCAATCACTTGTACTAAGCCCATGTATCTAAATGGGGTTTGTCGTCATCTTCTTCAGCGGTTTTATTGCGCGATTTATTTTCGTCAAACGCCAGCTTATGTTGCTTTTCTACTTCTCTTTTTTTACGCTCTTCTAACTCGACTTTTTTGGCACTGGCACTTTGTTGAACCCCAGCAATATGAAAAGCCCCTTTAGATTCAAGCGTTAAACGCGTAATAGGCCCTAAATAAGGGATCATTATATCCATGCGTGCCTCCATTGAATTGAATGTAATTTAATCACTATAAAACTGTTGATAAATAAAGCAAACCTTTAGTTATTATCGACAGTTATAAGGTATTCTTTAATTTAAGAAAATTTTTCTTGCCATGCTATTGGTTTATGTGTTTTTATAAATGCGAAATTTATTAAACAAGCAACAGCTAAGCGTTAACATAATAACGAATAGCTAAACAGGATAAAAAATGCGCAACACTCTGACAGCAGTACATCACCACCATCATTCATCGGAATAACCTGTCAGGTCTTTCGCTGAGAGGTTGTTCCTAAAAGGAAACCTCTGGCGAATCAACATACCAAGATTCATTTTCGCCCTGAGGTTTCCCTCGGGGTTTTTAGTTTTAAAATTAAAGGAAAATGAGTAATGAATAATAGTAATCGTCTTCGTATCGCCATCCAAAAAGGCGGCCGCCTATCTAAAGATTGTCAAGATCTGCTTAAGCAACTGGGTGTAAAACTCAACCTTCGCGAGCAGCGCCTTATAGCACACTCAACCAACATGCCAATTGACGTTTTACGTGTACGCGATGACGATATTCCAGGTTTAGTTATGGACGGTGTATGTGACTTAGGTATTGTTGGCGAAAACGTTTTAGTTGAAGTACAAGCAGAAAGAGAGCGCCAAGGCGTTCCAAGCGAAGTAACTAAATTATCAAAATTAGATTTTGGTTACTGTCGTCTTGCACTTGCATGGCCACAAGAACTAGGTAAGCAAGACAAAAGCTGGTTTGAAGGCAAACGTATTGCAACCACCTACCCTGAAATTTTAAGCCAATATTTAAAACGTGAAGGCATCAACGCCAGCACTGTTATGCTCACAGGCTCTGTTGAAGTGGCGCCGCGTGCTGGTCTTGCTGATGCCATTTGTGATTTGGTCTCAACAGGTGCAACCCTTGAAGCTAATGGCTTAATGCAGGGTGATACGATTTTAGAGTCAAACGCCTGTTTGATTCAAAACACTCAATTGCAAGATGCTGACAAACTCGCGCTTATCAATAAATTGATGCCGCGTTTGCGTGGTGTTAAGCAAGCCAAAGAAAGCAAATACATCATGCTACACGCACCAAAAGACAAGCTGGATGAAATTTGTGAAATCCTGCCTGGTTCTGGTCAACCTACATTACTTGCACTAGCAGGATCTGACGAATATGTAGCATTGCACATGGTAAGCAGCGAAACGTTATTTTGGGAAACCATGGAGCAACTTAAAGCACTCGGCGCGAATTCTATTTTAGTTATGCCAATTGAAAAAATGATGGAGTAACAGCCATGCTTCGTTGGAATGAAGAATCATCACAGGTTCAAGCAGCGGCGCTGATGCGCCCTGCTGTATCAGCGAGTGAAAAAGTAGAAAGTATTTGCCAAACTATTTTGGCAAAAGTAAATGCGCAAGGCGATGCTGCATTACTGGCGTTAGCAAAAGAGTTTGATAACCGAGCTGAGCCGCGTTTACGTGTTCCACTTGATGAAATTAATGCCGCTGAGAAAATGCTAAGCCCTGAGCTTAAGTATGCAATTGATACCGCTTATGCAAATGTAAAATGTTTTCACCAAGCGCAACTGCCTAAAGATATTAAGTTATCGACTCAACCAGGCGTTGAATGTGAACTGAAATATCAAGCCATCGAAGCGGTCGGTATTTATGTACCCGGGGGCAGTGCGCCATTGCCATCGTCAGTTATAATGCAAGGTGTATTGGCGCAGTTAAGCGGTGCAAAAACCGTGGTACTCACTACCCCCGTACAAGGCGATAAAGCAATAAATCCTGCTATTTTATATGCTGCTAAATTATGTGGTATCACCACTATTATTGAAAGCGGTGGTGCAGGCGCGATTGCTGCAATGGCCTACGGCACTGAATCAGTACCTAAAGTGAATAAAATTTTTGGCCCAGGTAATAGCTTTGTGACTATGGCAAAGCAGTTAGTTGCACAAACAATTCCAGGAATGGCGATTGATATGCCAGCAGGTCCATCTGAAGTATTAGTGATAGCAGATGAACGAGCAAATCCAGAGTTTATTGCGGCCGATTTACTCTCACAAGCAGAGCATGGCGCCGACTCGCAAGTTATTTTATTGTGTAACAGCGAAACTATTATTAAACAAACACAAGACGCGCTTACTCGTCAATTAGCTAACTTAAGCCGAAAAGACACCGCTGAACAAGCGTTGGCCAATTCGTCACTTATTTTAGTTGATTCAATAGCGCAAGCATTTGATGTATCAGCGCAATATGGGCCAGAGCACTTAATTTTACAGCTGGCAGATGCAACCCCGTACCTTGATTCGGTTAAAAATGCAGGTTCAGTATTTGTTGGCGACTACACACCAGAATCGGCTGGCGATTATGCATCGGGTACTAACCACGTATTACCTACTTACGGTTATAGCGCGACATACTCAAGCTTAAACTTGCTTGATTTTTTCCGCACATACACAGTACAAACTATTAGTAAAAGTGGCTTAACTGAGCTTTCAAAAGCTATTTTACCACTGGCAGACGCAGAAGGCCTTGATGCCCACGCTAATGCGGTTTCAATTCGTTTAGAGGCAATAAACAATGAGCAATGAGAGCGCCCAAGCAACCAGCTTATTACCCGATAATATTAAAGCGCTTGCTGCTTACAGCTCGGCTAAAAGTGAAAAGTTAACAGGCACAACGTGGCTCAATGCCAACGAAAGCCCATATGCTAAAAACCTTGAGCTGAGTATTGAAGATTTAAATCGCTACCCCGACCCTCAGCCACAATTGGTTATTGATCGCTATGCAGCTTACACCGAGCTTAAAAGCGACAATGTCCTTATGACGCGAGGTGCAGATGAAGGCATTGAGCTTTTAGTACGCACGTATTGCCAGCCAGCTAAAGATAGTATTGCGCTGTTTTTGCCTAGCTACGGTATGTATAAAGTCACTGCTGATACGCACAATGTGGCTATTAACGCGCTTACTCAAGAGTTATTATTAACAGCCAATGTTGATGATATTGTCACTGCGGTCGGTAGCTCAAAACTGGTGTTTATTTGTAATCCAAATAACCCAACAGGTAGTTTAACGCCGCTAGATAAAGTAAAAGCCATTGCCACTGCGCTTGCAGGTAAAGCATTGGTGATTGTTGATGAAGCCTATATTGAGTTTTGCCCAGAGCAAAGTGCAACACAACTTATAAACGAGTTTAGTAATATTGTAGTGCTACGTACACTGTCAAAAGCGTTTGCGTTGGCAGGCCTGCGAACCGGGTTTACCCTCGCTCAAGCCATTGTACTTGCGCCCATTCGTAAAGTCATTGCACCGTATCCGGTATCGAGCGTGATAGCGAGTATTGCAGCGCAAGCCATTGCCCCTGATGCCATTACCTCTATGCGTCGCCAAGTGAGCATTTTAAACAGCTTAAAATTAAAGCTAATAGAGTGGTTAAACGCCTCCCCTGCTGTATTAAAAATTCTCACTGGTGAAGGCAACTTTGTTACCTTAAAATTGGCCGATAAAAACAGCTTTAAAGTTGCCCTTGAACAAGGCTTAGTCATGAGGGCATTTACCTTATACGGTGAAGACGACTGGCTACGCATTTCAATTGGTAGCGAACAAGAATTAGAACAAGTAAAAATTTGGCTCGATGGTTTAACCACCCCAACAGCCCTATCACAACAGGAAGTATCATGAGTAATCCCTATTTATTTATAGACCGTGACGGCACCATTATTGAAGAGCCAATCACCGACAAACAGGTAGATAGCCTTGAAAAGTTGGCTTTTTTACCTGGTGTTATTCCGGCATTATTGCAACTGCAAGCAGCAGGCTATCGCTTAGTGATGGTATCTAATCAAGATGGTTTAGGCACTGACAGTTTCCCTACTGCGGATTTTGACATAGCCCAAGACAAAATGATGGACATACTCAACAGCCAAGGGATTAACTTTGAAGATGTACTCATTTGCCCACACTTTGATGAACAAAACTGCGATTGCCGTAAGCCAAAAACAGGCTTACTGACCGAGCTTATGCGCTCTGGAAACGTAGATTTAGCGCGCTCTTTTGTAATTGGCGACCGCCAAACAGATATTGGCCTTGCGCAAAACTTATGTTGTGAAGGTATTTTATACGATGGTAGCTGGCCTGCTATTGTTACTAAGCTGACCACAGCCAACCGTGAAGGTCGTGTTACACGCAACACCAAAGAAACACAAATTGATGTAGCGGTTAATCTTGATCAGACTAAAAACGGTAGCATAGACACCGGCCTTGGCTTTTTTGATCACATGCTGGATCAAATACGCACCCACGCAAACATTGGCTTAAACATTAAAGCCAAAGGCGATTTACACATAGACGAGCATCACCTTGTTGAAGACATTGGTATTGCCTTAGGGGTTGCTCTTAAACAAGCGCTGGGCACAAAATCACAAATAGCGCGTTATGGTTTTGCATTGCCTATGGATGAATGTAAAGCCGAAGCGCAAATTGACTTATCTGGACGTGCTTCATTTGTGTTAAACGCTAACTTTAGCCGTGAAAAAGCCGGTGATTTAGACGTACAAATGGTAGAGCATTTTTTCAAAAGCTTAAGTGATAACGCTGCAATTAGCCTTATTTTGTCGGTAAGTGACGGTAACTGTCATCACCAAGTAGAGGGCTTATTTAAAGCGTTTTCACGGGCACTGCGTATGGCAATTGCACAAGATACTAGTCAACAAACAGCCAGCTCTAAGGGGTGTTTATGATAGCGATAATTAATACCGGTTGTGCCAATATCAACTCGGTACGCTTTGCATTTGAGCGTTTAGGTAAAACCCCTACGGTTATTACCTCGCCAGAACAATTAGCGGGCTATGAGCGCGCTATTTTACCTGGTGTTGGCCATGCATCTGTGGCTATGAAGCGCCTAGTCGATAATGGTTGGCAGCAAGCCATTAACGAATATCAGCGCCCGCTAATGGGAATTTGCTTGGGGATGCAACTGCTGTGCGAAAGCACCGAAGAAGGTAACGTGCAATGCTTAGGTAAAATACCAGGCCAAGTAAAAGCACTGGATGTAGGTAGTTTAACGTCACCGCATATGGGGTGGAATAACTTATCTATCCAACAAGCGCACCCACTAACTAAAGGGCTGCATAAAGACGATCAGGTTTATTATGTGCACAGCTTTGCGCACACCGTTAACGATGCCACTTTAGTCAGTAGTGAATACGGGCAAACTTTTTCAGCCATTGTCGCTAAAGATAATTATGCCGGTATGCAATTTCACCCAGAGCGAAGTGCTAAAGTAGGCACCCGTTTATTACAAAACTTTCTAGATTGGCAGTTATAAGCGACTGTTAATAAATAATAAAAGAGATACACAGTGATTATTCCAGCATTAGACGTATTACAAAATCAAATTGTACGTTTGTATCAAGGTAAATATGATACCGCACAGTTTTACCCCTTTGAACTTGGCGCTCGCCTAAAAGAATACGCCGATAGCGGCGCGGGTAAACTGCACCTTGTTGATTTAGAAGGCGCACGCGATCCCAGTAAAAAACAATGGCAACATATTCAAGCAGCCACAAAAGCACTGGATGTTCCCTACCAAGTGGGTGGGGGTATTCGTTCAGAGCAAGATGTGAGCGATTGGTTAAAAGCCGGTGCAAATCAAGTGGTTATTGGTTCAATGGCAGTTGAAAAGCGTGAACAGGTTAAAGCTTGGATTGAACAATTTGGCGCTGAGCACTTTGTGATTGCCCTTGATGTTAATAAAACAGAGTCCGGCTGGGCGCCAGCAACCCATGGTTGGTTAAATGAATCTGAGTTTGGGCTATTTGAACTTATTGATTTTTATGTAGAGCTGGGCATTATTGATTTTTTATGTACGGACATCAGTAAGGACGGCACCATGACCGGCCCCTCTTTTGCGCTTTATGAAGATTTAATTAATCATAATGCAGATATTAAAGTACAAGCGTCGGGTGGGGTAAGTTCGTTGGATGATATTAAAAAGCTAAATGAACTTGGTGTTGGCGGCGTGATTTTAGGTAAGTCTTTATTAGATGGTGCTTTCAGCGTAGAAGACGCGCTTAAATTAAGCTAAAAATATAGCTCTAAAAAAGGCACAGGTGCGAGCGCATCTGTGCCTTTTTTGTATAAAACTATTAGTTTATTTATGCTTACCAGGTAACATAGAGCCTAATACGCCATCTTGCTTTATTAAACCATGATAAAGCGCGGCACTAACATGCATAAAGATAAACAATAAAAATGCATAAGCAATTAAACCATGTGCTTCACGGAAAAAAGCATACGTTTCAATATCTTTACTAACTAAGCTGGGCAAAGTAAATAAACCAAAAAAGCTCACATGACGGCCATCAGCGCTTTGCATTAACCAACCAGAAATCGGCATTAAAATCATAGATGCATATAAACCCACTTGGGTTAAATGCGCGGCTAGTGCTTGAGCCTTAGGCACACTCGGTGGTAATGCAGGACTGGTGGTGACGACTTTATTGATTAATCTAATAGCAACTAACACTAACGCTAAAATACCAAATGACTTATGCAGCGCAATGGCCTCTACTTGCCAAACCGCTAAACTTTGTACCATCGACAAACCAAGAAATAACATAGAAAGTATGATTAACGCCATCGCCCAGTGAATAAGCATACTCGACGCTGAGTATTTATTAATTGTTTTCATTCGATATTTCCTGTTATTAATTATTTAAAAGTACTTCTTTAGCACGACGACGAAATGACTCAGCATAAGCCGCGCCACGGGCACGTAATATAGGATCGGCGCTTGGCTCTATCCCTGTAGGAAGTACCAAGGGATCAAAGTTCATATCAGCACACACGCCTCCTTCTTGCGCCTGAAGCCTTGAGATAACTAACGTACCGGCATTTATGGTTTTACGTGATTGAGGCCATAAAACAGTTGGGTTATTTTCATCATCCTCTTCGGTTGCAAAGCTAAACAGCATGTCGAATTTAACGGGGGCTTGAGCAACTTGATCTTTAAGTTGTAGCTGCAATGCATCGGCTGAATCATTATTAAGTGGTTGAATGTTTTCATCACTTAATTGTGGTTTAGCTATCCAACGTACGGCGTGCTTTTTATTATTTTCATCAACCAAATAAAAGGCATTAATACTGTGGTATTGCTCAGTGGCAAAACTGCTGGTTGGTTTATAACTTGCTTTCCAGTTATTAAATGCGGCACTTTCAGGGTGTGCGGCAAAAAAGGCTTTAATTTTTTCAGGACTGCGTTTTTTAGTTACCGGATCAGGGGATAGCGCTTGTAACTGTTTAAAGAACGCATCTGGCGTCGCTACAGCCATAACTGGAGGCGTGTTCATTGCTACGCGCCATTCTTGGTTATCATCGGTAGTTATAGAAAACGCTAAACTGCGCACCGGTGCTTTTAAATCAGGCGCGGTTGGGTTATTGCCCGCAATAGAAAAACGGCCAACAAAAGGAGTGGCCCCTAAATCAAATACCTTTGCTTGCGAATATTTAGCAAGCTCACCGGTAGACTCAAACGACCCCGCTAAACAAATACCTTTTGCATGGGCTCGACGAAAACCCGCATGGGCTTGATCACCTTGTTGTAAATTAACAAAACGCTGCGCAGTAACCGCATCGCTGTTAAAAGCGCCGGTAAAATATAAAATCGTCAGTGCAAATAAAGTGATTATTGCAATTAAGGTGATTTTTTTACTCATGGTAGGATTAGACCTCGTATGATTATTTTCATGATGATTATGTTTGGAATTTTTCATAGTTTTAATTACGTCTTTAAATTAATGGCTAACCATTACTGAGATATGCTTTAGATCGGATAGCTTTTATTTAGTTATACCGACACGACACTCACAAGACCGACCCCAAGCAATTAATATTTCAATTTAATTAATAAAAACCGCACTTTAAGTATTTTAAATTCCAAAAATATAATCTTTATGAGCTGCGCTTTAAAAAAGCCGATTGTTAATTATACTAATGTTGATACAAAGCAAGCATTAGGGTACTGATTTATTACGTTCTACAAAATCACACAAATTAAAACAAAACCGTACAGCAATAATAAACTGTTGAAATTAAAATATTATTTATTACTCACTCGTTATCTACTGCTTTTTTCAAGTAGTAAGTAGTTATAGCTTAATAAACAGCAGTACAGGTAAATTCGAAAATAAACACATTTACGCATTTTATAATTTTGAACCACACAAAAATGCCAACGATTAACACCGCACTTTTTATTTAAGGTAAGCAAGATGATCAATAAACCATGTTTTACTAAATTTAATTTTATTAGTATTGCGCTACTGTTGTTAGCCGGTTGTTCAGATAGCGAAGTCAGCACTCAAAAGCAAAACAAGCCACGCCCTGTTAAGTTAATAACCATTGATGATGGCTCTCAATCAAAAACACTCACCTATCCTGCCACTATAGATACAATAAACAGCTCAAAACTGGCCTTTCAGGTCAGTGGTAAACTTGAAAAGCTCAACGTTATTGCTGCGCAAAACGTAAAAAAAGGAGACGTAATAGCCGCATTAGAGCAACGAAACTTTGTTAATGAGGTTAAGTCGAGCAAAATACAGTTTGAAACGGCCAACAATGATTATCAACGTGGTTTAAAGCTTGCAAAAGACGGTGTTATTTCACAGCGAGATATAGAGCAACTAAAATCTAAAAAAGAAGTGGCCGAATCACAATATGACTCAGCGCAAAAGGCATTATCTGACAGTAAAATCATAGCGCCTTACGATGCCATTGTTGCAGAAGTTCCAGTAAAGCAGCTTGAAAACATCAGTGCTGGGCAACATGTAGTTACCCTATTTGGTAAAGGTGAAATGGAAGCGGTTGTAAATATTCCCGCGTCTATTGTGGCCACGGTAGATTCTAAACAAAACAATGTAGCGACTGTTATTTTACAAGATGTATCGGCTGCGCCTATCCCTGCCACATTTAGACGTGCGAATTTAGAAGCCGACTCAGCCAGTCAAACCTATGAAGTACGCTTTTCGTTTGCTGTACCCAATAACCTTAATATATTACCTGGCATGAATGCCAGCCTAAAAATAGAACGTCAAACAAGTTCAAACGCAACACGACTGGCTGTCCCTACCTTTGCTATTTTTGAAGAAAACGGCCAGCATTTCGTATGGACTGTTGACCAACAAACAATGCAAGTATCAAAAACACTCGTTGCTATTGAGCAAGGTATTGGCGAACAACTGATTATTACTGAGGGCTTAAAAGCAGGTGATGTGATTGTAGGTGCAGGTGCAAACTATGTGACTGAGGGTATGAAAGTACGTCCTTGGACTAAAGCATAGGAGCGCAGTCATGGATTTAGCAAAGTGGACAATAAATAATAAATTAATTAGCACTATACTCATCATTTTAACGCTTGGCTTTGGTTTTTCGTCATACAAAAACATGGCTCGGTTTGAAGATCCCGAATTTATAATTCGCACCGCGCAAGTATTTGTTTCTTATTCAGGCGCGAGCCCGCTTGAGGTTGCTAAAGAAGTGACCGAGCCGCTTGAGCGTGCCATTCAAGAGTTACAAGAAGTCGATACTATATCGTCGACCTCATCAACGGGCTTATCTGAAATTAAAGTAGAAATTAAATCAGAATTTTCGCCAACCAAATCTGAGCTACAAGTTATTTGGACTAAACTCAGAAACAAAATTAACGATACTCGCCCAACACTTCCTCCTGGTACAGGGACCCCCAAAGTGTTTGATGATTATGGCGATGTATATGGCTTAAGTTATTTAATTACTGCCGAAGGTTACTCCCCCGATGAACTGCATGCCTATGCTAAAACGCTACAAAGTGACATTTTACAAGTAGACGGTGTAGCGAAAGTTGCCATGACGGGCGTACAACAAGAGGGAATATTTGTAGAAATTGCTCGAGAAGAGTTAGCCTCTTTAGGTGTATCTATCAATAACATTTACGGTATTTTGGATGAACAAAACGCCGTATTGAGTGCAGGTAATACCCAAATTGGCGATCAACGTATTTTTATTGATCCCACCGGCGAATTAAACTCCGTTGATACCATTAAAAACCTACTGGTAAGTGCCAGCGCTAAAGGTAAAACAATTTACCTAAAAGATATTGCCAATGTATACCGCGGTTTTCAAAGCCCAGCAACCAAGTTAGTGCGCTACAACTCTAAGCCTGCCATATCCCTGGGGGTTGCCAGTGTATTAGGCGCTAATGTGGTAAAAGTGTTTGACCGCGTTGATGATAAAGTAAAGCAAACTGAAAACCTCAGACCGCTTGGCATCAGCGTGCATGAGTTTTACCACCAAGGAAAAGTGGTACAAGACTCAGTCGATAACTTTGTGGTTAATGTATTAGTCGCGCTGGTGATTGTCATGGTCACGCTACTGCTATTTATGGGGTTGCGCTCTGGGATTATTATTGGCGCCGTATTACTGCTAACTATTTTTGCGACACTTGCTACCATGGACTTTAGCGGTATACCCATGCACCGTATTTCCTTAGGTGCGCTTATTATTGCCCTCGGTATGATGGTTGATAATGCGATTGTGGTGACAGAAGGAATTTTGGTAGGCACACAACAAGGGCGTAAAAAGTTAGACATTGCCAGTGAAGTTGTAAAACAAACTAAATGGCCACTACTTGGCGGTACATTAGTCGGCATTGTTGCCTTTGCACCTATTGGCCTCGCACCGGGCGATACCGCTGAATTTACCGGCCATTTATTTTGGGTTATTTTAATCTCTTTGTTATACAGCTGGTTATTTGCCATTACCCTAACTCCCCTGTTTTGTTATTGCTTGTTTAAAGAACAAGATGGCGATACCTCCGGTTCAGCAAAACCTAATAAGCTCATGGCACTGTATCAATCGGTTGTAGTGTCAGCACTTCATCATCGCTGGTTAACGGTTACTGTTGTGGTTGCCATGTTTAGTGTGTCTATGTGGGGTTTTCAATTTGTAAAATCAGGGTTTTTCCCAGCTTCCACCACGCCGCAAATGGTGGTTGATTTTTGGTTACCACAAGGCACCGATATTGAAAAAACCAAAAAAGACATGCTCAAACTGGAAGCGTTTGTAAAACAACAAAACGGCGTTGAAGGCATACAAACGCTTATTGGCGGTGGCGGATTACGTTACATGCTTATTTATGGCAGCGAATCACCCAACAGTTCTTACGGGCAAATTTTAGCTAAAGTCGATGACTATAAAAAACTAGATCAACTCTTACCTAGGGTACAAAACTACATCGATAATAACTTTGTGGATGCGCAAGGCAAAGTATGGCGCTTTGTAATGGGCCCAGGTGGTGGCTCTAAAATAGAAGCCACATTTAAAGGCCCCGATCCGAGTGTATTAAGAGAGCTGGCAGCAAAAGCAAAAGCCATATTAATTGATGATGGCGGTGCGTTATCAATTAAAGACACCTGGCGACAACGCATTAGTGTTATTGAACCACAGTACTCAGCCATTAATGCACAGCGCGCAGGTGTAACGCGCAAAGCTGTTGCTGAAGCACTGCAACAAAACTTTTCAGGGCAAGTGGTTGGGCAGTATCGTGAAGGCGAAGAGCTCATTCCTATTATCGTCAGAGCGCCACAAAAAGAACGCGTAGACATAAACGACATTGGTAACATTCAAGTGCAAAGCAATATCACCGGTGAAACACTGCCTCTTGCTCAAGTCACCAATGGCTTTAAAACCGTATGGCGCGACGGCATATTAAAACGTGAAGACCGTGAATGGACCATAAAAGCCCAAGCCGATCCACTGCCAGGGGAGCTTGCTTCTGAGTTATTTAATAGAGTAAAACCAAAAATAGAAGCCATTGAACTACCACAAGGCTACCGCCTAGAATGGGATGGCGAATATGGTCAATCGAAAGAGTCTAACGAAATGCTGGCCTCAACTATTCCACTGGGTTTTTTAGCCATGGTACTCATTGTTATTGTGTTATTTAACGCATTAAAACAACCTATTATTATTTGGCTTGTGGTGCCATTAGCCTTAATTGGTGTTGTTTTTGGGCTGGTTACTACGCAAATCCCATTAGAGTTTATGGGTATATTAGGATTACTGTCGCTCTCTGGTTTATTGATTAAAAATGCCATTGTATTAGTGGATCAGATGGATATGGAAATACGCCAAGGAAAACCACGCTATGAGGCCATTATCGATTCGGCAAATAGTCGGGTAAGACCAGTAATGATGGGCACACTCACCACCGTACTAGGGGTAATACCACTATACTTTGATGCGTTTTTCCAATCGATGTCAGTGGTACTGGTGTTTGGGTTACTGTTTGCCACCCTACTGACTTTAATTGTGATCCCCGTACTCTACGCGATATTTATGAACGTAAAAACAGATGAACATATACATAGTTAATTGTTGATCACACTGAATCTTGGTCAAATGTTATGAACACTTTGATCAAGATTCACCCTACTTTAGTCAAAAATTACAGAATAAACGCACAACCATAATGGCAATAAACGCACTTTCTAATTATTATATTAATATCAAACAGCAGTATTTTTAAATTAACGATAACAATTCTACTGTCCGCCCTATATTAAATTTAGTCGCTTTTGTTATTCAATAATAATTGGCTCGGAAACTTTATATGCCATTACAACGCTTACTTATTCTATTTATATCACTGGCGTTAAGTGAAGCCATTATTATGATGTTATTGGCATCATTTGTTACGAAATATACAGGCATCTGGTTTTCTGTAATATTAGATGCCAGCCTTATCTCATTCATTGCTATTATTACTATTCACTACTTATTTAATGATAGTGACTTTGTAAAAAACCAACAATCGAGAACCGAATTCCTAACATTTAAAATAGCTATGATCGTTTTTACGATTGAGGCTTTAGTTATGTTTGCCTTTAATTTTGACGAATTTGTTTTACAGCAATGGCAAGTCATAGCAATTGATAGCTTAATACTCAGTAGTCTGAGTGTGCCTATAATTTACTTTTCCATTATTAAACCTGCCTTCTTGCCCTTACAAGAGCAAAATTCGCAAAAGCTAAACACAACCATATTTACTAGCCTACTGACCTATTTTTGCTCTGCAATTATTTTATATATTGCCTTGTATATGTTTTACGAAAACCAAATACAAACGCGTATAGGTTCTGTTATTCAAAAAGAGAAAAATGAGTTAAAACAAGCTAAATATTCGTTTTTACAACAACTTAATCATGCATCTCGTGATCTGTTAATTCTTAAAAATAATCACCACTTTAAGGAACAGCGTTTTTTTAGTAATGAAAACAAAACACTATTAGAACAGGACTATTTTAATTTTATCACCATAAAAAATTATTACACCCAAATAAGAATTCTTAGCTTAAAAGGCCAAGAGTTAATAAGGGTGCAAAGAGAAAATAACAGTACCGTTATCGTACCTCCAGACAAGCTTCAAGATAAAAGCGATCGATACTACTATAAACGCGGGATAAAGCTCAGCCCTGATGATATTTTTATATCTCCATTAGATTTAAATATTGAAAATGGTCAAATTGAAAGGCCATTAAAACCAATGATCCGTTTAGGCTCAGTGCTAGTTGACAAAAACAATGAAAAGATTGGCTTACTTATAATAAATCTCGGAGGTGTGCATTTACTTAGTCAATTAGAAAATATTTCTAAAAGCTCACTAGGTGACATTATGCTCTTTAATGAAGAAAGTTACTGGTTATTTGGTGATGTACAAAAACAATGGGCTTTTATGTTTGCCAATAAACCCCAGCAACGTTTTCAAGATATCCATCCAGATATATGGCAAGCGATGGAAACTAAAACAAATGGGATCATTGAAAAGGATAACAACATTTATATTTTTGAACACATGACCTTACTAGATCAAGTACCAACACTTGATAATCAGAGAAATAGCAACGGGAAATGGCCCAAATGGAAGTTAGTAAATAAGGTCCCTCTATCACTGATTGAAAACGAATTTAGTAGTTTAAAAAAATTGATTGTTTTGCTCTATCTAGGTGTAATGTTATTAATGATATTTGTTATTTACACCTTTGCTAATCACACTATCGCCAGACGAGAATACGAGGCCAAAGTAGAAAGTTATGCGTTTGTAGATAGCTTAACAGGACTTTATAACCGTAGGATATTTTTAGATAAGCTTGATAAAGAACTAAATAAAGCCCAGTTCAATGAGTCACCATTAGTCCTCATGTATTTAGATTTAGATTACTTCAAGCCAATAAATGATGAGTTAGGCCATGGTGCAGGCGATGAAGCACTTAAAGAAGTTGCAACGCGCATAAAAAGCTGTTTACGTAAGCACGATATTATTGCTCGAATAGGTGGAGATGAATTTGCAGCAATTTTGCCACAGTTAAATGATAAAGACGTGATCTCTGAGATAGCACAAAGAATCATTACAAATATTAGCAAACCATTTGTTTTATTTGACCAAAAACGCACGCTCGGAATAAGTATAGGAATTACCATCACAAACGGACAAGCTCATACTAGCTTAGAAGTAAAAACACACGCAGACCAAGCACTTTACGAGGCTAAAAATTCCGGTCGAAACTGCTATCGGTTTTCTAAAGAAACACGCTAATTTTTAGTATTTTATGAATTTAGTATACGGTTTCAAGATTGCGCGTTTTTCCGGAATGAATTATCACTTTTAGTTCTAGCTTTTACCATTAACATAGCGCAAGTTTTATTATATAGTGGAGCCAAGAATTCATTGCATAGTAATGCATTTAGATTCATTCATTAAATTAACTATTCATTTTTATTAAAAATATAACATATCAAGTGCAGTCTATGTGTTTTCTAATGAGTTATACCAATAACAAACGTAATAATAACCATATTACAATCCAGAATTTTAAAAACGAGGTAAGCGCATGTTATCAAAACGCATAATTCCTTGTTTAGACGTAAAAGACGGCCAAGTCGTTAAAGGCGTTAAATTTAAGGGCCATGAGGTAGTCGGCGATGTTTTAACACTTGCTAAAGCCTACAGTGAAGCCGGTGCCGACGAACTGGTATTTTACGAGATCAGTGCAAGCGTTGAAAAACGATTACTCGATGTAAATTGGGTAGAAAATATTGCCCGCCATATCGATATTCCATTTTGTGTAGCGGGTGGCATTAAATCGGTAGCCGATGCAGCGCGTGTACTTGAACGCGGCGCTGACAAAATCAGTATTAATAGCCCTGCCATTGCCCGTCCTGAGCTTATAAAAGAGTTACACGATGAGTTTGGCAAGCAGTGTGTGGTTGTCGGTATTGATAGCTTTTACGATGAAACAACCGGTGAATACTTAGTGTATCAGCTTACAGGCGATCCTAATGCCTCAAGCCGTACTCGTTATAAAACCCAAGAGTGGGTTCAGCGGGTACAAGACTTAGGCGCTGGCGAAATTGTTTTAAACTGTATGAACCAAGATGGCGTTCGTAATGGTTACGACAACGAGCAACTAAGCAAAATACGCGAGCTATGCGACATTCCTTTAATCGCCTCAGGGGGCGCAGGCACAATGCAAGATTTTGTTGATGTATTTAAACAAAGCAAAGTAGATGGTGCACTCGCAGCCAGCGTTTTTCATAAAAACGTGATTAACATTGGCGAACTAAAACAATTTTTAATAGATAACCAAGTGGCAGCCAGATTATGCTAGTAACGCAAGAAAACCTAACTCAAGTTGATTTCGCAAAAAGCGAGATGATCCCTGCCATTGTTCAAGATGCACGCTCTGGCGTTATTTTAATGCAAGGGTTTATGAATAGCGAAGCACTTGCTGTCACGCTTGAAAGTAATAAGGTGACTTTTTATTCGCGTTCTAAATCGCGTTTATGGACCAAAGGCGAGTCATCAGAAAACTACTTAAACGTGGTCTCTGTGCATACAGATTGCGACTACGATTCAATTTTAGTATTGGCAAATCCAGAAGGGCCAACGTGCCATTTAGGCACGCAAAGCTGTTTTGGCGATGCTGCAAAACCAAGCTTAAGCTTTTTAGCGCAACTTGAAGATGTGATTGTTGCACGTAAAAACGACGATCCAGCTAAAAGCTACACCGCATCTTTATTTGCTGAAGACTTAAGCCGCAGCTGCCAAAAAGTAGGTGAAGAAGGCGTTGAAGTGGCGCTTGCGGCAATGAAACACGACAACAATGAGCTTACTAACGAATCGGCTGACTTGTTGTATCACTTAATTGTGTTACTACAGCGTCAAGGCTTAGAGCTCACCGATGCAGTTGCTTGCCTACAAGGGCGTCATAAGTAAAACCGCCTGTTACTGTGTGCGCCATTTTGTGGCGCACTCAGTATGTTAAAACCATAAATTCACTTTAAATTACACCTTGCGAATAGCATTTACTCCCTCCCTTAGGTATTCTTTAACTAGGGTCTGTTGACCTTTGCGGATTAAAATTTGTTCAAACTAGGGGCGGTTTAATCGCGGCGCGAGGTTTGCAACCTAGTGGGCTAAGTCAAAACCGAGCAACAAAGAGTAAATCGCCCCTAGGCAGAACCCGAAGGGCTGCGCCTGTTTGGCATTGATGCTGCGTTATCACCTATTTATGGGGAATAACCACACTACATAGGCTCTGCCTTGCCTAAATACCAAACAGACTGCTGCAAATTCAACCTTGAAAGGTCAATAGACCCTAATGTTCAAGGAATAGCTATTACAAAAGGATAGCGCATT
>NZ_CP162516.1:0-1838 GCF_040937955.1 Pseudoalteromonas sp. SD03
ATGAAAATTATATATGAAGACTTGCCCGTAATCCACGATTCGGGTGAAATTTTGCAAGATACCACCGACTGGCGAACTTTTAAGCTCAAAAGTACCGCTGTTTCCCACGCGATGAATTACACTGATGAAGTTCGCTCCGAGCGTATTTTAGATTGTGGTTCTCTTCTCGCTTTTGGGGTTTCAAACTCAGGGGAAAAAAGACTTATCAAAGCTTATTTTTGTAAAGACCGAATGTGCCCAGCTTGCCAAAAAAGACGTTCCCTTGTTGTTTTTCACCAAGTTAAAGATGTTTGTTTATCTCTCCAATCTGAGTATAAAAGCACTCAATATTTACTTTTAACCTTAACCGTTCCTAATGTTTCTGCTGCCGATTTATCTGACGAAATAAAGAAAATGAATAAAGCCTGGGCTAGTTTGTCCAGGAGGGCTGAATTTAAAAAATCTATTTGGGGCTGGTTTAAAGCTTTAGAGATTACTCATAACAAAAAAACTAACACTTACCACCCTCACTTTCATGTTTTACTCGCTGTTCCTGCAAAGTACTTCAAGGGCCAAAATTATATAAATCATTCTCGCTGGCTTGAGCTTTGGCAGTTGGCCATGAAGAATGATTATATTACTCAGGTTGATGTTAGGCGCATTAAACCTAACCCTAAGCGCTCAGGCTCCACTATTGAGGCCGCAGCTGCTGAGGTTGGCAAATACGCCACAAAGCCCTCAGATTACATTAAGAAGCTCTCTAAAGACCGTTATGTAGCTGATCCCACTGTTGTTGGTGAACTTGCAGAGATACTCAAATTTAAACGCCTTATAGCTTTTGGTGGCCGTATGAAAGAGCATTATCAGAAATTAAAGTTTGATGATGTTGATTCAGACTCTGTTGACTTGGTTAATGTTTTCGGTGAATCGGATCAGGTAGATGCTGTCGTTCTCCAGATGTACAAATGGAATATAGGTTTAAAGCAATATATTTCATGACTATATTTACTCATGAATACATGAATACATAAATACATAAAACATGTGATCGGACTTAAATATGAAACTAACAGTTACCCTGAACTCTTATCAAATATCTATTATTAAAGACTCGCTTGATTCTCGCTTAAAAGCATTAAATCATGTCTTAGATTCTAATAACTCATATTCTAATTTATTAGATTCTGATAACTTAGATTCTTGCAAATTAGAAATTCAACAATGTAAAAATCTGATTAAGCAACTTACCATCTAGTTTATTCCTTTAGCACTAATCAATCCCCCGCATAACTCCAGCGCTTGCCGCGGAATATGCGGAGGATTGATTATCTACTCTGAATTCTTGTAAGACTTGTCTTACGTAAGGCCACACACAAAATTGATATAAAAACCTGTAGCTAGCTGGCCGAAACAGTAAACCATTTACGTTTGGAGAAACGAACCCGCGCAGCATGCGCCCCTGATAAACAAAATAGATGCTGATAATTACACTTATCTGTGGTTATTTTTCACCGTTCCTTTTGTGCACGAGGTGCGGTTTTTCGCTCTTTTTGCGGAGCAAAATCCTTTACTTGATACTATAGAAACAACGCGCAGATTAAAAACACATATAAAACACCTTTCAAAGCCTTGCTATTAAAGGGTTTTTGCATTAACTTTAACACTCTACCCGAGGGGGTAGGTTAAACCGAATTTGAGGTTTTATTTTTTAAAGACGCCATTTTAAATTTAGGCTCTAGGAAGGACAAAGGGGAGTGCTCGAACACATCCCCTTCAGTTGGTTCTCCAGATTGCCACCGACCAAGGCGCAAACCGAAAAACCTCATCTTCTCAACTCTGTAAAGTCACGAGAGAAGACA